>CABRDE010000027.1:0-164714 GCA_902469665.1 uncultured Collinsella sp. | reverse complement strand
GCCGGACCATGTGGCCGGCGGGGCGCCCTTTTGTGTTGTGCTGTCCGTGAACTAGCGGGCCTGCTTAACCTTTGCCGCTGCCTCGACAAACGACTTCCACAGGTTAAAGTCGGTCTCGAGCGTCTGCCAGGTGTAATCGGGATGCCATTGCACGCCCAAGCAGAATGGCTGGCCTTCGACCTCGATGCACTCGGGAACGCCGTCGGTTGCCTTGGCGACCAAGCGCGTGCTCTTGCCCAGGCGATCGACGCAGCAGTGGTGCGCCGAGTTGGTCTGGATCAACCTGTGCCCGCCAACCGCGCGGTCGAGCAGCGAGCCCGGCACGACCTCGACGGGATGCACGGGGTCGTTGAGCACGTGGGTATGGCGCCACTGCGTGCGGCCCTCGCGAGCGCCCAGGCTCGGCACGTCCATGCACAGGGTGCCGCCGGTAGCGACGTTGAGCAGCTGCGTGCCGCGGCACGTGGTAAAGAGCGGCTTTTTGGCGCGAAGCACCTCGCCGACCAGCTTAAACTCAAAGCTATCGCGGATCTCGCAGCAGAGGGTGGGGTCGTAGGGTCGATCATCGCCCCAACGTTTGGGATTGACATCGGGGCCGCCGGGAATGGCGATGCCGTCGGCGATATCGACGTAATGACGGATGACCTCAATGTCCTCGGTGATGGACATCTGCAGCGGCAGGCCGCCGGCGGCAAGGATGGCATCGACAAAGACGCTGGCGATCTCCTCGTTGGGGGAGAGCGTCTCGCTCAAAAACGGCTTCGCCTCTTCCCAGCGCGGCGCGACGAGGATGAGTGGGCGGTCGGCGGGGGCGACGTCGACGTGCGGGGTGTATGACGATGAAGTGCGAGTTCCGATCATAGGTGTAACTTTCGAGTTTGGATGGGCATGGCTGGCGGGTGGGCGGTCTGGTTAGTGGCCCTTGATGGAGTTGAGGAAGTCCTGGGCGCGCTTGGTCTGGGGGTGGTCGAAGAACTCGTCGGGCGTGCCGGTTTCTACAATCTGGCCGTCGGCCATAAACACGACGCGGTCGGCCACGCGGCGGGCAAAGTTCATCTCGTGCGTGATGACGATCATCGTCATGCCCTGCTGCGCCAAGCGCACCATGACCTCGAGCACCTCGTTGATCATCTCGGGATCAAGGGCGCTCGTGGGCTCGTCAAAAAGCATGGCCTTGGGCTGCATGGCAAGCGAGCGGGCGATGGCTACGCGCTGCTGCTGGCCGCCCGAGAGCTGTGCGGGCACCTTATCGGCCTGCTCGGCAACGCCCACGCGGCTCAGCAGGTCCATGGCGCGCTCACGGGCTTCATCCTTGGAGACGCCCAACACGTCGACCGGCCCCAGCATGACGTTCTGCAGTACGGTCATATGTGCAAACAGGTTGAACTGTTGGAACACCATGCCCAGTTCGGCGCGCATGCGGGCAAGGTCCTTGCCTTCTTGCGGCAGGGGCTCGCCTTCGATGAGGATCTCGCCCGAGTCGATGGTCTCCAAGCGGTTGATGGTGCGGCACATGGTCGACTTGCCCGAGCCCGAGGGGCCAATTACAACAACGACCTCGCCGCGGTCGACCGAGAGATTGATGTCGTTGAGGACATGCAGATCGCCATAGTGCTTATCGACGTGCCTGAGCTCGATCAGCGGCTGATTGCCGGTGGAAGAGGTGCTCTGTGCCATGGTGCTCGGCTCCTTATGACTAGAAATGGTAAAGCGTTAGCGGATGATGGTCGCGCCGGTCTTGTGCGAAACATAGACAGCGGCCTTGTTAATTGCGACGTTGATGAGGATGTAGATGACCGCGATTGCCAGGTAGACCGACACGAGCGCGTCGTAGTTGGTAATGAGCACGCGGGCATTTTGCATCAGGTCGGGATAGCTCACCACGTAGGCGACGGTGGTGTCTTTGACTACGACTACAAGCTGCGAAATCAACGACGGAATAATAAACCGAATAGCCTGAGGCAACACGATTTTAAAGGTGATTTTAGCCTTGGAGAGACCGAGCGCCTGGGCGGCTTCGACCTGGCCGCGCGGCACGGCGTTGACGCCGGCACGGAAGATCTCGGCAAGTACGCCGGCTGCAGCGAGCGCGACAGGAAGCGTGAGCATCCAAAACGACGGCAGCGCGATCTTGTACTGGGGCAGCACCAAAAAGAAGAAGTAGATGAACAGCAGACTCGGCACGCCGCGGAAGAAATCGGTGAGCACGCGGCAGACCAGCTGCAGCGGCTTAATGTCGCTGGTGCGGCCGAGCATAAGGCCTAGGCCCAGCACCAGTGCGATGGCGCCAGCGGTGAGTGCGACTTTAACGGTGCCCTCAAAGCCGGCAAGCAGGAACTTCCAGGTGGTGAGGTGCGTAAAGAAATACCAATAGTGGACCGAAAGCTGGCCGGTCACATAAAAGCGCTGCAGTACCAGGACGACGAGTGCGGCCACGGCAACAAGCGAGATGGCGGTGCCGATGCGAATTTTGGCGCGCATCTTGGGGCCGGGAGCCTCGTAGAGCGCATCGCGCATGGTAAGCGCAGGGGAGGAGTGCTTGCTCATCGGAGGATCCTCACCTTCTTATCGATGTGGTTGCCAATGTGGCTCACCACAAAGGCTGTGCCCAGGTAGCCGAGCGCCGAGATAAAGAACGCGGCGACGCCGCCGAGCGAGCGCGTGTTGATGTAGCTCACCACGCCGGTGAGCTCCTGCGGTTTAAGCGGCACCTGGCTGCCGAGTGCGGTGGTGAGCATGACGGCGATAAAGAGGTTGGTCATGGGCAACACGCTCGAGCGCAGCGCCTGCGGAATCACGATCTTGGCGAGGATACGGCTGAAACTCATGCCGAGCGAACGTGCGGCTTCGACCTGACCGACGCCGACGGTGTTGATGCCGCTCATAAAGTTCTCGGAGCCAAAGGCCGAGCCCAAGAGGACCGTGGCGACGATAACGCAGGTGCGGTAGGGCAGGACGACCTTGAGCGGCGGCAGTGCGTAGACGACGATGATGAGCAGCGCGATGCCGGGGATGTTACGGAAGACCTGGACATACAGGTCGCCAAAGATGCGCAGCGGCTTGAGCGGCGACACGCGCATCACGGTGACGGCGACGGCCAGCACCATGGCGATGGCAAACGACTCAAGCGTCATGCCCCAGGTTGCTAGCAGCGCGTCGATATAGTTCTGGCCATAGAGCGACCAGAGTTCGGAGAGACTCATGCGGACCTCCCGCCGATAAGGAAAGGGGCTCCCGTGTGTACGGAAGCCCCGACAACTCAGTGAGGAAACAGTTTAGCGCAATAAAGCGCATCATGCGTTTCCGTATGGTTTCGCAGCGGCCGTTACTAGGCTCGCTGTCTAGGCGCCGACCTCGGGCAGCTCGGGAACATTGGTGTCGCCCGTACGGTCGCCGATGCAGATCTGCCACAGCTCGGTCCAGGTGCCGTCGTCCTCGATCTTCTTAAGGAAGTCGTTGACAAAGGCGACGCCGTCGGAATCGAGCGGCAGACCGATGCCATAGGGCTCCTTGCTGCCGAAGGGCTTGCCGGCGATCTTGTACTTACCGGGCTCGCGGACCAAGGCGCTCTGCTGCATGTTGTTATCGATGACGTAGGCGTCAACGCGGCCCTGCTGGAGTGCCTGGCGGGCCTCCTCGTCGGTCTTGAACTCCTGCTGGCTGGCCTTGGGAGCGAACTCCTCCAGGATGGCGGGGCCGTTGGAGCCGGACTGGACGGCGACGTTCTTGTCGGCCAGGTCTTCGACGCTCTTGATGTCGTCGTTATCGGCAAGCACCAGGATGGCCTGCTGCGTGTAGTAATAGGGACCGGCAAAGGAGACAAGCTTCTTGCGCTCGTCGGTAATGGTGTAGGTGGCAAAGACGGCGTCGACCTGGCCGTTCTGCAGGACAGACTCGCGCGTGTCCGAGGTCACCTGGGTGATCTCGACCTTGTTCTCGCCCAGGATGTAGTTGGACAGGAGCTGTGCGATACCGGCATCGAAGCCGCGGGTCTGACCGTCTTTCTCGTTGAGGAGAGAGAAGAGCGTAGAGGTCTGAACGCCGCCGATCTTAAAGACGCCGGCGTCCTTGACGGCTGTGGCCCAGGTGCTGGCGGCGATGGCGTCGTCATCGGCCTTGGGGCCGTTGTCGACGAGCTTGTCGAATGCCTTGGCGTCGAGCGTGGTGGAAGCTTCGGTATCATTGGAGCTCTTGGAAGAGCCGGCGGCGGAACCCTTGTCGGCCTCGGCGCTGGTGTCGGAGCAGCCGGCAAGACCAAGGCCGGCGACGGTTGCGAAGGTGGCGGCGACAAAGCCGCGGCGGTCGAGAACGACCTGCTGGGAGAGGTTCTTGCTCATGGTAGAACGCCTTTCTCAATAAAATCCCTAGCGGTTGAGTAGAGTTATACCCTATCGCGCTCAAATGGGTCAACACGAAATAACTCAGAAACATACTTACCTTATGGGTAATTCTACCTACCAAAAAGGGACAGGTTTATTTTGGCAGGTTTTATCTGGGTAAACGTCGCTTATTGCAGCTGAGATAGCGCTTTGCAGACGGCATGGTCGGTGCGGCGGCATGCCTTGCTGCTTTGTCTCAATCTGTAACAGTTAGACGAGGAAATGGGTTCTACCTGTTACAGATCGAGATTTTCTCTTCAGGGGGATTCGAATGTCTCAATCTGTAACATCTGGACGGCCAAAAGGTCTCTATCTGTTACAGATTGAGACAAAGGTCAGGGACTACGACGTCTTATCTAGATCTGTAACAGTTAGACGGAAATTCGGGCCCTAGATGTTACAGATTGAGATAATCGCGTCGCGAAAATAAAAACCTCCGCAGGGGTGCTTCTCTTGCGGAGGTTTTCTTACTCGTTCAGTAGCCTTACGGCTTCGGCGGCCATGTTCTCGACCGTCATGCCGTTCTGCGCGAGCAGTTCGTTGGGATCGTAACGGTCGGGAAAGCCCTTGGCGATGCCAAAGGTGCGCGTGCGCAACGGCGTGCATGCCAGATAGCATGCCACGCGCTCGCCCCAGCCGCCGTCCAAGATGCCGTCCTCGAGGGTGACGACAACGCGATGCTCGGCGGCAAGACTGTCGAGGAACTCGCGGTCGAGCTCGGTTGCAAAGCGCGGGTTGACGAGCGTGGCCTCGATGCCGTACTCGGCAGTCAGACGGTTTGCCACGCGCTCACCCAGCTCAAAGAAATCGCCAAGCGCGAGCACGGCAACGTCGCGGCCCTGACGCACCACGTTGTAGCGAACGGCGCTGTAGTCGGTGTCTTCGGCGGGCGCAAGGTCGGGGTGGCTTACCAGGCCGATGCCCGGTACGCGGATTGCCACGGGATGCTCGCGGTGGTCGAGCGACCAGCTCAGCATGGACAGATATTCCTCCATGCAGGCCGGCGCCAAGTAGTGCATGTTGGGAAGACCGCCCAGCATGGAAATATCAAAGAACGAAAGATGCGTCTCGGACGTGGTGCCAAAGATTGACGCACCAAACACCAAAATGGTTGCGGGGGCGTCGTTGAGGCATAGGTCGTGCCACAGCTCGTCGTAGGCGCGCTGCAAAAACGTACCGTACACACCAAAGACTGGCTTGGCGCCCGAGCGCGCAAGCGCGGTGGCAAAGGTCACGGCGTGCTCCTCGGCAATGCCCACGTCGACGAACTGTTTGCCGGCGGCAGCGCGAAGCTCGGGTGTAAAGCCCATAATGTAGGGCGTGGCGGCCGTGATGCCAACGACCTGCGGATCGCGCTCGATGGCGGCGCTGAGCGTCTCGCCCGTAATGTCGGCATAGGTGCGCGGCGCGGGCTCGCTCGGATGGCCCGGGCAAAGCTTGCGCCCAGTCGCCATGTCAAACGGACCCACGTGGTGCCAGCGTTCGGGGTCGCTCTGGGCCGGCTCAAAGCCCTTGCCCTTGGCGGTGGAGACGTGCAGCACGATGGGATGATCGATATTGCGCAGTTCCTGCAGCGCGTCGACTAGGGCCAACACATCGTTACCGGCGTCCAGATAGCGGTAGTCGAGCCCCATCGCGCGGAAAACGTTGCGCTCGCAGGTGCCGTTGCTGGCGCGCAGCTCGGCCAGATTGCGATACAGGCCACCGTGGTTCTCGGCGATGGACTGGTCGTTATCGTTGACGATGATGATCAGGTTGCTATCGAGTTCGGCGGCATTGTTAAAGCCCTCAAACGCCAGGCCGCCCGAAAGCGAGCCGTCGCCAATGATGGTGATGACGTTGTACGCATCGCCCGCCAGGTCGCGCGCGTGGGCAAGGCCGCAGCCCAAGCTCACCGAGGTCGAGGTATGCCCCATGGCGAACAGGTCATGCTCGGACTCGTCGGGATTGGCAAAGCCAGAGGCCTCGCCAAAGCGCTCCGGATCGATATAAGTGTACGCGCGCCCAGTCAGCGCCTTGTGGGCGTAGGTCTGGTGCGAAACGTCAAAGACAATCTTGTCGATAGGGGAGTTAAACACGCGATGGAGCGCGACCGTAAGCTCAACGACGCCCAGGTTGGGGGCAACGTGCCCGCCGACGGCGGCGGAGCTTTCGAGGATGGCGTGGCGAATCTCGTCGCAGAGCTGTGGGAGCTCGGCACGATTAAGAGCCTTGACGTCCTCGGGCGTTGTCGTTTGCGTAAGCAGCATCGTTGTGGGTTACTCCATGCGAATCGTGCGCCGGCACTCCCTTGGCCGGCACAATTGCACAAGACAGTCTCGCACATTTTGGCGTTTGATATGTGACGGCGGCGCGGTAATTCGCCAACTGGTGGGGCAAAACGTTTTGTCCGATGCCATACTGATGTGTTCCATGATGTTTTTATCGATTGTGCACAAGCCGTGGCTTGCCGCCGTGAGCCGCTGGAAGGAGGCAGCATGTCCGATGCCGTTCGTGCCGAGAAAATCGCGTGCGAAGTAGACCATGCTGCCCGTCAACTGGCGCAGGCGGGCCGTCTGGACCTGACGCGCGAGTTTATCCAGCATGGCGATGTGACGGTGTATGCACATGTGACTTCGGTAGCGCGCGCGAGTCTGTCCTTTGCCGAGCACTTGGGCCGTGCTGGCATTTCGGTCGACCGTGCCTCGCTGCTGCGCGGGGCCCTGTTGCACGATTACTTTCTCTACGATTGGCACGATTCCGACCCAAGCCATCGGCTGCATGGCTTTCGCCACCCGTTTTTTGCCCTGGCGCGTGCGGAAGAAGATTTTGAGCTGACGCCGCGCGAGCGGAATATTATCGTGCGGCATATGTTTCCGCTGGTGCTGGTGCCGCCGACGTGTCGTGAGGCATGGATTGTGTGCCTAGCGGATAAATGGTGTGCTCTGCGTGAGACGGTCGCCGGCCGCCTGCCGCGCAAGGACGAGACGGACGATAGCGCGAGTAAAGCATCGAGCGAAAAGAGGAGAGGGTAGACGGTGGGGACCGCGATTGATACTGCGTTTTGCGGCGCGACGCTTGCCGCCTGCCCACTCTCGGCACTGGTGCTCTCGTTTGCCTTTTACGGGTTTTGCGGTTGGGCATGGGAGTCGACAGTATGCGCCATGCTCAATCACGGACGATTTGCCAACAGTGGCTTTTTGCTGGGGCCGTGTTGTCCTATCTATGGTGTGGGCGGCATTGCCTGCTGGCTGCTGTTGCGCGGGATTCCGGATGCCTCGAGCCAGTTTGTCGCTGCAGCGCTCGTATGCAGCGTGATTGAGTACGGCGTGGGCGTGCTGTTGGAAAAAACAACGGGCGCTCGCTTTTGGGATTACTCGCACCTGCCGTTTAACCTGCACGGACGCATCTGTCTGTACTGGGCCTGCGCGTTTGGCTTAGGTGCGTTGTGTATTTGCCGTTTAGTGGAGCCGGCATTGCTGGGGCTGCTTGGCCATCTGCCGGTGCTGATTGTGCGACTGTCCGCCTTTATCGTCGCGGTCGCGATGATGGTCGACGCGGTGTGCTCGTTGGCGAGCTGGCGGCGTCTGTCTGATCAGCTGGAGCGCGTCCGGGCCGACCTTGCCGACCGCATCAATGAGTCGCTTGCCGATGCCTCGGACTCAATGCTCGAACGTATTCCCGATTCTACGATTGACTCGGTGGCACAGACGCACATCCGCAGCCGTGCCGTTAACGCGTGGCTGGCGGAGCTGGGCGATGCGACGCTCGATGCCCTGCGCGAGAAGGCTTCGATGCCGACGTTTATCGCGGATGGTGCTCGCGGCCTGGCGCTTGCCGCCCGCCGCGTGGCCGATGCCGCGCCGAACATGCCACGTCCGTCGCTCAGCCGTCGCCTTGCCGGCAAGCGCATGAGTCGTCCGGTGCCAAGCGTGTCGCTCAGCCGACGCGACCTGCGCTTCTTCAATGCCTTCCCGCGCTTGCGCATCAACCGCTACGAGGGCGTCATCCGAGCTACCGACCTCCGTGACCGAGCCCGCGAGCTGTTCCGCCACTAGCCGGGACGGGCACGCTCACGGCTTCCTTGCTCGCGTATTTCCCGTCCGTTTCGCGTCCGTTGCCGCGCCGTTTCCAAGATTGCGGCACCGTTTCCATTCGACAACGCTGCGTTTAACAACGCCGTATCTGGTCTACACCAGTTGTCCCTCAGCCGCATTATGGGCGCCGACAACGTTCATGCGACCAAGGGAGAGCGAATGTACGATACGGGTTCGACAACGTTTATGCTCATCTGCACCATGCTCGTGTTTTTAATGACACCGGGTCTGGCGTTTTTCTATGGCGGCCTGTCCAGGCGCAAAAATGTCATTAACACCATGCTCATGTGCTTTGGCGCTATTGGGCTGGTTGGTGTGCTGTGGATTGTTGCCGGCTGGTCGCTGGCCTACGGCGGCGACGGTTCCAGCCCGTTTATTGGGGGCCTTGACCAGCTGCTGTGCCTGCCGGTACTCAACCAGGTGCTTCATGCGGCCGAGGGCAATGCTGCGGACGGTGTCGTCTACCCTCAGATCATCAACATCGCCTTTCAGATGGCGTTTGCCATGATCACTGCCGCTATCGTCACGGGCAGCCTGGCCGGCCGCGTTAAGTTTGGTGCCATGGCGGCCTTCCTGGGCATTTGGCTGCTCGTGGTCTATGCGCCGCTTGCCCACATGGTTTGGGGCGGCGAGGGCTCCTTTATCGGTGACATTATCGGCGCGCTCGACTTTGCTGGCGGCGACGTGGTGCACATTTCGTCCGGTCTTACCGGCCTGATCCTTTGCTTAATACTTGGCCGTCGTCGTGGCTTTGGCATGGTGAGCTACCGTCCACATAACGTGCCGTTTGTGGCGCTGGGCGCCGGCCTGCTTTGGTTTGGCTGGTTTGGCTTTAACGGCGGCAGCGAGTTTAAGGCCGACGCCGTGGCGGCACTTGCCATCCTCAACACCGTGACGGCCAGCGCGGCGGGCATGGTTTCGTGGCTTGCCGTCGAGCGCGTGCACACCGGTCGACCCACGCTGGTGGGCGCCAGCACCGGTCTGGTTGCGGGCCTTGTGGTGGTCACGCCGGGTGCGGGCTTTGTCGAGCCGTGGGCGGCGCTGGTCATGGGCCTGATCGTCTCGCCCGTCTGCTACTTGGCCATCAGCCATCTTAAGACCAAGTTCGGCTACGACGATGCGCTCGACGCGTTCGGTTGCCACGGCATTGGCGGCATCTTGGGCGGCGTGCTCACGGGCCTGTTCTGCGTGCCGGAGCTCTCGCGGACCGGTAAGGGCGGCCTGTTCTACACGGGCGACGCGTCGCTGCTCATCTCGCAGATCTTGGGCATTGTGGTGACGGTCGCGATTGTACTGGTACTCGATTTGGTGATCGCCGCGGTGGTCAAGGCGCTGTTCCACGGCAGCCTGCGTGTGGACGAGGCCGACGAGGCACTGGGCCTGGATGCAAGCCAGCACGGCGAGAGCGCTTATCCCTCGTTCTCCGGACTCGATTAGCAGCTTCCCCAAGCACCGCACCTTGCCGTTCAATCGTCGCTCACGTACTTAAGTACGCTTCGCTCCTCTTTCACGGCAATCTGCGGCACCTGGGAAACCTGCTAAGACCAGTCAGTTGAACTTTTTGATTTCTGAGGTTGGTTTGCGGCACCTGGGAAACCCGCGTCTCATGTAAAGGGATACGTTGATTATTGAGAGGAATTCACTATGAAGAAAATTACGGCGATCGTTCGTGCTGAGAAGCTTGAGGTTCTTAAAGACGCGCTGTTTGCTGCTGATGTTCGTGGTATGACCATCAACCAGGTGCAGGGCTGCGGTGCGCAACATGGCTGGAAGGAATACGTGCGCGGCAACGAGTTGCTTGTTAACACGATCCCTAAGGTGCAGTTCACGCTCATTTGTGCCGATGAGCATGTCGACGGCATTGTCGACATCATCTGTAACGCTGCACGCACCGGTGCCGTTGGAGACGGCAAGATTTGGGTCGAGCCGGTCGAGGACGTTATCCGCATTCGCACCGGCGAACACGGCCCCGCCGCGGTGTAGGACAATCTTTCGCCTGACGGGCGTGCCTCTCCTTCGTCTACAATATCGTGCAGACGAAGGAGAGGCACGCCCATGATCAAGATGTTTGCGAGTGACTTAGACGGAACGCTGCTGAACGCCCTGCATGAGGCGGATGGGACCATCCGCCGTGCCATTCGCGAGCTGACCGAGGCTGGCCTGCATGTGGTTCCCGCAACCGGACGCTCGACGCTGCCGGTCGGCGAACATGGCTTTACAGGTCTGGCACTCGACGCCTGCTGCTCTAACGGATCCATCGTGCGCAACAGCCATGGCGAGGTGCTCAAGACCTGGACCATCGACTCGCAGGTTACCGAGGAGCTGCTCAAGGCGTTCCCGGACATTTGCTTTGATTGTTCCACGCCCGATGGCATGTTTTCGAGCGGATCGTTTGAGATGCATCAGGCGGGCTTTAAAAAGGACAGCCCTATCAAGCGCATCGTGATGCGCGGCATGCGTGCACGTGGCGGCTATCACGAGGAGCAGTATTTCGACCAGTCGATCAGTGACATCCTGCGCCACGATGTGTGTAAGATCAACTGTCGCGTGACCTCGCCCGAGCTGGAGCGCGACCTTAAGGCGTATTTGGCCGAGCGATCGGACCGCGTGGTCAACGCGCCGTTCGATCCGGTGATGTTCGAGATCACGGATGTGGCGTGCAACAAGGGCGAGAGCGTGGCGTGGCTGGCGGGCTACTACGGTATTGCCGAGGACGAGGTCGCGGTCTATGGCGACGGCGGCAACGACATTGCCATGCTCAAGCGCTTCCGCCACAGCTACGCGACCAAAAACGCAAGCGATGCAGCTAAGGCCGCCGCGAGCGCGACCATCGGCAGCTGCATGGTCCATGCCGTCCCCAAACACATGTTCGCCACCATGCGCAAGCAAAACTCTCGCACCGTCATCGAATAATGTGACAAAGGGGCAGCCCCTTTGTCACAGGGGTCTGTGTTCTTGGAATACGAACATATATTCGCATATACAACTACGCTTTGATAGAATCGGTATCGTTGGCGGCAGTTCCATGTGCCGGGCAGCGCCCTCCACCTGATGGGAGGTGATGCCCATGACCGATTTGATTGATTTCGTGAGACTTCTGACCGCTTTGGTCTCGTTCTTCACGGCGCTCGTCGGCCTTTCCGAGGCACTCAAGCAGCGTTCGAAGCGCAACAGAAGGGGTCGCCGCCGCTAAGGCGTTGACCCCCTAATGCAAACAACGGCGCTGCCCAGCTTTCCAGAACTTGGGCTGCCGTCGACACTATTCTACCCACGAATGACATTTTGAACAATCAGCAATGCCGCTCCAAAAGCCAGGCACAACTGGCACAACCTAGGCGGTCGCTGAATGTGACAAAGAGGCTGCCCCTTCGTCACATCCCAAATATTGCCTTTACGTGTTGATGCACACGGTGTGCAATAATACTCGCACTGTGCAATAGCGCACAGGCTGAGTAACAAGGAGGACGTTTGTCCCAGCTCGAGAAATGCGATCGCCGGTCCCTTCGCTCGCAGCGTGCCCTTCGCCAGGCACTTGCCAGCGAGCTTGCCGAAAGCGGCGACCTTTCGCGCATTAATGTCGCGTCGCTCACCGAGCGCGCTGGCCTTACGCGCCGCACGTTCTATTCGCACTACCGCGATATCCCCGACTTTATCAATCAAATCGAGGACGGCTTGCTGGCCGAGATCCGTGAGCGCATTGAGCTCATCACCGCAGCTCAGCTGCCCGATCTCTATCACAACATCGATGAGCTCGAGCCGGCGCCCGGTTCGGTTGAGCTGCTGCGTTATCTTGCGGCCAACCGCGACTTAATCGGTGCGCTGCTGGGTCCGGGCGGCGACCAGGCCTTCATTAAAAGGATTATCGATACCGCGCGTGAGGCTGTGGTGCCGCGTGCGCAGACGGGCATTTTGGGCCTGGCGCTGGGCACGTTCTTTGACTACTACGTCACCTACGTCGTGAGTGCCGAGGTCGGCCTGATTCAGCGCTGGTTTGAGCGTGGGCTCACCGAATCGCCCGAGACCATGGCGCGCATCATGACGGTCATCGCCTTTGTGCGCCCCGGCGACCTGTATGGCCAACCCATCGATATCAACGTGCCGGAATACGGCCTGAAGTTATTGAACCTGCAGCTCGAGGACGCGGTCGACACCACCGCAACCGTCGAGTCCAACAACTAAGAGGAGAGACAGATGAGCAAACTCGTCGAGGGCATTAAGGACCGCGTGGTCGCTGCCGCACGCGAGGCCGCGCCCGCCGTGGTGGATGTCGCGCAGAAGGCCGCGACCGCGGCTGCTGAGAAAGTTGCCGAGGCAGTTGCCGATGCCAAGAATGCGGCAGGGGAGACGTCCGTCGCTAGCGAGCCCGCCGCCACCGAGCCCGCAGTCGCCACCGCCGCCCAGGCCCCCGAAGGCGCAATCTTCAACCCCGAGGCCGCCCACGGCAACCTGCACCTGGGCATCGACGTGGGCTCCACCACCGTCAAGCTTGCCGTGCTCAACGACGACAACCAGATCGTCTACGCCAAGTACCAGCGCCACCACACCGACGTCCGTGCCTGCGCCCGCGACCTGTTCGAGGGCGCTGCGACCGTGCTGCCGACGGCCCAGATGACCTGCGCCATTACCGGCTCGGGCGGCCTGCTGCTGTCCCAGTGGCTCGACCTGGAGTTTGTCCAGGAGGTCATCGCCAGCAAGCGCGCTGTCGAGACTCTTATCCCGGCCACCGACGTTGCCATCGAGCTGGGCGGCGAGGACGCCAAGATCATCTATTTCGACAACGGCATCGAGCAGCGCATGAACGGCACCTGCGCCGGCGGCACGGGCGCGTTCATCGACCAGATGGCAACCCTGCTGCACACCGATGCCAGCGGCCTTAACGAGCTCGCGGCCAACGCCACCACCATCTATCCCATTGCCAGCCGCTGCGGCGTTTTTGCCAAGACCGACGTCCAGCCGCTGCTCAACGAGGGCGCCCGCCCCGAGGACGTAGCCGCCTCCATCTTCCAGGCTGTCGTGACCCAGACCATCTCGGGCCTGGCGTGCGGCCGTCCTATCCGCGGCAACGTCGCCTTCCTGGGCGGCCCGCTGCAGTATCTCTCCGAGCTGCGCCACCGCTTCTACCTCACGCTCAACCTGGACGAGGAGCACCGTATCGTGCCCCAAAACGCCCACCTGTTTGTGGCGAGCGGCGCCGCCATGGCGCACGAGTCCAATAAGCTCAGCACGTTCCCGCAGCTCATCGAGGCCATCGATGCCCTGGGTGACACACAGGGTGCCGAGGTCGAGCGTCTGGATCCGCTCTTTGCCACCGACGAGGACTTTGCCGAGTTCAAGAACCGCCATGACACCGAGGTCGTCCCCAAGGGCAAGCTCGACGGCTACACCGGCCGCGTGTTCATCGGCATCGACGCCGGCTCCACCACCATGAAAGCCGCGCTCGTGGGCGAGGGCGGTCAGCTGCTGCACACCTGGTACGGCAACAACAACGGCGACATCCTAGGCACGGCCAAGGTCATCATGGCCGATTTCTACAACCACATCCCCGCCGGCTGCACCATCGGCCACGTGACCACCACGGGCTATGGCGAGGCGCTGCTCATCGAGGCCCTCAAGGCCGACTCCGGCGAGATCGAGACCGTCGCGCATCTGCGCGGCGCCAAGGCGTTCCTGCCCGGCGTCGAGTTTATCCTGGATATCGGCGGCCAGGACATGAAGTGCCTGCGCGTCAAGGACGGCGTCATCGAGCACATCATGCTCAACGAGGCCTGCTCGTCGGGTTGCGGTAGCTTTATCGAGAGCTTCGCCGTCTCTATGAACATGGACGTGCGCGCGTTCGCCGATGCCGCCATTCATGCCAAGGCCCCGGTGGACCTGGGCAGTCGCTGTACGGTCTTTATGAACTCGCGCGTCAAGCAGGCGCAAAAGGAAGGCGCCACGGTGGGCGACATCGCGGCCGGCCTGTCCTATTCCGTCATCAAGAATGCCCTGTTCAAGGTCATTAAGCTGCGCGACCCCAAGGAGATCGGCAGCCAGGTGATCGTTCAGGGCGGAACCTTTATGTCCGATGCCACGCTGCGCGCGTTTGAGCAGCTCACCGGCGTCCACGCCGTGCGCCCCGACATCGCCGGCTGCATGGGTGCCTATGGTGCTGCCCTGCTCGCCCGCGATCGCGCCGGCGCGAACGGCACTTCGACCATCCTTTCGGCCGAGGACATCGCGCACCTCACCGTGACGCAAAAACACGTCCGCTGCGGCCGTTGCTCCAACAACTGCCAGCTCACCGTCAACGATTTTGGCGGCGGCAGGCGCTTCATTACCGGCAACCGCTGCGAGAAGGGCGCCGGCCACAAAAAGCAGAAGACCGAGGCCCCCAACCTCTTCAAAAAGAAAAACGAGTTGCTGTTTAACCGCGAGGTGCTGAGCCCCGACGAGGCCCCGCGCGGCACCGTCGGCATCCCGCGCGCACTCAACATGTACGAGAACTACCCCTTCTGGCACGCGTTCTTTACACGCCTGGGCTTTAGCGTGCAGCTGTCCGACCAGTCGAGCAAAAAGACCTACCAGGCGGGCATCGAGTCCATGCCGTCCGAGAGCGTGTGCTATCCGGCCAAGATGAGCCACGGCCACGTGATGAACCTTATCGACCGCGATGTCGACTTCATTTGGATGCCGTGCGTGCGCTGGGAGCGCAAGGAGGATCCGACGGCTGGCAACTGCTATAACTGCCCCATCGTCATGAGCTACCCCACGGCGCTGGCGCTCAATATCGACGAGATCCGCGAGCAGAACATCGAGTTCCTGTACCCGTTTGTGCCGTATCACGACAAGACCGAGCTCAAGCGCCGTCTGTACCAGGTGCTCGCCGTCGACCGCGTGGCCGATGCTGAGGCCGGCCGCGGTCGCGTGCGCGGTCCCAAGATCACGCGCTCCGAGGTCGATGCCGCCGTCAACGCTGCCTTTGAGGCCGATGCGCGTTTCCACGAGGACATCCAGACCATGGGCGAGGAGGCCCTTAAGTGGGTCGAGGACCACGGCGGTCACGGCATCGTGCTCGCCGGCCGTCCCTACCACAACGACCCCGAGATCAACCACGCCCTGCCCGAGCTTATCTCGAGCTTTGGCTTTGCGGTCTTTACCGAGGATTCGCTCGCGCATCTGGTAAAGCCCGAGCGTCCGATTCGCGTCGTTGACCAGTGGATGTACCACAGCCGCCTGTACGCCGTCGCCCGTTTTGTGACGATGCGCAACGACCTGGACCTGATTCAGCTCAACTCTTTCGGCTGCGGTCTCGATGCCCTGACTACCGACCAGGTGCAGGAGATCCTGGAGGCCAGCGGCAAGATC
Source organism: uncultured Collinsella sp. (assembly GCA_902469665.1). Lineage (GTDB taxonomy): Bacteria > Actinomycetota > Coriobacteriia > Coriobacteriales > Coriobacteriaceae > Collinsella. The sequence goes on along the minus strand of CABRDE010000027.1, from coordinate 148,915 downwards.
TACACCGTGCTCAAGATCGATGAGGTGTCCAACCTAGGTGCCGCGCGCATTCGTATCCGCTCGCTCATGGCCGCGCTCAAGGACCAGGAGGCCGAGCGCCTGGCCGATGCCACGGCCGCGGGCGAGGCCTACGAGCAGGGCGATGCCGCGCCGGTGGCGCCCTCCACGGATGCCCCCGCGTTCGCGAGCCGCAAGTACACGTTCGAGGCGCAGCGTGAGAGTGCTTCGACCGCGTGGCCCAAGGTACCCTTTACCGAGCAGATGCGCGAGGAGGGCTACACCATTCTGTGCCCGCAGATGGCGCCGATCCACTTTGACCTGGTCAAAGAGGTGTTCCGCGGTGCTGGCTACAACTTGGAGCTGCTGCCCTCGACTGACCACGATGCCGTCGAGGCCGGCTTGCGCTACGTGAACAATGACATTTGCTACCCGTCGATTCTGGTGACGGGCCAGATCATGGAGGCCATCGAGAGCGGTCGGTACGACCTGTCCAAGACGGCCGTGGTTATCAGCCAGACCGGCGGCGGCTGCCGTGCCACCAACTACATCGCGCTCATCCGCAAGGCACTGCGCGAGAGCGGCCACCCCGAGATCCCGGTGATTTCGCTTTCGGCCGTGGCGCTCGGCGAGGACAACCCCGGCTTTAAGATTACGCCGGCACTGCTCAAGCAGGCCGTGTACGCGGTGCTCTTTGGCGATGTGATGATGCAGATGCTCTACCGCTGCCGCCCGTACGAGGCTACGCCCGGTGCCGCCAACGCGCTCTACGAGGAGTACATGGCACGAGCCCGCAAGCTGGCGCCCAAGTTCAACCGCCACAACTACACCAAGCTGTGCCGCGAGGCCATCCGCGCGTTCGACACCATGCCGCTCGTGGGCGAGGGCACCAAGCCGCGCGTGGGCGTGGTCGGCGAGATCTTGGTCAAGTTCCATCCCACAGCCAACAACCACGTGGTCGATGTCATCGAGCGCGAGGGCTGCGAGGCCGTGGTGCCGGGCCTGCTCGACTTCTTCCTGTACTCCATGAGCAACGCCGAGCTGCAGAAGGACGAGCTGGGAAGCTCTGCTACCACGCGCGCTGGTATGCAGGCGCTCATCAAGCTCGTGGACTGGATGCGCACACCGGTGGAGGAGATGCTCGAAAAGTCCCGCCGCTTCGAGGCACCCGAGCGCATCGGCACCATGGCCGACAAGGCCCGCACGGTGCTTTCGGTGTGCAACAACATGGGCGAGGGCTGGCTGCTCACGGCCGAGATGCTCGACCTGATCGATCACGGTGCGCCCAACATCATCTGCACGCAGCCCTTCGCGTGCCTGCCCAACCACGTGGTGGGCAAGGCCGTGATTAAGGAGCTACGCCGCCAGCACCCCGAGAGCAACATCGTCGCGGTGGACTATGATCCTGGTGCGTCCGAGGTCAACCAGCTCAACCGCATTAAGCTCATGATTAGCGTGGCCAAGGAAAACATGCGCGCCGGTAAAGGCTTTAAGCTCGAGAAGGTGGCGCCGCTCGCGATGGACGAGGTCACCGGCCAGATGCGTGCCCATGATGGCTGCGTGAGCTGTGGACCGGCCAGTGAGGAGGCCGTTGCATCGGTCGCCAAGCGTCTGGGGCGCGGTATTAAGAAGTAGTTGGCCTACTTCGAGCCGGATATAAGACAAACGGGTGGTAGTCGTACCGGCTACCACCCGTTTTTGCTGGACATATGTTGCGCAAATGATCTCGCTGCAGCCTTCCGTGGGCTCGTATTTCAGAAGTGCGGTGAAAAACGCGAACCTCCCGAGCACACCGCCTTTTTAGACTCCCGCGACCTGCGGTTTTGTTGTCAAAAAAGCCGATCTGATCGGCGAAACCCGATTTTTCCCCGCACTTCCGAAAACAGCGGTTCAGCAGCGCCAAAAAATGGCCTCAAAATCGAGAGTTAATGAACAAATGTAGCCGTTCGCCGCGAAATACCGTCCGTTTATAGAACCCACCCCCGGCTCGCGGCCTCCTTACGGTTGAATAAATACACATCTATGGAATTACGTAAGAGAGGACCGTCCCATGAGCTACAAGACCGTTTGCGTCGCCGGCGGTGGCGTGCTGGGAAGCCAGATTGCCTTTCAGGCTGCCTACTGCGGCTTTGATGTAACGATTTGGCTGCGCAGCGAGGGCAGCATCGGCCGCACCCAGCCCAAGATCGATCATGTGCGCGAGGAGTACATCGCGGCAATCGAGGGTATGGCGGACGGCACGGGCGAGTGGTGCTCCGGTATCGCCGATAGCGGCAAGCCCTTCGACAAGGAGGCGGCACTCGCCGCCGTTGAGCGTGCCTACTCCACGCTCAAGCTAGAGCTTGATCTTGCCAAAGCCGTGGCCGACGCCGACCTGGTCATCGAGTCTATGGCCGAGGACACCCAGGCAAAGATTGACTTCTACAAGAAGCTCGCCCCGGTCCTTCCGCAAAAGACCGTCGTCGTGACCAACTCCTCCACGTTACTGCCGAGTACCTTTGCCAAGTACACTGGCCGCCCCGAGAAGTACCTGTCGCTGCACTTTGCCAACTCTATCTGGAAGAACAACATGACCGAGGTCATGGCACAGGACCAGACCGACAAGCGCTACTTCGATGAACTCGTCGACTTTGCCAACGACATCCGTATGCTGGCGTTGCCCGTCAACAAGGAAAAGAACGGTTATCTGCTCAACTCCATGTTGGTACCGTGGCTGCTTTCGGGCCTTGATCTGTACGTCTCGGGCGTGAGCGATCCCAAGAGCATCGACCTCGCGTGGACGCGTGGCACCGGCGCTCCCAAGGGCCCGTTCCGCGTATTCGACACCGTGGGCATCCAGACGGCGTACAACATCGTTATGCAGTATCAGAAGGTCCCGGGCCTGGTGAGCCCGCTGCTCAAGAAGATGATGATGCCCTACAACTTTAAGGCCATGGCGTCCGTCCTCAAGAAAATGCTCGACGAAGGTAAGCTGGGCGAAAGCTCGGGCGAGGGCTTCTTCAAGTACTAAAAATGATCCCTCGGGGTCGGAGGAAAACGGATCATTTCCGGCCGCCAACAGTGAGAAGATGGACCCAGAAATAGAAAGGAGTGACAATGGGCCGGCTCGGGCTTTGAGGACAAGTTGCTGCAGGCCCAAGGCGATTTTTCGCTCAACGCAGGCCAGCACAGTGTGACCTATCTGCCAAACGACGAGACGACCGTGATTGGTCGCTACCAAGTGCTGTTATACGACAACAACTTTGGTGCGGCCGAGAGCTACCCCAAGTTCGATTGGGGCCAGCTGGGCGCCGCGGTGGTGACCGACTACAGTAAGGGAACGCATTCGTTTGGGCGCATCTTTACGGTGGATGAGATCGCGCGCACCTACGAGCTCGAAGACCAGATCGCGGTGCCGTTCTCGGGCTACGTCAGCAGCACTCAGCGCGTCGGCAATTCGAGCAGCATGCTCGTGGCATCGGGCCAGGCCAAGACCTTTACCGAGTACGATCGCTACGGCCTGCCCATCGCTACCTACGAGATGGAAGCCAAAAAGTATATCTACCGCGTGTACAAGTACGAGCTGTAGGGCTGCGCTTAGGTTTGACCAATGGAGTATGAAAACACGCCGCTCGCCGATACCCCCTCCGCGAGTGGCAGCCATATGGTTTGATAAAAGAAGCATATAGTTGTCGCCAGCCTGCTGGGGACGTTCCCCCCTGACATTGGAGGTTCCAGGTATGTTTCGCGCTCCGTTAAACAACTATCGGTTGGGCTAACATGGGCCGCCGTGCTATTTCGATAACCCTTGCAGTGGTCTGCCTGGCTGTGCTCCTGGGCGCTACAGGGCTGTTTGCTATAAGCCGAGAAACGTCCTATATGCAGGAGTGCGCTTCCGAAGGGTTTGCCATTGACGGTTACTATCGGGACGACAAGACGAGTCTGGAAACCCTGGCCTTTCTTGAAGAGGATAACCATCGGTGGCAACTGGTCGACAAAGACGGCAGCTGCGTTGACGGGCAGTTTAAGCGTACGGACGATCCCAATATCCTGGTATTAAAGAAGGAAAACGGCGAAGAGTTCGGCACGGTTCACGTTGCATATATATCGCGCCGACGCAATCAAGGGCAGATTTACCTAATTAGAAATACTGAGGTGACCCGATTTTATCTTGTGAGCACCGATCCGGCGTTTACGGTGGAGTCTGGCGAGGTCGATTCGGACAGTTGATTCACGGCAATAAAACAGCGAGCGGGGCGCGGGTGCGAACTGCGCCCCGCCATTTGCTCGTGTCCGTATCGTATCTGCGCCTCGTCGTAACTTGCGTCCGTGCGGGCATTCATCCCGCGCTCTGCATCACTTCACATCGAACTCCACGCGATCGAGTTCGGGCACATTGAGGTCGATGAGCTTGCGGGCGACGTGACGGTCGTGTGCCCCAAGCGCCTCGCCTGTCGTCACATGGGCGACAATCTCACGCTCGACGATGCCCTCCTCCTCGCCTTCGGTAGCCGAGGTCTCGACGGCGACGGTGTAATCCTTAAAGCCCGGCAGCACCGCGGCAAGCTCGCGTGTGGTCTCGGTGACGCCGTAGCCGTCCTGCACGCCGGCCTGCGCCGAGCCAATGGAGCCCGCCGTCATTACGATGCAGGGGATGGAAAAGATCACCGTGCCCACAATAATGCGGCGGCGCACCTTGCGTGATAGCTCGTCGACCTCGGCGTTTTCTTCAGCAGTCACAATACCGTCGCCGTTCAGGTCGCGCTTGAGCGGCACGCGCAAAAGAAGCAGCACGGCTTCGGCAGCCAGTGCGATAAAGACCACGTTGATGCCAAACTCGTAGAGCGCCGAGAGAAACAGCGACCCGCTTGCGATGGCGATGCCATAGCCCGCCGCGCACAGGGGCGGCATGAGCGCGGTCGCCACGGCCACGCCGGCGATGAGCGTGGCGGGTTCCTGATCGCGCGAGTTGCCCAGCCCGCCCGCAAAGCCGCCCGCGAGCGCGACGGCAAGGTCCCACACAGTTGGTGTCGAATTGTCGATGATGGCCGCCGTGGTGGTGCCAAGGGGCGAGAGCTTAAAGTACAGCGTGGACGTGACCAGGCAAAAGACCATCTGCAGTGCGAGGCTGGCAATGGCCTCGACGGTGATCTCGCGGTCGAGCGTTGCAATACCGTATGCCATGGCAAGGACCGAGCCCATAAGCGGGCAGATGAGCATGGCGCCCACGATGGCAATGTCCGAATCGATATCGAGGCCGATGCTTGCGATGAGCATGGCGATGATGAGGATGCATAGGTGGGAGCCAGTCAGACGCGCCCCGTTTACAAAACGCTTGCGGATCACGTGATAGGGCGCGCGTCCCTCGCGAATGTTGAACGCGCGCTTTAAAAAGCGACCAGCCTGCTCGGCAGCCTCACTATGGGCAGGGCGGATGCCGTGGCGCCGGTGATGGCGTTCGCGTAGTCGCTTGATCTGTTGTTTGTCGAGTTCCATGTCCACCTCGTTCTGGCACGTGCCGCGTATCCCGCCCGTCGTCTTTACTCTACACCGCGTTGAGCAAGGTGTCAGACAGGGTTTGTTGACCTGGGAGTCAGGCCAATCGGCATGACTAAAAACGCCGTGAGGATCATAAGAGTCAAATAGACAAAAAAGCGCGGGGCCGGTTTGATTCCGACCCCGCGCTCTGCACGGGTGCGTTGTTATTGGGTTTAGCCCAGCAGGCTTAAGCCCACGGAGACAAACGCCAGGATAACGCCGACGATGGACTCGCCGCCGAGCAGGCCGCTGGCGACAACCAGGCCCTGTTCCTGGAAGGCGGCATCCTTGGCAGCCCTCTCCTCGTCAGAAAGACCAGCGGTGGCGTCGCGGTGGGCGGACCACTTATCGTAGGCGAGCTTGACGCAGGAGCCCAGGAATGCCGTGAGTGACATGTAGAACGGCAGGTACACGCCCAGGCCGATCATCATGGCCGGAATGCCGAGCCAGTACATGACGATGCCGGCGATAAAGCCGCCAACGAACCACGGCACGCTCGGGATGCCCGAGACCATGGTGGCGACGACGCTTGCCTGCGCGGCAACGAAGCTCTTGTCGGGGCCAAAGGCGTCCGGGCCATAGGCGGTGACGAGCGCGACCATGACGGCTGCGGCGACCAGGGCGCCCACGACGCCGCCAATGGCTTGGCCGATCCACTGCGCACGCGGGTTGGTGCCCAGCACGGCGCCGGCCTTAAAGTCGTTCATGACGTCGCCCGCAAGGCCGCACGCCACGGCTACGATGCCGGCGATAAAGAACAGCTTGACCTGAGCGATCTGTGCAAAGGCCGCCACGATGAGCATAACGATGAGGCCAAAGATCTCCATGGGGTCAATACCCGTCTGGCCGCAGCTCTGCGCGCTCATGATGGTGGTGACAAAGGTGAACAGCGTCACGATGACGGCCGGAACGGGGCCAAGGTCAAGCACGATGGCGATGATCACGGCGATGGCGGCAGCGCCCAGGCCGATGATGCCGGCGTCGAGCTTAAGGGAGCCCGAGATGAGCGACTGCTCGTCGGTGTCGGTGGAGCTGTCGGCGGCAAGACCGCGGACGATGCCGGCGACCTGCGGCAGGATGTCCTTGAGGACGACGGCGACGCCAAAGCCCATCATGAGGCCCATGCCCAGGGACTTGACGATGCCCTGCGCAGTCACAACGTCGAACAGACCGGCAGCGGTGCCACCTACGATGATGCCAAAGTTGCCCAGCAGCGCGCCGGCAAACCAGAAGGCGACCGGGGCGAAGCCCACGAGGAAGCCGATGGACAGCAGCATGGGCGAGTTGTAGATGGCAAAGATCACGCCGGGGATGTTGAGCGTGCACAGCATGCTGGGCACCACGCCCAGGGCGTCGCGCAGCACGCTGTAGATGCCTGCGATGGCCATGGAGCCAAAGAGCTGCTTGCCGGTCTTGCCGCCGGCCTCGGTGGCGCGTAGGGTCTGAGCTGCGGCGTTGCCGGTGGGGAACTCCAGCGCGGCGTCCACGATAAAGTGACGGTGGATGAGCGCGGTGGCCAGCAGGCCCAGGATGGTGCCGGCGAGCGCCACGATAAACATGTCGAGCCAGCTGATCTGGTCGGCATAGCCCAGCATCCAGGCGCCCGGGATGGTAAACGCCAGGCCGCCGGCGACCATGGCGCCCGCGGACATGATGGTGTGGGTGACGTTGGCCTCGTTGAGGCTGGCGTTGCCCATGAGCTTCAGGAAGAACAGCGAGATGACGGCAGCGAAAATGATTGGCCAGGGGAGGGCGCCCATCTTGAGGGCCGTGTAGGCCGAGCTTGCCGTGATGATCACGCAGCCAAGGACGCCGATGACGACACCGCGCAGCGTGAGTTGCCCGCGCATCGAGGCGCGGTTCGAGGGATTGCTCATATTGAACTCCTTTGCGTATATCCGCTTCCCCCGGGAGCGCCGCTACGGATGCGGCGCGGGAAGTCGGGTTACCAAAGGCCGTCGCGTGAGCTCGCAAACGACCGCGCATCAGTATAGCCGCAACCTAGTCATTTTGGGATGACTGGTTTAGGTAGGCGATATACTGCTGGGCAGACGAAAGGAGCGCCGACGATGCTTAATGGGTGCGCATATATATTGACGGTCGACGTGGGTAACACGTTCATTCGCTTTGGCCTGTTTGCAGAGGATTCGGCCGCGGCGCAGGAATGCCCGCTTGCGACGTGCGAGATCACGACGCCATCGAGCATTACGGCCGACGAAGCGCGTATGCGTCTCGCTCAAGTCATGGCCGCGCTGGCGGCTGATGCGGGCATGCCCGGCGCGCTCGTGCCCACGGCGGCCGTGCTGAGCTGCGTGGTGCCGGCGCTCGAGCGCCCGTGGAAGGCGGCGCTTTCCCGTACCTGCACGGGGCGCGTGCTCACCGTGGGGCCGGGCCTCAAGACCGGCATGCCCGTGCACTACGACGACCCGGCCGAGATCGGCCCCGACCGCATCGCCGATGCCGTGGCGGCCCGTGCCGTCTACGGCTCTCCGTGCATCGTGATCGACCTGGGCACGACGACCAATATCGAGGTCATCGACGCGTGCGGTACCTTTGTGGGCGGCGTCATCGCGCCGGGTCTGGCGCTCGGCGCCCGCTCGCTCTCGGCCGCTGCGGCGCGTCTGCCGCAGGTCGAGCCTTCGGCGCCCACGCATGTGATCGGCCGCAACACGCGCGAGGCCATGCGCTCGGGCGTGGTCTTGGGCGAGGTAGCCCGCATCGACGGCATGCTCGACATGGTGCTCGCCGAGATGCGCGCGACCAAGGCCGCGGGGGAAGGCAACGTGCCCATCGTCATTACCGGCGACGATGCCGAGGCACTCGCGTCGCTGGTCGGTCACAGTCTGACGGTCGACGACGCGCTGACGTTGCGGGGACTGGCCGAGCTCTACCGCATCAACCAAAAGCCCCGCCGCGTGTAAAAGTGAGGGCGCCGGTGGGACAAACGCCTCCACCTTTCACCTGCTACAATGGGTCGAACTATTGCGATTACGGAGGTGTCTGTCATGTCGGACGATCTTCATCAAACTTCGTCAGGCAAGCGCCTGGACGTCATTAGCTGGGACGAGTTCTTTATGAGCGTGGCCATCGCCGCGCAGCGCCGCAGCAAGGACCCCAACACGCAGGTGGGTGCGTGCATCGCCAACACCAACCACCGCATCCTTTCGGTGGGCTACAACGGTACACCCTCGGCGCTCAACGACGACTTTTTCCCGTGGGGTACGAGCGACGACCCGCTGCAGGACAAGCACAACTACGTGGTCCATGCCGAGGCCAATGCCGTGCTCAACTACCGTGGCTCGCTCAAGGACCTCGAGGGTTCCACGGTCTACGTCACGCTGTTCCCGTGCCACGACTGCGCCAAGATTTTGGCTCAGGTGGGCGTGGGCGAGGTCGTCTACCTGGACAACAAGTACGCCGACACCGATGACGGACGCATCAGCCGCCGCATCCTCGACTCCTGTGGCATCAGCTACCGCCAGGTTATCGTCGATGTTCACATCGGCACCGAGGGGCGGGCTCAGCAGTAGCGGCGGCGTGTACTAGCGCCGGGCGCCGACAAAAGCAGCTAAAAAGCCCCGTCCCAAATTGACTGCTCGTGAAAGTCGTGTTCGCGCGCATGGACGGCTCGTGAGCGGGTACACGGCTGTAGTAACATAGCTCTGTCCGCGGGCGCGCCCGCGTTATTGTGAGAAAGGAGCCCCTGTGGCTGTTAACGAAGAGCTGCTTAAGAAGGTTCTTGAAGAGATTCGCCCCAACCTACAGGCCGACGGCGGCGACATGGAGTATGTGGGCGTCGACGACGAGGGCGTCGTCAAGCTGGAGCTTCAGGGCGCCTGTGCCGGTTGTCCCATGAGCGCCCTGACGCTTTCCATGGGCATCGAGCGTATCCTCAAGGAGCACGTGCCCGGCGTTACGCGTGTCGAGCAGGTCAATGCCTCCGGCGAGACCGATGACCTGTACGACGAGTATGCGCCGTTCTAAGAAGTGAAAGCTGCGGGCGATATGCTCCGCATAGACGTCACGCCCGAATATGCGGCTGCGAGCGCAAGGCCCGCGGCCGCATTTGTATGTAGGGAGCAGGGGGACCGATATGCTCAACGACCTCTACCATATGCTTGATCCCGTCGCGATCTCGGCGGGCCCCATCACCATCTACTGGTACGGCCTGGCCTACGTGGTCGGCGCCCTGCTCACGGCGGTCGTCATGTACCGCACGCAGCGTCGCTGGGGTTTTGACATTACGGTCGACGACCTGACGAGTGTCGTGGTCGGCGTGGTCTTTGGCCTTATCATTGGCGCCCGCCTGTTCTACGTCATCTTTTACGGCGACGGCTACTACTGGGCGCATCCGCTCGAGATCTTTGCCACCAACGAGGGCGGCATGAGCTTCCATGGCGGTTTGGTGGGCGGCGTTATCGGCGGCGTGCTCGTGTGCCGCATGTACAAGCTCGACGCATGGACTTTGGCAGACCTTGCCGTCATAGGCGCGCCGCTGGCCTTGTGCCTGGGCCGTTGTGCCAACTTTGTCAACGGTGAGCTGTGGGGCAAGCCGACCGATCTGCCCTGGGGCGTGGTCTTCGGTGGCACCGCGGGCGATATGCCGCGTCACCCCTCCCAGCTCTACGAGGCATTTCTTGAGGGCATCGTGCTCTTTTGCATTCTGCAGGTGCTCAGCCGCAAAAAGCCGCTACTGCCCCAAGGCACGTTTATGGGCGTGTTTGTGATGGGTTACGGCATCGTCCGCTTCCTCATTGAGTTTGTGCGCGTGCCCGATGCGCAGCTGGGCTATCTACTGGGTGGCGTTATCACCATGGGCCAGTTGCTGAGCCTGCCGCTCGTAATCGCGGGCCTGGCGCTCATCATCTTTGCTCGTCGCCGCAACCAGCCCCAGCGCGTCTACCTGGACGCCTAACCACCAAAACCACCACAAAGGGGACAGGAACCTTTGTGGTGGTTCGCTGGGTGACGATGACAGAACCGTAACGTTTCCCCAGATAAAACCTGCCAAAATAAACCTGTCCCTTTTTGGCAGGTTTCTAGAAAGGCTTTCGGACTGTGAAGGATTCCGACCTCTCCACAACGGCTGCGCGCGACGCTGCCCGCATCGTCTGGTTTAAGCGCTACCCCGCCAAGCAGACGCTCATCGCATTTTTGCTCGCGCTGTTGGCGACCACGGCGTTTTCCATCGATCCTGCCCCGGTGTCGAGCAACGCAGTCTTGGCGATTGACCCCAAAGCCTCGGGCATGCTGTACGTGTGCTACGAGGTGCTCCTCTCGTTTGCCGGCCATACCGACGCGGTCATGCTGCTTGCACTTGCCTGCCTGCTCACCTTGCCGTTTCGCTACGTGTTCTTTGGCCGTGGCGACACCTGGCGTCCATCGGTCATTCTGCCGTCGCTGTTCTTTGCCATCTGCATGGTGTTCGGCCGCAGCTACGATCTCACCGACTCGGCCGAGATTGTCCTTGGCGATAAAGCTCGCATCATCTGCGCCTGGATTGGCGGCGCGGGCTGGATGCTCCTGGCGATCGTTGCCTTCTACCTTGCCTTTGAGTGTCTAGATTGGCTGAGCTCTCGGCGCATTCCGTTTTCCGAAGCGCACTTTGGCCGCGTATGGCGTGTGACTCACGCCGTGCTCTCGGTCCATCCCTTTGCCGGGCCCTTCCTGGTGCTTATGGTCGCCTGGGCGCCCACGCTCATCGCTTCGCTGCCCGGTCTTTTTATGGGAGATACGGGTGCGCAGATTCGCCAGTGGTTCAACTATCCCAACGGCACGAGCGACTACCTGCGCCTACTCAACCCCAACGTGCTGCTCAACGGGCATCATCCCGTAGTGCACACGGCCATTATCGGCTCGTGCGTTCAGCTGGGGCTTTCGCTGTTCAACAGCGCTAACGCGGGTCTTGCCATCTACACCTGTGCTCAGTTCGTCATCACGGCCGCCTGCATGGCCTATTCCATTTCGTCGCTGCGCAAACTGGGCGTGAGCCTGCCGGTTCGCGGTGCGATCCTGCTGTTCTTTGCGTTTATGCCGATGTTCTCTAACTACGCGGCGTTGCTCACCAAAGACGTGCTTTTTGCCGACGCGTTCTTGGTGCTGCTGGTACAGACCGTCAAGCTCGTGGCATGTGGCTTGCCCCGTCGTGATGCCAATGTTGAGCGAGCGGGCGAGAAAGCCCCCGTGCTCTTTGCGCGCCACGACTGGCTGCTGCTTGCTCTGGGCGCCATGGGTTCCACGTTTTTGCGCAACGGCGGCCTGGTGTTTCCCCTGGCGGCATGCGTAATCGCGGCGGCGTTTAGCGCATGGGACGCGCATGTGGCTCGTCGTGCAGCCAAGCAGACTGGTGCTGCGCCTTCGGGCGCCATCCCGCGCTTCCGCTGGGTCGGTGTCCTCGCGGTGCTCGCGCTCTGCCTTGCCTCTAATATGTACTTCACCAAGGTCTTTATGCCGGCGCACGATATCACGCCTGGTTCCAAGCGCGAAATCCTCTCGATTCCGTTCCAGCAGACGGCTCGTTTCGTCCAAAAGCACGACGGCCTCAACTCGGGCGTCAACCCCACGGTTAAGGAGGACGGCACCATTGTGGAGGCTCCTTGCGACGGCTTGGTGACCGACGAAGAGCGTGCCGTGATCGACCGTGTGCTCAAGTACGAGAATCTGGGCCGCCGTTACAACCCGGATAAGTCGGACGCCGTCAAAAATTGCTTCAACGAGTACGCCTCGCAGGAGGACATCAAGGCCTATTTTGAGGTGTGGGCCCAGATGTTCAAAAAAGATCCCGAGTGCTATATCTCGGCGCTCATCAATAACTACTACGGCTACTTTTATCCGAGTGCCCGCGATGCGTGGGTCTACAGCACGGCGCGCAGTGCCGAGATCATGGCGCGTCCCGACAACCTCAAGTACTTCGACTTCCATCCGGTCGATAGCAAGGTTGTGCGCTGGTGCGACCACCTGATCAACCTGTATCGCGTGGCAGTACAACGCATCCCGTTTATCTCGCTCGCCATGAGCTCGGCCACCTATGTGTGGATCATGATCGCCGTGGTGGTCTATCTGCTACGTCGTCATTCGTGGCGCGGGCTGGCCATTTGGGTGCCGCTGCTGGGCGTGCTCGCCGTGTGCCTGATCGGTCCCTGCAACGGCTCGACTTACATGCGCTACCTGTATCCGGTCATCGCCTGCATGCCCTTCGCCATCGGCGCCACCGTCACCCGCAGCGACTTCCTCTGGTTCTAACTTGGTGCATTGAGGTCAGGTTTCTTTGCACCAAAGGGGCCATCATCACGACGCCTTCATTTTGGGGTTTATCTCGCAGGCCAGTAGGTATATCATAACGACGTTTGTTTATATTGCCCGAGCATCTGCGCTGGGCTTTAGGTCGAAACCGATAGGAGACACGTATGTCCGGACACTCTAAGTGGGCCACAACCAAGCATCGTAAGGGCGCGCAGGACGCCAAGCGTTCCGCCCTCTTCTCCAAGCTCAGCCGCAACATCACCGTTGCTGCCCGTCTCGGCGGTGACCCGCTGCCCGAGAACAACGCCAGCCTCGCCGCTGCCGTTGCCAAGGCCAAGGCTCAGTCCATGCCTAAGGACAAGATCAAGTCCGCTATCGACAAGGCTTTTGGCTCGGGTGCTGACGCCGCCGTCTACGAGAACATCGTGTACGAGGGCTACGGTCCCGCCGGTGTCGCCGTCTACGTCGACTGCCTGACCGACAACCGCAACCGTACCGCCGCTGATGTCCGTTCCGCCTTCTCCCACGCTGGTGGCAACCTGGGCACCTCCGGCTCCGTCGCCTTCCAGTTTGAGCGCAAGGGCCAGATTGTCGTCGCCAAGGAGATCCTGGACGAGAACGCCAAGAAGGAGACCATGATCGCCAACGGTGCTGCCGGTGACGAGGATGAGTTCATGATGGCCATCGCCGAGGCCGGTGGCGAGGACTACGAGGACGCCGGCGAAGAGTGGATCGTCTGGACTGCTGCCAACGACGTTATGGCTGTCTCCAAGGCGCTCGAGGAGCAGGGCGTCCAGGTCAAGGGCTCCGAGACCACCATGGTCCCGACCACCCCGACCGAGGTCTCCGGCGCCGACGCCAAGAAGGTTCAGCGCCTCATCGACCGTCTTGAGGAGCTCGACGACGTCCAGGATGTTTACAGCACCATGGACATGACCGACGAGGTCATCGCTGCCCTCGAGGAGGAGTAGCGCCCGCACGGGTTAAGCCGTGCATATCTGGGCATAATGAAGCGAGCATGCAAGCCTCGTGGAATAGATGAGCCGGATCCGCGTGCGTAGAGCACCGGACCCGGCTCTTTTATAATGATGCGAACCGTTTTGCATTTCGAGAGCCGAGATTTGAAGGGAGCGCCACGTGCGCGTACTCAAACGAGCCCTAGCGATTGTGTATCTTGCCGCCGCCATCGTGGCGCTGGGTACGCTTGTCTGCCAGTTTTGGGGGCCGTATACGTATCGCTTTATGCTGCTGATGCGCGACCCCATGCCGCGCATTGTCGTGACGGCATGCGGCGGAGTTGTGGCGATCGGCGTGCTGGTAAGCTTCTTCCGCCTGATGTTTGCTCGTCGTGAGCCGTCCTGCGTGCATCCGGCGGGGGAGCGCAATATCGAGGTCACGCTCGCGGCGCTTTCTTCGTGCGCCAGGGTTGCTGCCGAGCGCGACGACCGCGTGATGATCGAGCGCGTCGAGGCGCGCGTACAGGGCTCCGACGAATCGCGCGTCTGTTTTAAGGTCGACGCCATCGCGCTTGACGATAAGGACGTGGCGTCTCTGGCTACTGCGATGCAGCGGCGCATCGAGGAAGCTTGCGACACCATGCTCGGCACGCCGGGTACGACCGCGCGCGTCCGTTTTTTGCCGTCCAAGACTACCGTCCAGACCGTGGAGGTTTCCGGTGAGTGATACCAATCAAGATAAGACCGCTCGTACGCCGCGCCTGACGATTGACCAGAGCGCTGCGCCGGCGAGCGAAACTGTTGATTCCAAAGCAGAGGCAACTGAGTTACAAGACGCGGCGGCCGCGGATTTTGACGAGGCTATGGGTCTCATCAAGGGTACGGGCGCTGCCATCTGGAGCTATGCTGTGCGTCATCCCAACACCACGCTCGGCGCCGTCGCTGGCTTTATCCTCGCTGTGTTGGTGCTCACGCTCGGCCTGTGGGACACGCTCGTCATTGCATTCTTCGTGCTGATCGGCGCCGTGATCGGCCAAATTCGCGACGGCGAAAACGGGATCGTCAACTTCTTCGGCCGTCTGTTTAGCGGCCGCTAATATGTATTCGACTGTCGCATCCGCGGCAGGCATAAGGAGGAACCATGGCTTTTAATACGAAGGTCGATGTGGCCGATACCGAGCTCGAGGAGAACGAGGCGGCCGTCGCCGAAGCCGAGGATGTGACGCTCGAGGATGAGGCGCTCGTCGAGGCTGAGTCCGCCGATGACGCGGACGAGGATGATGAGGAAACAGACGAGTCCGAGGACTCGCTGACCTATTCCAACGGTGTGATCGAGAAGATCGTCGCCATGGCCACCCGCGAGGTGCCGCACGTCCTGGGCATGAAGGGTAACCTTATGCACTTTGTGCAGGAGCAGTTTGGTGCCGAGAATCTGACCAAGGGCGTGACGGTTGAGGTCACCGATGACAATCGCGTGGTCGTCAACATCTCCGTCATTATCGAGTACGGCGCCTATGCGCCCGCGATCTTCGACGATGTCAAGGCACGTGTCACCGAGCGCCTTGCCGCGATGACCGGCCTTGAGGTGGCGGGCGTCAACCTGCGCATCGAGGACGTCATCACCCCCGAGGAGTACGAGCACCGCACCAGCCAGCACGAGTAACCTTCCAAAAAGGGACAGGTTTGTTTTGGCAGGCTTTATCTGCGAAAACGTTAAACGGCCGACCGCGCAAGCAAAAGCGTGGCCGGCCGTTATTTGTATGCCCCCCGATGTGGGCATACCGCTCGTCTAACTAGGGGTTGCAATCGTCGCGTTCCGCGTTACCCTAATGGGCGCATTGTTTCCAAATTGTTAACGAGGGGTTGCCGTAATGGCCGACGAGCACGAAACAGAAAGCAAGGCATGGGCGATTGAGGCCGCCGCGGCAGAGGCGGCATCGCGTGCTGCCGAGGAGGTGCATCGTCCTCCCGTGGTGCCGATGGAGCGCGTGGTTGATCGCACCGATATCGAGCGCGGCGAGCGTGTCGGTCAAAAGCGCAGCCAGGAGCCGGGCTTCCCGCGCTTTTTTGCCGAGCTCAATCTGGGCCTGATTCTTACGGCCTTCGCCATCGTTGCGTTTAAAACCCCTAATCACTTTGCTTTTGGCGGCACCTCGGGCGTGTCGGTCATTCTGTCCACGCTGTTCCCGACCCTGCCCGTCGGCGTTTTTATGTGGATTATCAACGCGGTTCTCGTCGTCTTGGGCTTTATCTTTTTGGAGCGCAAGGCAATCCTGTGGAGCGTCTTCGCCTCGTTTGCGCTTTCGGCCTATGTTTCGCTGTTTGAGCTTTTTATTCCGACCGATGTCTCTCTGACGGGTGATATGTGGCTCGACCTGTGCTTTGCCGTCATCTTGCCGGCGCTCGGCAGCGCTATTGTCTTTGATATTGGCGCCTCGACGGGCGGCACGGACATTCTTGCCATGATCCTCAAGCGCCGCACGACGCTCGAGATTGGCCGCGCGCTGCTGTTGGTTGATATCGGCATCGTGGCCATCGCGGCCTTTTTGTATGGCCCGCGTGTCGGTCTGTATTGTGTGCTCGGCCTGTTTGCCAAGACGCTTGTGGTCGACAAAGCCATTGAGAGCATTCACCTGCGCAAAGTCTGCACGGTCATTTGCTCCGAGCCCCTTAAGGTCGAGGAGTTTATCGTCAAGCATCTCAACCGTACGGCGACCATCAGTCGCGGCTACGGTGCCTTCTCGGGCAAGTGCGTGACGGTGATCATGAGCGTGCTGAGCCGTCGCGAGGCCGTGCAGCTGCGCCGTTATGCGCGCGAGGTTGATCCGGGTGCCTTTATCACGATCGTCGACAGCTCCGAGATTGTCGGCAAGGGCTTCCGCGGAACGAACTAGCACAGACGTATTCAACGAACCGCCTGCTGGCGCCGTGTATCTTGCAAATCGGTCATCTTTGAGTATTTGACCCCACATTGGGCAATAATGATGCTAAAGACATCGTTTGCGATCCAATTGATTTGTTCAAGATACGAAGGGATGATTCTATGTTCTGCTCGCAGTGTGGCGCCCCCATGGGCGATAACGACAAGTTCTGCGGCGTGTGTGGTGCTCCTAATGCCGGTGCCGCTGGCCCCGCTCCCCAGGGACAGCCTCAGCCCCAGCAGTTTGTTCCGCAACCGCCCGTGGCGAATGCGCCAAAGGGCTGTGTGGCTCAGGCGTTCCAAGATATGACCAAGACTCCGGGTGTGCTTCAGCGTGTATGCCAAATCGCGTTTTTGCCGGCGCTGATTTGCGTTGTGTCGGTGCTCGTGTTGTTTATTCCCGTTATTGGCGGCATTGCGGCTGCCATCGGCTTTTTGGCAGCTTGCATTGCGAGCGTGTGCGGTTCCGGCTTTGGCATCGAGTGGGGTCGCGATCTGTCGCTTAAGATCGATGACGGCATGGATCGTCCGCTGATGCGTTCCACGTCGTTTGGTCTCGGAGTCTTTTCGAGCGTTATTTCGGTCGTGCTCGAGGTTATCGCTGCCATTCCCGTTATCGGTGTAGTGCTTTCGCTGGTGGAGGGCGTGGTAATTGGCGCTGCGGGCTCGTATTCTTATTACGGCTCTTATGCGCTCGAGGCTGCGCTGTTTGGCTCGCTTGGCCTGCTTGTCCTGGCGCTAATTGCCTCGGCGATTCTGGGTGTCTTCTTTAAGATGTTCGCCGACATCGCCGTGATGCACTTTGCGGTGACCGGGCGTGTCGAGAGCGCGTTTTCGCTCGATAAGGTCTGGGCGGCGTTTAAGCACAACAAGACCAAGCTGTTCTGTGCTTCGTTCCTTCCCGAGTTTTTGACGGGCCTGGTCGCCAACGTTGTCACATGGATCTTGACGGTCGTCTTTGGCGCCATTGCCTCTGTCGGTATGTATAGCTACTACTATCGTCCTACGGGTATTGAGGCAATTGTTACCGGCGGTGGCGTCACGCTCGCGCTGTTCTTGGTGCTGGTCGCTTTCGTCACCGTATTTCTTACGGTCTTTGGCAAGATGCTCAAGCACCGTGCCGTTGGCTATTGGGCCGCACGCTATGCAAGCGAGTGGGCCGATGAGGATAAGGACGACGTCCTGACTTTTGTGTTGCCCTTCGAGAAGAAGTCCACCCCTTCGGGTTACGGTGCTCCGGATGCTTCGCCGGCACCTGCACCCGCTCCCGCGACCGAGCCTGAGCCGGCGCCCGAGCCTGAACCGGCGCCCGAGTCTGAGACGGCATCTGAGCCCGAGCCTGCGCCTGAGCCTGAGCCTGAGCCGGCACCTGCACCTGAGTCGGCGTTCGAGCCAAGCTCCGACGAGGAACCTCAGGACGAGTAGCCATGCCGTCTGCCATTTGGGGACGGGGTAGAAATGGTAGAAATAGCGCTTGAAGAATGAGCGGGGGCGGACGTTTCGATACGTCCGCCCCCGCTCTGCTTTAGCCAGGCTGTTATGGATGGGTGTGACGACTACTCGTCGTGCTTCTCCTCGCGGCGTGCAGCAGCGCGTGCGTCGTGGATGCCCTTGATCGCGGCATGGCGAGCCGTTCGGGCATCATGGATGGCGTCGCGAGCCTCGGCGGTCGTCGCCTTGGCAGAGCGCAACTTGGCGGCCAGATCGGGGTTGGTTTCGGCGACCGCGGTAATCGCGGGGCCGTCGAGCTCCTCTTGCGTGGGCTCGGCCAAAAAGTCGATAGCATACTGGGCGGCCACCATGGAGCCCTTTGCCAGCACGGTCTCGTCGATCTTGTAGAAGCAGGAATGTTGGGCGTACGTGGCGCCAATCTTGGGGTTGCGCGTACCTACAAAGGCGAGCACGCCCGGTACGCGACGCAGGTACTCCGAAAAATCCTCGCCCGAAAGCGTGCCGCGATAATGGCCTTGGCCGGTGGGGCCCAGGCACTTGATTACAGCCTGACGGCAGCGCTCGCTCGAGGCGGCGTCGTTTTCGACCTTGTAGTTGGCGATGGTGTAGTCGGTAAGCTCTGCCTCGGCGCCCAGAGCTGCCGCGGTATGCTCCACGATGCGGCGCATGAGCTCCGGCATTTCCTCGTGGGTCGAATCGCCGTAGGTGCGCACTGTGCCGGCGAGGTAGGCCGTGCCGGCGATAACGTTGCGCGCGGTTCCGCCATGCAGCTCGCCGACGGTGATGACGGCCGGCTCGTAGGGGCTGATTTCGCGCGAAACGATGGTTTGCAGGGCGTTGACGATCTCGGCGGCAACCATGACGGCGTCGTGACCTCGCTGGGGCATGGCGCCATGGCACGAGGTGCCGCGGACGTCGATGCGGAACCAGTCGGTATTGGCCATGCGCGGACCGGGCTCGCAGCTCACGGTGCCGGCGTCGACCTCACTCCAGATGTGCGCGGCGTAGGCACCATCGACGCCGTCGAGCACACCCGTGCCGATCATGAGCTTAGCGCCCTGGCCGTTTTCCTCGCTGGGCTGGAATACGATGCGGACTTCGCCGTGGATGTCGTCGGTCATATGGCGCAGGATTTGCAGCGTTCCGAGCATCATGGCGATATGGCAGTCGTGGCCGCAGGCGTGCATGCAGCCCTCGTTGACGCTGGCGAACTCCTCGCCGGTCTGCTCGGTGACGGGCAGGGCGTCGATGTCGGCGCGCAGCAGGATGCGGCGGCGTGGCGTGCCGTCCTCGCGGTAGGCATCCGGCGCGGTACCGCGAAGCGTTGCCACCAAGCCGGTCTTGAGCGGACGCTCGTAGGGGATATTCATGGCGTCGAGCTGGTTGGCGATGTCGGAGGTCGTGCGCTCCTCGGCAAGGCTCAGCTCCGGGTGCTTATGGAAGTGCCGGCGCTGCTTGATGATATATGGTTCAAACTCGGTAGCGATATCTTTGATGGCTGCGGTGACGTCGTCAGCCGCGCGAGCCTCGGTCGCCGCCATAATCTGCTGTGCCTTGGTTTTCGTCATGGTCGATTTGCTCCTTGCTGGGTTGATCGCAAAATCGTACAGGCTCTCTCCAGTATGCCACCTGCCGCTAGGGCTGGTAAAGTTGCCGTTTGCCGCTTGGGGTTTTGTTACAAGGGCGGGGGAGTACACTCGGGGGTGTTGAATTTCCTGCCAGAGATGGGGATGCCCATGCAACATATCGATCGGATTATCCGCTCCAAGAACGTCTTTACCGCGCAAGACGGCATCGATACCGCCCGCGAGCTGGCGATTGCCATCGCAGGCGACCGTATCGTCGCAGTCGGTGCGCCCGATGACGTGATTGCCGCCGCGCCTGCCGCCACGCCGGTTATCGACTACGGCGAGCAGTTTGTCTGCCCCGGTTTCCATGACGCTCATCTGCACTTCTTCCATACCTCGGTCGGTTCCTCGCCGTACATGCTCATGGATATGGGCACGTCCGAGGCGGCGCTGGTGCAACATGCGCTCGAGTTTTCCCAGGATCTGCCTAGTGACGCTTGGGTTGTGACGCAGGGCTGGCGCGACTACCGTTGGGACCCGCCCGAGCATCCTACCAAGGCGTCGCTCGATGCGGCATTCCCCGATCGTCCCTGCGCTATGTATTCGGGCGACGGGCACACGCTGTGGCTCAACAGCCGCGCACTCGAGGCGCTCGGCGTCACACGCGACAGCGAGCCACCAGCGGGCGGTAGCTACGACAAGGACGCAAACGGCGAGCTCACGGGTATTGCTCACGAGGCGGCTGCCATGCAGCTGCTGCCGCGCTGCCTTGAGTGGCTGGGCGAAGATCGCATCGCAAGCGCTTACGCCGATCAAATGAGGCGTATGGCCGAGCAGGGCATCACCTCGATATGCGATATGTCGCTCATGCCCATGCCGGGCTGCGATTTTATCCGCGACGACGTCTATGACAAGCTGCAGGCAGCCGGCAAGTTGGGCATCCGAGCCCATCTGTTCCCCACGCTGCTGGATGACCAGTCGCGCTTGGAAGAGCTGCAGGCACGTTACGCGAACAACGCGCTGCTCTCGGCGCCAGGCTTTAAGCAGTTCTTCGACGGTGTGTCGAGCGAACACACGGCCTATCTCACCGAGCCCTATACCAACCCACGCTTCCCGGGCGATCAGGGCCGTCTGACGGTTCCGGCTGAGCGTATGCGCAAGCTGGTCCTCGCTGCCGCGGAGCGCGGTCACACCGTGCGCATCCACGTCATCGGCGACGGTGCCATCCATGCCGCGCTCGATATCTTTGAGGAGGCCGCGGAACTGTACGGCCTGCCCCAGCACGGCCATAACACGCTCGAGCATCTGGAGAACCTCTTGCCCGAGGACATCGATCGTCTACGCAAGCTTAACGTCGTTGCCTCGAGCCAGCCCTGTCACATTACACTCGACCCGGGTGGACCGGAGCGCGACCTGGGCCTGGAGCGCAGCCGCATCATGTGGCCGTTCGCAACCTATAAGCAGCGCGGCATTCGACAAGCCTTCGGCACCGATAGCCCCATCACAGCTGTTACAAGCATGAACGTGCTCTACACGGCTATCACGCGCCAGGACCCCAAAAGCCACTGGCCCGAGGGCGGCTGGCTGCCGAGCGAGCGCATCGACGCGGCTACAGCTCTGCGCAACTACACCCTGGGCAGCGCCTACGCGGCAGGCGACGAGCAAAACCTCGGTAGCCTGGAGCCCGGCAAGTATGCCGACCTGGTAGTCCTGGACCAAAACCCGCTCACCGTTGACCCCCAAGAACTGCAAGCCACCAAGGTTCAGGCCACCTACCTGGCAGGCAACTTGATTTACGAGCGCTAAGTATTCATGCCGTACCGTTAAGCGCGGCTCGGACAGCCTATTTTGGGATAGCGCTCGAGCCGCGTTTGTTTGCCGGTGGGGATTTGTTAGGAGCGTCCCCGCTCTGCTGGATTTGGGCGCAGGGTGGAGGCACGGCTGCCCCGTGTGTTCAATTGGGACATCAGCAATGCTGTCTCTTGGTGTTTTGCATACTTTCTATTGCAGATTGCATAAAAAGGATGGGATGTTCTTTCTGGCCCTTATGTACCCCCGCCTGGACCGTGCAAAAAACGGAGTATTCAGCACCGCAAGCCCCGCCGGTGCCGCTGCAGTTGAGTAACATTGCGGAGATTGACGTCATTTTGGGGTCCGACGTGGCGCGAGGCACGCTTGTTTGTCTCGACGAGCTCTGTCTACCGACCCAAATCGCCGGTCGAAGGCGTCTTTGGGACCAATATGGTGTGTCCGGCGCGTATGCAGCCGCCCTGGCCTGCTGAATACTCCCAAAAATGCACGGTGCTCCCCAGGGGACCCGTGCGCGCGGCGAAAACCATGTCCATGTCGCCATCCGCATCGCCATTTTGCTGCACTGACTTTTCTGAATGCCGGGTCCGATAACGTTGACTCAGCTCCCGTGTGGCGCCGGAGGGGCGGGGCATAAGGTTTATCGCGAGTTCCGCACGAGCCGAAGGCCACTTAATGTGGCCTTCGTGCGAGCAGGACTGCCCGAGCAGGAAACCTTATGCCCCGCCCCTCCGGCGCCACACGGGAGCCATCGCTAAGTTATCCCCCGGCATTCAGAAAATCTAAGTGCCAAAAAATAAGATTTTTTGACTCCGTGTTGTATAACCCGCCATTCGTGGGTACCATTCAACGCGTAAGCAAACAAAAAGGGTTAACCCGCGCGGCATGACCGCGCGGCCCAAAAAGGAGGAAACAAGCATGTCGTCTTTGAAGCCGCTTGCAGATCGCGTCCTGGTCAAGCCCGACGAGGCCGAGCAGAAGACCGCTTCTGGTCTGTACATCGCCAGCAACGCTCAGGAGAAGCCGCAGCGCGGCACCATCGTTGCCGTTGGCGCCGGTAAGGTCAACGACAAGGGCGAGCGCATCCCCATGGACGTTCAGGTCGGCGACGTTGTCATCTACGGTAAGTTTGGTGGCAACGAGGTCAAGGTCGACGGCGAGAAGTATCTGCTGATGCGCGCCGACGACATCTACGCTGTCGTCGAGGCCTAGTCTCGTCAGAATCTCTGATTCGTCTTTGAACGCGCCCGCCGCATAGGACTCGGAAGCGGCGACGCGAGTCACATTTCTTTTGGAGGATTACCTACCATGGCAAAGAACATTACGTTCAACACCGATGCCCGCGCCAAGCTCGCAAAGGGCGTCAACACTCTGGCCGACGCCGTTACCGTCACCATGGGCCCCAAGGGCCGTTACGTCGCTCTGCAGCGCACGTTCGGTGCCCCGACCATCACCAACGACGGCGTTTCCGTCGCTAAGGAGATCGAGCTCGAGGACAACATCGAGAACATGGGCGCTCAGCTGGTGAAGGAGGTCGCCACCAAGACCAACGACACCGTGGGTGACGGCACCACCACCGCAACCCTGCTCGCCCAGGCCATCGTCAACGACGGCCTGCGCAACGTCGCCGCTGGCGCCAACCCGCTGGCCATCCGTCGCGGCATCGACAAGGCCGTCAACGCCGCCGTCGCCGAGATGAAGAAGCAGGCCAAGCCGGTCGAGACCAAGGAGCAGATCGCTTCCGTCGGCACCATCTCCGCTGGTGACCCCGAGGTTGGCGAGAAGATCGCCGAGGCCATGGAGGTCGTGGGCAAGGACGGCGTCATCACCGTCGAGGATTCCCAGACGTTCGACATTACCATCGACACCGTCGAGGGCATGCAGTTCGACAAGGGCTATGTCTCCGCTTACTTCGTCACGGATAACGACCGCATGGAGGCCGTGATGAAGGATCCGTACATCCTCATCACCGACCAGAAGATCTCCAGCGTCCAGGACATCATGCCTGTTCTCGAGGCTGTCCAGCGCGCCGGCCGTGGCCTGCTCATCATCGCTGAGGACATCGACGGCGAGGCTCTGCCGACCCTGGTCCTCAACAAGATCCGTGGCGCTCTCAACGTCTGCGCCGTCAAGGCCCCGGGCTACGGCGATCGCCGCAAGCGCATCCTCGAGGACATCGCCGTCCTCACCGGTGGCCAGGCCGCTCTGGACGAGCTGGGCGTGAAGGTCGCTGACATCACCGCCGATATGCTCGGTACCGCTAAGTCCGTTACCATCTCCAAGGACAACACCGTCGTCGTCGGCGGCGCTGGCTCCAAGGAGGCCATCGACGCCCGTATCGCTCAGATCAAGGGCGAGATGGAGAACACCACCTCTGACTTCGACCGCGAGAAGCTCCAGGAGCGCCTGGCCAAGCTCTCCGGTGGCGTTGCCGTCATCAAGGTCGGCGCTGCTACCGAGTCCGAGCTCAAGGAGATCAAGCATCGCGTCGAGGACGCCCTGCAGGCTACCCGCGCTGCTGTCGAGGAAGGCATTGTCGCTGGCGGCGGCGTCGCCTTTATGGATGCTGCGCCTGCGCTCGATGCTGTCGAGATCGACGACCCCGAGGAGAAGATCGGCGTCGACATCGTCAAGAAGGCTCTGACCGCTCCGGTCGCTACCATCGCCAAGAACGCTGGCTTTGAGGGCGCCGTCGTGGTCGACAAGGTTGCCGAGCTGCCCGCCGGCCAGGGTCTCAACTCTGCCAACGGCGAGTGGGGCGACATGATTGAGATGGGCGTCCTCGACCCCGTCAAGGTCAGCCGCGTCACCCTGCAGAACGCTGCTTCTGTCGCCAGCCTGATCCTCATCACCGAGGCTACCGTCTCCGATGTGCCCAAGAACACTCAGCTTGAGGACGCTATCGCTGCTGCCACCGCTGGTCAGCAGGGCGGCGGTATGTACTAAGGCCGACAAGGTCTAGAACTCCCACCGGGAATCCGGGGGCGGGACGGGGGTTTCTCTCCGGAACGTCCTCGGACATGCAAAGAGGCTCCGCATCGCGCTTCGCGCTGCGGAGCCTCTTTGCGTCCTGCGGAATATTCCGGAGAGAAGTCCCCGTCCCGCCCCCGGATTCCCTGCGTTTACGGCCTTGAGGTCGGCGGGCGGAGAAGGATGTGGTCGATAGGGATACGTGTCCCCTTCGCTGTTTCGCGCTTTGCGCGAAAGGCGCGTTACTTTGGGATGGGTGGGGAACGTGGTTGTTTTGGCAACTGATCTCCGCCACAAATTACCCTTGGCATACTTGCGCGAAAGCCTACTGGTGCTACACTTGCAAGTGCTGTTTCAGGGCGGGGTGAAATTCCCCACTGGCGGTAAATCGGGCGGTGTCAAAGGGACGCCGTGGCGCAGGCGAGGTGCCTGCGGCCGAGCCGATGAGTCCGCGACCCGTGTATGCGTTGGTTCGCATGCCGGCTGAACTGGTGAGATCCCAGTACCAACGGTTAGAGTCCGGATGAAAGAGGCAGGTGATCTTATGTCTGAACAGTCGCAGCATATCCATTTTGAGAACACGAATAGGTGGAGCACCAAACAGCTCGTTACCATGGCGTTGATGTGCGCCTTGGGCGCCCTGTTTATGTATGTGCAGCTGCCCATTCTTCCCTCGGCGCCGTTTTTGACGTATGACCCGTCGCTGGTGCCGGCGATGGTGTGTGGATTTGCGTATGGCCCTGGTGCCGGCACCGCTGTTGCCGCTATGGCGATCGTTATCCATGCGCTCACCACGGGTGACTGGGTCGGCGCGCTTATGAACCTGGTTGCTACGCTGGGCTTTATTCTGCCCGCGGCGATCGTCTACCAAAAGATGCACACCTACAAGGGTGCCGTGATTGGCCTGGCGCTCGGCGTCATTGCCGCTACGGCGCTGTCCATGGTCGCGAACCTGACCATCGGCGTTTGGTTCTGGTATGGCTCGGTCGATGTGATCGCCCCGCTCATGATTCCCGCCGTGCTGCCGTTCAACCTCATCAAGACCGTGCTCAACTCGGTGTTGACGCTGGCGGTGTACAAGGCGGTCTCTAATCTCATCACGCCCAAGAAGGACCAGGTCAAAGGCCGCGCATGATTGAGTGTCGGGGCGTTTCCTTTAGCTATGACGGTGCTGTACCGGCGCTCGATGGCATCGATCTGAACATCGAGGATGGCGAGTTTTTCTGCATCCTCGGCGGAAACGGGTCGGGCAAGTCTACGTTTGCCAATCATTTGAACGCGCTGCTGCAGCCCGATGCGGGAACGGTGTGCGTCAACGGCATGGACGCGTCCGATCCCGAGCTGGTCTACGATATCCGCTCGACTGCGGGCATGGTGTTCCAGAATCCTGACGACCAGCTTGTGGCGACGCTTGTCGAGGACGATGTTGCGTTTGGTCCCGAGAACTTAGGGGTCGAATCGGCCCAGATCGCGCAGCGCGTGCGCGAGGCGCTGAAGGCCGTGGGTCTGGTGGGCTTTGAGCGCCACGAGACCCACGCTCTCTCGGGCGGACAAAAGCAGCGCGTGGCGCTTGCCGGCGTGCTCGCCATGGAGCCGCGTGTGCTCATTTTGGACGAGGCGTCCTCGATGCTCGATCCGCGCGGGCGCAAGGGCCTTATGAAGGCCTGTCACGCGCTGCACGAACGCGGCATGACCATCGTGATGATTACGCACTTTATGGAAGAGGCCGCTGAGGCCGATCGCGTTGCTGTCTTCCAGGCGGGCCGCGTTGCCATGCTCGGTACGCCCGAGGAGATCTTGACGCGGGCGGACGAACTTGCACAGCTCAACTTGGATATGCCGGAGTCGTGCCATTTGGGCATGGCACTTCGTGAGAAGGGTGTGCCCGTTCATGCGCAGGTGCGCGAGGCGGATATGGTTGCCGAGGTTGCGCAGGCTTATGCCGAGCGGAGTAGGACAGGCATCGCGGGGCAGCCCTCCGCATCCCAGTTGGAAATCGCTGACGGCACTGTTCCGGTAGACAACGGGAACAACGCGTCGGAGCCCGTCATCGAGCTATCCCATGTTTCGTACAGTTATTCGCTCAGTCCGCGCGAGCGTCGCCGTTGGCACAAACGCTTAGCCGCCGAGGGTGCATCGAACAAACAGGCCCTCTGGGGCAACGACCCGAGCAGCCCCTGGGCGTTGCGTGATGTGTCGCTAACGGTGCGTCGTGGCGAGTTCCTGGGCCTTGCGGGCCATACCGGTTCGGGTAAATCGACGCTGGTTCAGCATCTCAACGGCCTGATTCGTCCCCAGGAGGGTTCCGTTTACGCATTGGGGCTCGACCTGGCAAACAAGAAAGATGCCGCCGCGGTTAAGGCAAAGGTCGGCGTGGTGTTTCAGTATCCAGAGCGTCAGCTGTTTGCCGAGACCGTGGCACAGGACGTGGCATTTGGTCCGCGTAACCTTGGCTTGTCGCAGGCCGAGGTTGCCCGCCGCGTTGAGTCATCGCTCGCGCGCGCGGGCCTCGACCTGGCCACGGTGGGCGACAAGAGCCCCTTTGAGCTCTCGGACGGGCAGCAGCGGCGCGTGGCGTTTGCTGGCGTGCTTGCCATGGAGCCCGAAGTCCTGGTGCTCGATGAGCCCATGGCGGGGCTCGATCCGGCGGCGCGCAGTGATTTCTTGGAGCTCATCGATCGACTTCACCGCGATGGCCTGACCGTCGTCATGGTTTCGCACAGCATGGATGACCTGGCCAATTGCTGCGACCGTATCGTCGTAATGAACAAAGGTGCGGTGTTTGCCGAGGGCACGCCCGCTCAGGTGTTTGCGCATGCGGATGAGCTTAAATCAATCGGCTTGGGCGTACCTGCCGCTCAGCGCATGGCGCTGGCGCTTGCGCAGGCAGGCGTGCCGCTGCGCTTTGACGGCCTCTATACGGTTGAGTCGCTGGCAGACGAGTTGGTGGACCTGCTGATCGGTCGCTCAGACGGTTCTTCTAACGTCTCGGACAAGGCCAAATCCAAGACGGTCGCGCGAGAGGAGGGCTGCTAATGGAGGCGTTTTCGTTTGGCAGCTACTATCCCGGCGATAGTGCAATCCACCGCCTGGACCCGCGAACCAAGCTGCTCTTGGGCTTTGTGTTTCTGATCACGACGCTCACGGTCAGCAGCTTCCGCGGACTGGTCCCGGTCGCAATCTTCGTTGTCCTGATCTATACCGTGTCCCGGGTGCCGGCTCGTCGCGTCCTGTCATCGATGGCGCCGCTGCTGGCGATCGTCGCGGTGGTCGCGGTGCTCAACCTGTTTTCCGACCAGAGCGGGCGCATTCTGTGGCAGCTCGGCTTTTTGCAGATAAGCGAGGGCTCGCTGCATTCCGCCGCCTTTATGGCGTGCCGCCTGACCTTGATGATGGCCGGTATGAGCGCTATCACGCTCACCACACCGACGCTCGACCTCACCGCGGGCTTTGAGCGCTTGCTCGCGCCGTTTGCGCGTGTGGGACTTCCTGCGCACGAGCTCGGCATGATCATGGGTATCGCGCTGCGCTTTATGCCGCAGTTTGCCACCGAGATGAAGCAGACGGCCGATGCGCAGGCGAGCCGCGGTGCGCGCGTGACGGGAGGCCCGCTCGGCGGCGTGCGTATGCTCGGCAGTGTGGCGATTCCGCTGTTCACGGGCGTGTTCCGTCATGCCGAAACGCTGTCTGCCGCCATGGATGCCCGTTGCTATCATGGCGAGCAGGGCCGCACACGTCTGCATGCGCTTGCATTTGGCCGCGGCGACGCGTTGGCGGCGGTGGTGACGGCGTTGCTGCTCATCTGCGTCATCGTCATCAATCTTCAACTTGTTTAGGCGCGATTCGAGCGCAGGAAAGGGGTCCCTATGACCGACAACGATCGCACGGCGCAGCTCGAGCGCGCCTGTTCGTATCTTAGGCGTATTCCGGCGTGGTATCTTGCCACGATCGACGTGACGGACGGACATCAGCCGCGCGTGAGGCCGTTCTCGTTTGCCATGGTCGATGATGGCAAGCTGTGGTTTTGCACCTCGCGCGATAAGGACGTGTGGGCGGAGTTGAGCGCGAATCCCAAGTTTGAGCTCTCGGGCTGGAAGCCGGGGGAGTGCTGGATCGTGTTAACTGGCGAGGCCGCGCTCGAGGACGATGCGGTCGTGAGCGACAAAGTGCGCCAGGCAGGCTTTAAGCACATGGTGGGCATTGGCGAGCAACACGATAGCGCCAACGACGGTCGCCTTGCGTTCTTCTCGGTGCGCAATATCGCCGCCCGCTTCTGTGATATCGACGGCAGCGAGGAGCGCCTGGAGCTCTAATTTCCCAAATTGACTACCCATTCCAAAAAGACTGGTCAGGTGACAGGAGGAAACGTGGACGGATTGAATACGGTGTTGGAGTATCTGACGTCGGTGCCGGCATGGTATTTGGCGACGAGCGTTGACGGGCAGCCGCATGTGCGTCCGTTTTCGTTTGCGCAGATCCAGGACGGCAAGTTGTGGTTTGTAACGGCGCGCACCAAAGACGTGTGGCAAGAGTTGCTGCAAAATCAACGCTTTGAGGCCACGAGTTGGTGGCCGGGCCATGGTTGGCTCATCTTGCGCGGGCGTGCGGGTCTGGATGACCAGGCCGCTCCCGATATGCGCGAGACAGGCTGGAAGCACCTGGAACGCCTAGGCGAGCACTACGAGGGCGCAGGCGATCCCACGCTCGTCTTCTTTAGCGTGGAGGAACCCGAGGCCTTTATCTGCAACCATGACGAATGGGTGCAGATCGAGCTCTAAACGAGTCTCTCAGCAAGCTTCGACAACTCAAATTCTCGCATGTAGCGGGCCCCACATTGCAACGTCACCGTAAGGCGCACTGGGCAATATGGGGCCCGCATTTATTTGTCAATTCCTTCGAGTGAATGTGTCGGGACTGTTTCAATGCATGAATATGTAAAAGATTTGCGTATATATGCATCTTTTGGTGCTAAAGTTTCAACCCACTTCATAACGACGGCTGCGGGATGCGCATTGGTGCATAACTGCAGACAAGGAGTCTGATATGTCTTTAAAGGTTGGAATCGTCGGTGCGGCAGGATATGCCGGCGCCGAGCTCATTCGCCTCGTACTCGGCCATCCCGAGTTTGAACTTGCTGCCATTACGTCCAACGCCGATGCCGGCCAGCCGCTGTCCGCGGTGTATCCGAGTTTCGCCGGCGTGAGCGATCTTGTCTTCACGACGCACGATGCTCCCGAGCTTAAATCCTGCGACGCTGTCTTTTTGGCCGTGCCGCACACGGCTGCCATGGCACAGGTGCCCGCTCTGCTTGCCGCAGGAGTCTCCTGCATTGACCTTTCGGCCGACTATCGCCTGAGCGATCCGGCCACCTTTGAGGCCTGGTATGCCGCCGAGCATACGAGCCCCGAGCTGCTCAAGACCCGCGCCTTTGGTTTGCCCGAGCTGTTCTGCCAGGATTTGGAGGCCGCTGCATCCGACTACGCCGACGGCAAGCCCGTACTGGTCGCCTGCGCCGGTTGCTATCCCACCGCAACGAGCCTTGCCGCCGCGCCTGCCGTGCGCGCCGGCTGGGTTGCCCAGAGCGGCCCCGTGATCGTCGACGCTATCAGCGGCGTGACGGGTGCCGGTAAGTCCTGCAACGCCCGTACGCATTTTTGCAGCGCGGATGAAAACCTGGAGGCCTATGGCGTGGGCAAGCATCGTCACACGCCCGAAATCGAGCAGATCTTGGGCCTAACCGATCGCGTCGTCTTTACCCCGCACCTGGCACCGCTCAAGCGCGGTCTGCTCTCTACGGTGACGCTGCCGCTTACGCCGCAGGCTATCGATACCTTGACCCTTGAGGACGTTGTCGACCATTACAAGCAGTTCTACGCCGGTCGCACCTTCGTGTGCGTACTCGATGCCGGCCAGCAGCCCAAGACGGCTTCGGTCGTCGGCACCAACGCCGCCCAGATCGGCCTCGCGCTCAACAAGCGCGCGGGCGTGCTGGTGGCGACGGGTGCGATCGACAATCTGTGCAAGGGTGCAGCAGGCCAGGCGGTCCAGTGCGCCAACATCGTCTTTGGTTTTGACGAGCGACGAGGCTTGCCCACGGTGGCGTGCCCGGTGTAGCACATTCGATTGTTAGCGATTTGGTAGTCGGGCATCGAGTGGGGCGCCACTCTTAAGTTGGTCTCATGATTGTGGCTGGCATGGCGCACCAACCGATGCCCATTTTTTGTTTGACATAAGGAGTCATAAAGACGATGAATGCTGAGCAGTTCGATATCAAGATTCGTGCCGTAGAGGGCGGCGTAACGGCGGCAGCCGGCTTTAAGGCGGCGGGCATCCATGCCGGATTCCGCAAGAATCCCGAGCGCCTGGATTACGCGCTCGTCGTGCCCGATAAACCCTGTCCCGGGGCTGGCGTGTTTACGACTAACCGCTTTTGTGCGGCGCCCGTGCAGGTGAGCCGTGCCAACCTGGGCGGCGCAGACAAGGGCTACGGCGTCATTGCCGGTGTTTCTATCAACTCTGGCAACGCCAACGCCGCCACGGGCGAGACCGGTCTTGCCTGCGCGCGCGAGACCTGCAACATCGCCTCGCAGGTCATCGGCTGCGAGCCCCAGCAGATTCTGGTCGCCTCCACGGGCGTAATTGGTCAGATTCTGCCGATCGACACGTTTGAGACGGCGATTCCGGCAGCTTATGAGGCGCTCTCCGCACACGGTGGCGCCGATGCCGCTCGCGCTATCATGACGACCGATACCCATTCCAAGGAGTATGCCGTTCGCTACCGCAGTGAGGCTGCTGGCCATGCAGGCAACGCTTATACGGTGGGCGGTATGTGCAAGGGCTCTGGCATGATCATGCCCAACATGGCCACCATGATTGCGGTCATCACTACCGATGTCCCCGTCGAGCCGGCGGCGCTCCACGCCCTGTTGCTCTCCACCGTCAAGCAGACCTTCAACAAGGTAACGGTCGACTCCGATACCTCGACCAACGACACCTGCATCATGCTTGCTTCCGGCGCTGCCGCAGATGCCGAGCCCATTGTCGAGGGCTCTGACGCCTTCGACGAGCTGGCCTTTGCCGTGCATGAGGTGTGCGAGAGCCTGGCGCGCAACATCGCCGCAGATGGCGAGGGCGCATCCAAGCTCGTGACGGTTAACGTCACCGGCGCCGTGAACGACGAGGAGGCCGATATCGCCGCTCGCGCTGTCGCCAACTCGCCGCTCGTCAAGACCTGCATCGCCGGCCACGACTGCAACTGGGGCCGCGTTGCCATGGCGCTCGGCAAGTGCGGCGTGCAGTTTAACCAAGAAGATGTGTCCATCGACATGATGGGTATGCCCGTCTGCCGTGATGGCCTGACCGTTCCCTTTGACGAGGACGAGGCCCTGCGTCGCTTCGAGGCGCCCGAGATTGTGATCTCGGCAGACCTGGGCGCAGGGAACGCGGCAACGACCGTGTGGACCTGCGACCTCACGCACGAGTACATCTCCATTAACGGCGACTACCGTTCCTAGACTCCGGATGTGCCGTGCGTCCCGCTGCAATCGCGGGCAACGAGGTACGGCGCGATAGCTACACGAAAGACGAGGCAGACTATGAAGTTCGCACGCGATTGTCGCTCGAGCGAATCCAACGAAGTTACCGCGCAGCTGCTGTTCGAGGCGCTGCCGTGGATTAAGAACCTGACCGGTAAGACGGTCGTTATCAAGTACGGCGGTGCCGCCATGGTCGACGAGCAGCTGCGTCGTGACGTGATGAGCGACATCGTCCTGCTCAAGATTATTGGCATGCGCCCTGTTATCGTGCACGGTGGCGGCAAGGCCATCAACGAGACGCTCAGCCACTATGACATCCCTGTCGAGTTTAAGAACGGCCAGCGCGTAACTACGCCTGCCACCATGGATATCGTGCGCGAGGTGCTGGGCGGCAAGGTCAATCAGGAGCTGGTCGCGGCGCTCAACCACCACGGCAACCTGGCCGTGGGCGTGTCGGGCAGCGATGCCGGCACGCTTATCGCCGAGCCGCTCGACCCCGAGCTCGGTCGCGTGGGCAAGGTCACGCACGTCAACACCGACTATATCGAGCGCTTGCTCGATAGCGAGTACATCCCCGTCATCGCTACCGTCGCGGCGGGGGAGGACGGCGGCTTCTTTAACATCAACGCCGATACCGCCGCCGGTGCCGTCGCGGCGGCGCTCCACGCGCATAAGGTGATCTTCCTTACCGACGTCGATGGCCTGTATAAGGACTTTAGCGACAAGGATTCGCTTATCTCCAACCTGACGCTCGACGAGGTTAATGAGATGCTCTATGGGGGCGAGGTCGACAAAGGCATGATTCCCAAGCTACGCGCCACCGTCGATGCGCTTACCGCTGGCGTTTTCCGGGCTCACATCATCAACGGCACGACGCCGCACTCGCTGCTCCTGGAGCTGCTGACCGATGCTGGTGTCGGCACCGTGATCCACTCCACCGAGACGGCCTACGAGTTCGATACGCATCCGCACCCGCTTTCGACGTTTGCGGCGCGCCTGACCGAGAACCTCGACGAGGTCGAGAAGCTCCAGACGGTCTAGCTGACCCGCGGTCGTCGCGTCCCTGCACCCATAGCCCTGCGCCGTACGGCGCCCAACGAAAGGCATCCCATGTCACTTGCAACTCAACAATCACTCGAATCCCATTACGTTATGCATACCTTTGGCCGCTCGCCGGTAGAGTTTGTCGAAGGCCACGGCATGAAGCTCACCGGCGATGACGGCCGTGAGTATCTTGATTTTCTTGCCGGTATCGGTGTGTGCAGCCTTGGCCACGGCAACGCTGCAGTGCTCTCGGCGCTCGAGGCACAGACCAAAAAGCTCATGCATGTCTCCAATTACTTCTACATCGAGCAGCGTGGCCAGGTCGCGGCGCTGCTGTCCAAGCTTGCCAACGACGACGTAGATGGTGCGTGCGTGCTGGCCGATGCCGTCGCCGCCGGCGATGAGACCACGGCCGCTGCGCTCGGTGCCCCGGCTGCGGACGAGCAGGTGTGGGAGACGTTCTTTGCCAATTCTGGTGCCGAAGCCAACGAGGGCTCGATGAAGCTCGCGCGTCTGTACGCCAAGCGTGCTGGTAACGGCGGCAACACCATCGTATGCATGCGCGGCGGTTTCCACGGCCGTACGCTCGAGACCATTGCGGCCACCATGCAGGATTGGCTACAGGATAGCTTCCGCCCGCTGCCGGGTGGCTTTGTGGCCTGCACGCCCAACGATGTCGATGAGCTGCGTGCAATCTTTAAGCAGCTGGGAAGCGAGATTTGCGCCGTCATGCTCGAGCCGATTCAGGGCGAGAGCGGTGTGCACCCCATGACCGAGGAGTTTATGACGGCGGCGCGCGACTTGGCGCACGAGGTGGGCGCCGTTCTTATCGCCGACGAGGTCCAGTGTGGCATCTTCCGCTCCGGCAAGCCGTTTGCATTCCAGACCTATGGCGTGGAGCCCGACATTATGAGCCTTGCCAAGGGCATTGCCGATGGCGTGCCCATGGGTGCCGTGGTGGCAAAGAAGGAGATCGCCGACGTGTTTAAGCCCGGCGACCACGGCTCGACCTTTGGCGGTAGCTGCTTGGCTGTCGCGGCGTGCGCCGCGACGCTCTCCGCGCTCGTGCGCGGCGATTATGGCGAGCATGCTGCCAAGGTGGGTGCTTATATGGAGGCAAAGCTCGTCAAGTTACCGCACGTTACCGAGGTGCGCGGCCGCGGCTTGATGCTCGGCTGCGACTTGGATGACGCTGCGGGCGATGCACATGACATTGTTGCCCGCGCGTTGGCCGCCGGCGCCGTGATTAACGCTACTGGTGCCCACACGCTGCGTTTCCTGCCGCCGCTTGTCTGCGAGGAAGCCGACGTGGATAGCCTGATCGAGATTTTGTCGAACGTTTTGGCCTAACACAACGCAATAGCTCAATTTGGACCGGGTTCCGGACTGCGGACGTGGCATTTACGGCACGATTCAGCGGTCTGGAGCCCGTTTTGTTGCCGATTTGCGATGGGCAAAAGTCCCTCTGGTCAAAAAATGCCAAATATGAGTACTGTCACCAGTTGAATCTCATATCAAACCGACTTTCCAGGATTAGTTAGACCACATATGTTCAGTTTTGTTGTCAGAAAACATGCTCATCCGGACCATTAGCCGTTGCTTTGATGTCAGATTTGCCCTTTGGGACCTTGAAAATGCTGTTACAAAAAAGGTGGCAGTACTCATATTTGGCATTTTTTGACCACTGCCCTTGAAACGAGCGAGCCGTAGGGTTCGAATCCCTCTGCGATGGGCCCAAACAAAAACGGTCCCCTTTCGAGGACCGTTTCCAATTCAGTGGTGGGCGATGAGGGATGTCGCGTGCGGCTGGCGCCGCCCGCTTTCGCTTCGGGCCTGCGGCCCTCGCGTGCTGCGCTGGAAAACGCTTGCGCGTTTCCTCAGCTCCGCACCCTTGCGGGTTCGAATCCCTCTGCACTGGGCACAAAAACGAAAGGCCCCCATTTCTGGGAGCCTATCAATTCAGTGGTGGGCGATGAGGGATTCGAACCCCCAGCCTTGTGCGTGTAAAGCACCTGCGCTAACCGTTGCGCCAATCGCCCGCAGGGATTGAGTATAGCGGAAACCCTGGGCTGTTCACTGCTAATTCATAACGAAACTTACGCGGCGACTTCGGCGCTCTTGTCCTCGTCGATAAAGAAACGCTTGTACCAGATGAGGAACGTCAGCGTGGTATAGATCTTGCGCTGGTTGAGCGCGCGGCCCTCAAAGTGATCGTCAAGCAGTTTCATGAGCGCATCGGTGTCAAAGAAATCAGCAGCCCACGGTGCGGTGAAGTATTCCTTTACGTAGTCGTAGTACTTTTGCTCGCGCAGCCAGAACTTGACCGGTACGGGGAAGCCCACCTTCTTGCGCGTTGCCCACTCGTCGGGCAACGCGCGGTTGGCAGCGTGACGCAGAACGAGCTTGCAGCCTTCTTCGTTAACACGGTAGTTGGCGGGAATGTGCTCGGCAAACTCCATGACCTTCTTGTCCAGGAACGGGACGCGAAGCTCCAGAGAATGCGCCATGCACATCTTGTCTGCCTTGAGCAGGATGTCGCCCGGCAGCCACATGTTCATATCCAGATACTGTTTCTTGGAAAGCTCGCAGCAGTTGGGAACTTGCTTGTAGTACTCGGCGCACATCTCCGCGGCGTTCTTGCCGGTGTCATAAGCGGGCTTGAGCACCTCGTCGACCTCGGAGGGATCGAACACCTTTGCCTGACCCACATACCAGCGCTCGGGAACCTCGGCGCATTTCGTCAGGAAGTTGTGGCCCTTAAAGTAGGGGAGATGCTGAACGAGCGAGCCCAGGGCGCGACGTACGCCGAGCGGCACGCGCTTCTTAAAGGAGCGCATCTCGGGGGTGTCCTCGTACCACTCGTAGCCGGCAAACAGCTCGTCGGCACCCTCGCCCGAAAGGACGACGGTGACCTCCTCGGAAGCCATCTGCGCCAGATAGTACAGCGGCACGCTGGACAGGTTCGATTGCGGCTCGTCCATGTGATACTGGATATCGGGCAGTGCATCGAAGAACTCGTCGGCGGTAATCATCTTGCGGACGTTCTTGATGCCCAGCTTGTCGGAAAGCTCGGCGGCGTAGTTGGTCTCGTTGAAGTTCTTGTAATCAAAGCCGACAGAATACGTGGTGTCGGGCATGAGACAGGCGGCAATGTAGCTGGAGTCCACGCCGCCAGAAAGGAACGAGCCCACCTTAACATCGGCGATTCGGTGCGCAGCGACGCTTTCGTGCACGACCTTGTCGCACTCGTCCACGTACTCCTCGAAGGTCTTGGAGTTGTCGTCGGTGAAGTCACAGCTCCAGTAACGCTTGATGTCCATGGTGTTGGTCGTCAGGTCATACGTAAAGCAATGCGCCGGGGCAAGCTTGAACACGCCCTTAAAGAAGGTCTCCTCCGTGGCGGGGAATTGCAGCGTCAGGTAGGGGCGCAGCGCGTCGTGGTTGACAGCCTTCTCAAACTTGGGGTGGTCCAGGAAGCTCTTGATCTCGGAGCCAAATAGCAGCGAGCCATCGGATGCCTGGTAGTAATAGAACGGCTTGATACCAAAGATGTCGCGAGCGCCAAAGAGTTTGTTCTTGTTCTGATCGTGAATCACGAACGCGTACATGCCGCGCAGGCGGTTGACCAGGTCCTCGCCCCACTCCTCGTAGCCGTGTACCAGGACCTCGGTATCGGCGTTGCAGTGGAAGGCGTAGCCGGCTGTCTCCAGCTCGGCGCGAAGCTCCTGGAAGTTGTAGATCTCTCCGTTGAAGACAATCGTGACCTTGCCGTCGTCGCTCGACATGGGCTGAGCTCCAGCTTCGGAAAGATCAAGAATCGAAAGACGACGGAAGCCAAGGGCAACGTTGTCGACGATATGCTGGCCGCCCATATCGGGACCACGGTGGATGATACGATTCATCATGGCCGTGAGAACCAGCTCACTCTGTTCATCTGTACCGGTAAAACCGACAAAACCGCACATGCAAGATCCTTTCTGCTGACGGCTCAGGTGTACTGCCGCAAGGATCGCGGCAGCTGATGTCAAATAATCTTTACTATCATGCCAATCTTTTGTTTCGTGATAGGGCATAAGCGCCGAGCGAACCGAAAAAACCACGGCCCGATCTTCAGACGAAGCGGCGGGTCGTGGTTGTGAACGCTATGTTAAAGAACGGCATCCAGATTTCCCTGTTTTTACGCGGGGTGGACACTGTTGCCATTTATTAACCCACGGCACAGTCCATGCAATTTTTTAGAAGGCTGCAGTGCGCGCAAGGCCAGGTGGCATATTAGGATGGTTGATAATACAGAATGTTTCATCGTTTCTGCCGCGGGACGTCTTTTGCCCTTTAAGGCTGAATTTAGCGAGAGAGGTCTTTGTATGTCGAGTCCGACACAAGAGAAGCTAACTCTGATGCGCTATATAGAGTTGCTCGAGGAAGATGACCTTGTTGTTTCTAGGCCGAGCGCTTCGTGCGACCAGCGCATTGAGTTTGCGACTGACGACTCGCGTCAGGTGCGTCCGGGCACGTTGTTTGTCTGCAAGGGCCGTACGTTTAAGCGTGAGTACCTGCTTTCGGCAATCTCCGATGGCGCCGTGGCCTACGTTTCCGAGGTCGATTACGATGTTGATCTTCCCGCGGTGATTGTGAGCGATATTCGTCGCACGCTCGCCGTGGTGGCAGATGCCTTTTATGGGCATCCGTCGGGTAAGGTGAAGGTCTGCGCCTTTACAGGCACCAAGGGCAAGTCGACCTGTAGCTTTTATCTGCGCGGTATTCTCGCCAACGAGGCCAAGCTTACGGGCTGTCATCGACCCGCTCTTAATACGGGCATTGAGTTCGACGACGGCATCGAGGCAGGCCCTTCCAAACTGACGACCCCCGAATCCTTCCTGCTGCAGTCTCGCATCGCGCATGCTGCGGAGGCGGGTGCCCCGTGGCTGGTTATGGAGGCATCGAGCCAGGGCCTCAAATACGAGCGCACGGGCAAGATCGCCTTTGAAGTCGGCGCCTTTACCAATATCGGCGAGGATCACATTTCGCCGATTGAGCATCCCACGCTTGAGGATTACTTTGCCAGCAAGCTCAAGATTTTTTCGCAGAGCCGCTTTGCTGTGGTCAACCTCGATATGGACCACGTCGACCGCGTGCTCGAGGCGGCGTCCCGCTGCGAGCGCACGGTGACGTTCTCCCTGACCGACGAGCGTGCCGACGTGCTTGCGCTGGCGATTCGTAATGGTGACTGCGGCGTGGTGGCAACGGTGCGCACGTCCCGCTTTACGCGCGACATGGTGATTCCCACGCCGGTTAAATTCAATGTGTCCAACGCGCTTGCCGCTATTGCCTGCGCCGAGGCCCTGGACATTTCCGAAGAGGGTATCGTCCATGGGCTCGAGAACGTTTTTGTCCCCGGTCGTATGGAGCTCTACAGGTCGGAATCGGGCAAGATTTTGGGTGTCGTCGATTATGCCCATAACGGCATGAGCCTTGAGACGCTCCTGCGCGATCTGCGAGAGAACTATCCGGAGCGCGAACTCGCGGTGGTGTTTGGCGCCACCGGCGGCAAAGGCGTCGATCGCCGGACCACGATGGGCATCGCTGCCGGTAAGTACGCCGACCGCATCGTGATCACCGAAGACGACCCGGGCCCCGAGAACGTCGAGGACATCTGCGACGAGATCGCACGCAATGTCCGGGAGCAGGGCAACGACAACTGGCAGATTGTGCTCGACCGTTCCGCTGCCATCGAGACCGCCGTGCGCGAGACCGAGCGGCCCGCCGTGGTGATCGTGACGGGCAAGGGCGTTGACGACTACATGCTGCGCAAGAACGGACCCGAGCCTTGCGAGCGCGACGGTTCGATTCTCAAGCGCACCCTTGCGGCGTACGATGCCTAAGACCAGAAGCCCCTTCTACGTAAATGGAGTGACCATGTCCCACAATACCCTGCCGACCGTCGCTGAGCTTTCGGGCGAGATGCGCGAGCGTCTTGCCAAGGTTAAGTACGTCTTTACCGATCTGGACGCCACCATGCTCGCGCCCGGCTCGTGCGTGCTGCGCGACAACGACGGCAACCCCTCGACCAAGCTCGTCGAGGCTGTCGTGGCACTTGCCCGCGCCGGCATCCAGGTGGTCCCCACCTCGGGCCGCAACCGCACCATGATTCACGAGGATGCGCGCGTGCTCGGCCTCAACTCCTACATCGGCGAGATGGGTGGTCTGGTCATGTACGACCTCAAGGCCAACGATTGGGAGTATCTGACCGGCGATATGCCCTACGACTCCGCCTGCGGCCTCACGCCGCATCAGGTGATCGAGCAGACCGGCGTGTGCGAGAAGATTCTCGCCCGCTGGCCGCATAAGATCGAGTACCACAACGACATGTCGACTGGCTACAAGTACCGCGAGGTCACCGTCGGCATGCGCGGCGAT
The DNA here is from genome assembly GCA_902469665.1 of uncultured Collinsella sp. GTDB lineage: Bacteria > Actinomycetota > Coriobacteriia > Coriobacteriales > Coriobacteriaceae > Collinsella. The sequence goes on along the minus strand of CABRDE010000027.1, from coordinate 109,488 downwards.
GTGCCCGACGACGAGGTCCAGGCCATTCTTGATGAGGCTGGCTGCGGCCTGGTCTGGGCCTGCAACGGCCATCTGACCCATCTGTCCAAACCGACGACGCTCGAGCTCGAACGCGTCGAGGATGGCCGCGCCTTTAACATCAATCCCGCCGGTCTCAACAAGGGCGTTGCCATCGCACGTTTCTGCGAGCACCTGGGTATCGAGCGCGAGGAGACGCTGGCGCTCGGCGATTCCGAGTCCGACTTCTACATGGCTGACCACGTGGGCACGTTCTGCCTGGTCGAGAACGGTTTGACCAGCGCCGGCGCGCCCGAGTTCCTGGATGCTTGCGATAACGCCTACGTCACGCGCGGCAAGATTGTCGATGGCTGGGCGGCAACGGCAGAGCTGCTCGTCGCGGCCCGTTCGTAGTGCGGTCCTATCGCGCTGAGCCATATCTTTTCGAGAGAGAATCTGGTGAGGTAATGTCCGATATCGAGAATCCGGCAGGCGACACGCGCCCGATTGGCGTGTTCGATTCTGGTCTGGGCGGTCTGACGGTTGCACGCGCCATCGCAACGGCGTTGCCGCACGAGTCCGTCTACTACTTTGGCGACACCAAGCGCTGCCCCTACGGCACCCGCACCGAGGACGAGGTGCGCTCGTTTGCACTGCAGGCGGGCCGTTGGCTGTCGAAGCACGACGTCAAGATCATGGTCATCGCCTGCAATACGGCGACCGCTGCGGCCTTGCGTTTGGCCCAGCAGGTGCTCGACGTCCCCGTCATCGGTGTGATCGCACCGGGCGCACGCGCGGCAATCAACAGCACCCGCACGCGCCGGGTGGGCGTGCTCGCCACCAACCTCACCATTCGCTCAGGCGCTTACACGCGTGCCATCCAGGACCTGGATGCCGGCGTCGACGTATACGGCTGCCCTGCCTCGAGCTTTGTCGAGGTCGTTGAGCACGAGCTCGCCTCGGGCGCGCATCTGCAAGAGCAGTGGCTCGAGAACGAGGACATCTTTGATACGCCTGCCGTACGCGCGCTGGTCGGTGCCACGGTTGAACCGTTGCGCGACCACGGCATCGATACCGTGGTGCTCGGCTGCACGCATTTTCCGCTGCTCGTGGGGCCTATTCGCCATGCGCTGGGTCCCGGAGTGCGCGTGGTGAGCTCCGCCGAGGAGACCACGCGTGAGTTGACCGATATTCTCACGCGCCGCGAGCAGCTGGCGGGCGACGCAGCCGAGCCGCAGCATCGTTTTGCAACGACGTCCGATAACATTGCCGAGTTTGCGGTGGCGGGCAGTTTTATCTTTGGCCAGCCGCTCAAGAGCATTGAGCATATCGATATCGACGAACTGAAATAGATATAAGGTCACCGACCAAAGGCTCACCTTAACCTTTTGCCGAAAGGATTTTTCTATGGAGTATATGCAGGTCAATCGTGCCAACGGCCGCGCCGCCGATGAGCTACGCCCCATCAAGCTTACTCGCGGCGTCATGAAGCACGCCCACGGTTCGTGCCTGGCCGAGTTTGGCGATACGCGCGTGCTGTGCGCTGCCACCATCGAGGAGGGCGTGCCGGGCTGGCGCAAGGGCGCCAAGGCCGGTTGGGTAACGGCGGAGTACGCCATGCTGCCGGCATCGACCGGCAAGCGCTGCAAGCGCGAGCACGCCAACCGCAAGGGTCGCTCCATGGAGATTGAGCGCCTCATCGGCCGTAGCCTGCGCACCGTCGTCAACATGAAGGCGCTTGGAGAGTACACCGTCACCGTCGACTGTGACGTGATTCAGGCAGACGGCGGCACGCGTACGGCGAGCATTACCGGCGCCTGGGTGGCGCTGCACGATGCCCTTGCCATGTGGGTCGAGGCGGGTAAGCTCGAGCGCATTCCGCTCACGGGCCAGGTCGCCGCGATTTCCATGGGCGTTGTCGACGGCAACACCCTGCTCGACCTGGATTATTCCGAGGACAGTCACGCCGAGGTCGACATGAACCTTGTCGCCACCGATACCGGTGAGATGATCGAGCTCCAGGGCACTGGCGAGCAGGCGCCCTTCGACCGCAAGCGCCTCAATTCCCTGCTCGATTTGGGCGACAAGGGCATTGCCGAGCTCATCGAGCTCCAGCGCCAAGCCCTCGCCTAACCTGCCAAAAAGGGATGTTAATTTTGACAGGTTTTATCTGCGGAAACGCTGGTAGATAAGGTTGATGCCACGTGAAAGGGGAGACGCCGAAGGACCTGTCCCTTTTACGTGACTTTACTATACAGACAAGGAGACCATTCATGGCACTTGAGAAGATCGACATCGACACTCTCGACCCGGCGTCGACCATCGTCGTGGCAACGGGCAACGCCCACAAGCTCACCGAGATCGAGACCATTTTGGGCAAGGTTATGCCCGAGGTTCGCTTTGTGGCACTCGGTCAGCTGGGCGATTTTGAGGACCCCGAGGAAAACGGCACGACGTTTTTGGAGAACGCCATCATCAAGGCGCAGGCTGCCGTCGAAGAGACGGGGCTCATGGCCATTGCCGACGATTCGGGCCTGGTCGTCGACGCGCTGGACGGTGAGCCTGGTGTGTATAGCGCGCGCTACGCGGGCGTTCACGGCGACGATGCCGCCAACAATGCCAAGCTGCTCGTGAATCTGGAGGGCGTGGCCGACGAGGACCGCACTGCGCGCTTTATGAGCGTCGTCGCGCTCATCGACACGGACGGTTTGGTCACCTATGGTGAGGGCGCCTGCGAGGGCGTTATCGCGCACGAGGGCCGCGGCGATCACGGCTTTGGCTACGACCCGCTGTTCCTGCCGGTCGACACGCCGGGCAAGACCATGGCCGAGCTGACGGCGGACGAGAAGAACGCCATCAGCCATCGATTCCATGCGCTCGAGCACCTATCCGCCAAACTGACGGGCGAGGAGTAGGCCGTGCGTGCGGTGGTGCAGCGCGTGCTCAACGCCGGCGTGACGGTCGACGGCGAGTGCGTGGGCAAAATTGGGCGCGGCTATCTGGTGCTACTGGGCGTGGGCCACGGCGACACGCGCGCCGAGGCCGATAAGCTGTGGGGCAAGCTCCGGGGCTTGCGCATTAACGAGGACGAGAACGGCAAGACCAACCTGGCACTTGCCGATGTCGACGGCGAGGTTCTCGTGGTGTCGCAGTTCACGCTGTTTGCCGATTGCCGTCACGGCCGCCGCCCATCGTTTACGGATGCCGGCGCCCCCGATGTCGCCAACGAGCTCTACGAGTACTTCCTGACGCTTGTGCGCGAGGACGTCGAGCACGTAGCGCATGGCATCTTCGGTGCCGACATGAAGGTCGACCTCGTCAACGACGGCCCATTCACCATCGTCTTGGACACCGATAGTCTGTAAGTAGTCAATTTGGGACCGGGCTTTTTTAGCTACTTGCGTATGGCCACAACAGAGTGCTATAGTATTAGAGTTTTGTCTATCTTAGGGGTATTATCCCCTTTTTGAATTGCACCTTCTGGAGGCCCTGTTCATGGAAGAGATGGAAGTCAATCACGTCGACGACATCCACGAGAAGCTGACCGATATGGTGGGCGATCGCGTTAAGGTGAAGGCCAACATGGGCCGCACCCGCGTCGTCGAGCGCATGGGCACCATCAAGAGCGTCCATCCGGCAGTCTTTATCGTCGAGGTCGACGAGCGCCGTGGCCGCAAGTCGCGTCAGTCCTACCAGTATATTGATGTTCTCACCGGCCAGGTCGAGCTGTTCGACCCCGAGAACGGCGAGCACATTTTTACCCCGCTCGGCAATCAGCTCGAGGAGCACTAACGGTGACCGATTGGTCCCTGACCCTTTCCGCGCCGGCAAAGATCAACCTCTATCTGGGGGTTCATACCGAGCGCGACGACCGCGGCTACCATAAGGTCGATTCCCTGATGGCAGCCGTCGGTCTTGCCGATATCGTGACGATCGCCCCGGCGCAGGAGCTGACCGTCCAGACGATTCCGGCATCTGACTTTCCCATGCAAAAGAATACGGCGTATCGTGCTGCGCTCGCTATGGCCGAGCATTATGGTCGCGAAGCCAATGTCTGCATCACGATCGAGAAGCGCATCCCGTTGTGTGCCGGCCTGGGCGGTCCTTCGACGGATGCCGCGGCGGTCATTGTCGCCTTGGCAGAGAGTTGGGGTATCGACCGTGCCGATCCCGCGCTGGACAACATCGCGCGCGGCATTGGCGCTGACGTTCCCTTCTTTTTGCATGCCAGCCCTGCATTTTACGTGGGTGGGGGAGACGTGCTGGCAACCGAGTACCCCGCACTACCCGCGACACCCGTCGTGCTGGTCAAGCCGCGCGAGGCAAGCGTTTCAACAATTGAAGCCTATCGACGTTTTGACGAGACCCCAGCGCCTGCGGACAAGCCCGGAGCGATCGCATCTGCCCTTCACTCGGGAGATGCAGAGGTGGCCTACGCGCTCGTCCACAACAACCTGGGTGTCATTTCCGCGCAGATGGAGCCGCGGATTCAAACGGTGCTTGACTGGCTTCGTTCACAGGACGGTACCATTGCCGTAAACGTGTGCGGTTCGGGTGCCTGCTCGTTTGCTCTCTGCGATACCGCCGCCACGGCAGTCAATCTTGCGGCAGACGCTCAACAAAACGGCTGGTGGGCTTATGCAACGGAGCTCGTTTCCGACACGGTTCGCATTGAAGCGCCAAAGAAGTAAAAATTTCTCTGGCACACGACGGAAATCTTTGTTACTATAGTCGAGCTAACGGGTTGTGGCTCAGTTTGGTAGAGCACTGCGTTCGGGACGCAGGGGTCGCTGGTTCAAATCCAGTCAACCCGACCAGAGCATGAGGAGGGACCGCTTCTTGCGGTCCCTTTTTTTAGCTATTGTTGTGATACCGCGATACCCGCGGTATACTTATTCGAGCTTGTCTCGCTGTATTGTGGAGGTCTACATGTTTGGACTGAGGGCTCCTGAGCTCATCATTATTCTCGTTGTTGTCCTGATTATCTTTGGGCCTAAGAACCTGCCGAAGCTCGGTAAGTCCCTCGGCTCTACCGTCAAGAATATCCGCGAGGGTATGGAGGGCGACGATAAGGGCGAAACCAAGCAGGCCGAGGACGTTGTGGTCGAGGAGTCCAAGGAGGACAAGGAGATCGCAGAGCTCGAGGCCAAGCTCGCTGCTGCCAAGCAAAAGAAGGCAGAGGACAGCGACGCGGACGCAGAGTAGTCCCATCCCTTTGGGGTGAGCACCTGACCGGCTTGCCCGCAGGCTAGCCGGTCTTTTTCGTTTTTGTTGACAGTTGATCGTTACATCATAGTTGGGGAGATATCCGTATGGACGCAAGCCAGATCGTACTGACCGCTGAGGGCCGCCAGAAGCTCGTCGAGGAGCTCGCTTGGCGTGAGGGCGATTACGCCAAGGAGATCGTCGAGGACATCAAGGAAGCCCGCGCGTTCGGCGACCTTTCGGAGAACTCCGAGTACGATGCCGCCAAGGACAAGCAGGCCCAGAATGCTGCTCGCATCGCCGAGATTCAGGCTATTCTCGCCAACGCCCAGGTTGCTGCCACCACGGGTGATCTGACCGTCTCCATCGGTTCCACCGTTTCGTTGATTGATCCCAACGGTGAGGTCATGGAGGTCACGCTTGTCGGTACCACCGAGACCAACTCGCTCGAGCACAAGATCTCCAACGAGTCTCCGGTCGGCCACGCCATCATTGGTCATGGCGAGGGCGACTCCGTCGAGGTCGTTACGCCTTCCGGCAAGACTCGCGTCTACACCATCGCCAAGATCGCACGCTAGACCACGGTCCCGCGTAAAGGTATGTTTTCGCTCCCTGGGACCGAATCCTGGGGAGCGTTTTAGTTTGAGGAGCTAACTATGGCAGAAAACCAGAACGCCGCCGATCAGGCATCGACGCTCAACGACGAGCGCGCCACTCGCCTGGCCAAGCGTGCCTCCCTGTTCGAGGCGGGCCAGAACCCGTATCCCGAGCACTCCGAGATTGAGGACTACGTCGTCGACATCGAGACTAAGTATGCCGAGCTCGCCGATGGCGAGGACACCGAGGACGTCGTGAAGATCGGCGGCCGTGTGGTCGCCAAGCGCGGTCAGGGCAAGATTATGTTCATCGTCATGCGCGACGCGACCGGCGAGATTCAGCTGTTCTGCCGTATCAACGATATGGACGAGGCCGCCTGGAACACGCTCAAGGCACTCGACCTGGGCGATATCCTGGGCGTGACCGGTGTAGTCGTGCGCACCAAGCGTGGCCAGCTTTCCGTTGCCCCCAAGAGCGCGACGCTGCTGTCCAAGGCCGTTCGCCCGCTGCCCGAGAAGTTTCACGGTCTCTCCGACAAGGAGACCCGCTATCGTCAGCGCTATGTCGACCTGATCGCCAACGACGACGTTCGCGAGACCTTCCGCAAGCGCTCGCAGATTCTCTCCACTTTCCGCCGCTTTATGGAGTCCGATGGCTACATGGAGGTCGAGACCCCCATCCTGCAGACCATCCAGGGCGGAGCTACTGCCAAGCCGTTCATCACGCACTTCAACGCGCTCGATCAGGAGTGCTACCTGCGTATCGCCACCGAGCTGCACCTCAAGCGCTGCATCGTCGGCGGCTTTGAGCGCGTGTTCGAAATCGGTCGTATCTTCCGCAACGAGGGCATGGACCTTACCCATAATCCCGAGTTCACCACGATGGAGGCCTACCGCGCCTTCTCCGATCTCGAGGGCATGAAGGCGCTCGCCCAGGGTGTCATTAAGGCCGCTAACAAGGCTATCGGCAACCCCGAGGTTATTGAGTACCAGGGCCAGACCATCGACCTTTCTGGTGAGTGGGCAAGCCGTCCCATGACCGACATTGTCTCCGACGTGCTCGGCAAGCCGGTCGCCATCGACACGCCGGTCGAGGAGCTTGCTGCCGCCGCACGTGAGAAGGGCCTGGAGATCAAGCCCGAGTGGACCGCCGGCAAGATCATCGCCGAGATCTACGATGAGCTGGGCGAGGACACCATCGTCAACCCCACCTTCGTGTGCGATTACCCCATCGAGGTTAGCCCGCTTGCCAAGCGCTTTGAGGATGACCCGCGCCTGACCCATCGCTTTGAGCTGGTCATCGCCGGCCACGAGTACGCGAACGCGTTCTCCGAGCTCAACGATCCGGTCGACCAGGCCGAGCGCTTCGCTGCCCAGATGGCCGAGAAGGCCGGCGGCGACGACGAGGCCATGGAGTACGACGAGGATTACGTGCGCGCCCTCGAGTACGGTATGCCTCCCGCGGGCGGCATCGGCATCGGTATCGACCGCGTGGTCATGCTGCTCACCAACCAGGCTTCCATCCGCGACGTGCTGCTGTTCCCGCACATGAAGCCCGAGAAGGGTTTCCAGTCCGGTGCCGCTGCTGCCAAGGCTGCCGAGGCCGGCAACACCGCGAGCCCCTTCGTCAAGCCGCTCAAGCCCACGGTTGATTATTCCAAGATTGCCGTCGAGCCACTGTTTGAGGAGTTCGTCGACTTTGATACCTTCTCCAAGAGCGACTTCCGCGCCGTGAAGGTCAAGGCATGCGAGGCCGTCAAGAAGTCCAAGAAGCTGCTGAACTTTACGCTCGATGACGGTACCGGCACCGACCGTACCATTCTCTCCGGTATTCACGATTATTACGAGCCCGAGGACCTGGTCGGCAAGACCCTGCTCGCCATCACCAACCTGCCTCCGCGCAAGATGATGGGTATCCCCAGCTGCGGCATGCTCATCAGCGCCATCCACGAGGAGGAGGGCGAGGAGCGCCTCAACCTGATCCAGCTCGACGCTTCCATCCCTGCCGGCGCAAAGATGTACTAGGGGGTTACGGCGTTTTACCAAACGCCGTAACCACTCGACGCTGCAAGCCCGCCAGAGCGGCAATCTGCCTTTCAACTTCGGCGGCATGACCAGAAGGTCAATGCCGCCTTGTTTCAAGGCACCTTGCTCGCTCTGGCGGGCTTTCGCTGTCGTCGCCAAAACATCGGCGTTACCTTGGTCTAGATGTAGTCATTGGGGACGTTCTTAAACGACTAGTCATTCAAGAACGTCCCCAATGACTACCCAATGGCTATTGCGCGCATGGCTCGCATGACAGCCGTCTCTTTTATGTTTCCTTTAGCCGTCGCTGTCTAGGATGGGGGTTAGTCGATAGGAAGGGAGCACCGGGATGGACGACGCGAGCGAGCGCGCAATCGAAGAGGACATGCTCGATCAGTTCAACTACTTTGATGATGAGGACGAGGAGCTGATCGACCGTCGCGAGCCAGCGCCGCTTGATTCCTTTGATCTGGTCGATGAAGAGGCTGATGAGGTTGAGGACGAATCAACGGAGCCCCCACAGTCTTCGCGCCTTGACTCGCTGCTTTCGAGAGCCCCCATGCACCACGGTGTCCGTGCCGGCGCGCTCCATATGAAAACTGACTGGCACCAGATCGTGACGGCAGGCGATGAACTTGCCGTCGATGCGCCGCTCACCGATAAATCATCCATCATCTGCCGCACCGGTATGCTTATGCTCGCGAGCGGAACGGGTGCCTGGCGTGTTCGCGATACCATGAATCGTGTCGCCGCCGTACTCGGTGTGACCATCCACGTTGACTTAAGTCTCCTGTCGTTTGAGTGTACTTGCATCGAAGATGGTCACTGCTTTAATGAGGTCGTCAGCTTGCCCACAACGGGCGTCAATACCCATCGCATTTGGATGATGGAGAGTTTCCTCAAGGAAATCGAGACCTATGGTCGTCGCTTCACGGTGCACGAGTATCACGAGATGCTCAAGACCGTTGAGAGTTCAAAACCTGATTACGCGCCTTGGCAACAGGGCCTTGCGGCGGCCTGCGCCTGTGGCGCCTTCGTTTTTTTGCTCGGCGGCGGCCCTATCGAGATGGCCTGCGCGTTCGTGGGCGCGGGTGTCGGCAACTTTGCCCGCTCCCATATTCTCAAGCAAGGCCTTGGTCAGTTCAGCGCGCTGACGACCGGTGTTGCGCTCGCTTGCGTTTCGTATCTGCTGGCATTGCTCGGCCTTGGCCAGGTCATACCGGGGGCAATGTCGCACCAAGAAGGCTATATCGGCGCCATGCTCTTTGTGATTCCCGGCTTTCCGCTCATTACGGCAGGCCTCGACATCGCTAAGCTCGACATGCGAAGCGGTATCGAGCGCCTTTCATATGCCGTATCGATTATTGTGATGGCGACCCTCGTAGGTTGGATGGTTGCCGAGTGTGTTGGCCTGGCGCCGGACGACTTTGCCCCACTGGGCCTTTCGCCGCTTGCCCTTACGCTCCTGCGCGTGGTGATGAGCTTCGTTGGCGTATTCGGCTTCTCGGTGATGTTCAACAGCCCGGTAAAGATGGCCGCGGCAGCTGGGTTGATCGGCGCCGTGTCCAATACCCTGCGCCTTACGCTCGTCGATGCGCCGACGGTGCTTCCCTTCCTGGGCCTGAGCGCAGGCATGCCTCCCGAGGCGGCCGCGTTTATCGGCGCGCTCGTATCGGGTCTGCTGGCAAGCTTGGCCGAAGTCAAGCTCACCTACCCGCGCATCGCTCTCACGGTGCCTTCGATTGTCATTATGGTGCCCGGTCTGTATCTCTATCGCTCTATGTATTACATGTGCACCTTCGACACGGTCAACATGCTCGGCTGGTTTGTGCGCGCAGTGCTCATCGTGGCTTTTTTGCCCGTTGGGCTGGGTGTGGCGCGTACGCTCACCGATCCTCGCTGGCGCCACACCAGCTAATTGGTGCAAGGGAGACAGGTTACTTTGCACCAAATGAGTTACGGTGAAATAGGGACTGAATTGTTGCTTAAAGGGTCAAAACAGTCCGTATTCCACCGCAACTTATGGGGTCGGGGGTTTTGGTGCCCTGCATCTCCACAAACTCAACGCTTACGAAGCGCGCGCCGTTCGTGTTAGGGTAGTTCCACCACATAAGTAGTCGCAGACGCGCGTACCACGGGCGGGCGAGATGAAGTTCCAACAGCTCCATCTTGCCCGCCCGTTTTTGTTGCGTGGCGCCGCGGTACAACACAGAGAGGAATCTGCCCTTTATGCCTATCAACAAACGAGAGAGCCTGCTGTTCACCTTTATCATGTGCTTTTGCATGGTGCTCTGGATGAGCATCTACAACGTTGCCCTGCAGCACGGGGCCATCAACGGTGAGGTCGTTGCCACTGCGTGGCTCGGCTTCCCCGTTGCCTACATTTTTGCCATGTGCTGCGACTGGTTCGTCGCCAGCCCGCTCGCCAAGGGTTTCGCCTTCAAGTACTTGGTCACGCCGGGCAAGAGCTCGCCACTTGCCATGACGCTCGCCGTCAGCTCCTGCATGGTCGTTCCCATGGTCATCATCATGTCGCTGTACGGTGCCTGCGAGGGTCTGACGCACATGCCCGGCGGCATCCTTGCGAACCTGTATTCCGTGCCCGCGATCTGGATGATCAACATCCCGCATAATTTTGTGATGGCGCTGCCGTGGAACCTTTTGGTAGCCGGTCCGATTTCCCGCTTCGTCTTCCGTCGCGCCTTCCCTGTGGGGACGGTTTTCGAGGAGGAGCATGCCGAGCTCTTGGAGCAGGCTATGGCTCCTGAGTGCGAGTAGCTCGCTTAGGGATCTGCTGAGCGCGGGCGACTTGCTTGGTTGGAGCCCTAAGCGTGGATAGCTCTCTCGGCGACATCGCGGGCGTGAGCGGTGCGCATGACCGGAGGGCCCGTGCTGCTCCGTTGCCCGACGTGCTAGCGCGCAGAACAATCTGTTGGTGCATTCGGCGGCTGCTGAAGCGTTTCGGCAGCCGCTTTTTATACGGAGTTTAAATACAACAGTCTGTTGTATTACGTAGAGTGGTATATCTCTAGCGGGAAAAATGCGAGAGACGGAGCATTATGGCGTTGCTAGTAGGACTGGACGTAGGGTCGACGACGACCAAAGTTTACGCGATGCACGAGGATATGACCGAGGCGTGGTGGGGATATCGCCGCCACGGGGCGTGTCAGACAGCGAGCGTGCGCGCCATGCTCGGCGAGCTCGCCGAGCGCTTTCCCCATGAGTCACTGCGCGTTGCGGTGACCGGCTCGGGTGCGCGCGATATCGCGACCGCGCTGGGCGCCTCGTACGTTCAGGAGGTGGTCGCCAACGCGCTCGCGATCAGCAGGTTCTATCCGCAGACGCGCTGCGCCATCGAGCTGGGCGGCCAAGACGCCAAGATGATCTTCTTCCGCACCAACGATAAGGGAGACATCGAGGTTGCCGACATGCGCATGAACGGCTCGTGCGCAGGCGGTACCGGTGCATTTATCGACGAGATGGCAAAGCTCATGGGGGTCGGCACCGAATCGGGCGAGTTCGAGCAGCTCGCAAGCCGGGGAACGACCGTCCACGAGGTCTCGGGCCGCTGCGGCGTGTACGCAAAGACCGATATCCAGCCGCTGCTCAACGAGGGCATTCCTACCACCGACCTGGCGCTTTCGGCGCTTCACGCGGTCGCCCGCCAAACGATCGGCGGTCTGGCCCAGGGTATCGACATCGAGCCGCCGGTAATCTTCGAGGGCGGTACGCTCGCCTACAACCCCACACTGGTCCGCGTGTTCCGGGAGCAACTGAATCTATCGGACGATCAGGTTATCGTCCCGCGCGATCCGCAGATCATGGTCGCGCGCGGTGCCGCCCTGTCGCTGACCGACATGTTCGCATCGTCCCAACCGATCGACCTTCCCGACGCTTTTGTCCGGCTGGATAAGCTCGAGACGGTCGCGCCCGCAAGCGGGGAGGGACGTCTTGCCCAGCCCTTTTTTGCCACACCTGCCGAGCAGGCGGATTTTACGGCACGCCATGGCAAAGAGACGCCGGCAAAGGGTCCGGATGCGTATGCGCCCGGAGAGACGGTGCGTGTGGCGCTCGGTATCGATTCGGGGAGCACGACGACCAAGTTCGCCCTGGTCGATGAGGCGGGTGAGCTTGTCGATTCGTTCTACGCGTCTAATAACGGCAGACCGCTCGACGTCGCCCAACAGGGTCTTGTCAGCTTGAAGAACCGCTGGGAGACAGCGGGAGTCACGCTTGCGATCGATGCCGTGGGCACCACGGGATACGGCGAGGAGCTTTTCGCGCGCGCGTTCCACGCCGACTACCATACGGTCGAGACGGTCGCGCACGCCCGCGCCGCGTGCGCATGCGTTCCCGATGCGACCTTCGTGCTCGACATCGGCGGACAGGATATGAAGGCCATCTGGCTCAACCACGGCGTGCTGACCGATATCGTCGTCAACGAGGCGTGCTCTGCGGGCTGCGGCTCGTTCCTCGAGGGTTTTGCCAAAAACCTCGGAATAGCCGTTGAGGATATCGCGACCGAGGCATTTTCGTCCAAAGCCCCCGCCGTTCTCGGCAGCCGCTGCACGGTGTTCATGAACAGCAGCGTCGTTTCCGAGCAGCGGCGCGGTAAGGGTCCGGGCGACATCATGGCCGGTCTCTGCCGTTCGATTATCGAGAACGTGTTCACCAAGGTCATTCGCGTTTCAAATCTCAACCGTCTGGGCGACAAAGTCGTCGTCCAGGGCGGCACGTTCCGAAACGACGCGGTGCTGCGCGCATTCGAGCAGTATCTGGGCAAACCCGTCACTCGTGCGCCCCACCCGGGGCTGATGGGCGCTATCGGTATCGCCCTGCTCGCGCGCGAGGAATGCCGCAAGGGCGACGCCGGCACGTCGTTTATCGGGCTCGATGCCGTGGAGCGCTTCGAGCATCGCGAGTTCGGCGGCGTTACCTGCCGTCGGTGCAACAACCGCTGCCAGCGCGCGGTCGTGGCATTTGGCGACGGCTCGCTTTACGTCACGGGCAATCGCTGCCCGCGCGGCGGCGCCATCTCATGGGATGAGCTCGTGCGCGAGGTTCCCGCGGCGGAGGAGCTGCGTCCGCAGGGTGCTTGCGAGGCACAGGCACCCGGCACGGGGCGCGACCGGACCGCGGCTGCCCCCAATCTCTTTGTCGACCGCGAGAAGCTGCTGTTCGAGTCGTACCCCACGGTTCCCGTCAGCGGGGGGCGCGATGTCACGATCGGCATTCCCCGTGTGCTCGAGTTCTGGGACACCATGCCGTTCTGGTCGACGTTCTTCAGCACGCTCGGCTTTAAGGTGCGCGTCTCGGGACGCAGCACCAAGGCGATGTACGAGCGCGGTCTGGCGCACGTCACATCCGACACCGTGTGCTTCCCGGCCAAGCTCGTCCACGGGCACATCCGCAATCTCGTCGACGCCGGCGTCGACCGCATCTTCATGCCCATCATCACGACGGTGCCCACCGAAAACACCGCCTCTACCAGCGAGTGGATGTGCGCCGTCGTAAAGGGATACCCCTACGTGATGCGCAATTCCGATAACCCGGAGGAGCGTTTCGGCGTTCCGTTCGATACGCCGCTGTTCCACTGGTACGACGAGGGCGACCGAAACCGCCAGCTCAAGGCGTGGTGCAAGGAGACCTTCGATATCGATGCCGACCTGGTTGCCAAGGCGACCGAGCAGGCGGACCGCGCGCAGGAGACGTTTGAGAACCAGCTGCAGCTGCGCGGCAGGCAGGTGCTCGAGAACGTGCGCGAGGACGGCGGCTACGCGGTGGTGATCGCTTCGCGCCCGTACCACAACGACCCGCTGGTCAACCACGGGCTGCCCAAGCTCTTCTCTGAGCGCGGCATCCCCGTGCTGACGCCCGATGCGGTGCCGGGGGTCTGCAACGTCGATCTTTCCAACAGCCGCATCGACATCGTGAACAACTACCATGCGCGCATGCTGTCGTGCGCGGTCATCGTCGCATCGACGCCCGAGCTCGAGCTCGTGCAGATGGGCAGCTTCGGCTGCGGCCACGATGCGTATCTCACCGACGAGATCGCGCGCATGATGGGCGAGATGGGCTCCAAGGTTCCGATGATGATCAAGCTCGATGAGAGCGACGTCGCCGGTCCCATGGGCATTCGCGTGCGTTCGTTTATCGAGTCGGTCAACCGTCGTCGCGCGGAGGAGCGTGCCGAGGGCGCCCGGGTGCACGCGGTCCATCCGCTCGACGACCCGTATAAGGTCAAGTACACCAAGCGCGACCGGCACGACAAGATCGCACTGGTCCCCAACACCTCCCATGCGTTCTGCAGGCTCATGACCGCGGCGATGCGCAATCAGGGCGTGCGCGCCGAGGCCCTTGATATCGGGCGCGAGGATGCCATCCGCCTGGGCAAACGCTATGTGCACAACGACATCTGCTTCCCCGCGCAAATCGTGATCGGCGAGGCGCTCGCGGCACTCGAGAGCGGTAAGTACGACCCGCACGACGTCGCCGTGGTGACTGGCAAGTATATCGGCGACTGCCGCCTGACGCACTACATGCCCCTGCTGCGCCGCGCGCTCGACGACGCGGGATACGACTATGTCCCGGTGCTCACCAACGACGACGTCGATGCCCACAATGCGCATCCGGGCTTCAAGCTCGGCCTTGGCCCGAGCATCCAGATCGCCTACGGTCTTCCCATGATCGATGCCCTCGAGGCCATGCTTAGGCGCATCCGTCCCTACGAGCTCGAGAAGGGCGCGGCGGACGCTGCGTTCGACCGCGCGCTCGATGAGGTTATCGAGGGCATGGAGCGCTCCGGGCTGAGAGGCCAGGCGACGGGCTTCAAACGCGCGCTTGCGATCATGGACGCCGTTCCGTACGACCGCTCGAACCCGCATCCGACCGTTCTCATCGTGGGCGAGTACCTGCTCAATTTCCATCTCGGCGCCAACCACGAGATCGAGCGCTACCTCGAGGACAACGGGCTCGAGGTCATCGAGGCGCGCATGACCGACGTGATCCGCAAGACCTATTTCTACAAGCATGCGCAGTCGCGCGAGTTCCACGTCGACCTGTCGCTGTCCGAAAAGGCCTGGTACGCCACGGCGGACAACCTGTTCGAGCTCGCGCACGACCGTTGCGACCGCCTGGGCGCGGCGAGCCCGCTCTACGAGCCGCCGACGCGCATGCCCGAGCTCGTGCGCGCGAGCGATAAGATCCTGCACCATACGTTCGATGCGGGCGAGGGCGTGCTGATTCCGGCGGAGATTCTCGAGCACGCCAAGCGCGGCTGCCGCAACTTCGTGATCCTGCAGCCGTTCGGGTGTCTGCCCAACCATGTCGTGGGGCGCGGGCTCATCCATGCGCTCAAGGAGCAGTATCCCACGGCGCAGTTCCTGCCGCTCGACTACGATCCCGACGTGAGCTTCGCCAACGTGGAGAACCGTCTTCAGATGCTCATCATGAACGCCAAGGCGCAGGGGTGCGGTGAGGCGCATGGCGAGACCGCGTAAGGACGCCGATGCGCCCGATGCACGCACCCGTATCATCGAGGCGTTTTGGGAGCTCATCGAGAACAACAGCATCTTCGAGCTGTCGGTTGGCGAGGTGACCCGCGCCGCCCAGTGCAATCGCGGAACGTTTTACTACTATTTTCACGATTTCGATGAACTCGTCGCCATCGCCATAGCCCAGCTGCTGCAGGATAACGAGCTCATCACCGATGCCCTCTGGCATTTTTCGAGCGAGGGCGACCTTTCGGCGTTCGACCGGCGCGACGTCCGCTGCCTGCTGCGGCGCATCGTCATCACCATGAGGGCGGGTGCCGCCGAGCAGGTCGTGCAGGGCATCCATACGATCATCATCGACCGCGTGAGAGAGATCGTCCACCCCGACGGAGAAGAGCTCAAGGCAGATTCGAGCTTTGCGGTGGGCTTTCTGGTCTCGGGCATCATGGGCTTTGTGATGGCGGTCGGCTTTGCCCGGGAGGGCGGCGAGGAGATAGACCTCGAGCAGCCGGGGGACAGCGCGTGCGCGTACCTGAGGGCGGTCGCCATGCAGACGGTGGAAACGGTCGCGCAAGTCGAGGGCGTCGATACATCCGAGCTGCTCGAACGCGTCTCCAAGGAGGCCGATGCCTATCGCGCATCGCGTGCGACGAGTCCCGACGTGGTGAAAGACGCCTAGGGTTTCTCTTGCGGGGCGCCTGTCGCGCATCGCGCGGTGAGTCCCGCGATGCGGTCATAACCTGCATTCATGTGAGCCGGGTTTATAGATATTCCTCCAGCTGTTAACATAGACAACCTGTGGGTAAAGAGACAAAAGCGCCGCCGACGGGCGGGCGTTTTGATTTCGATGAACTCATGTAAGGAAACGAGCATGTTAGATAGATTTACCGATCGAGCGCGCAAGGTCATGTCGATGGCCAAACAGGAGGCGCTCGATCTGCACTCAAATAAGGTGGGCACCGAGCACCTGCTGCTCGCACTCGCCAAGGAGGACGAGGGCATCGCTGCCGAGGCGCTGCGCTCGCTTGATATCTCCTACGACGACATCATGGACACCCTCAAGGAGGTCCAGACCACGGTTCCCGAGCCCAGCGAGGAGACCGAGGCTGCCAAGCTTGCCTTTACGCCGCTCGTCATTAGCGTGATGGAGCGCTCCTTCCGCGTGGCACGTGAGAACAACCAGACCTACGTGTCGACCGAGCACTTGCTGATTGGCATCGTCGAAGAGGGTAACGGCATGGCCATGGACATCCTCATGCGCCTGGGTGTGTCGTCCGCCTCCATCAAAAAGGCTATCGAGAAACTTACCGCCAAGGACCAGGACAAGAAGCGTCCGCTCGCCGGCGCCGGTGCCGGGCGTCCCGGTGCGGGCCTGCCGTTCTTTAGCGGCTCGGACGCGTTGCAGCAAAAGGGGAGCGGCACCGACACGCTCAAGCAGTTCGCCACCAACCTTACGCAGAAGGCGCGCGACGGCGAGCTCGACCCTGTAATTGGTCGCGAAAAGGAAGTCCAGCGTATGATGGAGATCCTTTCGCGTCGCACCAAGAACAATCCGCTTATCTTGGGCGACCCCGGCGTGGGCAAGACGGCCATCGTCGAGGGTCTGGCTCAGCAGATTGCAGCTGGCAACGTGCCCGAGAACCTTATGAACCAGAACATCTGGACGCTCGACCTGCCGGGCCTCGTTGCGGGCGCCAAGTATCGCGGTGAGTTTGAGGAGCGCCTCAAGAACGTGATCCAGGAGGCCACCGAAGCTGACGACGTCATCCTGTTTATTGACGAGATGCACACCATCATCGGTGCCGGCTCTGCCGAGGGCTCCATCGACGCGAGCTCCATGCTCAAGCCCGTTCTCGCACGCGGTGCTTTCCAGATCATCGGTGCCACCACGGCCGAGGAGTTCCGCAAGTACCTCACCAAGGACCCGGCCTTCGAGCGTCGCTTCCAGACCATCGATGTCGAGGAGCCGAGCGTCGAGGACACGGTCAAGATCCTGACCGCGCTCAAGCCGCGCTACGAGGAGCACCACCATGTGCGCTATACGCAGGGTGCTATCGAGGCCGCCGCGAACCTCTCCGACCGCTACATCCAGGATCGCTTCCTGCCCGATAAGGCCATCGACCTCATTGACGAGGCCGGCGCCCGCGCCCGCATCGCCGCCAACCGCGCGCCCGAGCCGGTGCGCGAGGCCGAGCATCGCGTGGAGGAGCTTAAGGCCGCCGCGCAGGAGGCCACCGAGAGCGACGACATGAACAAGGCCGCCGAGATCACCGAGCAGCAAAAGGCTGCCGAGATTGAGCTCGCCGAGGCCAAGGCCGCCTGGACCGCCGAGCTCGACGCCAGCCCGCTCACCATCGACGTCGCCCAGATTGCCGACATCGTGTCCGTGACCTCTGGCGTGCCGGTTTCCTCGCTCACCGAGAGCGAGAGCCGGCGCCTGCTGCAGACCGAAAGCGTGCTCAAGACCCGCATCATCGGCCAGGACGAGGCTGTCGAGGCCGTCGCCAAGGCCGTGCGCCGCAGCCGCTCGCCGCTCAAGGATCCGCGTCGCCCCGGCGGCAGCTTTATCTTCCTGGGTCCCACCGGCACGGGCAAGACCGAGCTCGCCAAGACGCTCGCCGAGTACCTCTTTGGCAGCAAGGACGCGCTCATCAGCTTCGACATGTCCGAGTTCGGTAGCGAGTTTGAGGTCTCCAAGCTCATCGGTAGCCCTCCGGGTTACGTGGGCCACGACGAGGGCGGTCAGCTTACCAAGGCCGTTCGTCGTCACCCGTACTCGGTCGTGCTGTTCGACGAGATCGAGAAGGCGCACCCCGACATCTTCAACATTTTGTTGCAGGTGCTGGAGGAGGGTCGCCTGACTGATAGCCAGGGCAAGACGGTCGACTTCCGCAATACCGTGATTATCATGACGTCCAACGTGGGCGCCCGCGAGATCGCGCAGGATGCGAGCGTTGGCTTTGGCACCACCGGCGAGCAGGGCCTCACCTCGAGTGAGATCCGCGGCCGTGCGATGGGCGAACTTAAGCGCCTGTTCCGCCCCGAGCTGCTCAACCGTATCGACGACATCGTGGTGTTCCAGAAGCTTTCGGGCGAGAATCTGACCAAGATCGCGCACCTGCTGGTGGACGACCTGCGTCAACGCCTGATTGCCAACGGCATGAACATCAAGCTCACCGATGCGGCCTACGACAAGATTGTGGCCGAGGGCACCGACCTCACCAATGGCGCGCGTCCGCTGCGCCGTGCCATCCAAAAGCTCATTGAGGACCCGCTGTCCGAGGAACTGCTGGCCGGTGAGTGGGGCGAGGGCGATACCGTCCTGTGCGATGTGGCCGACGGCAAGTTTGTCTTTAGTCACGGCACGGGCGAGATTCCGGCACCGCGTCCGACGGGCACGCTCGGTGGCGATACCGCCCCGGCGGCTCCGCACACCGGCAACGTCGCGCCCGTGAGCGGCGGCGTGACCTCGGGCCCCGGCGGCATGATGCAAGCCGGTTCCGGCGCGCTGTAGGGCGTGGCGACAATTTGATACGCGCAATCGAGGCGCTCCGGAAAGGGCGCCTCGATTTGTAGAGCTGCGGAAGTTGTGACCGTTACGCTATACGGTCCACCGTTAGCCGATGATGCGAGGGCGCTCGGCGTTTTCGACTGGTTTATGCACGCAAAGTCTGGGAATATACAAGTCGCATGTCTTACTGTCTAACCAGTTGCGCCAAGGAGGCACCATGGACTACAAGATTACCGGCTACGAGCCCGCCCAGCTGTTCCATTTCTTTGAGGAGGTCAGCGCGATCCCCCGTGGGTCTGGCAACGAGAAGGGCATCAGCGATTTCCTGGTCTCGTTTGCCAAGGAGCGCGGTCTCGATGTGTATCAGGACGAGGTCTACAACGTCATCATTCGCAAGCCCGCATCTGCCGGCGCCGAGAATGCCCCGACCGTGATGCTGCAGGGTCACATCGATATGGTGTGCGACAAGTTGGGCTCCGTTGAGCACGACTTTACGACCGATGGTATCGACCTGGTCGTCAAGGACGGCGTCCTTACCGCCAACGGCACCACCCTGGGCGCCGACAATGGTATCGCCGTCGCGCTTATGCTTACTGTGCTCAACGACGATTCGATTGCCCATCCGGCCCTCGAGTGCGTGTTCACCACCGACGAGGAGACCGGCCTGGTTGGCGCCGAGACGCTCGACAAGTCCCAGATCAGCGCCCGCACCATGATCAACCTCGACTCCGAGGAGGAGGGCGTTGCCACCGTCAGCTGCGCCGGCGGCGTCGTCGTTACCTACACCTGCCCCATCGTGCGCGAGCACAAGACCGGTAGCACCCTCACGCTCGACATTTCCGGTCTGTTGGGCGGCCACTCCGGCAGTGATATCAACCTGGAGCGCGGCAACGGAAACCTCATCATGGCCCGCATCATCGACCGCCTGATGGTCGCCGGTGAGCCCGCCATCGTCAGCTTCAACGGCGGCACCAAGGACAACGCCATCAACCGTGAGTGCAAGGCCGTTCTGGTCTATGCCGATCACGCTGCCGCCGAGGCCGCGGCCCAGATCGCAAAGGGCATCATCGCCGACGTCACTGCCGAGCTCGAGGTCTTCGACCCCGGCTTTACCTGCACCGTCGAGATTGCCGACGACGCCGAGGTCGAGGCCATGGACCAGAAGTCCGCGCTTGCCCTCATCCGCGCCCTGCGTCTTGCCCCTAACGGCGTGATTCGCCGCAACGTCGCCACCGACGGCTCCGTCGAGGTTTCCTCCAACATCGGTGTGGTTGCCACTTCTGACGACGAGGTCAAGATCATGTTGTCCCCGCGCTCCTCGATCACCTCGCTGCAGAACGAGTTCAAGGACCGCCTGCAGACGCTGGCCGATGTCCTGGGCTTCGACGCCAAGTTTGAGTTCGAGTATCCCGGCTGGAGCTATGCCGAGCATTCGCCGGTCCGCGACGTCTTTGTCGAGAGCTATCGCGAGCTCTTTGGCTCCGAGCTGCGCATCGAGTCCATTCACGCCGGCCTTGAGTGCGGCCTGTTTGCCGAGGCCCTGCACGGCCTGGACGCCATCGCCGTGGGCCCGACGCTCTCCGATGTCCACACCCCGGACGAGAGCATGGAGCTCGCTTCTGCCGAGCGCTTCTACGAGCTGCTCATCGACGTCCTCAAGCGCCTCGCTGCGTAAAGGTCGCGCTGGCAGCAGTCCGAGCCACGTGCTAGCAGATTGCAAATGACATTACGAGAGGGGGCACCCGGTCTTTTGCGACGGGTGCCCCCTCTCTTTTGTTTGAAAAATGGGAAATAGTCTGGTGTCTAGTCCATTTCTGCCCTGATGAGGTCGAGGGTGCGCTGGCAGTTTTCGCGGACGGGGCCGAGCATATGCTCGCGCAGGTCCGCCATGCCGGGCAGGTCGGCGTATTCGTCCATGACCTCTTCCATGCAAATGGGTACCTCGTAGGCGAGGTCCATCATGGTCGCAAAGCAAAACTTCTCGGATAGCCCGGCATCGGTAAGCGCCGCCTCCAGCGCGGGATCGCCCATACCGTGGTATCGGCGGATAGCGCCTGGACCGATTCGCCCCACACGATTTTCGCCGCCAACGCTCATGGCGAGGCGCGCTTTTCGCCGCATACGTTCGTATGCTAAGCCCGATGCGACATCGTACATGGGTGCGAGCGCCGCGTTTGTGCCTTTGCCTAGGATGAGCGAGTAGTTTTTAGCGTGTGCGTCAGGCGCTCCGATAATGGCGTTATAGAACAACATATAGGTAAAAAGCACAAGATTCATGTGGTGGGGGACTGTGTTAATCAGTCGTTCTTGGATGTCTCGTGTAGTTGGTCCTCCGTCGGCGGTGTATTTCTGGCTTGGCAATACACCGAACGCCTGGCAAAAGTCCTCCTGATGCAGCCTTTCGATATTTCCGCTGCTATTGACCATTCTGTCGTACCGTGCAACGACGAGCGCGGCTTCGTCTTCAAATGTGCAATAGGAGACGTTGGCAGTTGGAATGCCAACACGCCGAGCCGTTTTCATGCAGACGAATTCGTTTAAGGCCTGATGTTTGAACCCAGCGACACCATTTTTGAAGATATGGGTAGTGGGGGATGACCCTAGACATTCGCACCATTGGCCATCATGCCAAGCTAGTGCAAATTTGCCTTGGTTGCCGCCCAGGGACCAGCTTTCGTTGGAGCCCATCCATGTCTCTCTTTCGTCATCGCGAATTGCTTTGAGCTTGTGAGCGATTTGAGAATTGGTAAGCGGGCGGTATGCCGAGACCCTGCCGCGGGCGGCGTCTAATTGATCGGCTCGACAAAACTGAACGGCCCCCGCGCAGTCAAGACCGATATGGCACAAGAGGGCGACGGGGTTGTTGGATGCAACATCATGATCGGTGGCAATAGCGCGACGCTGCTCTTGACTGTCGGGCAAAAGGCCAAATAGGAACGGGCGGACGATGTTATGGCCATACGTGCGATTGGAAAGCGGCATTGTTAGCGATAACGGTGCTCCGCGATAGGTTGGGGCGTATGCAAAGCTGCAGAGTCCATGCTCGTCTTGCCGGAGAGTGCCGGCGATTTCGCCACAAATGAGGGTCGCGAGTTCCATCTCTGCCATTTATTTCACAACCTTGCAGCCAAAGGAGAGGTTTGAAGTGCCGGAAAGGCCTTGCTCGGCTGCGATTTGGGCCAGCAAGGCACCATAGGAAGATGGCGTTTCTTGTCGAGTGGGTCGTCTGCCTACGCTTGGCTTTGGCAGGGTATTCGAGTTCGCGATAGGGAGGTTCACTATCGTCGTCGGATGTTCGGAGGGCGATGCGATGGAGTCGTTATCGCTTTGCGCGAAGAGACCTATGCCGAGTGCGTTAAAGACGGTCAGCAACTTGTCGAGCCGAATACCCGTGGCATCTCCCAGCTCGAGCGATGCGAGCAGGCGCTCCGAAACACCGGCCTTTTTAGCGAGGACGGCACGGGTGATCCCTTGCGCCTCGCGTGCCCGGCGCACGTAGACGCCAGCTTGGCGCGGTGTGGTGATGGGAAGGGTATCCACGGCGATCTCCTAACGTGCAGACTTTTGCATATCAGTATGACATGCAAAAGTCTGCATGAAAAGGCCTCATGCAAAACTCTGCATGAGGCCTTGCCCGGACGTTTAGTTTTGAAGGGTGTTTTACAGCGCCAAAAAACCCAAGTGTTCCAGCAGAATCTTGAGGCCGATAAGGATGAGCACGACGCCACCCACGATGGTGGCGGGTTTTTCGTAGCGCGCGCCAAAGGTGTGGCCGATCGCTACGCCGGCGACGGAGAGGATAAACGTTGTGACGCCGATAAGCGATACAGCGGGAACGATGTCGACCGAGAGCGCGGCAAATGAGATGCCCACGGCTAGGGCGTCGATTGAGGTGGCGATAGCGAGGATCAGGTACTCGCCCAGGTCAATCTTTTCGGCATCCTTGCCGTCGCCTCCATCCTCGCCTTCGGTAAAGGCCTCCCACAGCATTTTGCCGCCGATAAAGGCCAAAAGGATAAAAGCGATCCAATGGTCGATGGGTCCGATGATGCCCATGAATTGACTGCCGAGCGCCCATCCGATTACGGGCATGCCGGCCTGAAAGCCGCCAAAGAACAGGCCGAGCACCACGGCGACTTTAAGGTTGATCTTCTTCATGCCAAGGCCCTTGCAGATGGAAACGGCAAAGGCGTCCATCGAAAGGCCAACGGCGAGCAACACGAGCTCTGCGAGTCCCATAGTCTGGCTCCCTCTCTGCGGGCGGGCCCGCGTGTACCTCTTGGGGGAGTAACAAAAAAGACCCGTGGCGTACGCGTTGCGCGCACAGCCACGAGTCTCGTTCATTAAGGCAAGCCAGGCCGCATCGGCCAGTGTGTTGACTTGCCGCGCCACCGGAGGCGAATCCGGTCACGCGACTACTCCCTCATTTATGCGAGTCCCGATGCTACCACATGAACAGCTGATTTGGGTTGGGCTCTCAGCTGTGTTCGCTCATTCTGTAAGCATCGGATTTCGCAAGCGCCGCAGGGACAAACCGTGAGAAACTATTTAGCGTTTATGGAGCGTATACGATGGGAGCGATGCCTTGGATAAGAACGAGCTGCAAAAGCGTATGGAACAGGCCATCCGCCTGACTGCCCCCGGCCAGCCGATCCGCACCGCCCTCGACATGATCATTGCTGGTCACCTGGGCGCCCTTATCTGCGTCGGCGACACCGAAAACGTGCTCGCTGCCGGTAACGACGGCTTCCCGCTCAACATTTCGTTTACTTCGAACCGTCTGTTCGAGCTCTCCAAGATGGACGGTGCCATCGTCATCGACGGCGACCTCACCCAGATCCTGCGCGCTAACTTCCACCTCAATCCCGATCCCTCGCTTGCCACGAGCGAGACGGGCATGCGCCACCGCACCGCCGCTCGCATGTCGGTGCTCACCGACGCCATCGTGATCTCGGTCTCGGCCCGTCGCGCCGTCGTTAACGTGTACGTTCACGGCAAGAGCTACGAGATCCAGCCCGTCACCACCATCATGAGCTCGGTCAACCAGCTCGTCGCCACGCTTCAGACCACCCGTCAGTCGCTCGATCGCTCCTTGCTGCGCCTGACAGCCCTTGAGCTCGACGACTACGTCACGCTCGCCGACATCACCGGCATCTTCTCGAGTTTCGAGATCATGCAACAGGCAAAGACCGAGCTTAAGGATTGCATCGTCAAGTTGGGTAACCAGGGCAAGCTCGTGCAGATGCAGCTCGAGCAGCTCGCGGGCTCCAGCATGGATACCGAATACGACTTGATGATCCGCGACTACGCAAGCGATTCCTCTGAGGCCAACGCCGAGAAGATCCGCGCCGAGCTGAGCCGCATGACGCCTAAGGACCTGTCTGACCCGCAGCACGTGGCGGCAGTTCTGGGCTATGACGACCTGGACGAGGACTCCGTCATGACGCCGCTGGGCCTGCGCACGCTTTCGCGCGTGTCCGTCGTGCGCGACGGCGTGGCCGAGAAGATCGTCGACGAGTATGGCTCGCTGCAGGAGCTCATGGACGACATCAGCGAGGATCCGGAGCGCTTGGGCGACTTTGGCGTCAACAACCCTGCCATTCTTGCGGACTCGCTGTACCGCATGAAGGGTACCAAACAGGGGAACGCATAATGGCGCCCGTATGCGCCGTGGTCGTTGCCGGCGGCAGCGGCCAGCGCTTTGGAAATCCCGGCGGCAAGCAGCTCGTTAACGTGGCAGGCCGTCCGCTCATGAGCTGGTCCATCCGCGCGTTTGACCGTAGCGATAAGGTCGGCCACATCGTCGTGGTTTGCCCTGCCGAGCGTCGTGCCGAGATGCGCCGCCTGGCCATCGACCCGTTTGACTATGACACACCCATCAGCATTGCCGATGCCGGCGATACCCGTCAGGATTCCACCCGTGCCGGCGTGCATGCGGTTCCGGCGGGCTTTGAATACGTCGCCATTCACGATGGCGCTCGTCCGCTCATTACGACCGAGGCCATCGACCACGCTATCGACGTGCTCGTGAGCGACCGCTCGCTCGACGGCGTCGTGTGCGGTCAGCCCGCGATCGACACGCTCAAGATCGTCGATGGCGACAATATCGTCGAGACGCCGCCGCGTGAGCTCTATTGGGCCGCGCAGACGCCGCAGATCTTTAGCGTCGACGCTATGAAGCGTGCCCATGCCGCGGCGATTGCCGAGGGCTTTATCGGTACCGATGATTCGTCGCTGGTCGAGCGCATGGGTGGGCGCGTCCGCTGCGTCCAGAGCCCGCGCGATAACCTTAAGGTGACGGTGCCCGAGGACCTGCGTCCCGTAACCGCGATTCTGCTTGGCCGCATGGCCGAGGGAGAGGACCTTCCCCATGTTCAGTAACCTGCGCATTGGCCATGGCTACGACGTTCACCGTCTGGTGGAGGGGCGTCGATGTATCATCGGCGGTGTCGACATTCCCTACGAGCGCGGCCTGCTGGGCCACTCGGATGCTGATGTGCTCGCGCACGCCTTGGCCGACGCCATTCTGGGCGCCTGCCGCGGGGGAGACATCGGCAAACTATTCCCCGATACCGACCCCGCCTATGAGGGTGCCGATTCGATGGTGCTGCTCGCTCGCGTGATGGACTATGCGCGCGAGCTGGGCTTTGAGTTTGTCGATGCCGATTGCACCATTGCCTGTCAGCAACCCAAGATCACCCCGCACCGCGATGCCATGCGCGCCAACCTTGCCCATGCCTTGGGCGTTGACGTCGAAAACGTGGGCGTCGCCGCCACTACGACCGAAAAGCTCGGTTGGGAAGGCCAGGGCGAGGGAATCGGCGCCTGGGCCGTCTGCCTGCTACAGAAAACCGTTAAGGAGTAACGAATGCGTATCTACAACAGCGCTACCCATAAAAAGGAAGAGTTCCAGCCCATCGAGTCCGGCAAGGTCCGCATGTACGTGTGCGGCCCCACGGTCTACGACAACATCCACATCGGCAACGCCCGTACGTTCATCAGCTTTGACGTGATTCGCCGCTGGCTCATCGCGAGCGGTTACGAGGTCACGTTCGCCCAGAACCTCACCGATGTCGACGACAAGATCATCAAGCGCGCCAACGAGCAGGGCCGTACGGCCGCCGAGGTCGCGACGGAGTTCTCCGACAAGTTCATCGGCGTCATGCGCGCCGCCAACGTGCTCGATCCCGATGTGCGCCCCCGCGCCACCAAGGAAATCGGCCCCATGATCGCCATGATCAAGACGCTCATCGAGCAGGGCCATGCTTACGCCGCCGATAACGGCGACGTGTACTTTGCTGTGCGCAGCGATCCCAACTATGGCCAGGTCTCGGGCCGCAACATCGATGACCTTATGGTTGGTGCGCGTATCGAGGAGAACGAGGACAAGAACGACCCGCTCGACTTTGCCCTGTGGAAGGCCGCCAAGCCCGGCGAGCCCAGCTGGCCGAGTCCCTGGGGCGAGGGCCGTCCCGGTTGGCACACCGAGTGCGCTGCCATGGTGCATCGCTACCTGGGCACCCCGATCGACATCCACGGCGGCGGCTCCGACCTTGCCTTCCCGCATCACGAGAACGAGTGCGCCCAGGCCACCTGCGCCTGGCACCAGGGCTTCTCCAACACCTGGATGCACACGGGCATGCTGCTGGTTGACGGCGAGAAGATGTCCAAGTCGCTCGGAAACTTCTTTACGCTGGCCGAGGTGCTCGAGCAGCACTCTGCCGCGGCCCTGCGCCTGTTGATGCTGCAGACGAGCTATCGCTCGCCGCTCGACTTCTCCTGGGAGCGCCTGGAGGGTGCCGAGAATTCGCTCACGCGTATTGCCGGTACGGTCGAGAACCTTCGTTGGGCTGCGAACCATGCGACGGCCGATGCCGATGAGGCAGCATCCGAGGCGTTTGCCGCCAAGGCCGCCGAGACCCGTGCCACCTTTAAGGAGTGCATGGACGACGACTTTAACACCGCTGGTGCCATGGGTGCCGTCTTTGGCTTTGTGACCGAGTGCAACCAGTACCTGGAGCAGGCGGGCGACGCTGCCGACAAGGCCGCCGCGCTTGCCGCCGCCGACACGCTGACCGAGCTGCTCGATACGCTTGGCGTCGAGCTTCCCGAGCCCAAGGTCGAGCTGCCGCTGGGCCTGCTGGGCGTTGCCGCCGGTTTGGTTGCCTACACGGGTGACGACGTGGACGAGGCCGCTGCCAAGATTCTCGAGGCTCGTGCCGAGGCTCGTGCCGCCAAGAACTGGGGTCTGGCAGATGCCATCCGCGATCAGCTCAAGGACCTGGGCCTCACCATCGAGGATACGACCGCCGGCACCCGTATTAAGACTCTCTAGTATTTGTTGACCGTTCGAGGTGCGGCAGATTGCCTTGAAAGAGGAGGGCATAGACCTGGTGGTCATGCCCGACGATTGAAAGGCAAGGTGCCGTGGCTCGGACGGTCGATTCTTGTTCGTTATCTATTTAAGGAGGCCGCTTTATGGCCGACAATCGCAAGCGTGCGCCTCGTGGCGGCAAACAGGCTGCTTCTGGCTCGCGTCCGGGTCGCCGCAACGACCGTGCTGCCGCTCCCAAGGGCCAGCGCGAGCGCTCCCAAGCCCAGGCTGCACGTCCGCAGCGAGATCGCAACCGCGACAACGTTCAGGTCTCCAAGGGCGAGTTTATCGAAGGCCGTCGTGCTGCCGCCGAGGCGCTACGCACTGGTTTTCCCATCAAGTGCGCGCTCATTGCCGAGGGCGGGGAGCGCGATGCCGCCTTGTCGCGCCTGGTCGACGATCTCAACGCCGCGGGTGTCCGCATTAAGTATGTGCCGCGCGCGCAGCTCGACGCGCTGTCGAGCCATGGCGCTCACCAGGGCATTGCGCTCGAGGTTGGCAACTTCCCCTATGCCGATGTCGCCGATATCCTCGACCGCGCGGGTGACGGCCCGGCACTTGTTGTGGTGCTCGATCACGTGACCGACGACGGCAACTTTGGCGCCATTGTGCGCTCCGCCGAGGTTGTGGGCGCGTCCGGCGTCGTCATTGCCAATAAGCGTGCCGCCGGCGTGACCGTGGGCAGCTACAAGACCTCAGCCGGTGCCGTCATGCATCTGCCTATCGCGCAGGTTCCTAATATCGTCCGTGCACTCGACGACCTCAAGGCCGCTGGCTTTTGGGTGGGCGGTGCCTCCGAGCACGCCGAAGGCAGTTGCTGGGATGCTCCCTTCGAGGGTCGCGTGGCGCTCGTCATGGGCTCCGAGGGCGACGGCATCTCGCGCCTGGTGCTCGAGAAATGCGACTTTTTGACCAAGCTTCCCCAGCGCGGCATGACCGAGAGCCTCAACGTTGCCCAGGCAACGACGGCGCTATGCTTTGAGTGGCTACGTCGCAACGCCGGCGAGCTCATGGGAGAGGAGTAGCGCATGTCCAAGAAGAACCGCGCCAAGTCTAAGGCCAAGCGCTTTGGCGAAGGCTCGGCCAAGCCGATTGTTTCGGCTGCGACCTACGGCGTGGGCGGCAATGCGTTTGCACAGGCTATCGCCGACCCAGTCTCGACGGTGCACTCCAACAAGCCCGAGCTGTTGGTGGTCGACGGCTACAACGTGATCCACTGCACGCCACGCTACGAAAAGCTCGTATACGACCATTCCGACGATCCGTATTCCAGTGACGTTCACGATATGGCGCGCACCGCCCTCATCAACGACGTCGCCGCCTTTGCCCAGGGCCGCTACGAGGCCGTGATCGTGTTCGACGGCGCGGGCAATATCTCCAGCGAGCGCCCCAACCTGCCGGCCCGTGGCGTGCGCATCGAGTTTTCGCCGACGGGTGTCTCTGCCGATACCGTGGTGCAGAAGCTCTGTATCGAGGCACGTGAGGAGGGCCGCGCGTGCTCCGTGGTGTCGAGCGACGGCACGATTCAAGCCGTCGTCATGGGCAAGGGCGTTACGCGCATCTCGAGCCGTATGCTGGTGGACGAGATCAAACAGATCGATAACGACGTTCACGAGGCAGAGGAAGCTCCGCAGATCAAGATGACTCTGGGCAGTCGCCTGAGCCCCGATGCCCTGGCCAAGCTCAAGGCCCTGCGCGGGAGGTAGGGAAGTTGGCGGGGCAATGCTGCCTCGCTAACTCCATTCAGCGATGTCGATCATTCTTTCGAGGCGCCACGTTAGCGCCTCTTTTAGATATGGCAGCCTTGCCGTGAGCGCGTCGTTTCTGGAAAGAATCTCGATTGCCTCGTCAACGAAGCCTTCGAGTTTGTCGCCGTCAAACCAGCCCATGTCCTCGACGAGCAACATTTGTTTGGCGGGGCTTGAATGAAATTGTGCGCTGGTAAAACTGTGCTCTCCCGCCCTAAGCTCCTCTAGTGATATGTTGCACCAGAGTGATGAGCCTGAATCGAAGATGGGGGCAGGTCTGCAGGCTAGCGTGTTTACGTTTCGCACAAGGCCAAAGTTGCGCCAATGGCGATCATAGTTGGCAATGATGTCATCGCATACGATCATGCGGTCAAGGGCGTCTTTTATATCCGTCGCTCCAAGCTCCTCGCAGTTTGCTACATACCGTTCGTAATCGGTTAGTCGCTCGTCTGCATTTGCATGCTGGTTTACATAGAACGCAGGGACATACTCTTCTTCATCAGTTAAGAAGACATCGCATATGCTCAGGGCGGAAGTGCCCGTGCCCTCGAGCGAGTAAGGCACATAATCGCAAGCGTTTAGGATGCGACGGTGAAGTGCAGTCGCCACCAGCTCGTTATAAGGTTCCTGGTTTAGATGTGCACCTGCCTTGTGGAGGATTCGACGGTCATCCTCGCATGTCCAGTACTTTTGAAGATTGCCGTCCGAGGTGTTATCGGGCTTTGCGGCAGCTGCCTTGCCCTCTGGGGCGAAGGGCGCGATGCTGAGAGAGACGTCGTCAAAAGCATTATTGAAGAAATTGATATCTTCCCACGCGAGACCGGAGTCTTGGGGCCTAATCCAATACTGGTCGGATAAGGAGAGGCCAAGATTTCGCTGGACGAGTTCATCGGGAACATCGACTGCGGCTTCTGCAAGCAGGGAGGCTAGTCCAATGCGTGCGAGCGGGATACCGCGGCCGCGCCACCAGATGCGGAAGGAGTCGAGCGATATGGGGCTATTAGGGCCAAATACTCCAATAGGGGCGTGGGCGTAATCGACGTCGGCGCCGATGTGGGTGAAGTCTTTTCGCGATGTGCTGTAGACCAGTTGGGCTACTTCGTGCGTGCGGTTCATGAGGGTGAACGCGATCTCGCTCTTACCGTGGCCGCGGCGGGGACGTCCCCCCGTTTTGGTCACGGAGCGGAGTCGCGTGTCGACGCTGTCTTTGTCGATGAGCCATACACCAGAAGCCTTGCGGGCATCAAGTGCTCCGTTTTTTATGAGCTCCTGCACCCTGCGCGGAGTGATGCCGAGCAGCTCGGCGGCTTCCTTGGTAGTAAGCATCGCGAAACCCTTCGCCAGAACGAATAGTTTTATCTATTCCATTGTAATTAATACTATTCGTTCTGGCGAATAGTTTTAAGATTGAGGGCGAACTGACAGAAATGAACGGGCCTGGTACGCGTTGTTGCTGGATTTTGCATATTTGTATAACGCCGTGCGGCCTGTTGCGCCCCGTCCGCAATTCCTTTATTCTTAACAGGCTTCGCGCGAAAGCGCCAAGTGTGCCAGTGTGGCGCAACGGTAGCGCAACTGATTTGTAATCAGTGGGTTGCGGGTTCGATTCCTGTCACTGGCTCCATTAACAAAAACGCAGGTCAGAGGTTATTTTCTCTGACCTGCGTTCTTGTTTTGGGGCTCTTGTGTGCAATGGACTGTGCAATGGCGTGTGCAATAAAACGGGTTTTAGCCTCTAAATTGAATTATTGAAATTCATAGTTCCGTCATTTTACCGGCCATGTTCGTCCATTTTGCGAGCGGCTTTATCCAGTTGATCGTTGCTGATCCTTTTGTCTTTTTTACGTCGGACGCGCTGCTCGTGCGCTTTACAGCAATAGCCATTTTTATCGCGCGCATTGTTTCGATCTTTGAACCGATCTTCGTTTGCATCCTCCTGTTTGACGTAGGCCTTCATTGTCTGCTGACGAATCTTGTACGGTCGCCCGCATACGCGACAAGTGTTCCAGGAGAAATGGCTCTCAAGGGTTTCAAGTAGCTGTATCGCCCAGGCTCTTGTCAAGCTTCCGTAAATTAGATTTTGATCGTTTAAATTCCGGTTGACCATTCGACGCAAAGTCTGCTCTTGAATGAAGGCATGAGGTTCAGGATAAGGGTTGATGGCGAGATCAATGAATGTTGCTAGGGCTATCTCTATCGACTCGAATTGATCGCTCACCCAGATCTTAGTCCCCTCCTCCATTTCAAATGTGCCGGGTTTAGCTACTGCTAGCTGTGGCTCGGAGGCATCGATCATTTGAAGTGCCCAACGCAACTGCGAAAATCTATTTTCAAAAATATCTTTGTTCTGAGAGATGCATACCTGATGCAAGACGTAGTCGTATGCACGGTCACCGTAAGCTGCTTTGCCTGTAAATAGAAGCGTGGCTAATTGCATGAATGCCATCGTTGTAACGAGATCGTCCAGCAAAATGACCTGTTCCTTCTTATACCTGATGCCCTCGGTTAAGTTGGCGACCTCGGTTCCCTGTGAGCGGCCCTTATCCTTGAAGCTATTAAATAGGGCGCAATCACGATTCGAGCTGATTTCAGCGCTTCTTTCTGATGCATTCAATGCGTCATACCAAATATCTAGACCATCCTGCTCCGGCTTATCGGAGAAGACGTCGTTTGAGATGAAACGTTTTTCAACGCGTTCAGATTGGTTCGCATATGGAGTGGTTGGAAGTCCATACCTCTCAACAAACTGAATGATTTTCTTTGGATCATTCAGATCTACGTCCAAAAGGGTTCCGGTTGAGAAGCCCGAAGGGATGCCGTAGGCAATCGAATGGGGCTTGCAGATAAGCGCGATTCGTTCTATTCCGAAGATTTCAGCATTTTTTTCCCGGCACGAGGGAAGCGTCCAAGGCATGATTTCCGTCGGCATAGATGCCGGTACTTTGATTGCGGGGCAGTTCATCGTTCTCTCCTTACTATCCGAAAATAATTCAATACCGTTCTATTCACATCTTATATATGACATCCGCCGAGGTAAAGCCTAGTTTATAAATTGCATTCGATATAAACGAAGGGAGTTCAAATGGACGATATGAATGCAAATCAAATGGGTGTGGTGAGGCGCAAGGAGTGGTGCCGCGCGTTGGGTAAAATCCCGCACGCTTACGTAACTGCTCGCGACATCGCAGTACTTCTCCATGTCTGTAAGACGACGGCGATTGAGGTTCTTAAAGCCGCTGGCGGGGTCAAGATTGGTCGAGCCTGGCGTGTCGATAAGGCCGACCTGGTTGAGTACCTGGCATCTCTGGAGAGCAGCAACCATGCCTGCTAAGCCGGTCGCCGCATGCCTCGACGCCGCGCTGCCCGTTGGCGGTACGCGCGGCGTC
Source organism: uncultured Collinsella sp. (assembly GCA_902469665.1). GTDB lineage: Bacteria > Actinomycetota > Coriobacteriia > Coriobacteriales > Coriobacteriaceae > Collinsella. The sequence goes on along the minus strand of CABRDE010000027.1, from coordinate 77,153 downwards.
GCCGCGCACGTCGCCGACGCGTGTGGCGCTGCCGAGCGTACCGCCAACGGTGCTGTGCATGTCGATAATGTCGGCTCTACGTACAAGATGGACTCTATGGATAGTGCTAATACCCCCACCCCCATCATCCATATCAAGACGACCGTCACTCCTGAAGAGTGGTTGCTGCTCAGTAAGAAGGAGGGTCTGAGGAATGAGGGAAGAGGTGTGGGGGTAAGGCATGCTCCGAAGTTGATCGAAGAGGAAAGCTCTAAAAGACTTGAGCAGGTGATGAAGAACCAAGAAATAATCAATGACGATTGGTTCGTGAAGGGGAAATGGCTCTGGGTTACCGGCAAGGATCAAGATGAAGCTGCAGTTGAAGCGACGTTGAAGGCGATTGCAACGGGATCTGAGTTCGAGTTCGCTTCGGCGAAACAAATGGTGTCAGCCTGGAATAGCGCTGATTTGTACGGCTCGAACAACAAAGACAGGACTTTGGATAAGTATCGCTCGGTTCAGAACCTGCTAGTGTCGTATCTGGGTTATTCGAGGGACAAGACAGAAGTCAGCATGCTGTACGAGCTTCTCGACGAGCGTCGTCTAAATAAACTTGCGACCATTCTGTCGTCGATTTATTCAGGAAAGGAGCTGCGTAGCTACTATCTGCGTCTCGGCGCTAAAGCGGAAGAAGTCGACAAGCTGTTTGACTGTTTAAAGAAAACGGTTTGCACGACTGCGTAATGATCATCATCGACATTCGAATATAGTTGAGCCCGGCTATGCCGGGCTTTTTGTTGAGAGGTTGCTAATACTGTATTTCTCTTCGCCGATTCGCCTTCAAATGAGCATTAACCGATAAATGACTTTATCTAAAATGATGACATCTGAGCTGTAACGAAGGAGTCGCTATATGAAGACCGTCTACGATGCCCTTGACCCTATCGTCAACGGGTCGGCAACGACCAAGGAGAAGGGGGATAAGTACGAGGCGGCCTGCGTCTACTATCTCAAGAACGACCCTTTCTACGCGCTGTTCTTCTCCCGTGTCGGGACGATAGCCCAGGCTCTCGAATGGGACGATTGCCCCGTCCACGACACCCAAGACAACGGAATCGACCTCATGGCCCAGACCGCCGAGGCGGGGGAATGGTGGGCAATCCAATGCAAGTGCTATGACGGCGAGAAGGACCTTCCCAAGGGCATCTGCGACTCGTTCTTCGCCCATGCGGCATTTATCGACGGCGTCGACTCCCTGATGGTCATGACGACGGCGAAGGGCCCGGGAAAGAACCTCCAGAAGCAAATCGACGCCAGCGGATCCATGTACATCGATACCGCCAAGATGGCGGCATCCAATATCGACTGGACCCCGTTTATCGAAGGTGTTCCCGCCGGCGAGCGGGTGACCTACGACCTCCGCCCTCATCAGGAGCGCGCGGTCGCGGCAATCGAGGAGAAGTGGGCGGAGTTTGACCGCTGCAAGGCGATCATGGCGTGCGGCACGGGAAAGACCCTCATGTCCCTCCGCCTCGTCGAGGACTGGATCGGCCCCGCCGCCGGCACAATCCTCTTCTGCGCGCCGTCGATCTCCCTCGTCGGACAGTCCATGCGCGAGTGGATGGGCCAGAGCCGCGTGCCCATGTCCTCGCTCGTCGTCTGCTCGGACTCGAAGGCGTCGCGCAAGGACGACGTCATCCCGATGACGCTCGATTCATTCGAGTATCCCGCGACGACGAATCCCGAGAGCCTGTACCGCTCGTTCAAGCGCTGCAGACGCTCGAACCCCGACGGGCTGGTCGTCATCTTCTCGACCTACCAATCCATCGGCGTCATCCATGACGCGCAGACGCTCGGCATGCCCGAGTTCGATGTCGTCGTGTGCGACGAGGCCCACCGCACGACCGGCAACGCCCTTCCCGGCGTCTCCAAGACGGAGGCTTCGGCCTTCATGAAGATCCACTTCAACGAGAACGTTGCCGCCAAGAAACGCCTGTACATGACGGCGACCCCGCGCATCTACGGCGAGACCGCAAAGCGCAAGGGCGCCGAGGAGGACTACACCATCGCCTCCATGGACGACGAGTCCATCTACGGCCCCACCGCCTACCAGATCAAGTTCGGCGAGGCCGTGGAGCAGAAGCTGCTCACCGACTACAAGGTCGTCGTACTCACCGTCCAGGAGGATGCCATCGGGGACCGCCTGCCCTCCCTGGAGAGCGACCAGGGCGTCAACGCAATGAGCCTGGAGCCCTCGGACATCGGCAAGATTATCGGCTGCTGGAAGGGCCTCGTCGATCACGGCGAGGGCGCGCCCGACGACGCGACCGGCCTCGGTGGCATGCTCGTCGTCGATGACGTCGAGACCATGGTGACCGATTGCAAGCCGCTGCACCGCGCCGTCGGCTTCTGCTCGACCATCAATGCATCGAAGACCATCACGGAGGCCTTCTCGCAAATCGTCGAGAAGTTTGCCGAAGACGAGCACGAGGAGCTCCCGCTCAAGTGCGAGCTGCGCCATGTCGACGGCAACATGCCGTCCGACCAGCGCACGAGAAACATCACCTGGCTCGGAGGGGACGTCGCCGAGGACGAGTGCCGCATCCTCACCAACGCACGCTGCCTCGCCGAGGGCATCGACGTGCCCAACCTCGACGCCGTCATCTTCTTCAATGCCAAGAACTCGACCGTGGACGTCGTCCAGGCCGTCGGCCGCGTCATGAGGCGCGCCGAGGGCAAGGACTTCGGCTACATCATCCTGCCCATTTTCGTTCCCGCCGGCATGACGCCGGAGGAGGCGCTCGACGACAGCAAGGTGTTCGCGAACGTCTGGAGCATCCTCCAGGCCCTCCGCTCGCACGACGAGCGAATTGAGGCGAAGGTCAACGCGCTCGCCCTCCAGCAGGAGGCCGAGAAGAACAAGGTTGCCGGATCTGCCAACCAGAAGGGGTGGGATGCCGGCGACCTCAAGCTCAAGCAGGAGGAGGAGAGCCAGAAGGCGGCGGAGATCACGCAGGGCGTGCAGATGAGGCTTACGTTCTTCCCGGTCGAGCGCTGGGAGAAGGCCGTCAAGACCACGCTGGTCAAGAAGTGCGGCACGCGCATCTACTGGGACGAGTGGGCCGAGGACGTGGCGAAGATCGCCCAGCGCCACATCGAGCGCATCGGCAAACTTGTTCGCGAGAACGACGAGGTGTCCGGCAGCTTCAAGACGTTCCTGCACGGCCTTCAGGACTCGCTAAACCCCAGCATCACCGAGCAGGACGCGGTCGAGATGATCGCCCAGCACATCATCACCGTCCCGGTGTTCGACGCCCTATTCGGAGACTTCGAGTTCGCGAAGTCGAACCCCGTGTCCGTCGCCATCGAACGTTTCCTTGGTGTACTCGAAGAGCATAAGATCGAGGAGGCGTCGGATTCCGAGGTCCTCGACGACGTGTATGCGAGCGTGCGCCGCCGCGCGGCCGCCATCCAGTCGGACGCGGCGCGCCAGCAGCTCATCCGCGACCTCTACGAGAAGTTCTTCAAGGTCGCGTTCAAGGCGACCTCGGACAAGATGGGCGTCGTCTACACCCCGACCGAGATCATCGACTACATCCTCCGCGAGACCGACCGCGTTCTCAAGCGCGAGTTCGGCCAGTCGCTTGCCGACGACCGCGTGCATATCCTGGACCCCTTCGCGGGCACGGGCTCGTTCATGGCGCACCTCATCGAGAGCGACCTCATTCCCGACGAGAAGCTCAAGCGCAAGTACACCCGCGAGATCCACTCCAACGAGATTCTGTTGCTCGCGTACTACATCATGACGGTGAATATTGAGTACGCCTACCATGCGCGCATGGGTGGCGACTATCAGCCGTTCGAAGGTGCGGTGCTCACTGACACGTTCCAGATGACCGAGGAATCGAACACGCTCGATGACGAGGTGTTCTACGACAACACGGACCGCGTCCGTATCCAGAATGCGCTCCCGATCCGGGTGATCGTGGGCAACCCACCCTACTCGGTGGGCCAGACGAGCGCCAACGACAACAACCAGAACGAGAAGTATCCGACGCTCGACAGTCGTATCGCGCAGACGTACGTCGCGAAAACGACCGCGACAAACAAGAACTCGCTTTATGACTCATACTTCCGTGCTTTCAGGTGGGCGAGCGATCGAATCGAAGAGAGGGGCATTGTCTGCTTCGTAAGTAACGGCGGATGGGTTGACGGCTCCTCTTCCAACGGGTTCCGCCGCTCGCTCGTGGAGGAGTTCAACAGCATCTACGTTTTCAACCTTAAGGGAAACCAGAACACTTCAGATTGGAAGCGCGAGGGCGGCAAGGTGTTTGACGCCGGCGCGAAAATCGGTGTCGCTATAACCATGCTGGTCAAGAATCCGGATTCTAAAGAGCATGGGACTGTACACTATCATGATATCGGTGACTATTTGAGTCGTGAGGACAAGCTCAGACTGATCCGAGAATTTGCAATCAATGGCGATATTGATTGGCAAACGGTAAAACCCGATAAATATGGCGACTGGCTGAACCAGCGCGATGATTCGTTCTATGAATTCGCGCCGCTGGGAATAACGAAGAGGAAGCCCCCCTACGGTCTATTTACCATCTGGTCTGCGGGCCTTAAAACACAGCGCGACCCTTGGGCGTGGGGATTTTCTCGTTCGAGAGTGCAGGAACAAATGGAGCGCCTGCTATCGAACATGGACGCTGAGATTCAAGCCGCAAAGGGCGAAGGGCGCGCAATTGAATATGATCCGACCCGCTTCAGCTGGACGCGGCGTATGGAGGATGCTGCTAGGAAGGGAGAGCGGCTAGTCTATAACTGTGACGAGGTCGTAATGGGGTCGTATAGGCCGTTCTGTAAGCAATGGGTTTACTACGACCGTGTGATGAACGAAAGGACCTACCAGCAGCCCCGCCTTTTCCCTCTCGCGGTAAGCGGGAGGGAAAAGGCCGAAAGGACCTACCAGCAGCCCAATATCCTCTCAAAGATAACGGGAAAAGGCGGGGCCGAAATGACCTACCAGCAGGGTTCTCTTCGTTGCCTTGAAAACCTATGTATCGTGTATACCGGCGGTTCGGCCATGAGCGCCATGGTGACCAGAAATCTGCCCGACCTACATTTCGTCGGAGATTCTCAGTGCTTTCCTCTCTACTGGTACGAGGAGCAACAGACAGGCACGACCCTCTTTGATGAAAACGACTATGTGACTCCCGGCAAACAGGCATCGCTGTTCGGCGACGGCACGACCCGTACCGAGAGGAGTTATTCGCGTCATGATGCCATCACGGATGAGGCTCTTAGAGTCTTCCGCGAAGTCTATCCGCATGCGTTCCCGAAGCGCTATAAGAAGGATGGCGGCGTCGAGCTCAACAAGACCGATATCTTTTATTACGTCTACGGTATCCTGCATTCTCCTGAGTATCGCAAACGCTTCGAGTCAAATCTCAAGAAAGAGCTGCCGCGCATCCCGCTCGCTGCGGACTTTGCCAGGTTTTCGGAGGCGGGACGAAAACTCGCCCATCTTCATCTCGATTACGAGGAAATTGACCCATGGGCATCGATCGTCGAGGACGGTGACTCGGTGAACCCCGGCCGTACGGTCAAGATGACATTCGGCAAGTGCAAGAAGGACGAGGAGCATCCCAAGGGCCAGGACATGACCGTCCTCAAGGTCGCCGAGAACATGACACTGCGCGGTATCCCGTTTGAGGCATACGAGTACGTCGTTAATGGGCGCTCGGCCATCGGCTGGCTCATGGATCGCTATCAGGTCCGCAAGGACAAGGCGTCAGGCATCGTCAACGACCCCAACGATTATAGCGACGACCCGCGCTATATCGTCGACCTGGTCGAGCGCGTCGTGACCGTGTCGATGGAGACCATCGCTATCGTTAACGAGCTGCCCGCCCTGAACGAGAAGGCCCAGCCTGCCGACTGGCCCGCCGCATGGAAGGTGAAGTAACAGCTGAAGGGGATTCATGATTCGCGGATAGCGACGTTGCATATTGGGGTTGATGAACATCGCCCGATAGCGTGCCGCCGCGGGACGGATGGTTATCACAACTGCCCGGTTCTCGAAGGAGGCACGACGCTATGCAGAAGGTCTACTCGGCCAGACGGTCGTGCTCGTCGACGGCCCAGCGCTCGCTGGTCTCATGATCGACTACGGTGTCGGCGTAAGCACAAGGCAGGTTTACGAAATCAAGGCCGTGGACACGGACTTTTTCGAAGAATAGCGAGCAAGCGGCTACCTCGCGCCCTTCCGCCCGTTGCACTTCGAGCAGAGCACCTGCAGATTAGACGGCACGGTCTTACCGCCCCTAGCGACCGGCACGATATGGTCGATGTGCAGGCCCACGCCGTCCGGCATGTATTTCCCGCATATCTGGCAGGTGTAGTTGTCCCTTCGCGCTATCTGCTCGCGCAGCTGTTTAGTCATCAGCTTCCGCTGGTTGCGAGCATGGTAATCCCTGAGCGTCGCCTCGTCGTTAATGGCGGCGAGGCGGTTTCGCCTGTTCACAACCCAGTCCCAGCTCACGGCCATCACGCTATCGTCCACGGACACCTTGTAGGACGTCTTCACGTAGTTCCTCTGCCTGTAGCGTGTCTGCTCACGGCACGTGACAAACTGGAACGCGTGCGCGTCGTCGAGTGTCTCGGCGTATTGCCGCTCCCGGCGCTTCCGCAGGCTGCAGGTCTTCAGGTATTCCTCCTGCTGTGCCTTCCACTCCTGGATGTAGGAGCGCTCCGCGACTATCTTTTCCCAGTTGGCGGGCTCGAGCATAAAGCGATCTATCAGGTCGTCGATCTTCACGTTGCGTCTGCCGGAGACATCGAACCGCTCGACGAAGTATGGGTAGTGAAAGGGATTCGCCAGGACTCTTCGCACCAGAGAGACGACGCAGCAGATGAGAACAATCGAGACAACGGCCACAACGATGTAGGGAAGCAGATCGACGGCGACGAGATTTCCCCATTTATCGACATGATAGTAAGTAAACAAGATGGCTCCCATTCGCTCGTATTGGCATCAGATGATAGACCAACGCGAGCACTCGCCCTTTTACCACCCCGCCCAGACACAACCACGCAACCCCCACACCATGTTCGCTTTACAAAACCAAACGCCCGTTCGATACTGGTAGAAGCAAAACACGAACACATGTACTGGGGTAGGGCATATGATCATGAAGAAGCACTCCCTCGCGGGCACCTGCGGCATCCCCACGGAGGACCGCCGCATCTACATCCCGGTGGACGTCAACGGGACCGACGACCCCGACCGCGGCCCGTCCGACCCGGTCACCATCCACTGGCCCGACGGCCGCTCCTGGCAGGTCGAGTCCATCTACTTCCGCTCCGAGTTCGGCCGCGCCCTCTTCGGCAATCTCTGCGTGCGCTACGACGTCTGCATCGCAAAGCAGCGCAAAACGGTCTGGTGGGAGCACGGCGACTGGTTCGTCGAGCGTGGCAGCGGCATGGCGGTGACGCCCGCGTGACAGATCACACCAAGGACTTCGGCGGCGGCATCACGGTGCGCGCCCGCGGCGACAGGCCAGGCCGGCGCGTCCACAAGCAGTACGTCGACGTCTACGCCCGCGCAAACGCCGACGGGACCATGGTCCCCATCCGCGTCTGCTGGCCGGACGGGCGCTGCTTCACCATCGATCAGATCCTCGAGATCGAGCCCTTCGGGGCCATCGTGCAGAACGCCCAGACGGCCACCTACACCGTTCGCTTCGGCCAGTGGCGCACCCAGCTCATGCTCGAGCACTACCACGAGGAGGACGACATCCACGGGGCCGAGGACCACCTGCGCTGGTGGGTCTGGGCGTTCGACAACACCCTCACCAAGAACGACGTGGGGGTGTAGGCCCGTCGCCGGAACGTAAACGTCGTACGTCAAAAAGCCTCTGTCCTCCGAATGTCCCGTTCAAAAAAAGTGACGAGCGCTCGTCAGGGTCAAAATGCTGCATATCAAAATCGCTCAAGCAATCGGCTACAATGCGAAGTGGCGGGCAACGCATACGCGGTGCCCTTTCGCTTTAAGACCTCTTTGCGTGCTTTCCGGGCTACTTGGGGTCTTTTTATCATGTCGCAGAGCAACCGCCAAACGTCAAAAACGTCCGCTAGGCGTAAGGCCATCAAGGCGCTCGTCGGAGTCGAAAGGTTTTCCTGTAATGCACGACACGAGATCGTCGGCAAAGCGCTCGACTTGGGCTGCGACGTACTCGACGATCCTCTCCGGATCCTGGAGGTCGCCGCGGGATGCCGCGAGGAGCGTCGCCGCGAGCCCGCGCATCTCGTAGCTGATATCGAAGATCTGGTTCTGCTCGGCTTCTGTCATGGATGCCCCTTTCCGGAAACGATGCGTAATCCATATTCTCCCCTTCGGGCCCGCCGCCGGCGGGCCCTTTTGCTGCCGCCGGTATCCGGCATGCGCCGCCGTATGGCCACGGCTTCGCGGCCGGGTGGCACCTCCGCTACGCCGCGTCAAGGGGGCCCATGAGACCCCGCACAAACCTCCGCTCCGCTCCGGTTGGTGGAGGTCGTCATGGACCTCCCTTGACCCGCCTTCGCTACGGTGCGGCTTTGCAGGGAGCAAAGCCGACGACGACGCGCGGCGTCGCCATTCGGCTTTGCCCGCAGGGGCGAGATGTTGAGGGCAGGGTGCCCGGAACGGAGGAAGAGATGCAGCAGCTGATGACGAGGGAAATCGCCAAGACGGCTCCAAGGCTCTGCGAGCAGGACGGAGCAGAGGACCCCACGGTCTACGCCCACTACTTCTCGTGCGTGAACGGATGGGACTGGTGGCTGCTCGAGTTCGACGGAACGGACGAGGCTTTCGGCCTCGTCGAGGGCTACGACGACGAGCTCGGCTACTTCAGCATCAAGGAGATGGCCGAGCTGAACCGCCAGATGGGGTTCGCCGCCGTTGAGCGCGACGAGCACTTCTCCCCGAAGCCGCTCAGCGCCGTCAGGAGGAGGTAGCCGCATGGTCACGGTCGAGTTCGACTCCATGGGCGAGGCGGTCCGCCTCGCCCTCGTGGCCGATGAGTACGTGGGCGGCGGCCTGGCCGTCCTCATCCTCGACGCCACGGACCCGCGCTCCGACGGCTACATGGCCGAGTGGGGCGTGCTCACGGCGAACGTGCCGGCTGCGGCCGAGTGGTGCCGCGGGCACGGCAACATCGCCATCGACGCCGCGGTCCCCGCGGCACTCCTCAAGGCACTCGCGGCCGCCGGCATACTCCGGATGGCCGGCCGCTCGGCGGCGTCCGGGATGGCCCGCTACCCGCTGGCCACGGTCGCCGGGCACGCCCTCGAGAGCATGGGCGGCCTGACCGAGACCCTCGAGGAGGCGCTCGGCTCGACGGTCGTCGTCGAGTACGAGTCGGGCGGCGACGGCGGCGCGTTCGAGGTGGGGACCGCGCCGGCGGGCTCGCCCGGGCTCGGGCGCCTCATCAGCGCCGCGAGGTCCGAGGCCGACGCGTTGGCGCGCTCCGGCGGATGGGCTGCCGTCCGGGTCGGTTTCGGGGATGCCGAGACCATCGACTGTGAGACGGGCCGGACGGTCTACGTCGCGGGGTGAAATAGGAGGAGAGCGCAAGCGCGGTCCGGATGGGCCGCGCTTTTCTTTTCCCGGGGATGCGGAACTCCCGCCGCCCAAGTGCCTTGGACGGTGGGAGCAGGATAAGGGCGCACTACGGGCGCCCGGGATTTTGCGGCGCAACTCGGCGGGCCGAGTTCGTTTCCGCTGGCAGCATTGCCGGTCAAGCCGGAAAGGCGACGGCGGCCCTCCGTCATACGCGCCCCGAGCGCCGTATGACGGAGGGCCGTTTGCGCGGGCAGGGCCGTATGACGCGTCAGAACCCGTCGGGCGCCGCGGACACCTTGCGCTTCCTGCCGCCGGACGGCGACCCCTTGGGCTTTTTCGGCTTCTCCGGGATACGCCAGACCGGTGCCGGGGCGTCATTGCGGACCTCCCCCTCGAGCGCCCGCGCGAGCAGCGCGCCCTCGGCCTCCGGCGACGTCATGCCCAGCAGCGGCCCCAAGAACGTCTCGGTGATGTCGCGGCTGGCGAGCGCCATCGGTCCCTCCGCGTCGATCACGAGCGCGCCGTTCTCGCGCGCGCTCCAGGCCATGAGCTCCGACGGGGTGATCAACGGACGGCGCGCCACGGAGAACGACTTGCCGGACGAGGAGCTCTGCGTCCCCTTGGTCGAGCTCTGCCCGGTCGTCTTGACACTGTAGTCGCCGAGTCGCTTGCTGATCTCCTCCGCCTCGCCGACGGACTCTACCGAGAGGACGACCTGGGTGCCGAGCAGCGCCAGCAGCGCGTCCGACTCTGCCCTGGAGTAGCCGCACCGGGCCTCGAGCAGGCGGGTGTTCTGGAGCACGAAGACGACGTGCAGCCCGATGCTGCGGACCTCCGCGAGATCGCCGAGGAGGCGGGGGATCTTGGGGATCCCGGACCCCTCGTCGATGGCGAGCAGGGTCTCGGCCGGCAGCTTGCCGCCGGACAGGCGCGCGGTCTCGCGCAGCGCCGACAGCGCCTGGGAGAAGATGCACGAGACGAGCGCGCCGCGGTCCCCTCGGTCCGTCGCGCAGGCGATGTAGAGGATGGTGGGCTTGCGCCCGACCGATGCGAGGTCGACCTCGCCGTCCCAGAGCATTCGGCTGACGTCGTCGTCGCAGAAGGACATGAGGTAGTTGCGCGCGGTGGAGACGAGGGCCTCCCCTCCGCCGCCGTTCGACGAGGCGACGAGGAGGAACTGGCGCGCCGGGTTTCCCGCCGGCAGGTCCGCGGCGAGCTCCTCCAGCGACTTCACGGCGCTCTTCCCGTCGCGGGGTTCCAGGAGCGCGAGCACGGTCGAGAGGTTCCGCGCGCCGTCGGGGATCCGCTCGTCCGTTATCGCGAGCAGGCAGAGGCCGGTCAGCAGGTTGCGGCTGGCGTCCGTGAAGAACCTCTGGCCAGAGGAGAAGGCATCGGGCACGATGGCGGACGACAGCTCGCGGAGCTCCGCCACGGCGCCGGCGACGCCCTCCGTCCCGAGTGCGGAGATGGCGCGGTCGAGGGGGTTGAACCTCGCCGACTTGACGGGCTCGTCGAGCCGGACGGCGACGACCTCCATCCCGGCCCTCCGGGCGAGCGGCTCGGTCCATGCGCGGATCTCGGACTTCGGGTCGTGGACGATGACGGACGTCGGGATTCCGTGTGCGTTGCGGTCGATCGCCGCGGCCACGCTGACGGCAAGAGATCTCCTCGTCTTGCCTGCGCCGCTGCCCGCCCTTATGAGGCAGTGGACGGCGGGGACCATCGCGATCCCGCCACCGATGCAGCCGGCCGCCACGAGCCCCTCCGCGGCGGCCTTCCCGTCCCAGGGAGGGCAGCGCCTCGCGACCCTGGACGGCCTCGACTCGAGCCAGGCGTCCCCGTGCGTGCGCGTGGGCGCGCGGTCGCCGGCGAACGTCCCGTCGTGGAGACTCGCCCATGAGCGGGCCCAAGAAACGAGGCCGAGGATGAGGACGGCTGCCGCGACGAGGGCGAGGGCCGCGAGCATCTCTCCCATCTCGCCCGACGCCGCCGCGTCGGCGGCCGCTTCGAGGGGGTTGCGGAAGACGTGGGCGGGCTCGGGGCCCGGGTCGCCCGCGGGCAGCCGCAGTAGGGCGGAGAGGCCCGAGATGAGGGATGCGGTCCACCATCTGGCGTAGGCCCAGGCGCTGACGGTCGCGACGCAGGCGACGCCGGCGGCGATGCCGTGGCCCGCGAGCGTGCTGATGAGCTCCCTTTTCATGTTGCGGTTGAAGGATTTCGGTTTCATCTCGTGATCGTCCTCTCTATCCTGTTCGCTATCTTCACTGCGGGGACGTTCGTTTGCCTGGTGCCGCCGGAGGCGAGGATCCTCAGGGCCGCGGCGATGAGCCGCAGCGCCTTCTCGCCGGCCTCGTCCCCCATGTCGCGCCCCCCGGCGTCCCGCGCGGTCTCCCTGGCGACCAGTGCCGCCATCGCGGCTGCCCGCCCGAGGGCCGGACCGGGCGACGGCGCATGCCTGAAGGCCCGGTCTGCCGTGGGACATCCCCTGAGGTCTGCCGGCTCGAGGGTCCTGCCGTGTGCGACCTTTCGCGTGAGCCTTTCGAGGCGCGCCTTCGGGATGCAGGCTCGGGCTTCGGTGGCGAACCCGGCCTCCCTCCGCCTATCCGTCGCCGGGCCGGCTGCCGGGGCGGCGCGTCGCGCCGGTATTTGTTCGCGAATCGGCGTTCTGTCCGGGACCATGACTCGCAGTGCCGCGTTCTCGCACCGGAGGCCGAGGCCGGCGGCCGCCTTGCGGGTGTAGACGTCCCGCGCCTCTCCGGTCAGGCACTTGAGGTCGGCGCACCTATCGACCGCCTTCCTGTGGCGGTCCAGCGCGCCGGCGAGCTCGGGGGAGCCGGATGCCGCCCGGTCGAGGGCCTCCCTCAGCGCGGCGGAGACCTCCGGGTGGAAACGCCTGAGGTGGGCGGCCTCGATCCTTCCGTCCGGCGGCAGCTCGATATCGAAACGGTTCCGGCCGATGCGGGCGACGGCGTCCAGCGCGGCCTCCCTCGCGAGGTCGCGCTCGATGTAGGCCTCCCGCAGCAGCGGCGCCATTGCCTTCGAGGAGATCTCGAGCCGCGCCGCCTCCATCTTCCCCTTGGGCAACAGGGAGTCCCAGCCGCCCTCGCGGTCGACCGTGAGGATGTGGACGTGGTGGCTCGTGCCGTTGACGTGCATCGCCGCGTAGAACTCCACGCGGCTCTCGGGCACGCCGGTCATCTCGGAGAAGAGCCGCGGCCACTCGGAGCGTACCAGGGCCTGCCACGCGTCCAGGCGGTCGAGGCCGGCGCCGGGGGCGATTTCGTTCGGGACGGTGACGACGGTGGTGAGAACCGCGCCGCCGTTTTGGGCGATGGCGCGCCTCGCCTCCGCCACGGCGACCGGGCCGTCCGCGCCCCAGAGGCCGCCGGTCGAGCCGGTCCTGTTCGCGGCGTAGGCGGCCAGGCCGTCCACGCCGAGTCTCCTGCCGTCGGCCTCGCTGACCTCGATGACGACGCCGCGGCGGGTGCCGGCGTATGCCGCCAGGCCCGCGGCGGACGCCCTCGCGGATGTCCCCGTGCGGACGACGGAGTGGTTGACGATGACGGGCGGGCTAGCCATCGGCGCGCTCGCGCGCGTGGAGCTTCACCTCGTCGATTCGGCCGAGTCCGGCGCGGCTGAGCTCGCCGGCCTGCGCGAGGTAGTTCTTCCAGATGTCCGCGACGGGGACGTCGTCGAGCGAGGCGTAGGAGGCCTTGAGGACGTCGGCCGACATGAGGCCGGCCATGATGGCGGCGGTCATGGGGCGCGAGAGGACCGCGGCGATGCGGTCCTCGGTGGCGTCGAGCTTGCGCTCGATATCGAGTGCGGCGACGTCCATCCGCGCGTCGACGACGCAGCGGATGAAGCCCGCGACCTCGTTGCCGTAGAGGTCGAGCTCCTCCGCGGCGAGCGCCGAGCACAGGAGCGACCGGATCACATCGCTGACGTTGGACTTGTCGAGCTCGGCCCGCGTCTTGAGGGCGGTATAGAGCCTTGAATCGAGCTTCACGCTGACTGTTTTAGTTCCGACCATAGGGCCTCCTTATAACAAAGAGGGGCCTCTCGGACCCCATGTAATGGTCGTTTTTAATTGATGTTGGTTGACGGGCATTCAGTTCGGTCGATAGTGACTCCGATATAGCTGAGCACGCTGTCGCGGTTGATTCGCCATAACTTGCCGCACTTCACGGCTTTGAACGTCCCGTTCTGGCAGAGGCGGTAGACAGAGCGATCGCTGATGCCGAGCAGGTACGCGACCGGCAGCGGATCGACGATATCCGGCATACTGCGGAAGTCGTCGACTCCGATACGCTTTTCTTTGAATTTCATTTCGGTCTCCTTTCTGGAATTTGCCGATTTCTCTTATTTCGCAGTCTGACACGCCGCTGCCGGCATTCGTCAAAGTACGGGCAGGGCGGACGCTATGGACAAAAAAGACGTTGAAGGGTCGAGGCAACAAGAAAAGGCCCGGTTAAAGCCGGGCCTCCGAGCCACTGTTGACTTCTTTGCTTGCGACGAAGCAAATCACTCTTTATATAAGCGTCCAAGAGTTCTCATAGCCGATGCGGTGGCTACTGGGTCGGCGCTGGCGTATCTGTCGAGTGTCATCGACGCCTTCGAGTGCCCCATGAGGCTTGCGAGAGTCCTCGGGTCGATTCCGTTGGAAACGGCGTACGTTGCAAAACTGTGCCTGAGGTCGTGGAAGGTGACGGTGTTCTTGTTCAAGACACCATGGAGCTTCAAGGCCTTTGCCAGGGCCCGCCAAGCGTCGTTGATCCTGGGCGGTTTCAAGAAGGAGCCGTCCGGAAAGCCGAGGACAAACAGTTCGTCGCTGAACTCAACGCCCAGATTCGCGCATTCGGACTTCATGTCGGCCTCGCGCTTCGCAAGGTCTTTCATAAGGTCTTTCGGGCAGTTGGGGATAGCGCGCCGGCTGCTAATGCTCTTGGGGCCCTTGATATAGAACTCGTTATCTGTGTGCCCAATCGCGGCCTCGACTCGGATCGTTGCGGATTTAAAGTCCACGTTTTTCCATTTCAGGGCGCAAAGCTCGCCGCGCCGCAATCCCGTGTAGAGCGCTATCTTGGCTGCAAGCATCGCTGGGATATCTATGGAGGCGTTCAGAGTGTTCAAGACCCTGGTTCGCTCTTTGGTTGTAAGCGAATTCGGTAGACCGTAGTTCGCGTCTTCGTTTTTGGGGACTTTTGCCCAAGAGGCCACGTTTTCGTCAATCCATTTCTTTCGCATTCCATATTTGAGCGAGCCTCGTAACAACCGTAGGGAATTGCAGGCGGTGGACCGTGCGCGGGTTGAGGCGATCGCCGTTATCCATTCCTGAACATCCTCTTCCGTAAGGTCTTCCAATGGGACATCACCGAGATACGGTTCGATATTCCGGCGGAGCATGCCGTGGTATCCGGTCGCCGTGGAGCGCGCGACGTCCGCGCACTCGATATCGATATAGCATGTCACGAGCTTTGAAACGGTGATACCAAGCCCCTTGGGTTTAGCTGCTTCTGCGGTGGCCTTCTCATTGAGAGATGCGCGGATGGATTCGGCCTCGAGCATGGCGGCATCGCGATGCTTATGGCTTCTGCCTTTATCGCGCCCTCGATGTTCCAAGAGCTGAGTCTTCTTATGCCAGATGCCGTTCTCCAAATAGGGGAACTGTGCGCGCCAGCGATCGTCCTTAAACTTATAAATAGACGAGGTGGTGTATTTCTCTTCCATTGTCCCTCCGTGTGCAATCGCGTGTGCAATGAGTGTGCAATTTGACTGTTTCGGAGACGTCTCAAGT
Organism: uncultured Collinsella sp.; assembly: GCA_902469665.1. Lineage (GTDB taxonomy): Bacteria > Actinomycetota > Coriobacteriia > Coriobacteriales > Coriobacteriaceae > Collinsella. The sequence continues at coordinate 61,770 of CABRDE010000027.1, read as the reverse complement.
GAGACTATAAGCGGAAAACGAAAGAAAAAGGCGAGGTTACGGTCGCTATAGTCGCAGATGGACGCTATTAACCAGAATGGAAAGCGATGTAATCAGTGGGTTGCAGGTTCGATTCCTGTCACTGGCTCCATGAGAGTTTCGGGCTCTGTCTCTATATGGGACAGAGTCCGTTTCTTTTTTTTGGCGAGTTATCAGGCTCGGCGTCCGTCTCGTTCCCCAATTTGTCTCAATCTGTAACACCAAGACGGTTTAATCGTTTCTAACTGTTACAGATCGAGACAATGCCAGGTGCTAGCAGAAAAACATCTCGATCTATAACAGATGGGGGAGGAAAACCTATCTAACTGTTACAGAATGAGACGTAAGCCGGGGTCTCTGCGTAATATCTCGATATGTAACAGATAGGGGAGAAAATGTTCTCTAATTGTTACAGATCGAGACAAAGGCTGGACCGGTCTCAATCATCCTGGCCGAGCGTGGATTATCAGAAGAATGAGCGTGGATAATCTGCCGCTTTGGCCTCAGAAACACGCCAAAAGTGGGAGATTATCCACGCTCGATTTCAAACGGGAGAAAATCCACGCTCGAATCTGCCGCGGAAGCCCGATCTCGAGCTATATATAGGTGCAATTAAGCCGGTATCGAAGTTCGATTCTGAAGGTGTACTCTACTACACCAAAGTGTTACCTCGGGAAATGTCACCTCAGTATCCAAAACCACCGTCCTTCATATCCAAACTCAACAAAACCGCAGGTCATGGCTATATAGATACGCCCGGCACCGTGTATCTAGAGGTTTTCGTTGACAGCCCCCAAGGTTGCATCGTATTATCTTTTTCGTTCGCGGGGGCGGCGGTCCAGAAGACCAAAGGACCTGCGGATACTTGAACGATTGGGAGTTTGCCCGAGTGGTTAATGGGGACGGGCTGTAAACCCGTTGGCTCTGCCTACATAGGTTCGAATCCTATAGCTCCCACCCGTCAAGTGCCTGTATAGCTCAGTCGGTAGAGCACTTCGTTGGTAACGAAGAGGTCACCAGTTCAAGTCTGGTTGCAGGCTCCATCCGGCGGTGTAGCTCAGTTGGTTAGAGCACACGGTTCATACCCGTGGCGTCACTGGTTCGAATCCAGTCACCGCTACCATAGGTAACACGGTGGCTTCTCAATAGTATGTTGAGAGGCCACTATGGTATAAAGGCAAAGTCCCGTCCGGGGACGACCTGTTTAGAGGAGGGCTTTATGGCCAAAGAGAAGTTTGAGCGCACTAAGCCGCATGTTAACATCGGCACCATTGGTCACGTCGACCACGGCAAGACCACGCTGACCGCTGCCATCACCAAGGTTCTCTCCGAGACCGAGGGCTGCAAGGCTGACTTCACTGCGTTCGAGAACATCGACAAGGCTCCCGAGGAGCGCGAGCGCGGCATTACGATCTCCGTCTCCCACGTTGAGTACGAGACCGCTGCCCGTCACTACGCTCACGTTGACTGCCCGGGCCACGCTGACTACGTCAAGAACATGATCTCCGGCGCTGCTCAGATGGACGGCGCTATCCTGGTTATCGCCGCTACCGACGGCCCCATGGCTCAGACCCGCGAGCACATCCTGCTCGCCCGTCAGGTCGGCGTTCCCTACATCGTCGTCTTCCTGAACAAGTGCGACATGGTCGACGATGACGAGCTCATCGACCTCGTCGAGATGGAGACCCGTGAGCTCCTCTCCGAGTACGATTTCCCCGGCGACGACATCCCCGTCATCCGTGGTTCCGCTCTGGGCGCTCTCGAGGGCGACGCCAAGTGGATGGACGCTATCCGCGAGCTCATGAAGGCCGTCGACGAGTACATCCCGACGCCTGCTCGTAACAACGACCTCCCGTTCCTGATGGCCGTTGAGGACGTTATGACCATCTCCGGCCGTGGTACCGTTGCTACCGGCCGTGTCGAGCGCGGTGAGCTCAAGCTCAACGAGCCCGTCGAGATCGTCGGCATCAAGGATACCCAGAACACCGTCGTTACCGGTATCGAGATGTTCCGTAAGTCCATGGACTTCTGCGAGGCTGGCGACAACGTCGGTCTGCTGCTCCGCGGCATCAAGCGCGAGGACATCGAGCGCGGCCAGGTTCTCTGCAAGCCCGGTTCGGTTACCCCGCACACCAAGTTCACCGGCGAGATCTACGTTCTGACCAAGGAGGAGGGCGGCCGTCACACCCCGTTCTTCGATGGTTATCGTCCTCAGTTCTACTTCCGTACCACCGACGTTACCGGTACGGTCAAGCTCCCCGAGGGCACCGAGATGGCTATGCCTGGTGACCACATCACCATCGAGGGCGACCTCATCCACCCGATCGCCATGGAGGAGGGCCTGCGCTTCGCTATCCGCGAGGGTGGCCACACCGTCGGTTCGGGCATCGTCTCCACGATCATTGAGTAAATTAGCTCTTTGATATAGCTGACTTAGAGAACCCGGCACTTATAGGGGTGCCGGGTTCTTTTCTGCAATGGATATTGAGCCGTTGCTGGTGTCGAGAGGATTGATAATGGTCCTGGATGCACCGTCGATTAGATCTCGATGGCTTCATTGATGTGTTCCAAATATGAATGGATCCACCGAGAACCAATTGACTCGAGGTTTTCATTGACAGCACTTACGTGGAGCTGATAAAGTAACAACTCGTGCCCGTACGGGGCGGAAATGAAAGGTTCAGGATACATGCGTACTCTAGTTACTCTTGCGTGCACTGAGTGCAAGCGCCGCAACTATACGACCACCAAGAACAAGTCGACCATGCCTGATCGTATGGAGATCAAGAAGTATTGCCCCTGGTGCCGTCACCACACGCTGCACAAAGAGACTCGCTAGTCTCTAGTCACATACGCCAGTAGTTCAATTGGTAGAGCATCGGTCTCCAAAACCGAGTGTTGAGGGTTCGAGTCCTTCCTGGCGTGCCAGTCATTATTCCGTAAGCTCCCACTTGGGGGCTTACGGTTTACTCATGTATAAGCGCATTGCGCGGAGGTAACCCAAATGGCCAACAAGAAGAACAAGAAGAAGGCTCAGCAGCCGGCACCTGCCAACAAAGCTGCCGCCAACTCCAAGGTTGAGGCCAAGAAGGCCGTTGCCAAGAAGAACGAGAAGGCTGCGAAGTCCAAGAAGAACGAGAAGCCTGGTTTCTTCGCCCGCACCAAGAAGTATTTCGCTTCGGTCAAGTCCGAGATGAAGCGTGTCACGTGGCCCGATAAGAAGGAGCTCGTGAACTACTCGGTCGTCGTTTGCGCTTCTCTGATCGTCGTCGGCGTCGTCATCGCTCTGCTCGATGCTGGCTTTGGCGAGGCTCTTGCTCTGTTCTCTGGATTGAGGGGCTAAACCATGTCTAAGCGTTGGTACGTCGTTCACACTTACTCTGGATACGAGAACCGCGTTAAGTCCGATCTCGAGCATCGCATCGAGACTATGGGCATGCAGGACCGTATCTTTGATATCGAGATTCCTATGGAGCGCGTCACAGAGATTAAAGAGGGTGGCAAGCGTGAGACCAAGGATTCCAAGATCTTCCCGGGTTATGTCCTGGTCCGCATGGAGATGGATGACGATGCTTGGACGTGTGTTCGTAACACGCCCGGCGTCACCGGTTTCCTAGGCGGCAACGGCAAGCCCGCTCCGCTTTCCCGCGACGAGTACAACAAGATGACTCGTCGTCCCGGTAAGGGCGATTCGCCCAAGCGCACCTCGGTTGATATTGAGGTCGGTACGTCCGTCCGCGTCACCGATGGCCCGCTTACCGACTTTGATGGCAAGGTCTCCGAGGTTAACACCGAGGCTGGCAAGCTCAAGGTCACGCTGATGATCTTTGGCCGCGAGACGCCGGTCGAGCTCGACTTTAACCAGGTCGCTGTCATCGCTTAAGTTTTCGTCCGTTCGCGCGAGCGTGCTTCTTCTGTGACTGCTCATCTCAGGAGTGCTTCTAACACGTGCGTGCTTACGATATAGCAAGTACTTCACACTCGTGATTCGAAAGGAATGACCATGGCTGAGAAGAAGGTTGCCAACGTCATTAAGCTCCAGATTCCTGCTGGTGCAGCTAACCCCGCTCCTCCCGTCGGCCCCGCCCTGGGCGCTGCTGGCGTGAACATCATGCAGTTCTGCCAGGCCTTTAACGCCGAGACGCAGGACAAGAAGGGCGACATCATCCCCGTTGAGATCTCTGTCTACGAGGACAAGTCCTTCTCCTTCATCACCAAGACCCCGCCGGCGGCTCACCTCATCAAGAAGGAGCTGAACCTCAAGTCTGGTTCCGCTAAGCCCCAGGCCGACAAGGTTGGTCAGCTCTCCCAGGAGCAGCTCACCAAGATCGCCGAGATCAAGATGCCGGACCTCAATGCCAACGACATTGACGCCGCCAAGAAGATCATCGCCGGTACCGCCCGTTCCATGGGTGTCACCATCGCTGAGTAGCGATTTCTTATGGTAACAACGGATGCTCCGACCGGGGTGCCCGTTAAATGTGTGCAATAGGGCACACGATACGATGTGGGAGGGCTCACGCCCGTTTAACCACAGGAGGTAATGCACATGGCTAAGCATGGTAAGAGCTATAACGCCGCTGCCGAGAAGATCGACCGCGCCACGCTCTACACCCCCCTTCAGGCTGCCAAGCTCATCAAGGAGCTCGACACCGCCAAGTTCGACGAGACCGTCGAGGCCCACTTCCGTCTGGGCATCGATACTCGTAAGGCTGACCAGAACATCCGTGGTTCCATCTCCCTGCCCCACGGCACCGGCAAGACCGTTCGTGTTGCCGTCTTCGCCGAGGGCGAGAAGGCCCGCGAGGCTGAGGCTGCCGGCGCCGACATCATCGGTTCCGACGAGCTCGTCGCCCAGATTCAGAAGGGCGAGATCAACTTCGACGCCGCTATCGCTACGCCGAACATGATGGCCAAGGTTGGCCGCATCGGTAAGATCCTTGGTCCCCGTGGCCTCATGCCGAACCCCAAGCTCGGCACTGTGACCATGGACGTCGCCAAGATGGTCTCCGAGCTCAAGGCTGGCCGCGTTGAGTACCGCGCCGACCGCTACGGCATCTGCCACGTGCCCCTGGGCAAGAAGTCCTTCTCTGAGCAGCAGCTCGTCGAGAACTACGCTGCCCTGTACACCGAGATCCTGCGCGTCAAGCCCTCTTCTGCTAAGGGCAAGTATGTCAAGTCCATCTCCGTGTCTTCCACCATGGGCCCTGGCGTCAAGGTCGATCCCGCTGTCCAGCGTGACTTCCTGGCTGAGTAACTAACAGTTACTGCCTGAGCAAAGCAAGCATTGCTAAAGAAACCCGGTTCTGCCCCGTGCAGGACCGGGTTTCTTGCTATCGCGTCAAAACCACCTCAAAGGGGACAGTGTCCTCTTTGAGGTGGTTACCAGGGTGTTCTGGCGGTTGAGGACTCGATGGCATCGTGGCGTTGGAGCTCGCGGCGCATGGTTTGCGAATTGAGCCAGGCCGCCTGCCAGCCGCGGATGGGGTAGCGCGTCTGGTCGAGCTCAAACTGCGTATAGCCGCAGGCGTTGATGATCGTCGTTCCACACGCATGCTGCCGTTCGCGCTGAAAATCGCAACCGTAGCTTTGGTGCACATGCCCGTGCACCATGTAGTCGGGATTCCAGGATTCGAGTGCTGTGTTAAAGCACTCGAATCCTCGATGCGGCAGATCGTCCAGATCACCCATACCGGCGGCGGGTGCATGGGTAAGCAGAATGTCGCACCCGCCGACCATCCTAACCTTACGCGACAGTTTACGCATGCGCTTGGACATCTCGCGTTCGGTGTACATGTTGGCGCCGTCGCGATAACGCATGGACCCGCCAAGGCCCGCAATGCGAATCCCTCGGTACGTGTACACGCTGTCTTCTACGCAGATACATCCGCCCGGTGCATGACGTGCGTAGCGGTCATCGTGATTGCCGCGCACGTAGATGAGCGGTTTGTTGATGACCGTGACCAAAAACTCAAGATAGTCCGGGTCCAGATCGCCAGCGGACAAAATCAGGTCGACTCCCTCAAAGCGTTCCTTGCGAAAGCACTCCCAAAGGCATCGTTCTTCGGTATCGGCTATGGCAAGGATTTTCATAGGGCAGGGACTTTCGGCTCATCGTCGAGCTGCGGAATGGTGCCTACCACGTTGTCCGCCAGCCAATCCATCTCGACAATCTGCGTGCTCGGCAGCGGAGGGAAGCCTTCGATCTGTACCACGCCGTTCTGGCTATGGAGCTCGCCGCCAAAGGGGTTGATGGATCCCTCAACAATGCCGTTGCGGAGCAACTGCACGAGTTTGCGCGTCTGGTAGGGTAGGCCCGGAGCGTAACGGATGTCGATAACGCCGGAGCTCATGCCGTACCAGTAGTTGACGGCACGCACTTGGTTGTCGTCGCTGGTCTCGTCCCACGTGCCGTGCAGAAGGCTGCGAACGATGAGCTCGTAGTAACGGCCCCAGTTCCATACGGGCATGGCGATGCCGGTGACTTTGCCGTCGACCAAGCGGTGAAGCCCGTAGGCCGTTGGGTCTTCGAGCGACTTTGACATGTCAGCGCCGGTCATGACGCTTACGCCTTCGCGGCACATGGCTTCGGCAAGACCACCGGCGGGAACATCGCCCCAGGTGAGGATGACCTGCGCGCGCGGGTCGAGCAGCGAGGCACCAATCGCAAAGGCGTTGATCTCGCTGAGCGCGCCCGAGGCGAAGACCGACGCGTGGTAGCCGATGCGGTGGTTGTCCGCCATGCTGGCGGCAAGGGCGCCCAGGAGGAACTTGGCCTCGTACATCTTGCCAAAGTACGAACGGACACTTTGATGGGGAAGGCCGATAGAGCAGTTGAGGAACCGAACCTGGGGATACTCAACGGCAGCCCTGAGCGTGTATTCCATCAGGCGGTGCGAGGTCGAGAAGATGACGTTTGCTCCATGTTTGACAGCCGTTTCCACGGCGGCGTAGAACACGTCCGGATCGTGACAGTCCTCGAACGCCTCGGTGTGCACGATACCGTCAAAGTGCTCATCGAGATACTGACGCCCTTGGTCGTGCAGGCTGTCCCAGCTCGACGTCGCACAGGGGAACTCATGGATAAAGGCGATGCGCAGGGGGTTGGCCGCCGAATAGACGGTCTTGCCCATAAAGAAGTTGAGCACGCCGGAGGTGGACTTGGCGGGCGACTCTTCCTCATCGACGCTCGGTGCTTCGACAAGATCAACCTTGTCCTCGTCATTTTTGCCGGCGATGACCAGCTCGCGCCAGATCTTGCACAGGCGGTTTACGACGATATCCGTTGGCGTATCCAGCAGGCGGTCCTGGTTGTACACATTGAGGTACACGAGCATGGCGTCGGCAGGCGTAATGTCCAGGTGGTCGCCGCCTGCGCGAAGGTAGGCGCGCTTAAAGAGCAGGAAGGTGTGGCGCAGGTAGTCGACCTTTTTCTGCGGCCATTTTTCGATAAGGTTCTGACCGAGCATCTTGGCGAGCGTCTCGTAGCTTCCCTCACGCGAGAACTCGATCTCGTATAGGGGGCAGACGCGCCAAAACGCGCAGAACTCGCCGTACAGGCGGCTTTCGACGGAATCCCATGTGCCGGGGTAGAGACGGGTGACCTTGGCCGAAACCGTCGGGGCGTCCAGGAATTTGAGGACACTGACGCGTTTGTTGCCTTCCTGGACATAGAACCGATGCATGAACTCGGTGACGATGATGGGGTCGCGATAACCCTCGGTTACCTGGATGTCGTAGAGGTTGGACCACTTGCGGGCGAACTCGGTGCCAAACGGCAGCAGGGGCATAAAGTTGCATGAAAAGGCGGACTGACGGCCCTTGGTAACCGTACCGACGACCATTTCGAGCGGAATGTCTCTCAGGCCGACATTCTCTCGCTGGCCTAAGGGGAGCTGGGCAACCAAGCTATCGAGGTCCGTGAGGTACGGATACTCGCTTTGACTAATGGCGCGTCGACGTCCTTGCTCGCCGCGCTTGCGTGCTTGACGGTAGGCCTCTTCCATGATGTTGCTCCCTTAGTCGTTTAAACAACTATATGAACCATGGTACCACGAATGAAAACCACAACAAAGGTGCCTGTCCCCTTTGTGGTGGTTTAGGCAATGATGGGGGCGATGGCGCGGATGCAGGCGTCGGCAGCGGTGAAAGTGGTGCTGTCGTCGCTGACGATAAAGATGATCTTGCCCTTAATGCCAAAGTCGCCGATCTCGCTAAAGAGCACATACGGCTCCTTGTCAAAGCCCGAGATGGGAAGCACGGCGGCCTTGGTGGCGCTGGTCAGCTCGTCTGCCAGCGCGTCGAGCGAGGCCCACTTGGACGTGTCCTTTACGGCAACGGGCACAGCCACGCGCCCAAAGGGCATCAAATGCACGAGCGTGTTCTTGGAGATGTTGGAGTTGGGGACGATGATGGTCTGCCCGCAGGCATCTTCGATGGTCGTGTGGCGCCAGGTGATGTCCTGGACCACGCCCGACACGCCGCCGACCTCGATATTGTCGCCGGGCTTGATGATGCCCATAAACGTAACCTGCATGCCGCCAATAAGGTTTGACAGCGTGTCCTGAAAGCCGAGCGAGATGGCGATGCCGCCGACGCCAAGAGCGGCGACGAGCGCGTTTGCGTTAATGCCAAAGCAGTTGTCGAGGATAAAGCTGCCGCCGATCATCCAGATGACGGCGCGTGCGATGTTGATGAAGATGCTCGATGCCGGAAGCGGGTTGTCGTCGCGATTGAGCAGGTGACGCAGGGTCTTGGATACGACCTTGGTGGCGACGGCGGTGCCTATCGCCAAGATGACGGCCCAGATGATGTTGTGGACCCACCGTTGCTCAAAGAAATGAAGAATCGGCTCAAACAATTCCATGTAGGGAAAACCTCCTTATGATCGTCCAACCATGATACCCACCAAGAAGCCCGTCCGATCAAATTCGGACGGGCTTCTGTGCTCGATATAAGGTTTACGCGGCGGGGCTGTAAGGCCCGGCGGTGTAGCTTAGCGTCGACGCTTCCAGATAATGCCGAGCATGATGACGATGATGCCGCCGATAAGGCACGCGCCAACTACTGCCAGCGTGCGGTCTCCCGTTGCGGCGAGCTTACCGGTCGTCTTCTTGGCGATGACCTTCGTTGTCGTCGTGTCCGTCTTAGGCGAGGGCTTAGGCGTCGGGGCCGGTGTGGGCGTGGGGTCCACGGCAGCGGAGCCAAAGCTGATGGTGCCCGCGAGCGAGGCCATCTTGCTCTCCCAACTGTTCTGCCCGATCAGCGCCCTTAGCGCTGACTCGCAGGTACCCCACTCGGTGTACTTGGTGGCGTGTGCAAAGGTGGGAAAGTCGGTCGTGTTGGTGATGATGTAGTTGTTGGTGGCGACGGTATAGGTCTTGGCGGGGTCGAGCGTGCTGCCGTCTTTGGTGAGTGTGGCACTCACAATGCGCTTGCCCTCGGGCTGTGTCCAATCAATCGTCACGTTGATGCCGCCAAAGGAGAGAACGCTGCCAGAGTCATCGCGCCACTTGTACTTGTCTTGCGCCTCCTGCTCGGTGTGACCGGCCGCCACATAAGTCTGCTGAAGCTCGTAGCTGTCGTTGCAATCGTCGCTGATTTGTAGCGAGTGCTCGAGCGCTGCGAGGAAGTCCGCGCCGGTCATGGCCCAGGTCTCCACGGTGTTGCCGTAGGGCGAGATGGCGATGACGTTGCCGGCGGTCACGTTGCCCGCCGCGATGCCGCCGCGGATGCCGCCAGCGTTTTCGATAGCGAGGTCCGCGCCCGTCAGGTCAAGATAGGAGCTGCAAATCACGTGGCCGATGGTCTGGGCCTTGGTGGTGTCGCCCTCCTTGCTGGGACGGAAATCGGTGGTGCGCACCATTTCCCAACCATGCGTGCCTGCGGCGTCCTCGCCGTAGAAATAGTTGGTGGTGGATGTGCCGAGCACCTTGTTCGATTCGTTTTCAAAGTCCTCGTCGAGCGGCTTGATCTTGTTGCGGACGGCTTCAAGGCGGCTTTGGTAGTCGGGGCCCTTGTCGGGGTCTGCCAAAAGGTCGTTGACGTTCTTGGCGGTGTAGAGCTTCTCGTTGCTGTCGTCTGCAGGGACCGTGACCGTGTCATCGTCGGTCGTCTCGGTGCCATTCGTGTCGTATTTGTACGGAATGGAAAGCAGTCCCACCTCGGCAAAGGCACTGTCCGCCTCGACAACGTGGATTGTCTTGCCGTCGGCTCCCGTCACCTTCTCGTTAAGGTTGATGTGCTCGTGGCCTGCGATAAGGGCATCGACGCCACGGAGTCGCGTGGCAAAGGTCTTGGCGTCGAGCGTGTGCGCGATACACACAACAACATCGCAGCCCTCCTTGCGCAGCTGCTCTGCCTCGGCATTGATGGCGTTCGCGGCACTCGAGAACGACGTACCCGCGACCAGGTCCGCGCGCAGCGAGGATTCCAGCGACTCATCCATGGCACCCACGACGCCGACCTTGATTTTGTAGTCGAATGTGGAGTGATCCTCGCTATCCTCCCAGGTGCGATCGAGCGTCTTCGTGATGCTCGAGCTCCATACGCCGCTCGTAGACTTTGCGTTCGCGCAGAGCATGGCGAAGGGCGTGCCGGTGGTGCTGTAGCCGGTCATGGTGCGGAGTTTGTCCGCGCCGTAGCTCCAGTCGTGGTTGCCTGGCGTGGTCGCGTCGTAGCCGTCGGCGTAGAAGGTGTCCATGAGCTCGGCGATGCTCTTGCCCTCGCTCATGGTGGCGAAGGACTGCCCGTGGAAGGTGTCGCCCGCATCGAGCAAAAGATCGGGGGCGCTGTTTTGGGCGCTATAGAGAACCGCCAGTCCGTCGAAGCCCACAGTGCCGGTGCCCTTGCTTGCGTTGTAGCTGTACTTGTAGCTGCCGTGGATGTCGTTGGTGTGCATGACGGCCACGGAGCCGTCAATAGCGGCGGGCAGGTTCCCCGCGAAAGCGAGACTTGGGATGCCTGCGAGCGCGCCGGCAAACAACGCGGTGGCTAACGCAAGGCGGGGGAGTCTTTTCATGGCAGTTTCCTTAGTCCTTAGCCAGAATGTCTGGTTGAATATCGGATTATCGACATAATATGCGAAAACCGCCGCAAGGGCGCCTGTCCCTTAGCGGCGGTTTTGACGTTTGCGCAGATAAAACCTGCCAAAATAAACCTGTCCCTTTTTGGTAGGTTTAGCTTAGCAGCATGCGGTCGTTGGCGAGCTCGCCGCCCGAGACCTCCTCGAATTTCTGCAGCAGGTCGGCTACGGTGAGCGACTTCTTCTCATCGCCCGCCACGTCGTAGATTACGTGGCCTTCGTGCATCATGATCAGACGGTTGCCCAGACGGATGGCGTCGTTCATGTTGTGCGTGACCATGAGCGTGGTCAGGTGGTTCTCGTCGACGATCTCCTCGGTCAGGTTGAGCACCTTAGAGGCCGTCTTGGGGTCGAGGGCCGCGGTGTGCTCGTCGAGCAGCAGCAGGCGCGGCCTGGTGAGCGTGGCCATCAACAGGGTGAGTGCCTGGCGCTGTCCGCCCGAGAGCAGGCCGACCTTGGCGTTGAGACGCGTGTCCAGACCAAGGTCCAGGCGCTTGAGCAGCTCAACGTACTCATCTTTCTCGGCCTTGGTGACGCCCCACGAAAGGCCGCGACGCTGGCCGCGACGCTTGGCGAGGGCCAGGTTCTCGGCAATCTGCATGTCGGCTGCGGTGCCGCGCATGGGGTCCTGGAACACGCGGCCCAGGTACTTGGCACGCTGCGACTCGCTCAGACGCGAGATATCGTTGCCGTCGAGCTCGATAACGCCCGAATCGAGCGGATATACGCCGGCGATCATGTTGAGCAGCGTGGACTTGCCGGCGCCGTTGCCGCCAATCACGGTTACAAAGTCGCCGTCATTTAGGGTGAGGTCGACGCCGGTGAGCGCGCGCTTCTCGGTGACGGTGCCCTTGTTAAAGGTCTTTTTGACGTGCGAGAGCTTAAGCATCTGCCTCATCCCCCTTCGTGTAGGAGCTGCGGAGCTTATAGCGCTCCCAAACCACGGGCACGCACAGGGCCACAGCGACAATCACGGCGGAGAGCAGCTTCATGTCGTTGGCGTCCATGCCCAACTGCAGCACGATGGCGCGGATAAGGAAGTACACCACGGAGCCAAAGACGGCGGAGGCAAGACGGACGCTAAACTGCGTGAGGCCGCCGGGCAGCAGGCGGCCGAGCACCTCACCGATAACAATGGCGGCAAGACCGATAACGATGGCACCGGTGCCCATACCAATGTCGGCATACTTTTGGCTCTGGCAGATGAGCGCGCCCGAAAGGCCGATGAGGGCGTTGGAGAGCACGAGGGCGATCATCTTGGTGGAGTTGGTGTTGACGCCCAGAGCGCGGATCATGTACTCGTTATTGCCGGTGGCGCGTAGCGCCGAGCCGATCTCGGTGCCAAAGAACCAATACAGGATGGCAACGATAGCCACGGCGAGCAGGATGCCCAAGATGATGGCAACGGTGGACTGCGGCAGACCGGTCATATTGCTGACGGCCGAGAACACGGTGCCCTTGGCAAGAATGGGCGTATTGGACTTGCCCATGATGCGCAGGTTGATGGACCACAGGCTGATCTGGGTGAGGATTCCGGCGAGGATCGCGGGAATCTCGAAGACGGTGGTCAGAATGCCCGTGACGGCGCCCGCGATGGCGCCGGCGCACATACCGGCCAGCACGGCGAGTAGCGGGTCGACGTTGTTATTGACGATGAGCACAGCGCAGACGCAGCCGCCGAGGGCAAAGCTGCCGTCGCAGGTCATATCGGGGATGTCGAGCAGGCGGAACGTGATAAACACGCCAAGCACCATAATGCCCCAGAGGACGCCCTGCGAAACGGCGCCCTGCAATGCAATGAGCATGCTTCATACCTCCTAGGATAGGGTGGACACGTGATTTTCCATAATAGCGGTAACAATGCATAAAAGAGCTGCGGACAGGCGTTTTGTTTTACCTGAAACAAGCAGGGCGGACGCCGGTCTACAGCGCCCGCCCCTGTGGCTCAGATATTGAATAACGCGGCTAAAGCGCGAGCACGGGCTCTAGACGCATGCCGCGTATGGCATTACGCGTCCAGGGCGGAAAGGTCGATGCCCAGGGCCTCGGCCATTTCGTCGTTCTTGACGACGACCAGGTCCTTGCTCGAGAGGTGTTTGATCGGCATATCCTCGGGCTTGGCCTCGCCCTTCAGGATCTTAACGGCCATCTCGCCCGCGGCGTAGCCCAGGTCCTCATAGTTGATGGAGAGGGTGAACAGGCCGCCGGCCATGCACATACCCTCCTCGCCAGTCACGAAGGGAAGCTTGTTTTCCTTGCAGATCTGGCCGACCTGCGAGGCACCCGCGGCGATGGTGTTGTCGGTGGGGGAGTACAGCGCGTCGACCTTGCCCACGGCAGACTCGACGACGGACTGAATCTCGTTGGAGCTCGAGACGGTGAAATCGGTGTACTCGAGGCCCAGCTTGTCGAGCTCCTTCTTGGCGGCCTTGATCTGGACGTCGGAGTTGGACTCGGCGGTGCAGTAGAGCAGGCCGACCTTTTTAACGTCGGGCAGGACCTTCTGCATCATCTCGAGCTGCTCGGCGACCGGGGTGAGGTCGGAAGCGCCCGTGACGTTGGTGCCGGGCTTGTCGTTGTCCTGGACCAGGCCGGAGGCGGCGTAGTCGGTGATGGCGCAGCCCACGATGGGGATATCGGCCGTGGCGCCGGCGGCAGCCTGCGCGGCGGGCGTGGCGATGGCATAAATCAGGTTGACGTTGTCGCCGACAAACTTGTCGGCAATGGACTTACACGTGGACTGGTCGTTCTGGGCGTTCTTCTGGTCGATCTTGACCTTAAGGCCGCTCTCCTTGATGGCCTTGACAAAGCCGTCGTTGGCGGCATCGAGTGCGGAGTGCTCGGTGAGCTGCAGAACGCCGATGGTGTAGTCGGAACCGGCGGCAGCAGAGCCGGAACCAGAGTTGCCGCCGCATCCGGCGAGCGGGGCGAGCGCGAGCAGGCCAGCGGAGACCAGAAGGCTCCTGCGGCTGATGGTGATGTCCTTCATATCATTACCCCCAGTATAAAAATGGCTGGAAACACTGCACTGGGACAAAGTGCAAGTGGAACTATAGTAGCGCTGATGTCCATTTTTACAACAGCCTGGCGGGTTTTTTAATACAGAATCGGATGGGCGGTACGGGTAGTCGAATGGGCGGCGGAGGGTCTTATGCGGCGGAGGAGGCGTCGTCCTCGTCTAGGGCGGCGAAGAGCTTCTTGCCGTCGAGGAGACGTGTGGTGACGTTTCTCATTCGGCCAATCTCTACGGTACGCAACGTGTCATCGGCGCCTCGGGCGTCATAGACCGTTCCCAGCAAATAAGAGATGCCGTCTCGTTGCTTGATGGCAAAGGGACGGAGTGTCATCCGTGCTGCTTCGGTTTCGCCACGCGTCGTGACGCTCGAAATATCAAAACTCACCGTGGTTCCGTGGTCGATGGCCTGCTCGACGAGCTCGCACGTGTCGATACGCTTGATGGGCGTGCGTGTTGCCTTGGTAGCCTTGCTGCCTGCGCTCGGAACGGGTTCGGGTGTATCGAGGTAGCCGCGAACGTCGGCACTCGCCATGGCAACTAAGTGCTGCGCCATGCTCTTGCGGATAGCGATAGGCGTGGAGCGGTTGCGCATGACCATACCGTGGAGCCGGATGATCTCTTCGTCGGCGAGCGGACGGGTAAGAAGTTTGTAGCCCACGCCGCGTTTGTACTCAATTTCGTATCCGGCATGGCGAAGCGCGGAGATGGCGGTGTAGATGCTGCGCCGCGCCGCCGAGATGGGCATGCGGGCGGGGTCGTCGGGATGGGCGAGGCGCCGGATCAACTCATCGGAAAGCATGGCCTTGTCCTCGCCAGTGTTTTCGCTTAATAGTTGCAGGATGCGAACGGCGCGATAGGCTGCCATCGAGGCGGCGCCTCTCGTCGTGGTGTCGTAGGTTTCAACAGCGGCTTCGGTCATCGTGCCCACGTCCTTTCCGTTTTGGGTGGCGACGGTATGGAGCCTAGGACGTGGGGCTTTCCCAGGGGCGCAGGGCGCTCTGGGCGGTCGGTAGTCGTCGGCAAACGGCGGGTCGAGTTTTCAACAGCCCTGCTCAACTGACCAAAACCTTGCCAAAAGCTTGACGGATGCTGTTGAAAAAAGCGTCTCTCGACCGATGTCGAGAGACGCTTGTACGATGAGCGTTGGCGTGTGGCGACGCGAGCTGGCGTCCGACGATTAGAAGTCGGCGTTGCCCACGGTGCGCGGGTGCGGCAGGACGTCGCGGATGTTGCCCACGCCGGTCAGATACATGACCAAGCGCTCGAAGCCCAGACCGTAGCCGGCGTGCTTGCAGGAACCGTAGCGGCGCAGGTCAAGGTAGTACTTGTACTGCTCGGGATTCATGCCCAGGTCCTTGATGCGGGTCTCGAGCAGATCCAGGCGCTCCTCGCGCTGGGAGCCGCCGATAATCTCGCCGATACCGGGAACCAGGCAGTCGGCGGCGGCGACGGTCTTGCCGTCCTCGTTCATGCGCATGTAGAACGCCTTGATCTCGGCCGGGTAGTCGGTCACGAAGGTCGGGCGCTTAAAGTGCTCCTCGGTCAGGAAGCGCTCGTGCTCGGTCTGCAGGTCGATGCCCCAGCTCACGGGATAGTCAAACTTGTGACCGGCGGCGACGGCCTGCTCCAGGATTTCGACGGCCTCGGTATAGGTGACGCGGGCGAAGTCGGAGTTGGCGACATGGTCCAGGCGCTCGAGCAGACCCTTGTCCACAAACTTGTTGAGCATATTGAGCTCGTCGGGGCAGGTTGCCATGACGTCCTTGAGGACATACTTGAGCATGGCCTCGGCGTTATCCATGTAGTCGTTAAGGTCGGCAAAGGCCATTTCGGGCTCGATCATCCAAAACTCGGCGGCGTGGCGCGTGGTGTTGGAGTTCTCGGCACGGAAGGTGGGGCCAAAGGTGTACACGTCGCCAAAGGCCATGGCAAAGTTCTCGGCATTGAGCTGGCCGGACACGGTGAGGCTTGCATGCTTGCCAAAGAAGTCCTGGCTCCAGTCGACCTCGCCGGACTCGGTGAGGGGCGGATTTTTGGGGTCGAGCGTGGTCACGCGGAACATCTCGCCGGCGCCCTCGCAGTCACTCGTGGTGATGATGGGGGTGTTGACGTAGACAAAGCCCTGCTCCTGGAAGAAGCGGTGGATGGCGGCAGCCGCGACAGAGCGGATGCGGAACACGGCGCGGAACAGGTTGGTGCGCGGACGCAGGTGCTGCTGGGTGCGCAGGAACTCGACGGTTGCGCGCTTCTTCTGCAGCGGGTAATCCGGGGCGCTCGTGCCCTCGACCTCGATGGAGGTGGCAGAAAGTTCGAAAGGCTGGGGCGCATCGGGGGTCAGCTTGACGGTGCCGGTGCAAATGAGTGCGGCCGAGACGTTTTGATGGGCGATCTCGTCGTAGTTGTCGAGTGCCTCGCGGTTCATGACGACCTGCAGGTCGCGGAAGCAGCTGCCGTCGTTGAGCGTAACAAAGCCAAAGTTCTTCATGTCGCGGACGGACTTGACCCAGCCGGCGACGGTGACGGTCTGGCCGCCGAGCGACTCGGCATCGGCATAGAGCTGCGCGATTTTGGTGCGGTTCACGTATCCTCCCATAACGGTTGAATGATAGTTATCCATACAGTTCGATATTCTAGCAGCTCGGCTCATTTGGGCTATACAGATAAGGCATTGGCGGGATGGTTTTTCAAACGAAAAGCGCCCGCGGCCTAATGGTCGCGGGCGCTTGACGAGGTGCCTTTTGGCTGTGTGGCGCGGGGCCTGGCTACTTGGTCTTGGCAACCAGCAGCGGGTCGCCAAGCTTGACGAGCGGGTTGCCGCCGATAAGCGTTCCAGACTCGCCGACATGGTCGATGCTCTTAAGACGATCGAGCTCGGAGACGATGACGGTCACGATGTCCTCGTGACCAGCGGCCTTAATGGCCTCGCGGTCGAAGCTGATGAGCGGCTGGCCTGCCTTGACCACATCGCCCATCTCGACAAAGCGGGCAAAACCCTTGCCGTTCATTTCCACGGTGCCCAGGCCAACATGGATGAACACGCGCAGGCCGTCCTCGGTGATCATGCCGATGGAGTGGTTGGTGACAGTGGTGGCACCGATGCGGCCGTTGGCGGGCGCATAGATGGTGCCGGTAATGGGCTCGATGCCATAGCCCTGGCCAAGCATGCCCGAGGCGATCGTCTCGTCGGGAACCTCGTTCAGGTTGACGAGCACGCCGTTGACGGGGGCATAGATGACGCCTTCGCGGGTAGCGAAGCTTGCTGCGGGCGGAACGGACGCCTCGCCGGTCGAGGTGAAGGTGGACTTAAGCGAATCGAGCAGACCCATAGTTGCCTCCAACTTAAATAGGCGCATATCGCGCGTTTGGTTTGCCGGAAACGTTTCATATGTGTTTCGCGGCTTGGTCAACGCCCCTATTCTACGCTGCTCAAAGATACCTCTGAACTGGGATTATGTGATATATCAGTTGAAGGGAAACTTATTGCCGGAGTGTTTCTGCGCCACGGGTTCAAGTGGGGTACGCTTGAAGGCAAAAAACAAGGGCGCTTAATTTGCGCGAAGGGAGCACATATGATTGTCGAGAACCATGCGCTGTGGGGCGAGGAGCCGACCGAGGAATATCCGGCGACCTTTACGTATTTGGGTGCCGAGCCGCTGCCCGATAAACCGAATGGCCGCCGCCCTGCCGTGATTATCTGTGGCGGAGGTGCGTTTACGCATATCGCTCCGCATGAGCAGGATCCTGTGGCGTTTGCGTTTTTGGATCACGGTTACCAGGCCTTTGTGCTCAACTATGTCACGAGTTCTACGGGTGACGTGAGCTTTCCGCACCCCCAGGCAGATCTTGCCAAGATGGTCGCCACGGTGCGCGCCAACGCCGACGAGTGGCATGTCGATCCTAAGCGCGTGTGCGTCGTGGGCTTTTCTGCTGGCGGCATGATTTGCGCCTCGCTGGCAACACAGTGGAAGACCGGCCCCTTTGCGGCACTTGCCGGGGCGCGTCCGGACGACATTCGTCCCGATGCCGTGGTGCTGGGCTATCCATTGCTCGACTTTGCCTATGTGCGCGACATGCAGACGCGCGATCCGCGCATTGACTTGCGTGTGCCCAAGACGGGCGGCAAGACGGGGCGCGATTTGCTCAACGACTACCTGTCGATGGTGACGGGCGGCGAGGCAACTGACGAGCATCTGGCCGACATCTGCCCCACCACGCATGTTTCGCGTCAGATGCCACCGACCTTTGTGTGGGGCGTGTCCGACGACAAGACGGCGCCGATCGCGCAGGTCTATCCGTTTGCCCAACGCATGGCGGAGGAGGGCGTCGCTTGCGAGATGCACGTCTTTGACCAGGGCGGTCACGGCCTTTCGCTCGGCAACGCCAACACCGCGGTCGACAACGAGGACAAGCAGGTGGCGGTCCGTCCCTGGATCCGCCTAGCCTTCCGCTTCCTGGAGCGCCATCTGTAAGAGTCTCGGCATCCCAGCCCTTCAATAACTTGCGGTGAAATAGTTCCTATCTGGGGCATCAACCAGTCCATCCAGGAACTATTCCACCGCAACTTCGTTTTTGATGCCCCGCCCGGAAACTGCGTCCCAGTTTTGCCTTTCAAGGTGGGACGCAGTTTCCCATAGGGCCTCGACTGGGAAAGTGCGTCCCGTTTCGAGTGGGGATTCCGGGATGCATTTTCCGTAAGAGGCCTGTTTGGGAAACCATATCCCGTTTCGAGCCGGAATTCTGGGATGTAGTTTCCCCGAGAGGCCTCATCGGGAAACTATGGCCCTGAACTCTCCTGCCTGTCCCCATTGCGCCAATTTGCTGATTGAACATCGTTGTATGTTCGCGCTATCATGCGTGGTTAAATGGTTAGCCATGGCAAACGGTTAGCCAAGATAAACAAAATGCAACGCCCTGTGGGCGCCGGGGGAGGAACGCGGACGTGAGACTCGATACACTCGAGATTGGAAAGGACGCCGTTGTCGCATCGGTGGCATCGGACGATCAGGCACTCCGACAGCATATTCTGGACATGGGCCTAACACCGGGCACCGAAGTCACCATGATGAAGTACGCCCCCATGGGCGACCCGCTCGAGATTCGCCTGCGTGGCTACGAGTTGACGTTGCGCAAGGACGATGCCGCCCGCATCGAGCTCGTGGGTATTCACGACACCGATACAGGTCCACGCGCTAACGCCGCAATCGGCACGACGGAGCATCCGGCACTTGGCGAGGGGACGTATTCGCCCCGCGCCGCGAAGACGGCCGTGCCCGAGGGCGCGCCACTGCATTTTGCCCTCGCCGGCAACCAAAACTGCGGCAAGACCACGCTGTTCAACCAGCTGACGGGCTCCAACCAGCACGTCGGTAACTTTCCCGGCGTGACGGTCGACCGCAAAGATGGCACCATCCGCAACCACCCCGAGGCAAGCGTTACCGACCTGCCCGGTATTTATTCGTTGTCGCCGTATACGGGCGAAGAGATCGTAAGCCGCCAGTTTATCTTGGATGAGCATCCCGACGCCATCATCGACATCATCGACGCTACCAACATCGAGCGCAATCTGTACCTGACGCTGCAGCTTATGGAGCTCGATCGCCCCATGGTTATCGCGCTCAACATGATGGACGAGGTGACGGCCAACGGCGGCGCCGTCGACGTCAACCTGCTCGAGAGTCTGTTGGGCGTGCCCGTTGTCCCCATTAGCGCTGCCCGCAACGAGGGCATCGGCGAGCTGGTGGATCACGCCTTGCACGTGGCACGGTTCCGTGAGCGCCCCGGCCGCCTGGACTTCTGCGCGCCCGATGGTCCAGACGGCGGCGCGCTGCATCGCTGCATTCACGGCATCGCCAACCTTATCGAGGACCATGCCGCGACGGCGCACATTCCCGTGCGTTTTGCGGCGACCAAGCTGGTTGAGGGCGACGAGCTGGTAACCGAGGCGCTTCATCTGGACCGCAACGAGCTCGACGCCATCGAGCACATCATTACCCAGATGGAGGGCGAGGCCGGCACCGACCGTCTATCTGCGCTGGCCGACATGCGCTTCGGCTTTATCGGCGACGTGTGCGGGCGCTGCGTCGTCAAGCCGCACGAGAGCCGCGAGCACGTGCGCTCCGTCAAGATCGACCGCATCCTGACGGGTCGTTACACAGCCATTCCGGCGTTCCTGGTGATCATGGGCCTCGTCTTTTGGCTGACGTTTGGCGTGATCGGCGCGGCGTTGCAGGGACTTATGGAGGATGGTATCGCTGCCATCATCGCCTCGGCCGATGCGGGCCTCAAGGCGTTCGGAACCAACGACGTGGTGCGCTCGCTGGCTGTCGACGGCGTGCTTACGGGTGTGGGCAGCGTGCTGACCTTCCTGCCGATTATCGTCGTGCTCTTCTTGTTCCTCTCCATTCTGGAAGACTCCGGCTACATGGCGCGCGTGGCTTTTGTCATGGATAAAGTGCTGCGTCGCTTTGGCCTGTCGGGCCGCAGCTTTGTGCCCATGCTCGTCGGTTTTGGCTGCACCGTGCCGGCTATCATGTCGACCCGTACGCTCCCATCCGAGCACGACCGCAAGATGACGGTCATGCTCACGCCGTTTATGAGCTGCTCGGCCAAGCTACCGGTTTACGGCTTGCTGTGCGGAGCATTCTTCCCGCAGGCGACGGTCCCCGCCATGGTCTCGCTCTATCTGATCGGCATCGTAGTCGGCTGCATTGCCGCCCTGGTGCTCAACCGCACGGCATTTAAGGGCGACCCGGTGCCGTTTATCATGGAGCTCCCTAATTACCGCCTGCCGAGCGTCAAGACGACGGTGATGCTGGCATGGGATAAGGCCAAGGACTTTATTACCAAGGCCTTTACCATCATCTTTGCCGCCACGGTGGTCATCTGGTTCCTGCAGACGTTCGACATCCGCTTTAACGTGGTTGCCGACCAGTCGCAAAGCCTACTCGCGGGCCTGGGCAGCATCATCGCGCCGGTGCTGGCGCCGCTCGGCTTTGGCGACTGGCGTGCATCGACGGCGCTCGTCACCGGACTTATTGCCAAGGAGAGCGTCATCTCGACCCTCACGGTGCTTTTGGGCACAACCTCGCCCGCGGCGCTGTCGACCATGTTTTCGCCGTTTACCGCTTACGTGTTCCTGGTCTTTACGCTGCTGTACCCGCCTTGCGTGGCAGCCATCGGTGCCGTCAAGAGTGAGTTGGGCGCGCGCTATGCCGTAGCGGTGTTCGCGTTCCAAGTGGCTGTCGCCTGGATCGTGGCGTTTGTCGCGCATTCGGCGGGCATATTGCTGGGGCTGGCTTAGTTATTTATTGACGGCGCAACCTTTGTGTATCGAATTGTTTTCGGCCCTGCATCTGTTGCTGACGGATGCGGGGCCGTTGCTATATAATCGCCTCCGCTCAAAATGATTGGAGACGTTATATATGAGTCAGGCAAGGCAAGACGGCATCACGCTCAGGCAGTGGCTCCCGCTCATCGGGCTCACCTGCTGTGCGTTCGTGTTCAACACGTCGGAGTTCATGCCCATCGGCCTTTTGACTGATATTGCCGCGTCATTCTCGCTTACCGAGGCCCAGGCGGGCATCATGATCTCGGTCTATGCCTGGGGTGTCATGCTGCTGTCGCTGCCCCTCATGGTGTTTGCCTCGCGCTTTGAGTTCAAGCAGATGCTGCTGGGCGTGCTTGCCGTGTTCTCGCTCGGCCAGTTCTTGTCCGCCGTGGCGCCGACCTATCCCATTCTGGTCTGCGCGCGCCTGGTGGTTGCCTGCGCGCATGCCGTGTTCTGGTCGGTCGCTTCGATTATGGCCTCGCGCCTGGTCGACACGCGCCATGGGGCGCTCGCCATCAGCATGATCGCCACGGGCTCGTCCATCGCGCAGATCTTTGGCCTGCCGCTCGGCCGCGCCATTGGCCTGGCCGTGGGCTGGCGTATGACGTTTGCCGTGGTCGGGGGTCTCTCAGCCATCGCGGTCGTCTACCAGGCAGCGGTGTTCCCGGCCATGCCGGCGGGTGAGCGCTTTACTGTCAAACAGCTGCCCGAGCTGCTCAAGAACCCGCTCCTCATCGCGCTCTACGCAGTCACGGTCTTCATGGCGACCGGCTATTACGCAAGCTACAGCTATATCGAGCCCTTCCTGGCGCAGGTCGCGCACGTCGATGCGGGCGCCATCACTATGACGCTGACGGCGTTTGGCTGCTCTGGTCTGCTCGGAAGCTGGCTGTTTGGCCGTCTGTTCGATGGACATCGCTTCCCGTTTTTGGCTATCACGCTCTCCGGCGTGCCGGTGGCCCTGCTGCTCATGGGCCCGGCCGCATCGTCGCTCGCTGCGGTTCTCGCTGTTTGCGCACTGTGGGGTTGCTGCGCCACGGCCTTTAACGTGGCGTTTCAGGCCGAGCTCATCAAGCACACGCCGGCGGACTCGTCGGCTGTCGCCATGTCGATCTTCTCGGGCCTGTTCAATCTGGGTATCGGTACGGGCACCGCGATCGGCGGCGCCGTGGTTTCGGGTCCCGGTATCGCCTGGATCGGCTGCGCAGGTGGCGCAATCGCCGCCGTGGGCGTCATCCTCGCCATCACGGTGTTATTCCCGGCCATACGCCGCGCAAAGCCTGTCGCCTAATCACGTTTCCTCATCAGTTGCGGTGGAATAGTTCCTGTTTAAGGCCTCTGAAGGTCCAAGCAGGAACTATTCCACCGCAACTTATTTTGGGGAAGAGGATACAAGCTGGGCATACAATGGATGTCGTTGTGTTGAGCTTACCGGGAGGCTGTTATGTGGGCATACGAGACGACGTTCTATCAGGTCTATCCGCTGGGCTTTTGCGGGGCTCCGCGCGAAAACGCCGCGCCCGTTGCCGAGGATGAGCTCGCCCAGGCTGCCAACGCCGCGCCCAACCCCGATGCTCCCATTATGAAAATCGCCCAGTGGGCCGACTACCTGCAGGAACTCGGCGTTGGCGCTGTGCTGATCAACCCGCCGCTCGAGTCTGATAGCCACGGCTACGATACACGCGGCCTGCGTCATATCGACCGTCGCTTGGGTGGGGATGCCGACTTTGCCGCCGTGTGCGACACACTGCATGCCCACGGCATCCGCGTGGTGCTCGACGCCGTCTTCAACCACGTCGGTCGCGGCTTTTGGGCCTTCCGCGATGTGCAGGAGCGTAAGTGGGACTCGCCCTACAAGGATTGGTTCCACATTAGCTTTGACGGCGACTCGTGCTACGGCGACGGCTTTTGGTACGAGGGCTGGGAAGGCCATTTTGAGCTTGTGAAGCTCAACCTGCAAAATCCCGCTGTGGTCGATTACCTGCTCGAGTCCGTGCGCCGCTGGGCCGAGGTCTTTGGCATCGACGGCCTGCGCTTGGACGTCGCCTATATGCTCGACCGCGACTTCATGCGCCGCCTACACTCCTTTACCCGTGAGCTCAAGCCTGACTTTGTGCTGATCGGCGAGACGCTCCACGGCGACTACAATCAGATCGTCAACGACGAGATGCTCGACTCCTGCACCAACTACGAGTGCTACAAGGGCCTGTACTCCAGCTTTAACTCGGTCAACATGTTCGAGATTGCCCATTCGCTGCATCGCCAGTTTGGCGGCGATCCGTGGTGCATCTACCGCGGTAAACACCTGCTGTCGTTTGTCGACAACCACGATGTGCCGCGCCTGGCGAGCATCCTTACCGACAAATCGTGCCTGCGTCCCGCCTATGGCATGCTGTTTGGCATGCCGGGTATTCCGTGCGTCTACTATGGCAGCGAGTGGGGAATTGCTGGCGAAAAGGGCGGCCCCGATGGTGACTGGGCGCTGCGCCCTGCGCTCGATGAGCCTGCGCCCAACGAGCTGACGGCTTTCATCAAGCAGCTCGCGCACCTGCGCTCGGCCGACGACGCGGCGTCCCGTGCTCTTAACTACGGTGCCTATCGCAACGTGGTGATCCAGAACAAGCAGCTGCTGTTCGAGCGCGCCTGCGACGACGCGACGGTGCTCGTGGCGGTGAACGCCGTGGGTGAGCCTTACACCTTTGGCGCCGGCGAGCTCAACGGGTCCTTTGTCGACCTGCTTGCCGACGGCGTGCCCACGGTCGAGCTGGCTGGCTCCCTTGAGCTTGCGCCCTACGAGGTGCGCTATCTGTTGAGGGTCTAGATCATGACGGCGTCTGACGAGGGCTATCAACATATTGAGCATGGGTTTGAACCCGTGTTCGACCAGCACTCGCGCGTTTTGGTGCTCGGGTCGTTTCCCTCGGTGCTTTCGCGCGCCAATGCCTTTTATTACGGCAACCCTCAGAATCGCTTTTGGCGCGTGATGGCCGCGTGTCTCGGTGTGCCCGTGCCGCCCAACGAGGGCGACCCTTTGGCAGGCAGCGAGCCTGCGACGCTCGACGCCTCGATTGCCGCCAAGCGCTCCATGCTGCTGAACGGCGGCGTGGCCCTGTGGGATGTGATCGAGAGCTGCGACATTAAGGGCTCGAGCGACGCGAGCATTCGCAACGTTGTGCCGGTACATGTCGAGCGCATTGCCGGCGCAGCTCCCATTGAGCAGGTGATATGCAACGGTGGTACAGCTGGTCGGCTCTACAAGCGCTATCTACAAGAACGCACCGGGCTGCCCGCCATCGTCCTGCCCTCGACAAGTCCCGCCAATGCGGCTTGGCGTCTGGAGCGCCTTGTCGAGCGCTGGCGCGATGCCGTTGATTGGGGCGCTCTGTAATTTAGATATCTGATTGGGCGCGGGTGCCGAGGTGTTTCATGATGGCATGCCAGATCGGTGCGGGCAGCGCGGGCTTGGCGCGCACCATGCCGTCGGCATCGACGCTTTCGGCATTGCCACCGCCAAGCAGCTGCGCATGCTCTATGGAGCAGCCCATGCGCACAGCGCCCACAAGCTTGTCCATGGCTTCCGAAAACGGTCGACGCAAGAGGCCCATGCGTGGGGAGCGGCGAAGCGCCGCTATGCCGCTGCCGGTGCAGACGATGACGCCTCCACACCACGACAGTCCTCGACGCTCGCACGCTTCGTGCAGATGGCCAACGACCGCGTGCGCCCGCTCGGAACTCCTACAGTCGGCTTGAACAACCACATAGACGCGTGTTCCTGCGCCTTCAACACATTCGAGCGCCCGTTCAACGACGGCCATCGCCTCGTCATCGAGCACATCATCAACAGCGAGCACCATGCCATCGACT
The DNA here is from genome assembly GCA_902469665.1 of uncultured Collinsella sp. Classification (GTDB taxonomy): domain Bacteria; phylum Actinomycetota; class Coriobacteriia; order Coriobacteriales; family Coriobacteriaceae; genus Collinsella. The sequence goes on along the minus strand of CABRDE010000027.1, from coordinate 36,462 downwards.
GCACCGGTGTCATTTGCCTTCAAGTTGACCGGGCGGGGGAGTGCGGTGCCGGAAAGCCGGGCATAAGCCGCGATGGCATCCTGAAGATCCCAAAGCAAAAACTCGAGATCGGCGCTGTCGGGAATACTGACAAACGCGATGTTATGCAGTGTTTTTGGCACATCGCCGCATGCGGTCGTCTCCATGCCACCTCCTTTCCGGTTGGTTTCCGTTTAGGTTACACCGTCCGGCGGCGCCTCGCCGCGCTATCCTAGTGCAACCCTTACGAAAGGAACGCCATGCGCCTGCCCATGAATACCTCGCTTGCCACGCTCAAGCCCTCCGGCATCCGTCGGATTAATGCGCTCGCTGCCCAGCACCCAGGATGCATTGCGCTCGCGCTCGGCGAGCCCGATTTTCCCACGCCCGATGTGATTAGCGCCGAGGTGACCGCTTCGTTGGACCGCGGCGACACGCACTATCCGCCCAACAACGGTCGCCCTGCCCTGCGCGAGGCACTGTCTGCCTACATGGGAGACGCGGGCCTGGCGTTTTCGGCCGACGAGGTCATCCTGACCGACGGCGCGACCGAGGCCCTGTCGGCAGCATTCATGGCTATGCTCAACCCCGGCGACGAGGTCGTCATCCCCACGCCGGCCTTTGGCCTGTACGAGAGCATCGTCGTGGCCAACCACGCCAAGGCGGTCTTTTTGGATACGGAGCCTACGCAATTCCAGATTGACGAGGAAGCGCTTCGCGCCTGTGTGACCCCGGCGACCAAGGCCATCGTTATCTGCTCGCCCAACAATCCTACAGGCTGCATTCTCAACGCGGCATCGCTCGACGCCGTGGCACACGTAGCGGAGCAGGCGGGCATCTACGTAGTCTGCGACGACGTATACAACCGCCTGGTCTATGTGGACGGCTACGAGCGCTTCGCCCAGCGACACCCGGAGCTGCGCGAGCAGACGGTCGTCATCGAGAGCTTCTCCAAGCCCTGGGCCATGACCGGCTGGCGCCTGGGCTGGCTCGCAGCGGCAACCCCCGTCATCGCCGAGATTGCCAAGGCTCACCAATACTTAGTATCGAGCGCCGTCTCCTTCGAAATGGACGCCGCAACGCGAGCCCTGACCGTCGACCCCACCCCCATGCTCGAAGTCTACCGAGCCCGCCGCAAACGCGTGCTGACCGCTCTCAACAACATGGGCCTCGACGTGGTAGAGCCTGCAGGAGCCTTCTACGCCTTCCCCAGCATCAAACAATACGGCCTAACGAGCGAAGACTTCTGCATCAAAGCCATCAAAGAGGCAAACGTAGCCCTAGTCCCGGGCGACTGTTTCGGCACCGAAGGCCACATCCGCCTCAGCTACTGCGTTTCCGATAAGAATTTGGACGAAGGTCTCCACCGCCTGTCCACCTTCATTTCAACCTTATAGCCCAACGGGACGCAACACATCAGCCCACCGACCCAAGCATTATGAGTGGGGGCGTCAGCCAACGAAAACCCGGGCTGCCTAAAGTCAACGCAGGCACGCGCCGCCGAAGGCCGGGCGCAAGGTTTTCGTAGATTCCGCACGAGCCGGAAAGCACTTAATGTGCTTTCCGAGCGAGCCCAGGACCTGACCGAGCGAAAACCTTGCGCCCGGCCTTCGGCGGCGCGGCCGGATGGTGGAATTGTGTGCAGCCCGGTTTTCCGTTGACCGACGCCGGGGTCCCCGCCATAATGCTTTCGGTTCACGCACGAATCCGCTGCCAGAGACAGCCGGTGCAAACGGGCATCGCCCGCGAGCTTAATGGGATATCCCGCCAGCCGAGGTGGTCGAGTAGATATGTCTTCTCGCCCCCGTCGCTCATGCAGCGCGGGGGCTTTCTTTTTGGACATGCCCCCGTCACGTCCTTGTGGCGGACCGTGCCCGGAAAGAATTCGAGGAGGTGTAATTCATGCCCCAGCAGTACAAAATCGACAAGGTTGCAGAGATTGAGTCCCGTATCGCCGAGAACGCCGGTCTGTTCGTCGTCAACTACAATGGTCTGACGGTTAAGCAGGCTCAGGAGCTGCGTCATCAGCTTCGCGAGTGCGGTGCCGAGATGAAGGTCTACAAGAACAACCTGGTCAAGATCGCCCTCAAGAACCAGGAGCAGCCCGAGATCGACGAGATCCTCGCCGGCCCCGTCGCTTATGTGTTCTACGAGACCGAGCCGGTCGAGGCCGCTAAGGCCCTTAAGGACTTCTCCGCTAAGTCCAAGGGCGTCCTTGAGATCAAGGGCGGTATCTCCGACGGCAAGGCCGTTTCCGCTGATGATGTTAAGGCTATCGCCGAGCTGCCCACCAAGGATCAGCTTCTCGGCCAGATCGCCGGTCTCATCTCCGGTTTCGCTCGCGACATCGCTGTCTGCGTCAACGGCGTTTCCTCTGGTCTCGCTCGTTCGATCCAGCAGGTCTCCGAGCAGAAGGCAGCCTAGTCGCTGTTTTCACCCGCGGCGGCAACGCCGCACCCCTGGCGCATTCGCGCCGTGTTTTAACTGATCTCCGTGCACAGACACGGAAACCGAAAGGACTTAGAAATGGCTAAGCTTACCACCGATGAGATCATCGATGCTCTTAAGGAAATGACCCTTCTCGAGGCTTCCGAGCTCGTTAAGGCTATCGAGGACACCTTCGGCGTTTCCGCCGCTGCTCCTGCTGCTGTTGTCGCCGCTCCCGCTGCTGGCGCTGCTGAGGCCGAGGAGAAGACCGAGTTTGACGTCGTGCTCGAGGGCTTCGGCGACAACAAGATCCAGGTCATCAAGGCCGTCCGTGAGCTCACCAACCTTGGCCTGAAGGAGGCCAAGGAGGTCGTCGAGGGCGCTCCCAAGGCTGTTCTCGAGGGTGCCAAGAAGGAGGACGCCGAGGCCGCCAAGGAGAAGCTCGAGGCTGCTGGCGCTGCTGTCACCCTCAAGTAATCAGGCTTTCTCGCCAGATTTCTTTGCAGACGGGGTTCGCATTGCGAGCCCCGTCTTTTTTGTTATGGCCACTCTATTTTGCTGGCTCGGCATGCAAATTGCTGCCGCTTGCGGTGCTTTGGGGTCGCTACCGTTTGGCGATAAAATTGCACCATTCGAGCATTAATTTGCGTTGACCTGCTGAAGAATGGCGCTTGCCTGCATTAACGTTAATTAACAGCGGTAAGATAATCCGGTATCGCAATTTGGTCTGCGGCCGGTGAGCCGCATGCACGGGCGTTATTTGCGCCTGCGAAAGGATCCTTGAATACTATGAAGGCAATCATCCCCGCCGCCGGTCTTGGCACGCGTTTTCTGCCTGGCACCAAGTGCACGCCCAAAGAGATGCTGCCGGTTCTCGACAAGCCGGTCATCCAGTATGTCGTCGAGGAGGCGCTCGACCCCGAGGAGGTCGATGATGCCATTATCGTCACCTCGCCCGGCAAGCCCGAGCTGCTGAACTACTTCCAGCCCGACCGTTCGCTCGAGAACCTGCTGCGCGAGCGCGGTAAGGACGCCTACGCCGACGCTGTCGCCCATGCGGGCGGTATGCCGGTCGACTTCCGCTATCAGTACGAGCCCAAGGGTCTCGGTCACGCCATTCGCTCTGCCGCCGACGCTGTGGCAGGGGAGAACTTCCTGGTTCTTCTGGGCGACTACGTTGTGCCCAACCGTGATATCTGCGACAAGATGCTTGCCGTCTCCAAGGAGCACGGTGGCGCTTCGGTTATCGCCGTTGCCGCGTGTGCTCCCGAGGAGGTTAGCCGCTACGGCGTTATCGCCGGTGAGCGCGTGGGCTCGCTCGAGGGCGCCGAGGATGTTGCCGATGGCGAGCCGGGCGCCGTGTGGCGCATCGGCGGCCTGGTGGAGAAGCCTGCTCCCGAGGCGGCTCCGTCCAACCTGTACATCGTCGGCCGCTACCTGCTGAGCCCGCTGGTCATGGACCTTCTTGCCGACCAGCAGGCCGGTAAGGGCGGCGAGATCCAGCTGACCGACGCCATGGCCCGTTCGCTCGATCGCGAGGCCATGTATGCCGTCGTCATCGATCCGCTGTCGGGCTACGACACCGGTACCCCGTCTGGTTGGATGGCCACCAACGCCCTCATGGCTGCAAGCGATCCTCGTTTTGCAGGCGCCTTCTGGGATGCCATCGACGAGCGCGGCGGCTTGATGCGCAAGTAGGCCTTCGGGCAACGATATTTACGGGCGCGGACCTCGGTTCGCGCCCGTTTTTTATAAGAGCTGCGATTGCCGGCCCTCTGTTCACAGAAAATATATGAACATATGTTCGATGCATATACATCTACCTGCATGTTTTCTGTCGAAAAACTTTGCTACTCCAAAAACTCAATCACGTCAAGGCTTTTCTTGCCCAACGGTCGGTACCTGATAAACTATTAGGTTGCGATAACTGGCGAAGCTATGCCTCGCCAATCCACCGAGCATTTCCGTGAAGGAGGAAAAACCTGGTGACCTACGCATACACTGCCACTGAGCGCAAGCGCGTCAGCTTCGGGAAAATCCCGGAGGCCATGGAGCTCCCCAACCTTATCTCTGTTCAAAGGGAATCCTTTGAGCGTTTTAAGGACGAGGGCCTTCGTGAGGCATTCAAGGAATCCAGCCCCATCCAGAGCCAGAACCATGTTCTCGAGGTTACCTTCGGCGAGCATCAGTTCGGCGACCCCGCGCACACCGTCGAGGAGTGCCGCGAGAAGGATATGACCTATCAGGCTCCGCTTCTGACCGACGTCCGTCTTACCAACAAGGAGACCGGCGAGATCAAGGAGCAGCTCGTCTTCATGGGCGACTTCCCCATGATGACCGATCAGGGCACCTTCATCATCAACGGTACCGAGCGTATCGTCGTCTCGCAGCTCGTCCGCTCCCCGGGCGTGTACTACAGCTCCGAGATGGATTCGGGCAAGCAGATCTACAAGGCCCAGATCATCCCGTCCCGTGGTGCCTGGCTCGAGTTTGAGGTCGACAAGCGCGACCAGCTCATGGTCTCCATCGACCGTAAGCGCAAGCAGAGCGCCACGATGTTCCTGCGCGCCCTTGGCATCGCCGTCACCAACGACGACATCATCGAGTTGCTCGGCAACTCCGATGTGATCAAGCGCACCCTTGAGCGCGATACCGCCCTTACCCGCGAGGACGCCCTCATCGAGATTTACCGTCGTCTGCGCCCGGGCGAGCCTCCCACCGTGGACGCTTCCCGCAGCCTGCTCGAGGGTCTGCTCTTCAACCCGCAGCGCTACGATCTGGCCCGCGTCGGTCGCTACAAGGTCAACAAGAAGCTCAACCTCACCACTGAGGAAGAAGTCACGGTGCTCACCGACGAGGATATCGTCGCTACGCTGCGCTACCTGCTGTCCCTCGCCGCCGGCGAGCAGGGCTTCAAGGTCGACGACATCGACCACTTTGGCAACCGCCGTATCCGCACCGTCGGCGAGCTCGTCGCCAACCAGTTCCGTATCGGCATGAGCCGTATGGAGCGCGTCGTCCGTGAGCGCATGAGCTCCCAGGACATCGACGAGATCACCCCGCAGTCGCTCATCAACATCCGCCCGATCGTGGCCTCCATCAAGGAGTTCTTCGGTTCCTCGCAGCTCTCGCAGTTCATGGACCAGGCGAACCCCCTGACCGGTCTGACCCACAAGCGCCGTCTGTCCGCACTCGGCCCTGGTGGTCTTGCCGGCCACAAGTCCGGCTCCAGCCGCCGCACCAACGTGCCGACGGCCGTCCGCGACGTTCACAATTCGCACTACAGCCGCATGTGCCCGATCGAGACCCCCGAAGGCCCCAACATCGGCCTGATTGGCTCGCTCGCCCTCTACGCCCGCGTCAACGAGTACGGCTTCATCGAGGCCCCGTTCCGCCGCGTCGAGAACGGCGTTGCCACCGACCAAATTGACTGGATGACCGCTGACGAGGAAGAGAAGCACGTCATCGCGCCGGCCAACACGCCGCTCGATCCCAAGACCAACGAGTTCATCACGACCGATGCCGAGGGCAAGATCGTCCGTCCGCACGCCGTGATCGCCCGCACCCGCGACTTCGACGGCTCCTTCGGCGCTCCCGCCGACGTGCCTGTCGAGGACGTCGACTACATGGACGTCTCGCCGCGTCAGATGCTCTCCGTCGCAGCCACGCTGATCCCGTTCCTTGAGCACGACGACGCTAAGCGTACGCTGATGGGCGCCAACATGCAGCGTCAGGCCGTGCCGCTGGTTCACCCCGCCGCTCCCTATGTCGGTACCGGCATGGAGCGTCGCGCCGCCCTGGACTCCGGCGAGGTCACCCTGGCCAAGAACGCCGGCGAGGTCATCTTTGCCGACGCCTCCAAGATTATCGTCAAGCATGCCGGTGGCATGGACGAGTATCACCTGGCCAAGTACCAGCGCTCCAACCAGTCCACCTGCATCAACCACCGTCCGCTCGTGCGCGTCGGTGACACCGTTGAGCAGGGCGAGCCCTTGGCTGACGGTCCTTCGACCGATCATGGCGAGCTCGCACTGGGCCAGAACCTCACCGTGGCATACATGCCGTGGGAAGGCTTTAACTACGAGGACGGTATCGTCGTGTCCGAGCGCCTGGTGGCCGAGGACCTGCTGACGACCATCAACATCACTCGTCACGAGATCGACGCCCGCGACACCAAGCTCGGCCCCGAGGAGATCACCCGCGAGATCCCGAACCTTTCCGAGGACATGCTTGCCAACCTTGACGAGGACGGCATCATCCGCATCGGCGCTGAGGTCGGCCCTGGCGACATCCTGGTCGGCAAGGTCACGCCTAAGGGCGAGAGCGCTCTGACCGCCGAGGAGCGCCTGCTGCGCGCCATCTTCGGTGCCAAGGCTCACGACGTTCGCGACACCTCCCTCAAGATGCCTCACGGCGCTTACGGCCGCGTCATCGACGTCGTCCGCTTTAGCCGCGAGAACGGCGACGACCTGGCCCCCGGCGTCAACGAGCAGGTGCGCGTCTACGTCGCCCAGCGCCGTAAGATCCAGCAGGGCGATAAGATCGCCGGCCGCCACGGCAACAAGGGTGTTATCTGTAACGTTCTGCCGGTCGAGGACATGCCCTACATGGCTGACGGTACCCCGATCGACGTTATCCTCAACCCGCTGGGCGTTCCTTCGCGTATGAACGTCGGCCAGCTGCTCGAGTGCCACCTTGGCTGGGCTGCTGCCTGCGGTTGGGATACCGAGGATGCCAACTCCGACAAGTATGTCCCCGGTCCGTTCTTCACTGCGACGCCCGTCTTCGACGGCGCCAAGGAGGACGAGATCGCCGAGGTCATCCGTCGCGCCAACAAGAACATGCTCAACAAGGCCACCGCTGCCTTTGGCGATCACATGCGTCCCGAGTTCGTCACCCAGCTTGACGAGCGCGGCAAGACCCGTCTGTTCGACGGCCGCACCGGCGAGGAGTTCCGCGAGCCCATTACCGTGGGTACCTCCTACATCCTCAAGCTCGGCCACATGGTCGACGACAAGATCCACGCCCGTTCGACCGGCCCTTACAGCCTGGTTACCCAGCAGCCGCTGGGCGGCAAGGCTCAGTTCGGCGGCCAGCGCTTCGGCGAGATGGAAGTTTGGGCACTGTACGCATACGGTGCTTCCAACGTCCTGCAGGAGATCCTGACCGTCAAGTCCGACGATACCGTGGGCCGCGTCAAGACCTACGAGTCCATCGTCAAGGGCGAGAACGTCCCGGTTCCGGGTATCCCCGAGTCCTTCAAGGTTCTCGTCAAGGAGATCCGTTCCCTCGCACTGGACATCGAGCCCATGCACGATGCCGACGAGGACGCCTCCGCCCCTGTGACCGCCGAGGAGGCCTCCGCTCTCGACGACCTGGCTGCGCTCGCCGGCGTTGACGCCGACGTCGAGGCCCAGGATGCCGAGGCCGCCGAGGCGCCCGAGGCTGTCGCCGCCACGACCACTGATAAGGAGTAGTTGACTGTGGCAGATTTCGAAGCTACTGATTTTGACTCGGTAAAGATCTCCCTTGCCTCCGCCGACCAGATCCGTTCCTGGTCGCACGGTGAGGTAAAGAAGCCGGAGACCATCAATTACCGTACCCTCAAGCCCGAGAAGGACGGCCTGTTCTGCGAGAAGATCTTCGGTCCCGCCAAGGACTGGGAGTGCTCCTGCGGCAAGTACAAGGGCATCCGCTTTAAGGGCATCGTCTGCGAGCGCTGCGGCGTCGAGGTCACCTCGGCCAAGGTGCGTCGCGACCGCATGGGCCACATCGAGCTCGCCGCTCCCGTGTCCCACATCTGGTATTTCAAGAGCCCCACGAGCTTCCCGATGAGCCGTATGCTCGACATCAAGTCCAAGGACCTCGAGAAGGTTCTGTACTTTGCCAGCTACATCATCACCGAGGTCGACTACGAGGCCCGCGAGGCCGACGCTGACGACCTGCGCGAGGAGCTCGCCGCCGATCTGGAAGAGATCGATGCCGAGTGCGCCCGCCAGATCGAGTCCCTCAAGGAGCAGGGCAACCCCGAGAACTTTGACGAGTTCTCCGACGAGGAGCCGCTGACCCCCGAGGAGATCGCCTCTGGCATCGTCGACATCGAGGAAGAGTGCAAGGACGAGAAGCAGCTCCGCACGGACGCCTTCAATGCCTTCATGAAGCTCACCGAGCGCGACCTCATCTCCGATGAGCCGCTGTTCCGCGAGATGACCCGTTACTACTCCATGTACTTCAAGGGTGGTATGGGTGCCGAGGCCGTCCGCGACCTGCTCGCCGCCATCGACCTCCCCTCCGAGGCCGAGAAGCTCAAGGCCATCATCGCCGACGAGGACTCCCAGAAGCAGAAGCGCGAGAAGGCCGTCAAGCGCCTCGAGGTCGTTGACGCCTTCCTGAAGGGCGGCAACAGCCCCGCGAACATGATCCTGGATGTCATCCCGGTCATTCCGCCCGATCTGCGCCCGATGGTCCAGCTCGACGGCGGCCGCTTCGCCGCGTCCGACCTCAACGACCTGTATCGTCGCGTGATCAACCGTAACAACCGACTCAAGCGCCTGCTCGACCTGGACGCCCCTGCGATCATCGTGAACAACGAGAAGCGCATGCTCCAGGAGTCCGTGGACGCCCTGTTCGACAACGGCCGTCGTGGTCGCCCGGTCTCTGGCCGTGGCGGTCGCCCGCTCAAGTCGCTCGCCGAGGCCCTCAAGGGCAAGCAGGGTCGTTTCCGTCAGAACCTGCTGGGCAAGCGTGTCGACTACTCCGGCCGTTCGGTAATCGTTACCGACCCCAAGCTGCTGCTGCACCAGTGCGGTCTGCCCAAGACCATGGCGCTGGAGCTCTTCAAGCCCTTCGTCATGAAGCGCCTGGTCGAGCTTGGCAAGGTCGAGAACATCAAGGGCGCCAAGCGCGCTATCGACCGCGGTGCCACCTTTGTGTGGGATATCCTCGAAGAGGTCATCGACGGCCGCGTCGTGCTGCTCAACCGTGCACCGACCCTGCACCGTCTGTCCATCCAGGCCTTTGAGCCGGTGCTGGTCGAGGGCAAGGCTATCCACCTGCATCCGCTGGTCTGCTCGCCCTTCAACGCCGACTTCGACGGCGACCAGATGTCTGTCCACGTGCCGCTGTCCAGCCAGGCTCAGGCCGAGGCTCGCGTGCTCATGCTCTCTGCGAACAACCTGCGCTCGCCGGCATCCGGCAAGCCGGTTAACATCCCTTCGCAGGACATGATCATTGGTGTGTACTACCTCACCCAGGTCCGCGAGGGTCTGCCGGGTGAGAACCACGTGTTCGCCAGCTTCGACGACGCGCTGCACGCCTATGACTGCCGCTCCGAGGTCGACATGCAGGCCAAGATCCAGGTCCGCGTGTCCGCTGCCGATGCCAACGTCATCAACGAGGACGGCACCCGTATCTTCCGCGTCAAGAACGGCAAGAACGAGTTTGTCGACTACGACGTCACTGGCAACAAGACCGCGCGCTTCGAGACCTCTATCGGCCGCATCATCTTCAACCGCCAGTGCCTGCCCGAAGACTACGAGTTCATGAACTACAAGATGGTCAAGGGCGATGTGGCCAAGCTGGTTGCGGACTGCTGCGATCGTTACCCCGAGGCCAAGGTCGGCCCGATCCTCGACGCCATCAAGTACTCCGGCTTCCACTACGCTACCCGCGCCGGCCTCACCATCTCGGTGTGGGACGCTCTCATCCCTGCCGAGAAGCAGGAGCTGCTCGATCGCGCCCAGGCCAACGTCGACCAGATCAACGAGTACTTCGAGGAGGGCTTCATCAACGAGACGGAGCGCCACATCGAAGTCGTTAACGAGTGGACCGCTTGTACCGACAAGGTCGCAGCGCTCATGCTCGACATGTTCGACGAGGAGAACCCGCTCTACATGATGGCCGACTCCGGCGCCCGTGGTTCTAAGACCCAGCTGCGTCAGCTCGGCGGCATGCGTGGCCTGATGGCAGACATGTCCGGCGAGACGATCGACCTTCCCATTAAGGCGAATTTCCGCGAGGGCCTGCTGCCGCTCGAGTACTTCATTTCGACCTACGGCGCCCGTAAGGGCCTGGTCGATACCGCATCCCACACTTCGGACTCTGGTTACCTGACCCGTCGTCTGGTCGACGTGGCCCAGGACGTCATCGTCCGCGAGGAGGATTGCGGTACGCACGAGGGCGTCACCTACAACCTCATCATCCCCGGCACCACCGACCTCAACACCGACCTCGTCGGCCGTTGCTTCATTGAGGACGTCGTGGCCCCCGATGGCACCGTGCTCTTTGAGCAGGACGGCTATATCGAGAAGGTCGCCGACATCCAGAAGATGGTCGATGCCGGCCTTAAGAAGGTCAAGCTCCGCGCGCTGCTCACCTGCCGCTCCAAGTACGGCGTGTGCCAGAAGTGCTACGGCTGGGATCTTTCCACCCGTCGTCCGGTCGCTATCGGTACTGCCGTCGGCATTATTGCCGCCCAGTCCATCGGCGAGCCCGGTACGCAGCTTACGATGCGTACCATTCACTCCGGCGGCGTCGCTGGCGTCGACGATATTACGCAGGGTCTGCCTACGGTCAGCCGTATGTTCGATATCGTCGGCAACGTCAACGAGAAGATTCTGGGTCGCGAGGCTGAGCTGGCTCCGTACTCCGGTCACCTCTCGATTAAGCCCGAGAAGTCCGAGTACGTGCTGACGCTCACCGACTCCGAGGATCACACCCGTGTTCTCGACGAGCGTCGCGTCCCCGCATCGGTGCGCTTTATGCCCGAGATCGAGGACGGCTGCGAGGTTCGCGCCGGCGATCAGATCACCAAGGGCTTCGTCAACTTCCGCAACCTGCGCAAGCTGACCGACATCGAGTCGACGATGCACACCTTCGTCGAGAGCGTCAAGGACGTCTACACCAGCCAGGGCGTCGACCTGAACGACAAGCACATCGAGGTGCTCGCACGTCAGATGCTGCGTCGCGTTCAGATTACCAACCCCGGCGACTCCAAGTACCTGCTTGGTCAGTACGTCGACCGCTACGAGTTCGCCGACGAGGTCGAGCGCGTTGCCCGTCTGGGCGGTCAGGCTCCTGTGGCCGAGCCCGTCATCCTGGGTACGCTCAAGGTCGCGTCCAACATCGACTCCTGGCTGTCGAGCGCTTCGTTCATCCGTACCGCCGGCGTCCTTACCGAGGCTGCCATCGAGGGCAAGGTCGACCACCTGCTCGACCTTAAGTCCAACGTCATCGTCGGTAAGAAGATCCCGGCCGGTACCGGCCTCAAGCCGTACGCCAACGCCAAGCTGACGTATCGTACGGCCGACGGCTATGTCGACATCGACGGCCCGGCTTCGCCCAACGCCAAGTCGCTGCCCGAGTGGGCTCCGGTGGAGCTCAAGGACCTGGACGAGCAGCTCCCGCAGCAGCTCGACTGGGCCGGCTACGACGAGTTCGGTGGTGCTGACGGTTCGTTCACCCGCAACGGCCACACCATCTCCGCCGAGAAGGCTCGCCTGTACCTGTTCGACGACCTGGGCGTGTCGCAGCGCTGGACCAACAAGTTCAGCGAGGTCGGCATCGAGACGGTCGGCGACCTGGTCGGCAAGTCCGAGGAGGATCTGCTGCGCATCGATGGTATCGGTGCCAAGGCGATCGAGGAGCTCCGTGACGGCCTGGAGGCCCACGACCTGCTCTACATCCTCGAGAACAACGACGACGTTGCCGACGAGGAAGACCTCTCGCAGCTGCTGCAGATGGTCTTTAGCCCCGACGGTCCGGACGATATCCTGCTGGGTACCTCCGCTCCGACGCATCACGCCGACGCCGACGAGGAGCTCCTGGGCGCCCCGATCGACGACAAGAAGGCTCCCGCCAACGGCGCGATCAACGAGGACATGGCTTCCCTCGACGAGCTGCTCAACCAGCTCGTGGACACCGACGACGCCGAAGAGGCCAAGGACAACGACGAGGAGTAACTAGTTCCGCCGTTCTAACGAACGGCGGAGATCTCCGTCGCTGTGCGGCCCCCAGAGCTACAATCTGTCATTCAAAAGGCAGGGCATGACCAAAAGGTCAATGCCCTGCCTTTTTCATGCCACCTTGTACGCTCTGGGGGCCGCTCGCTTGCGTATGCTCAACCTGTTGCGTTCCGTTGATCCCTTGGGGACGGAGGAAAACGGATCATTTTGAGGTGCGATTTCGGAAGTATGCGGCAAAATCTTGATGGGTCGACCACGCCGCATATGCTCAAGCGCTCTACCTGCGGGTTTGTTATCGCAAAACCCCTGTGTGCTCGGCAAGTTCATAATTTGCCGCATACTTCCGAAAACGCCGCCGATTTCCATACGACAGATGAGAGCAGATCACCGCTGGAGCGCGGCGTTTCCCCAGATATAACCGACCAAAATAAACCTGTCCCTTTTTGGAAGGTAACGTTGCCCTGACGAGCACGTCGGATTCCCGGCCCGGGCGGCGCGGGGGTTAAGTTTGTCGCGAGTTCCGCACGAGCCGGAGAGCACTTAATGTGCTCTCCGTGCGAGCCAGGACTGTAGAGCAGCAAGCTTAACCCCCGCGCCGCCCGGGCCGGGAATCCGCCCCCGCGCACAGGAGGAGATTCCTTTTGTGTAGGCTTTGCGGAAATGTGCTCATTTTGGGATACGCCCGGCGGCGTGGTCTGTTGACGGCACAGCTAACGCCACGTATCCTATCGAACTGCGTGTTTCGTAGGGGGATGCTGACCCCTCGATTCAAGCCGTTGCACTTTACAGAAAGCTGGAATCATTCGAGAAGGAGTACGCTTTGCCTACTATTAACCAGCTGGTTCGCCAGGGCCGTCGTTCCGTGCCCAAGAAGTCCAAGAACGCTGCTCTGCAGCACAACTCCCAGAAGCGCGGCGTGTGCACCCGCGTCTTCACCACGAGCCCCAAGAAGCCGAACTCGGCTCTTCGTAAGGTTGCCCGTGTTCGCCTCGTCAACGGCATCGAAGTTACTGCTTACATCCCGGGTGAGGGCCACAACCTGCAGGAGCACTCCATCGTGCTCGTCCGCGGCGGTCGTGTCCGTGACCTCCCTGGTGTCCGTTATCACGTCATTCGTGGCGCCTACGACGCTGCTCCGGTCCAAAACCGTATGCAGGCCCGTTCCAAGTACGGTGCTAAGCGCCCCAAGGCCAAATAAGCCAGATAACGTTTTGATACTTTCGCCGTGTGCCGTCTAAGCGCCGCACGGTAGACACTTAAGGAGATTTCACATGCCGCGTCGTGCAGCAGCTAATCGTCGTGAGGTTCAGCCTGACGCCGTTTACAACAACCGCCTGGTGACTCAGCTCATCAACAAGGTCCTTCTTGACGGCAAGAAGGCCACCGCTGAGCGCATCGTTTACACCGCTTTCGAGATCGTTGCCGAGAAGTCCGAGGGTGGCGACGCTCTCGCTACCTTCAAGAAGGCTATGGACAACGTCAAGCCCACGCTCGAGGTTAAGCCCAAGCGTGTCGGTGGCGCTACCTATCAGGTCCCGATGGAGGTCAACTCCCGTCGTTCCACCGCTCTGGGTATCCGCTGGATCGTCAACTTCTCCCGCGCTCGCAAGGAGAAGACCATGGCCGAGCGTCTCGCCAACGAGATCCTCGACGCTTCCAACGGCCTGGGCGCTTCCGTCAAGAAGCGTGAGGACGTCTTCAAGATGGCCGAGGCCAACCGCGCGTTCTCTCACTATCGTTGGTAAGTTAAGGTAAGGAACTAACATGGCTAAGCCTAAGTACAAGCTTTCCGATACCCGTAACATCGGCATCATGGCCCACATCGATGCCGGTAAGACCACCACGACCGAGCGTATTCTTTACTACACCGGTAAGACCCACAAGATCGGTGAGGTCCATGAGGGCGCTGCCACCATGGACTGGATGGTTCAGGAGCAGGAGCGCGGCGTAACCATTACCTCCGCTGCTACCACGTGCTTCTGGAACAAGGACGGTAAGGACTACCGCATCCAGATCATCGACACCCCGGGCCACGTTGACTTCACCGCCGAGGTCGAGCGCTGCCTGCGCGTCCTCGATGGTGCTGTCGCCGTCTTCGACGCCGTTGCCGGCGTTCAGCCCCAGTCTGAGACCGTTTGGCGTCAGGCTTCTACCTTCAACGTCCCCCGCATCGCCTTCATCAACAAGTATGACCGCGTGGGCGCTGACTTCTTCAACGCTATCGAGACCATGAAGGATCGTCTCGACGCTAACGCCGTGGCCGCTCAGGTCCCGATGGGCGCCGAGGACAACTTCTGGGGCGTCATCGACCTGGTCACCATGACTGCATGGGACTTCAAGGCCGACGAGAAGGGCATGACCTACCCCGAGCCGATGGACGAGATCCCGGCTGAGTTCGCCGACATCGCTGCCACCAAGCGCGAGGAGCTCCTCGACGCTGCTGCCAGCTTTGACGACGAGCTCATGGAGAAGATCCTCATGGAGGAGGACTTCACCGTCGAGGAGCTCAAGGCCGCTCTGCGCAAGGGCGTTCTGGCCAACGAGCTCAACCTCGTCTTCGTGGGTTCCGCCTACAAGAACAAGGGCGTTCAGGAGCTGCTTGACGCTGTCGTCGACTACCTGCCCAGCCCGCTCGACGTTGAGGCCGTCACCGGTACCGATCCGGACACCGGCGAGGAGATCCAGCGTCATCCTTCCTTCGACGAGCCCTTCTCCGGTCTGGTCTTCAAGATCATGACCGACCCGTTCGTCGGTAAGCTCACCTATGTCCGCGTTTACTCCGGCCGCGCCGAGTCCGGCTCCTACGTGGTCAACGCTTCCAACGGTCAGCGCGAGCGCCTCGGCCGCATCCTCGAGATGAACGCCGCCGAGCGTATCGACCGTGACGACGCTGCCGCCGGCGACATCGTCGCTTGCGTCGGCTTCAAGAACTCCACCACCGGTGACACCCTGTGCGAAGAGGGCAAGGAGATCGTCCTCGAGAAGATTGAGTTCGCTAAGCCCGTTATCGACGTTGCCATCGAGCCCAAGACCAAGGCCGAGCAGGACAAGATGTCCCTGGCTCTGACCAAGCTCGCCGAGGAGGACCCGACCTTCCAGGTGTCCACCAACCACGAGACCGGCCAGACCATCATCGCCGGCATGGGCGAGCTGCACCTCGAGATCATCGTCGACCGTCTGCTCCGCGAGTTCAAGGTTGACGCTAACGTTGGTAAGCCCCAGGTTGCCTACCGCGAGACCGCTGGTCACGACGTCGAGAAGGCTGAGGGCAAGTTCGTCCGTCAGTCCGGCGGTCGCGGTCAGTACGGCCACGCCGTCATCAAGCTCGAGAAGATGGAGGAGGGCTTCGGCTACGAGTTCGTCAACGCTATCGTCGGCGGCGTCGTGCCCAAGGAGTACATCCCGTCCATCGACAAGGGCATCCAGGAGGCCCTGAACACCGGTGTTATCGCCGGCTTCCCGGTCCTCGACGTTAAGGTCACCCTGTTCGACGGTTCTTACCACGAGGTCGACTCCTCCGAGGCCGCCTTCAAGATCGCCGGTTCCATGGCTATCAAGGATGCCCTCAAGAAGTCCGATCCGCAGCTGCTCGAGCCGATCATGGCTGTCGAGGTCGAGACCCCCGAGCAGTACATGGGCGACGTTATGGGCAACCTCTCCGGTCGCCGCGGCAAGATCGAGGGCATGGAGGATCGCAGGAACAGCAAGCTCATCCGTGCCAAGGTGCCGCTGGGCGAGATGTTCGGTTACGCTACCGACCTTCGCTCCCAGACCCAGGGCCGTGCATCCTACACGATGCAGTTCGACTCTTATGAGCCTGCGCCCAAGTCCATCGTGGACGAGGTCATGAGCAAGAACGCCTAAGTTCGAACTCCCTGTTACGTAATCCGCGAGAACATCTCTCGCACTCTTTGGAGGTTTAAGTTGGCTACCCAGAAGATCCGCATTCGCCTCAAGGGCTATGATCACGAGGTCGTCGATCAGTCCGCGAAGCTCATCGTCGAGACCGCTCAGAAGACCGGCGCTCGCGTTTCCGGTCCTGTCCCCCTGCCCACCGAGCGCAACCTGTACACGGTTATCCGCTCGCCGCACGTGAACAAGGACTCCCGTGAGCAGTTCGAGATGCGCACCCACAAGCGCCTCATCGACATCCTCGACCCCACCTCGGGCACCGTTGATTCGCTCATGCGTCTCGACCTCCCCGCTGGCGTCGACATCGACATCAAGCTCTAAGCGATATCGCTCATAGCTTACAGAGCCCCGCTGCCATTACGGTAGCGGGGCTCTTTTGTTTTGCATAATGGTTTGGACTGCCGGGTAATGCTGCCGAGAAGGTGGCTGCGGCGCCCTATTCGCTCAAGGGGCGCAGCGATGCTTCCTCAAAATGGAAGGATCGCACGCCCTCTTCCGTTTCGAGGCACGCGCGACCAAAGGCATCGACAGTTTTAAAGATTCCGCGCGCCATCTCGTCACCGGCAGGGGAACGGGCGATAACGTGCTCCCCAATCCAATTGAGGTGAGCGACATATTCGCCGTGGACGGGCGCGAGCGGTCCGGTGTTTTCTTTCATGGCATTGAGCAGATCTGCCCACGCGTTCACAGCGTTTACGACGGTGTGATAGACCTCCTTGAGTAACACATCGACGGCGGGAACGTTCTCGTTGAGATCTGAGAGACCGATTGCCGGCAGGCCGCCATCGGGAACCTCCGAGGGCACATAGTTCACATTGACGCCAATGCCGCAGACGGCGAAAGGTTTGCCTTCGTTATCGCGTGCGGCCTCGACCAGAATGCCGCCGAGCTTGCGCCCTCGCGCGACAAGATCGTTGGGCCACTTGAGGGCTATTTCGCTTGCGAGGCCTTGCTTTTCGAGCGCCGCGAGCACTGCTAGGCCGCTGACGGCGGCAAGACCAGAGTACTTTGCAGGATTAACGCATGGACGCAGGACAATCGAAAGCAATAGGTTGCCGGCGGTTGAATCCCACTTGTGGCCGCGCCGGCCGCGTCCTGCTGTCTGAGCCCGGGCGGCAAGCCCTGTGCCGTGTGGCGCTCCCTGTTTTCCTGCTTCGAGCAGGTCATCGTTGGTCGATCCGGTTACGTCTACTATCGTTAATTTAGCATCCATAACGGCTGCTACCTCCTTAATGAATAAGTGAATAACGCAATGGTGTCGAGAGATAGACACAATGTGAAGCCTTTGTCGCATTTGGACAATTTAATGTTAACACGTCAACAACGACTGAAATGCGCTATCCTCTCTTGGTCGATGTAAACACGTCAACAACTCAAAGGAGGTTAGTGATGGGTTTCACGATTCTTGGAACAGGCTCGGCGCTTCCTAAGCGCAGTGTTTCCAATGACGAGCTGTCCGAGTTCCTCGATACCTCGGATGAGTGGATTTTTACCCGCACAGGTATCAAGAGCCGCCACGTCTGCACCACCGAGTCACTTGACGACCTTGCCGTAGCGGCGAGCGAGCGGGCACTCCAGGTGTCCGGAATCGACGCGAGCCAGCTGGATTTGATCGTCTGCTCGACGACGACGGGTGACCACCTTGTTCCCGCCGAGGCGTGTGCCGTTGCTGAGCGACTTGGCGCGACGTGCCCTGCCTTCGATGTCTCGGCGGCCTGTGCCGGCTTCGTATTTGCGCTCGATGTCGCCGAGGGCTATATCGCCCGCGGCCGTGCCGAGCGTGTGCTTGTCGTTGCTGCCGAGCAGATGACGCGCGCGCTCGATTGGACCGACCGCGCCACCTGCGTGCTTTTTGGCGATGGGGCAGGCGCCGCAGTGATTGAAGCTGGGGGAGACAGCCCCCTTGCCGTTGAGCTTTCGACGGCGCCCGACGTCGAGACGTTGCGCGTTCCCGGTCTGGTCGGTACCTCGCCGTTTAAGGCTTCCGCAGATAGCGAAAGCGTGCTGTCCATGAATGGCCGTCGCGTCTTCAAGTTCGGCGTCAATGCCATCTGCGACACGGTCAACAAGCTCGCCTGCGACGCGAGCATCGCGGTCGAGGACATCGACCACTTTGTATTCCATCAGGCTAACGAACGAATCCTGAGTCAGGCGGTCAAACGCCTCGGCGTGCCAGACGAGCGTGTGGTTCGAACGCTGCGCGAGACCGGCAACATTTCGAGCGCCTGCATTCCTTTTGCGCTTGACCGGCTGGCACGTACCGACGCACTGAATGCGGGCGACACCGTCGCCCTCGTTGGATTTGGTGCCGGCTTGGATATAGGTGGCTATCTGCTTCGTTGGAAGTAGTTGCACATAGGTAATAAAAACGCCCCAGGGGCAAAACAAAAAGGAGAAACACCATGGCAGATCAGAAGACTTTCGAGCGCGTTTGCGACGTTATCCGCGAGACCGCTGGCCTTGACGACGTCGAGATGAAGCCTGAGTCCACGCTCGAGGAGATTGGTCTCGACAGCCTGGGCACCGTCGAGATCCTCGTCGCCGTCGAGGACGAGTTTGGCATTGAGCTCGATACCGAGGAGAACCCCAAGACGGTCGGCGAGTTCGCCGATACGGTCGAGGCGGCATTGGAGAAGTAGAGATGCTCAAGACTCCTCTCTGTGAGCTGCTCGGCATCGAAAAGCCCGTGTTCCAGGGCGGCATGGCCTGGATTGCCGATGCCTCGCTTGCCTCGGCCGTGTCCGAGGCCGGCGGGTTGGGAATCATCGCGGCCATGAATGCCGACGCCAACTGGCTGCGCGATCAGATTCACGAGCTGCGCGCCAAGACGGATAAGCCCTTTGGCGTGAACGTCATGCTCATGAGCCCGTTTGCCGACGAGGTTGCACGGGTTGTGATCGACGAGCAAGTGCCGGTCGTCGTGACGGGTGCCGGCAATCCCACCAAGTACATGAAGGCTTGGAACGACGCGGGCATCAAGGTCATCCCGGTTGTTGCCTCGGTGGCGCTGGCGCGCCTCGTGGCGCGTCGTGGGGCCACGGCGGTTGTTGCCGAGGGCACCGAATCGGGTGGGCATATTGGCGAGACATCGACGATGGCGCTCGTTCCGCAGGTTGTCGACGCGGTCGATATCCCCGTTGTGGCAGCCGGCGGTATCGCCGATGGTCGCGGCGTGGCAGCGGCCTTTATGCTCGGTGCCACCGGCGTCCAGGTGGGTACACGCTTCCTCGTTGCAAACGAATGCACTGTTTCTGAGCAATACAAAGAGCTAGTGCTCAAGGCGGGAGACACCTCGACGCGCGCGACTGGCCGTTCGACGGGACATCCGGTGCGTGCGCTCAAGAGCCCCTTCACCAATGCCTACGCCAAAAGTGAGGCGGCGGGCGCAAGTGCCGAGGAGCTTGGGGCCATGGGCACAGGCGCGCTTCGTAAAGCCGCAAAGGACGGTAATTACGAAGAGGGTTCGTATTTGTGTGGACAGATTGCCGGCATGGTCAACGAACGCCAGAGCGCGCGTGAAATCGTTGATGACCTGGTCGATGGCGCCGAGTGCGTCCTGAAGGGTGCGTCCGCATGGGTAGCGTAGCGTTTCTGTTTGCCGGCCAGGGCGCCCAACACCCCGCGATGGGCGTCGACCTGATCGAGGTATCGCCGGCGGCCGCCGAGGTGTTCGCCATTGCCGACGAGGTGCGCCCGGGGACCAGCGAGCAGTGCCGGAGCGCCTCCAAGGAGGAGCTCTCGCAGACCGAGAACACGCAGCCGTGCGTGTTCGTTCACGACCTGGCAGCGGCTACCGCCCTGCGTGAGCGCGGCGTGGTGCCTGCCGCCTGTGCGGGTTTTTCGCTTGGCGAGGTCGCCGCGCTCACCTTTGCGGGGGCATTCGATGCGCGAGCGGGCTTTGAGCTCGTGTGCGAGCGCGCGGTATTGATGGCCACGGCGGCCGAGCGTCACCCCGGCGGAATGCGCGCCGTCATCAAACTCGATGCGGCGCAAGTCGAGAACCTGGCTGCGCAGGCCGGCGAGGACTGCTGGCCGGTCAACTACAACAGTCCGCAGCAGACGGTTGTGGCCGGAGCGCCCGATGCGTTGCAGACCCTCGACGTCCTGGTAAAAGAGGCTGGCGGCCGCGCTATGAAAGTCGCGGTGTCGGGTGCATTTCATAGCCCCTATATGGCCGAGGCGACTGAGGGGCTGGCGACGTATATCCAAGACGGCCACACGCCGTCTCCGCTGCTGATTCCTGTTATGGCAAACATGACGGCGGCGCCCTATCCGGCGGATCCGCGAGCAGCATCGGATGTCTTGACCAACCAGGTGAGCCATGCCGTGCGCTGGGTCGACACACTGCATGCGCTGCAGGATCAGGGCATCGACACGTTTATTGAGATTGGCCCCGGCAAAACGCTGTCTGGCCTGGTCAAGCGTACGTTGAGCGACGTTCGCGTGTATTCGTGCGAAACAGCCGAGCAGGTCGCAGCTATTGCCGACGAGCTCGCATAGCCCACAGGGCTGTAACCCGAAAGGAATGACATGGGCAACTTGAACAACGGCGCGCTCGAGCGCAACGATTCACGTCGCATGGCACTGATCACGGGCGGCTCGCGTGGTATCGGCCGCGCTTGTGCGGTTGGCCTGGCGGAGGACGGCTTTGATATCGCCGTCGTCTATGCCGGTAGCGTCGATGCGGCGCGCGAGACGTGCGAAGCCTGCGAGGCCGCTGGTGCCACAGCTCGCGCGTATCAATGCGATGTGGCCGACCCCGATGCCGTCAATGCGTGCATCGAGGCCGTGCTCAACGACTTTGGTTCGATTTGGGCGCTCGTCAACAACGCCGGTATCACCCGCGATGGCCTGCTCATGCGCATGGGCGACGATGCCTTCGATCGCGTGCTCGATGTCAATCTCAAGGGCACGTTCAATACGACGCGCGCGCTCACCAAGACCTTTATGCGCCAGCGCGGCGGCTGCGTCGTCAACATGAGCTCGGTCGTGGGCCTGATGGGCAATGCCGGGCAAGCCAACTACGCTGCCTCCAAGGCGGGCGTGATCGGCCTGACCAAGGCGGTGGCGCGCGAGCTTGCGCCCCGCGGCGTACGAGTGAATGCGGTCGCCCCCGGGTTTGTCGAGACGGATATGACGGCAAAGCTCTCGGAGAAGGTGCGTGCGGCAACCGAGGAGCAGATTCCCCTTAAGCGTATGGCGCAGCCCGAGGAGGTGGCCGGTGTGGTGCGCTTTTTAGCGAGCGATGCGGCCGCTTACATTACGGGCGAAGTCATACGCGTCGACGGCGGAATGGCGATGTAGAAAGCAAGCCGGGTAAGCGGCTTGGATGAGGAGACCATGATGGAACAGAGAGTTGCAATCACCGGTATCGGTGCCGTGTCGCCGCTCGGCAACACCGCGCTTGCCACCTGGGCGGCCATGTGCGCCGGAACGTGCGGCATCGGTCCGATCACGCACTTTGATACCGATGCATTTGCCGTCAAGGTGGCGGCCGAGGTCAAGGGTTTTGACGGCAACGAGTACTTTGGCAAGCATGACGCCAAGCACCTGGATCCCTGCGTTCAGTTTGCGATGGCGGCGTCGGACGAGGCCATGCACGATGCGGGCTTTGATATCGAAGGCGCGGTCGATCGCGAGCGCCTGGGCGTCTATGTGGGCTCGGGCGTGGGCGGCATGCAGACGCTCGTCGACAACGTCCACACGATTGCCGATCGCGGGCCTCGTCGCGCATCGCCCTACATGATCGCGATGATGATCCCCAACATGGCTTCGGGCAATATCGCGATCCGCCATAAGGCAAAAGGCCCGACCCTGCCCGTGGTGACCGCGTGTGCAACCTCGGCCCATGCGGTGGGTGAGGCGTTCCGCGCCATCAAGCACGGCTATGCCGATGCAATCCTGGCCGGCGGCGCCGAGGCCGCCATTATCCCCGATGCCGTTGCGGGCTTTACGTCCTGCCGCGCGTTGACCACCAATCCTGACCCGTCGACGGCTTGCCGCCCGTTCGATGCAGACCGCGACGGCTTTGTGATGGGCGAGGGCGCCTGCGTGCTCGTGCTCGAGGGTATGGAGCACGCACGGGCCCGCGGTGCGCACATTTACGCCGAGGTCGTGGGCTACGGCAACACCGATGATGCCTATCACATCACGAGCCCCGATCCCGAGGCTGCCGGCATTGCCCGCGCGATATCGCTGGCGGTTGCCGAGGGCGACGTCAAGCCTTCCGAGGGCCTCTACATCAACGCTCACGGCACCTCGACCAAGCTCAACGATTCGTCCGAGACGGCGGGCATAAAGCGTGCGCTCGGCGAGGACGCGGCGCGCGCCGCGCACGTCTCATCGACCAAGTCGATGACCGGCCACATGATCGGTGCTACGGGTGCCATCGAGGTCATGGCCTGTGCCATGGCGCTCGAGCAAGGCGTGGTGCCCCCGACCATTAACTACCACACGCCCGATCCCGTCTGCGATCTTGATTACACGCCCAATCGAGCGGTTCGCGCCGACCTTACCTGGGCGCTTTCGACCAATCTGGGCTTTGGCGGACACAATGCCGCCATCGCGCTGCGTAGATATGCAAGGAGCTAGAGCATGGATTCCAAAAGACTTGCCGAGATAGCCGATGTTATGGAGGACCGCGGCCTCACGCGCGTGCGCGTTGAGGAGCCCGATGGCACCGCGGTCGAACTCGAGCGCGCGAGCGCCGCGCGGCCGGTTGCCGTGCCCATGCCTATGCCGGGTGCCGTGACTGCTCCGGCGGTGGCTCCTGTTGCCATGCCTGCCGCCGCACCGGAGCCCAAGGGCACCGAGGTGACCGCTCCCATGGTCGGCGTTTTCTATGCTGCCCCGGCGCCGGGCGACGAGCCGTTTGTGCACGTGGGCTCCAAGGTCAAGGCCGGCGAGACCCTCTGCATCATCGAGGCCATGAAGGTTCTCAACGAGGTGACGGCAGAGGCGGATGGCGAGGTACTCGAGATCTGCGTGGCCGACGGCGACCTCGTGGAGTTTGGCAGCTGCCTCATGAGGATCGGATAGGTGATATCCATGAACAAAGAAGAGCTCAAGAAACTGTTGCCGCATCGCGAGCCGATGCTTTTGCTCGACGAAGCCGAGCTGGCGGGCGACGAGGCCCACGGCAAGATCACGATTACGGGCGACGAGTACTTTTTGCAGGGGCATTTTCCGGGAAACCCGGTCGTCCCCGGCGTGATTCAGTGCGAGATGCTCGCCCAAAACTGCTGCGTGCTGCTGATGGGCGATGAGGGGGCGCGCGGCGCGACGCCGTTCTACACGAGTCTGGACAAGGTGCGCTTTAAGCGTCCGGTGCGCCCGGGCGACACGGTGGATCTGGTGTGCTCCATCACGCGTGCGCGCGGGCCGTTCCGCTTTGCGACAGGTACTGCGAGCGTCAACGGTGAGGTTTGCTGCCGCGCCGATATGTCTTTTGCACTCATGCACGAAAGTTAAGGAAGGCTTCATGTTCGACAAAGTGCTCATCGCCAACCGCGGCGAAGTCGCGGTCCGTGTTATCCGCGCGTGCCGCGATATGGGCATCAAGACCGTCGCCGTTTATTCTACGGCCGATGCGGACGCGCTGCACGTGCAGCTTGCCGACGAGGCGTATTGCATCGGCGGCCCGCGTCTTGCCGAGAGCTACCTCAACGACGATGCCGTGCTCACCTGTGCCGTAAAGTCGGGAGCTAAGGCAATTCATCCCGGCTATGGCTTTTTCTCCGAGAAGGCGAGCTTCGTACGCGACTGCGACAAGTATGGCCTGGCGTTTGTCGGTCCTTCGGCCGAGGTGATCGACAGCATGGGCGACAAGGACGCCGCGCGTCGAACGGCTGCCGCGGCGGGCGTGCCCATCGTGCCGGGCTGCGATTTGCTCAAAAGCCCCGAGGAGGCAACGGCCGAGGCCGAGCGCATTGGCTGCCCCGTGCTCATTAAGGCACGTGCAGGTGGCGGCGGTCGCGGCATTCGCAAGGTCGATCGCGTGGAAGATGCGGCAAAGGCGTTCATCGAGGCGCGTGCCGAGGGCGAGGCCGTTTTTGGCGACGGCGAGTGCTACATGGAGAAGTTCGTCGCGCCGGCGCACCACGTTGAGGTGCAGATTATGGCCGATAAGCAGGGCCATGTGTTTTCGCTCGGCGAGCGTGAGTGCTCGGTGCAGCGCCGCAACCAAAAGCTAATCGAGGAGAGCCCCGCGGCGTGCCTCGACGGACACGACGACATTCGTGCTCGCATGCACAAGGCAGCGCGTGACCTGGCTCGTGCCGTCGGCTACGAAGGAGCCGGTACCATCGAGTTCCTGTATTCGGACGACGGCAATTTCTACTTTATGGAAATGAACACGCGCTTGCAGGTGGAGCATCCGGTTACGGAGTTTGTGACCGATACCGACTTGGTCAAGTGGCAGCTGCGCGTGGCGGCCGGCCAGCCTCTGCCCTTTGAGCAGGAGGACATGCCGGTCCACAACCACGCCATGGAGTGCCGCATCAATGCCGAAACGCCGGACTTTCTGCCGTCATGCGGAACGGTCACCGCGTTGCGTGTGCCGGGTGGTCCGCGCGTGCGCTGGGATTCCGCCATGTTTACCGGTGCGAAAGTCCCGCCGTACTACGATTCCATGCTCGGCAAGCTCATCGTGTGTGCGCCCACGCGCGACGGCGCCATTCGCAAGATGCGCTCGGCCCTGGGCGAGCTCGTGATTGAGGGCGTGAGCGAAAACAGCGAGCTTCAGCTCGACGTGCTGGCAAACGACGAGTTCTTGTCGGGCATGTACCACACCGATCTGATGGGGCATCTCTATGCTGATGAATAGAAAAGCGAAGACGGTCAACGTCCTCGAGGGGCCGATGACCGAGTCGTGCGCCGAGTTTCCCGCGCGCCACGTATTTATCAAGTGTCCGGAGTGCCGCCGCGTGATCGATGAGGCACGCCTGCACGACAACCTCGAGGTCTGCCCTCGTTGCGGCAAACACTTTCGCGTGAGCGGTCGCGCGCGCATGCGCATGACGGTCGACGAGGGCGCGTTTGAGGAATGGGATGCCAATCTGGCGTCGGAGGATTTCCTCTCGTTTCCCGGCTATGCCGACAAGCTCAAGAGCGTGAGCGAGCGTTCGGGCGAGCGCGATGCCGTTGTGTGCGGCAGGGGTAAAATCTGCGGCTGCGATACCGCGCTCTTCTTTATGGATGCCAACTTTATGATGGGATCGATGGGTTCCGTGGTGGGCGAGAAGATTTATCGCACATTTGAGCGTGCGACCGAGCTGGGGTTGCCGGTCGTTGGCTTTACCGTTTCGGGCGGTGCACGCATGCAGGAGGGCGTGACATCGCTTATGCAGATGGCCAAGATTTCTGCGGCGGTTAGGCGCCACAGCGAGGCGGGCGGCCTGTATATCACGGTGCTCACCGACCCCACGACTGGCGGCGTGACCGCGAGCTTTGCCATGGAGGGCGACATTATCCTGGCCGAGCCCGATGCCCTGACGGCATTTGCCGGCCCGCGCGTGATCGAGCAGAACATGCATAAGCGCCTGCCCAAGGGGTTCCAGCGTTCCGAGTTTTTGCTGGAGCACGGCTTTTGTGATGCCGTTGTTCCGCGTGGCGAGATTGCGCTCACGGTGGGAGAGCTGCTGGCGCTGCACGAAGGACACGCGCCCGGTCTGGGGGCACCGCACGAGATCGTGCATACGGGTCGTCGCGGCAAAAAGCTGGGACACTTGTTTAAGCGCTCGACGGCACCAAAAACCGCGCTCGAGATTGTCAAGCAGACCCGCTCGGCAGATCGTGCCACGGCGGGTGAGATGATCTCGCTGGGCCTCGACGGATTTGTGGAGCTGCACGGGGACCGCTACTTTGGCGACGATGCTGCCGTGGTGGGCGGCATCGGCTGGAAAGACGGGCGGCCCGTGACGGTCATCGCTATCGAGCGCGGCGCCACGACCAAAGAGCGTATGCGGCGCAACTTTGGCATGGCGCATCCCGAGGGTTATCGCAAAGCGCGTCGCCTGATGCGCCAGGCCGAAAAGTTTGGTCGACCGGTTCTGTGCCTGGTCGATACTTCGGGTGCGTTTTGCGGCATCGGCGCCGAGGAGCGCGGCCAGGGCGAGGCTATTGCCCAGAATCTCATGGAGATGAGCGGTCTTAGGACGCCGATTGTCTCGGTGGTGACAGGCGAGGGCGGCTCTGGTGGTGCGCTGGCGCTGTCCGTGGCCGACCGCATCCTGATGCTCTCGAGCTCGGCCTATTCGGTCGTGAGCCCCGAGGCCTGTGCGTCGATCCTGTGGAAGGATACCGAGCGCGCGAATGAGGCCGCCGAGGCGCTGAAGCTCACGGCCCCCGATCTGTTGACGCTCGGCATCATCGACGGCATTGTCGACGATAGGGGCCTGTCGCATGAGGAGATTGCCGGTGCCGTCGTGTCCTCGGCATTTGATGCCTTCGATACGCTTGGGCGGCTCGACGACGCGACCCTCACAAACCTCCGCTACGAAAAGTACCGCGCAATCGGTCGATACCGCACGATGTGACAAAGGGACAGCCCGCATGTCATATTGGGAAAGGCGCTCCATGCCACAAGTTTCTAACACTTCGTTTACTACGACGGTTTCATCAAACGCCATGGCCGTGGTGGACTATCTATCCAAAAGCATGATGTCGGCGCTGCCGTTTATTGTCTGCGCGGCGTTGTTCCGCACCGTCGCCGTCATTATGGGCGAAGGCATGCTGGGCCTGTGGTCTGCCGATTCCGAAATCTATCGCCTGTTCTACAGTTGGCTCTATAACGCCGGCTACTACTTTTTGCCCATTTATCTTGGTTGGGCGGCCGCCCGCCAGCTCGGTTGCTCGGAGCAGCTGGGCATGATGCTGGGCGGCGTATTGATTGCGCCCGATCTGCTTAAGCTCGTCGATGCCGCATCGACGACGGCGGCATCGATGACTTCCGTGTATGGCCTGCTTCCCGCGCCGGTCAACGATTACACGACGACTGTTATTCCGGTTCTCATTTCGGTGCCCGTGCTATGGCAGGTGGAGCGTTTCTTTAGGCGCGTTATCCCCAAGGCCGTGGCGTTTTCGTTCGTTCCGTTTGCAACCATGCTTGTCATGGTTCCGGTTTCGCTGTGCATTACGGCACCGGCGGGCAGCTATCTGGGCATGCTGTTGGGACAGCTTATGTTTATGCTTGGCAATTCCGGTGGCATCGTGTCGCTGCTCACGCTCATGGGGCTTGCCGCGGGTTGGGAGTTCCTTAAGATCGCGGGCGTCAGCAACGTTGTCCTATCGCTCGCCTATGCGCAGTTTATGAGTGTGGGAACGGATTCGTGCATTCTGATCGCTGCGACGATGGCAACGTTTGCCGTTTGGGGCATGCCTTTTGGCGCGTCGCTCCGCATTGCGGATAAGGACGAGAAGGCGCTCATGCTGGGCTATTCAATCTCGGGCGTGCTTGGCGGCGTAAGCGAGCCGGCGCTGTACGGTTGCGGCTTTAAATATGGCAGGTGCCTGGCGTGTATGGCCATTGGCGGCGCCGTCGGAGGCCTTGTTGCGGCCGTGGGCCACGTTACGGCCTATACCATCGGCATGACGAATGTCCTTATGGTCATTGGCTTTGCCACGGGCGGCATCTCGAACCTGCTGTGGTGCTGCGCTGCCGGTGGCACGGCATTTGCGGTGTCTGCGGCGCTGAGCTACTGCTTTGGCGTGGTGTCGACGAAGGGGCAGGCGGCAGAAGACGGAGCCGATTTGCCCGAAACCTCTAAGAGCGTGGCCGAGGCAAGCGCATAAATCGATCGACAAGGGGACAGTCCCACATGTCACATTCCAAGGCCGTGGCCCGTGTGGGTCGCGGCCTTTTTGTATCTGGGGGACAAAGTGGCTACACTACAATCCGTTTGAGCAATAGATATATAGGTAGTACCGTGGGGGCGGATGTAGATGGTCGAGTGGATTGTTCGTCGTGCGCAGGGCGACCGTGCGCGCGTGGGCACGTTGACGGGCGCGGTGTGTATTCTCGCCAATGTGGCACTATGTGCTGCGAAGGGCGTAATTGGTGTGGTTTCGGGATCGGTTTCGATTGTGGCGGATGCCATGAACAACCTGTCCGATGCCAGCTCGAATATCGTGAGCGTGCTGGGCTTTAAGCTGGCGAGCAAGCCGGCGGACCCCGAGCATCCTTACGGACATGGCCGCTACGAGTATCTCTCGGGTCTGGTCGTGGCGGCGCTCGTGCTGCTGATTGGCCTTGAGCTTATCAAGTCCTCGTTTGAGCGCATCATCCACCCCGAACCTGTCGAGTTCTCGCTTGTCCTGATGGCGGTTCTAGTGCTTTCGATGGTCGTAAAGCTGTGGATGGCAGCCCTCAACCAAAAGCTCGGTGACCGCATTGAGTCCGAGACGCTGCATGCGACGGCTCAGGATTCCAAGAACGATGTCCTTGCCACAGGCGCCGTGTTAGCGTGCGCAATTGTTTCGCAGGTGACGCACATCAATCTTGACGCATGGGTCGGCCTTGCCGTTGGCGCCTATATTGGCTGGAGCGGTTTTGAACTCATCCAGGATACGGTGAGCCCGCTTTTGGGTCAGGCGCCCGATCCTAAGCTGGTCAAGCACATTCGAGACAAGATCATGAGCTATCCCGGCGTTTTGGGCGTTCATGACCTGATGGTTCACGATTACGGTCCGGGCAGGAAGTTTGCAAGTGCGCACGCCGAGATGGCGGCCGAGGCCAGCCCGCTGGAAAGCCACGACACGCTCGATAACATCGAGCAGTCGTTTAGGGACGAGGACGGCATGATCGTCACGCTCCATTACGATCCCATCGTGACTGACGATTCGAATGTGGCGAGCATGCGCCTGCGCATCAACGCTATGGCCCAGGAGATCGATAGCCGCCTTTCGATTCATGATCTGCGTTGCGTGCCGGGCCCCACGCACACCAATGTGATTTTTGACTGCGTGCGACCCTCGGATTTGGACATGGATGCCGATGAGCTCAAGCACGCGCTAGCCCAGAGGGTCGAATCGGAATACCCCAAGTCGATTGCCAAGATTACGATCGACGAAGACTACGTAGGACATGCCCACGAGTAAGGCTGTGCCGGCAAAGCAGGTTATGCAGAAGGGGAGAGCATGAAGAAACTGTATCTACTCCGCCACGGTCAGACGGAGTTCAACGTTAAAAAGCTGGTCCAGGGTCGCTGCGATTCACCGTTGACCGACCTGGGCCGCAAACAAGCTGGAATGGCAGCCGCATGGCTCAAAGCCCACGGCGTCGTTCCCGATAGAGTGGTCTCTTCGCCCTTAGGCCGAGCCATAGACACGGCAAGTCTCGTCGCATGCGAACTCCTGGGTCCGGATGCAGCAGTCGAGCCCTGCGAAGGCATCATCGAGCGTAGCTACGGCTCCTTCGAAGAGGGCCCGCACGACGCCCTGCCCACCGACGTCTGGGATCCGGGCGAGGATCTGGTCCCCTTCGGAGGAGAGGGAAGCAAAGCGTTACAAGAACGCATGGTAGCCACCCTCACCAATATCATGGGCTCCGAGGGCATCGAAACCCTCTTAGCAGTAAGCCACGGCAGTGCCAGCCGCCAATTCATCAAGGCCGCAGCCCCAGAGGGCTTCGAGCTCCCAGCAAAACTCCCCAACTGCGCCATCATGATCTTCGATTTTGATGAGGCAAAGCCACAAGCAGAAGGCGAGCCAATGCAACGCAAGTTCACCCTCCAGCAAATAGTGGACCCCCAACAAAGTAATTAGCTGAGCGAGCAGAGTTAAGCAGGCATCAACGTGGCGTTCCCAGTGTGCGGCGGAGGGGGCGGGCCTGAGGCATATTAAGGTTGTCGCGAGTTCCGCACGAACAGGAGAGCACTTAATGTGCTCTCCGTCGTGAGCAGGACTGTAGAGCAGCAACCTTAATATGCCTCAGGCCCGCCCCCTCCGCCGCACACTGGGAACGTGCCACGCACTTTACCTGCGTAAACAATGTGAGTGAAATATGAATCTCGATGGATACGCCCGCAGCCGTGTATACTAAACAGCTGTGTGAAACCAGGGGAGTATTCTGGCTGGACAAAATGCCTGCTTAATAGGGTTGTCAGGTAGTCCGGACGCAATACAAGGCTGGGGAGCACGTCGTGTAAGTAGTGGTCCTCTAGGGGCGTACGCTCGGTGGTGTACGCATTGTCCCAAGACCACGCGAGAGTTGGGATCATATCTTGATCAGCATGATTCTCGGCCGCAAGATTGGCATGACCCAGGTTTGGGACGAGGACGACAACGTCGTTCCCGTCACGGTCATCCAGGCTGGCCCCTGCGCTGTCTCGCAGGTTAAAACTCAGGCAACCGACGGCTATGACGCCGTCCAGATCGGTTTCGGCGACATCAAGGCCAAGAACGTGAACAAGCCCATGGCTGGTCACTTCGCCAAGGCCGGCGTCGAGCCTGTCCGCTTCCTTCGTGAGGTCCGCGTCGAGAACGGCGAGGAGCACAAGGTCGGCGAGGTCGTCACCGTCGCTGATTTCGCTGATGTCGAGAAGGTCGACGTCATCGGTACCTCCAAGGGTAAGGGCTTCCAGGGTCGCATCAAGCGCTGGGGTCAGCGCCGCGGTCCTATGACGCATGGTTCTCACTTCCAGCGTCACCCCGGTTCTATCGGTCAGTGCGCCTATCCTGCGCGCGTCCTCAAGGGCGTCAAGATGGCCGGTCACATGGGTAACGAGCGCGTTACCGTCAAGAACCTTTCCGTTGTCCGCATCGATGCCGAGCAGAACCTTATCTTGGTCAAGGGCGCTGTCCCGGGTGCCAAGAATGGTCTCGTCGCCATCCGTATGGCCTAAGGGCCCAGCCCATTTAGCCCAGCGTCATACCAAGGAGAACACTTAAATGGCAAAGTTTGAAGTAAAGAACAGCGAGGGCAAGAAGGTCGCCGAGGCCGAGCTCGCCGCTGAGGTGTACGGCATCGAGCCGAACATCCACGTTATGCACCACATCGTCAAGTGCCAGATGGCCTCTTGGCGTCAGGGCACCCAGTCCGCTAAGGGCCGCTCTGAGGTTTCCGGTGGCGGCAAGAAGCCTTGGCGCCAGAAGGGCACCGGCCGTGCCCGCCAGGGTTCCATCCGTGCTGCCCAGTGGCGTCACGGTGGCGTTGTCTTCGCCCCCAAGCCCCGTTCCTACGCTAAGCGTATGAACAACAAGGAGGTCAAGCTGGCTATGCGCTCCGCGCTGTCCGCCAAGCTGGCCGATGGCGAGCTCGTGCTCGTCGACGACTACGGCTTCGAGAAGCCTTCCACCAAGGCTGCCGTTGCCATGCTCAAGGCTCTCGGCCTTGAGGGCAAGCGTCTGACCATCATCGTTCGCGATGAGGACGTCAACGCCTACCTGTCGTTCCGCAACATTCCCAAGACGTTCATCATCACTGCCGACGAGGCCAACACCTACGATCTCGTCAACAACAACGCTGTGCTGATGCCCGCCGACATCGCCGCTCACTTCGGGGAGGTGCTTGCATAAATGACCGCCCACGAGATCATCATCCGTCCGATCGTGTCCGAGCGTTCCTTCTCCGGCATGGAGCAGAACAAGTACACGTTCGAGGTCGCCAAGGATGCTAACAAGTATCAGATCAAGGACGCTGTCGAGGAGATCTTCGGCGTCAAGGTCGTTCGCGTGAACACCCTGACGGTCAAGCCCAAGACCAAGCGCGTGCGCTATGTCGCCGGCAAGACCCGTTCTTGGAAGAAGGCCATCGTCACGCTGGCCGAGGGCGACACCATCGAGGTCTTTGGCAACCAGGCCTAAGACTCGCTGCTGTTGAGTGAGCTCATGCCTCCCAAATAGGGGAGGCGAGAGCTCAAGGTTTTGGGCGTATAAAATGGACACGCCCGGAACCGTGTATACGTCCGGTGTCATCGCACCCGAGGCAGAACCTCGAATCCCTGTCTGCGATGGCTAACGGATTCCTATTGAAAGGGATTGTAATGGCTGTAAAGCACCTTAAGCCGACCTCCGCTGGTAGGCGTTGGCAGACGATCTCCGACTTCTCCGAGATCACCTGCACCAAGCCCGAGAAGTCTCTTCTCGAGCCCCTGCCCAAGAAGGCCGGTCGTAACAACAACGGCCGCATCACCACCCGCCACCAGGGCGGCGGCGTGAAGCGTCGTTACCGCGTGATCGACTTCAAGCGCAACAAGGACGGCGTGCCCGCCAAGGTTGCCACGATCGAGTACGATCCGAACCGTTCCGCTCGCATCGCTCTGCTGCACTACGCTGACGGTGAGAAGCGCTACATCCTGGCCCCCAAGGGCCTCGAGGTCGGTCAGACCATCATGTCCGGTTCTGACGCCGACATCAAGCCGGGCAACGCTCTGCCCCTCGCCGACATCCCCGTCGGTACGCTCATCCACGCCGTCGAGTTCCAGCCGGGCAAGGGCGCCGCTATCGCCCGTTCCGCCGGTAACTCCTGCCAGCTGATGGGTAAGGAGGGCAAGTACGCTATCGTCCGTATGCCTTCCTCCGAGATGCGCCGCATCCTTGTTACCTGCCGCGCCACCGTCGGTGAGGTCGGCAACGCCGATCACGCCAACATCGTCATCGGCAAGGCCGGCCGTAAGCGTCACATGAACGTGCGCCCGACCGTCCGCGGTACCGTCATGAACCCTGTCGACCACCCGCACGGCGGTGGCGAGGGCAAGAACCACACCTCTGGTCGTCCCTCCGTTACCCCCTGGGGTAAGCCGACGAAGGGCCTTCGTACGCGCAAGAAGAAGAAGGTCTCGAACCAGCACATCATTCGTCGCCGTAAGAAGTAATTTCGGATACCGAGTTTTAGGAGAAAGCACTTATGAGCAGAAGTCTCAAAAAGGGCCCGTTCGTGGAGACTCGCCTTCTCTCGCGTATCACCGCGATGAACGAGGCTGGCAAGAAGGACGTCGTGAAGACCTGGTCCCGCGCGTCCACCATCTTCCCCGAGATGGTTGGTCACACCATCGCCGTCCACGACGGCCGCAAGCATGTGCCCGTGTATGTTACCGAGTCCATGGTTGGTCACAAGCTCGGCGAGTTCGCGCCGACTCGTACGTTCCGTGGCCACAAGGCCAAATAGGGGGTTAACCGTAAATGGCAACTAAGTCTATTGAAACTGAGGCCACCGAGGTTCGCGCCGTCGCTAAGTACGTGCGTGTTTCCCCCAGCAAGGCCCGCCTGGTGGTCGATTTGATCCGCCGCAAGCCTGTCGCTCAGGCCTTCGACATCCTCCACTTCTGCGACCGCGCCGTCGCCGTGGATGTCGAGAAGGTTCTCCGTTCCGCCGTTGCGAACGCCGAGAACAACAACGGTCTGCGTGCCGACAACCTGGTTGTCGCCGCTGCCTATGTTGACGAGGGTCCGACGCTTAAGCGCATCCGTCCCCGCGCCAAGGGTTCCGCTTCTCGCATTCTGAAGCGTACTTCCCACATCACCGTCGTCGTTGCTCCTCGAAAGGAGGCGTAAAGCTGTATGGGTCAGAAAGTCTACCCCACCGGCTTCCGTCTTGGCATCACCGAGAACTGGCGCTCCCGCTGGTTCGCAGAGAAGGATTACGCTAAGACCCTCGGTAACGATCTCGAGATCCGCAAGTACCTCGAGAAGCGTCTTTCCCGCGCAGCTGTCTCCCGCGTCGAGATCGAGCGCGCTGGCGACAAGGTGAAGGTCATCATCCTCACCGCTCGCCCCGGCGTTGTCATCGGTAAGAAGGGTGCCGAGATCGATACCCTCCGCGCCGAGCTCGAGAAGGTCGCTGGCGTCTCCAAGGGCCAGCTCTCCGTCGACGTTGTCGAGATCAAGCGCCCCGAGCTCGACGCCAACCTCGTTGCTCAGTCCATCGCCGAGCAGCTCGAGGGCCGCGTTGCCTTCCGTCGCGCTATGCGCAAGGCTGTCCAGTCCGCTCGCAAGGCCGGCGCCAAGGGCATCCGTATCCAGTGCTCCGGTCGTCTCGGCGGTGCCGAGATGGGCCGTCGTGAGTGGTACCGTGAGGGTCGCGTGCCTCTGCACACCCTCCGTGCCAAGATCGACTACGGCACGGCTGTCGCCAGCACCACCATGGGTGCCTGCGGCGTGAAGGTCTGGATCTACCTGGGCGAGAAGCTCCCGGGCCAGCCTGTTCCCAACCCTGCACTCGAGGGCTCTTCCCGTCCTCGTCGTCGTAACTCCGAGAGGAGGGGTCAGTAGTGCTTGCCCCTAAGCGTATTCTTCACCGCAAGGTGCAGCGTGGCTCCATGAAGGGCCAGGCCAAGGGTAATACCGAGCTGCATTTCGGCGAGTTTGGTATCCAGGCTCTCGAGGCCCATTGGATCACCAACCGTCAGATCGAGGCCGCTCGTATTGCCATGACCCGCTACATGAAGCGTGGCGGTCGTGTGTACATCACGATCTTCCCCGATAAGCCCATCACCAAGAAGCCTGCCGAGACTCGCATGGGTTCTGGTAAGGGTAACCCCGAGGAGTGGGTGGCCGTCGTCAAGCCCGGCCGCATCATGTTCGAGGTCAAGGGCGTGCCCGAGGAGGTCGCTCGCGAGGCTCTGCGTCTTGCACAGCACAAGCTTCCCATCAAGACCAAGATTGTTGCTGCCAAGAACGCTGAGCAGCGCATCGAGAAGGAGATGGCTGAGGAGGCCGCTCTCGAGGCCAAGTGGGCTGCTGAGGACGCCGCCGCCGCCAAGGAGGAGAACTAATGAAGCCCGCAGAGATTCGTGAGCTCTCGGACGCTCAGCTCGTTGAGAAGCTGAAGGAAATGCGCGCCGAGCTCTTTAACCTTCGTTTCCAGATGGCCACCAGCCAGCTGGACAACACCGCTCGCGTCAACACCGTGAAGAAGGACATCGCTCGCGTCCTCACGGAGCAGCGCGCCCGCGAGATCGCAGCGGAGAAGTCCGCTGTCGCCGAGTAGGACCTAAGGAGAGAACATGACTGATTCGCGTAACTCGCGTAAGGTCCGTACGGGTGTCGTTACCTCCGTCTCCGGTGCCAAGACCATTGTTGTCACCATCACCGAGCGCAAGCGTCACCCCAAGTACGGCAAGATGATGACCAGCTCCAAGAAGCTGCACGCTCACGACGAGGAGTGCACGGCTGGCGTGGGCGATACCGTCCGCGTTATGGAGACCCGTCCTATGTCCAAGATGAAGCGTTGGCGCCTCATCGAGGTCGTCGAGCGCGCTAAATAAGCAGTCGCTCTTACGACTTGTACGTTTCCGAAGATGTGCGTATGCCTGGCTTGCATACCACAGGCCGTATAAAGGCTGCGCACCTCTCTTCGGTTCTTAGTTCGGAGGAACATCTACCATGATTCAGATGCAAACCATGCTGAACGTCGCCGACAACTCCGGCGCTCGCAAGATTCGCTGCATCAAGGTGCTTGGCGGTTCCAAGCGTCGTTATGCAGGCATCGGCGATGTGTTCATCGGTGCTGTCCAGGAGGCTACCCCTGGCGCCAACGTCAAGAAGAAGGACGTTGTCCGTTGCGTCGTCGTTCGCACCGTTAAGGAGATCCGCCGCAAGGATGGCTCCTACATTCGCTTTGATGAGAACGCCTGCGTTGTCATCAACAACGATGGTTCGCCCGTCGGCACCCGTATCTTCGGGCCTGTCGCTCGCGAGCTTCGTGACAAGAAGTACATGAAGATCGTCTCGCTCGCTCCCGAGACCCTGTAGTTAGGGGAGATATATGTATATCAAGAAGGGCGATAAGGTCCAGGTTCTCTCTGGTAAGGATCGCGGCAAGCAGGGCATTGTCCTGCGTGCTCTCCCCGCCGAGAACAAGGTCGTTGTCGAGGGCGTTTCGGTCGTCAAGAAGGCCGTCAAGCCCAACGCTGCCAACCAGCAGGGCGGCATCGTTTCGCAGGAGGCTCCCATCGATGCCTCCAACGTCAATCTCGTTTGCCCCGAGTGCGGTAAGGTTACCCGCGTCGGTCACGAGAAGGACGGCAAGAACAAGCTGCGCGTCTGCAAGAAGTGCGGCCACAAGTTCTAAGCTGCCCGCAACATCAAGTTGCTAGCAAAGGCCCGGATGCCCCTGAACTGCGCCCCAAATCTTGGACGCCCTAAATAGCGACTAGGCCGCGAGGGCCTGATTCCGGAACTCCTCCGGGGTCAGGCCCTTCAATCT
>CABRDE010000026.1:0-1924 GCA_902469665.1 uncultured Collinsella sp. | reverse complement strand
CTCAACCGCGGCGTGACCGGCGACACCGACATCAACATCATCGACACCGCCGAGTTCGCGATCCCCGGCCTTGACGACGAGTTCCGCGTCATCGTCTCCCCGTGGATTCTGACGGTGCTCGTGACCGACCGCCTGGCTCGCTACTACGAGACGGTCACCAAACACAACCTCAAGTATCGTCGCTACTATCACCAGTTCGACTACTAAAGAAGACGGGTGCGGGAACGTGCCGGGCTATTGAGAGGAACACAGAATGAGACAGTACATCATCGCCAGCCATGCGCACTTCGCCACCGGCATCAAGGAGAGCGTCGAGCTGCTCTCGGGCGCTCGCGACAACGTCCACGATCTTTCGATGTTCGTCGATGGCCGCATGGACGTGGCCGAGGAGGCCCAAAAACTGCTGGCAGGCATGTCTGCCGACGATGATGTCGTTGTCTGCACCGACCTCTTTGGCGGTAGCGTTAACAACGAGTTCACCAAGATCGTCCAGACGCGTCCCCGCACGTACCTCGTTACCAACATGAACCTTCCTCTGCTCATCCAGCTGCTGTTCTCTGACGAGTCGGCGCCGGTTGAGGAGACGATTCGCGCCATCGTCGCTGCGGACGATACGCGCGTGAAGTTTGTCAACGATCTTTTGGTCGATGACGAGGAGGAGGAAGAGTTCTAATCCGCAGCACCTACTGACACGCCGTATGACGGCACAAGACCTTTGGGGGGTCACATTATGATTCAGCTACTTCGCGTTGACCATCGCCTGCTTCATGGCCAGGTCGCAGTTTCCTGGGTTCAGGGCCTTGGCTCCAACTGCATCTTCTGCGTGGGCGATAAGGTCGCTAACGACCCGGTGTGGAAGACGACGCTCAAGATGGGCAAGCCTGCCGGCTGCAAGCTCGTCATCAAAGATATGGAGCATGCAATCGAAGCTATCAACTCGGGCGTGACCGACAAGTACAAGATGATCATCTGCGTCGCCACTATCGCTGAGGCAAAGCAGCTTGTTGAGGGCTGCCCGCAGATCAAGTCGGTCAACCTGGGCAACACCAAGCCCAAGGACGAGAAGCGTCCCGACGCTCGTCAGGTCTCTCGTCAGATCTTCCTGACCGCGGCCGAGGAAGCCGATGTGCGCGAGATGCTGGATCGTGGCGTTGAGGTCGAGATTCGACCCCTGGCCGATGACCCCAAGGTCGACTGCGCCAGCGTGCTCTAGGCGTTCAATTTCGAAGAGTCTGAGCTCTTCGTAGTGTCCTATATGGAAAGGGGGATGTATGCTTACCCAAGCAATCCTCATCGGACTTATCGCCGCATTTGGTAAGTTCGACTGCCAGCTCGGTACGCTCTACGCGTTCCGCCCCATCGTCCTGTGCCCGCTCGTGGGCCTGGTGCTGGGGGACCTGCAGTCCGGCCTCGCGATCGGTGCGAGTCTGGAGCTGCTGTTCATGGGCTCGATCTCCATCGGCGCCTACGTGCCGCCTGATGAGACGATCGGCGGCGTGCTCGCCTGCGCCTTCGCTATCCAGCTGGGCCAGAGCACCGAGGCAGCCATCGCGCTCGCCATGCCCATCGCCACGCTGTGCCTTGCCATCAAGAACATCCTTAACGCCGCCCTGCCGATCCTGGTCGACCGCGCTGATGTCTACTCCGGCCAGGGCAACCTTAAGGGTGTCTATGCGATGCACTTCCTGATCGGTTTGACCGGTATCATCATGGCGTTCCTGCTGTGCTCGCTGTCGTTCTATCTGGGTGCTGACGCCATCCAGGGCCTGCTCGACTTCATCCCGCCCTTTGTCCTTGCTGGCTTTGGCGTTGCCGCCAACTTCCTGCCCGCCATGGGCTTCGCCATGCTCGGCCGCCTGGTGCTCACCAAGCAGCTCGTGCCCTTCTACTTCCTGGGCTTCCTGCTGTGCTCCTACGCCAACGT
>CABRDE010000025.1:0-22519 GCA_902469665.1 uncultured Collinsella sp. | reverse complement strand
CTCAACCGCGGCGTGACCGGCGACACCGACATCAACATCATCGACACCGCCGAGTTCGCGATCCCCGGCCTTGACGACGAGTTCCGCGTCATCGTGTCCCCGTGGATCCTCTCCTCGCTGATCACCGATCGCCTTGCCGCTTACTACGAGACGGTCACCAAGCACAACCTTAACTATCGCCGCTACTATCACCAGTTCGACTACTAAGAGCAAATAACGTTTATGTAATTGGGCCTCGCTCCTATATGGAACGGGGCCTCGTTTAGGTTGGAGAGTAATTATGAGCTACCCCCTGCTTGCCGTCATGAATATCAGCCATCGTTATTTTGACCTTGAAGAATTCTTTTCTTCGGCAGCGGCCTCGGGCTACACGTGTTGCGAGCTTTGGACCGGGGCGATGCATCTGTATGTCGATTGCCATGGATACGATTCGCTCGAGCAGGTGCGGGAGCTGTCACAGCAGTACGGGGTTCGGATTGTGGGGCTTTGTCCCGAACAGAACAACCCCAAGCCGTGGAATATCGCGGCGCGCGGGAATGAGGCGCGCGCCCGCACGCTCGCGTACTTTAAAAACGTTGTGGATATTGCGGCGGAACTTGGAGCCGAGCAGGTCACGGTCTCGAGCGGCTGGGCATTTTTGAACGAGCCGATCGAGGGCGCGTGGGGTCGCTGCGCCTCGATGCTGCGTGCGATTGCCGAGCATGCGGGAGAGCGCGGCGTGCGACTGGTGCTCGAGGCCCTACAGCCGGTTGAGTCGATGATTGTGAACTCGGCGGCCGATACGAAGCGCATGATCGAGGCGGTTGATCATCCGGCACTTAAGGCGTGTCTGGATTTGGGCGCTATGGCGGTGACGGGGGATACCATCGACGATTATTTCGATCTGCTTGGCGATGATGTCACCCACGTGCATTTTGTCGATGTTGCGGCAGACGGCACGACGCATCTTGCCTGGGGTGACGGCGACCGCGATATGCGCGTCGACCTGGATAGGCTGGTGGCGCGCGGCTATCGCGGAGTTGTTTCGGCCGAGACCTATGATTGGCGCTATTTCGCCAATCCCGCGGCAGCCGACGCTCAGGTTATGGCGGAGTACCGACGCGCAATTGGCGCCTAAGTGGGACAGGGCGCCGAGTTGGCGTTTGACGCTTTTTGAGAAACGGGATGTGCTTTCCGCTTGAGGCTTCTGGCGGAAAGCACATCCCAGAACAGGCGCTCAGAATGGGACACACTTTCCGCTGAGGACTTCAACCGGAAACCGCATCCCAGTTTTTGGCTGGCGGGCGGGACGCGCTTTCCCCTATGTTTCCAAATGAATACGCTATGAGCCGAGGAGGATGATTTTCCCCGCAAACACTCTAGTATGCTAAAGTACCCAGAAGACCGGCGGAGCTATGCCGGTCTTCTGTTCTATATGAAACGCGGCATGAGGAGGCTCATCAGATGACGGCCACACCGTGGGGATTCCGGGACATATTGCCCGAGGAGGCTCAGGCGCGCGAGGAGATCGCATGTACGGTGAAGGGCTGCTTCAGGGAGCATCATTACCTTCCGGTCGAGACGCCGCTGCTCGAGGACAAGGGTTCGCTCGAGGAGGGCGGCCGCATTGCGGATACGCCGTTTAAGCTCTTTGATGACGACGGCCGCCTGCTGGTGGTCCGTCCCGACAACACATTGCCGATCGTGCGCTTGGTTTCGACCCGCATGTGCGCTGCCGACCAGCCCCTGCGCCTTCGCTACGAGGCGCCGGTGGTTCGCGAGTGCCAGCGCAATGCCGGTGGCTCGCGTCAGTTTACGCAGCTGGGCTTTGAGCTCATCGGTGTGGGCGACACTGCGGGCGACGTCGAGATCGTCTCGCTGGTGGCCGAGGCCGTGCGCGAGCTGGCACTTCCCGATGCGCGCATTATCGCAGGTAGCGTGCGTCCGTTTAAGGAGCTGCTCGCGGCGTGCGATGATCGCGAGCTGGCTGCCGAGGCCCTGTGCTGCGTGCACGCCAATGACTTCGTGGGCCTCGATTCTCGCGTGGCGGCAAGCGCCGAGTCCGATGTCGTCAAGGCCGCCATTAGCGAGCTGCCGCGTCTACACGGTGGCCCCGAAGTGCTCGACCGCGTTGACGCGTTGCTGGTTGCCGCCGGTATCGTCGCGCCGCTCACGCGCGAGCTGCGTGCCCTGGTCGAGGGCCTGGCTCCCGAGGACGCCCAGGTACTGTCCTTCGACTTCTCCATCATGAACTCGTTTGATTACTACACGGGC
Organism: uncultured Collinsella sp.; assembly: GCA_902469665.1. Classification (GTDB taxonomy): domain Bacteria; phylum Actinomycetota; class Coriobacteriia; order Coriobacteriales; family Coriobacteriaceae; genus Collinsella. The sequence goes on along the minus strand of CABRDE010000025.1, from coordinate 20,266 downwards.
CTGGTCTTTAAGGCCTATGCCGGTGGCCTGCCCGATCCGGTGGGTTCGGGCGGACGCTACGACTCCATCTTTACCGGTGCATTTGGCGATGGCATCGAGGTGCCGGCGGCGGGCTTCGCCTTTTCGCTCGAGCGCCTGGAGGCCGCGCACACCTCGGCCGAGGACGCTGCTTCCGATGGCGATCACGCCGCGGGCCGTGGCGCCGAGGGTCCGCTGCGCATTGCCGTGCCCAAGGGCTCGCTTAAGGCCGACACACTCGATGTGCTCGAGGCCGCGGGCTTGGATGTCTCGGAGCTGCGCGATCCCGGTCGTCACCTGATCGTGCGCGGCCGCGACACGCGTGCCGGCGAGGGCACGGTCGGCGATATCGAGTTTGTCATCGTGCGCCCCAGCGACGCGCCCGCCTTTGTGGGCTGCGGCGGCGCCGACTGCGGCATCTGCGGCTGGGACTCGCTCATCGAGGCCGACCTCAACCTGCTGCAGCTGGTCGATCTGGGCTACGGCCTGTGCACGTTTATCGAGGCGGAGCCCGCGTGGCGCGCTGGCCAGGCCGAGCGCAACTACGCCCGTCGCGGGTCGCTTCGCGTGGCCACCAAGTATCCGCGCATCGCGAGCGCCTGGTATGCCGAGCGCGGCGTGAATGCCGATATCGTCTCGCTGCACGGTAACATCGAGCTGGGCCCCATCGTCGGTATGACCGACCGTATCGTGGACATTACCGCCACGGGCGCCACCCTGCGCGATAACGACCTGGTTATTACTGGTCGCATTATGGACTGCACGGCGCGCTTCTTTGTCAATCCGGGTGCCGCGCGCCTGGATCCGCGCGTACGCAATCTTGCCGATCGCTTGGCAGCTGCTGTTAAGGACAAGCATTTTGAGCCCGTCGCGGGCTCGGCACAATAGCGCGAGCACGCACGGGCGCCCCAACGTCCGGGCTGCGGGCCGACTGGCGCCGCCGCCCGGTCTCTCGTTTTTCGAACAAAACCTCGACCGATAGGGGATACCGATATGAAGACCATCAAGCTTGCTCCCGGTGAGCGCCTCGTTACCAACCAGCTCAACCGCAAGGGCGTGTTGCCACAAAACATCGTCGACGCCGCCCGCGATATCGTGGCCAACGTGCGTACCAACGGCGATGCTGCAGTGCGCGACTATTGCCAGCGCTTTGACGGCGTTGAGCTGCAGAGCTTCCGTCTGCCGCAGGAGCAGATTGATGCTGCACTCGAAGGCCTCGATCCTGCCTTTGTCGCGGCTCTCGAAAAGGCCGCACGCCAGATCCGCGAGTTCCACCAGCGTGAGGTCGAGCAGAGCTGGTTTACCACGCGCCCGGACGGCACGATGCTCGGCGTTAAGGTGACCCCGCTTGCCGCTGCCGGCATTTACGTGCCGGGCGGTCGTGCGCAGTATCCCTCCACGGTGCTTATGAACGCCATCCCTGCCAAGGTGGCTGGCGTTAAGCGCGTGGTCATGGTGACCCCGCCGCAAAAAGATGGCCTAATCAGCCCCTATACGCTCGCGGCTGCCAAGCTCGGCGGCGTGGACGAGATCTATATGGTGGGTGGCGCCCAGGCCGTGGCCGCGCTGGCGTACGGTACCGAGACCATTCCGCGTGTCGACAAGATTACCGGCCCGGGTAACGCCTTTGTCGCCGCTGCCAAGCAGATTGTCTCGGGTGACGTGGGTATCGATATGGTTGCTGGTCCCTCCGAGGTCTGCGTGCTGGCCGACGCCACGGCCAAGCCCATGGTGGTCGCGGCCGACCTGATGGCCCAGGCCGAGCACGATCCGCTGGCGGCCTGCTATCTGGTGACCTGCGACGAGCAGTTTGCGTGTGAGGTCGAGGCGGGTATCGACATCCTGGTGGCGCAGTCCCCGCGTGCCGAGATTACGCGCGCTTCGCTCGACAATGAGGGCACCATCGTGGTGGCCGCCGACATGGCCGCCGCCGTCGAGGCCGTGAACACGGTGGCGCCTGAGCACCTTGAGCTGCACTGCAAGGACGCGATGGGCCTGCTCGGCGGCATTCGCAACGCCGGCGCCATCTTTGTGGGCGCGTGGAGCTCCGAGCCGCTCGGCGATTATGTTGCCGGCCCCAACCACACGCTGCCGACCGGCGGCACGGCCATGTTCTCCAACCCGCTTTCGGTGGAGGAGTTCGTCAAGCGCTCGAGTGTCATTTGCTATACACCCGAGGGTCTGCTCTCCGATGCTCCTGCCACGCAGCGCCTCGCCGAGGCCGAGGGGCTGTGGGCACACGCGCTTTCCGCCGCGCTGCGCCGCCGCGTGTTGGAGCAGGGCGAGGATGCCGTGAGCGCCGAGTCGCTCGCCGCGGCCGACCTGACCAAGGTTGCCTGGCCGGGCGACGCCGTGGCGACGGTTGCCGAGGGCGTGGACCTGGCGGCTGCAAGCGCTGATGGCGCCGGCGCGACTGGCAAGGAGGCCTAATATGTCCGAACTCACGCCGCGCATGAAGGAGCTCGTCCAGCCCTACTTGGCCGGCATTGAGCCCTACGATCCCAACTTTACGCCCACGCGCATCAACCTTTCGGCCAACGAGAACACCTATCCCGTGCCGGCTGGCGTGCGCGAGGCGGTCGACGCCGCCCTGGCCGCTACACCGCTCAACCGCTATCCCGATCCCATGTCCAACGATCTGCGCGACGAGCTTGCCGCTTGGCATGGTGTGACGCGCGAGAATGTCTGCGTGGGCAACGGCGGCGACGAGCTGCTCTATAACTACCTGCTGGCGTTTGGCGGCGCTGGGCGGACCCTGCTCAACTGCCCGCCGTGCTTTAGCGAGTACGCGTTCTTTGCGTCGCTCTGCCAGACCGAGGTGCGCGACGTGTGGCGCGACCCCGCGACCTTTGAGCTCGACCAGGCAGCCGTGCTCGCGGCAGCGCCCGAGTGCAACCTCGCCATCGTGACCTCGCCCAATAACCCCACGGGCGACGTGGCGCCGCTCGACTTTGTCGCGGCCCTGTGCGATGCGTGCCCCGGCATGGTAATGGTCGACGAGGCCTACGTTGAGTTTGCTGACGATTCGTTTGGCGTGGCCACCACGGCGCAGGGCCTTATCGCCGAGCATCCCAACCTGGTGATTCTGCATACGCTGTCCAAGGCGTTTGGCGCCGCCGGCACGCGTCTGGGCTATGTGATTGCGGCGCCCGAGGTCATCGACGTGTTCGCGGCGATTCGCCAGATCTATTCGGTCAATGTGCTGAGCCAGGCGGCGGCGCTTGCCTGCGTGCGTGCCCGCGATGCGTACACGCCCGTGGTGGCGCAGGTCACATCCGAGCGCGAGCGCGAGCTGTGTGCCCTGCGCGCGATGGCTGCCGAGGGCCTGCCTGTGGAGGCATGGCCGAGCGCGGCGAACTTTGTGCTCGTGCGCACGCCGCATGCCACGCGCGTGCGTGAGCGCCTGCGCGACGAGTATTCGATTTTGGTGCGCGACTTTAGCTACGCGCCGGGGCTCGCGGACTGCCTGCGCATCACTGTTGGCACGCCGCAGGAAAACGATGAGGTGCTGGCCGCGTTTGCCGCGCTGGTGAAGGAGGAGATGTAGATGGGCCGCTATGCCGAGGTGACCCGCAAGACGGGTGAGACCGACATTGTCGTCAAGCTCGACCTGGACGGAAGTGGCGTGTGCGATATCTCGACCGGAGTGCCGTTTTTCGACCATATGCTCAACGCCTTTGGTCGCCATGGACTGTTTGATTTGACGGTGCATGCGGTAGGCGACGTTGAGGTCGACGCGCACCACACCGTCGAGGATGCGGGCATCGTGCTGGGCGAGGCGTTTTGCCAAGCGTTGGGCAACAAGGCGGGCATTACGCGCTTTGCCGACGCGGCGATCGCCATGGACGAGACGCTCGTGATGGCTGCCGTGGACATTTCGGGTCGCGGCCAGGCCTACTGCGAGCTGCCCGTGCCGACCGAGCGCGTGGGCAGCTTTGATACCGAGCTGGCCGTTGAGTTCTTCTATGCCTTCGCACGCGATGCCAAGCTCACGCTGCACGTGCGCGAACTGGCGGGTGGCAACTCGCATCACATTATCGAGGCCGCCTTTAAGGCCGTGGGCCGCACGATGCGCCACGCCTGCGAGCTCGATCCCCGCGTGCATGGCATCCCCAGCACCAAGGGCTCACTGTAACCGTCACAAGGGTAAAACCACCACGAAGGTGCCTGTCCCCTTTGTGGTGGTTTTGGATGATGAGAAGTGGAGGGTCGCGTGGGCGAACCAAAGATTGTGGTGGTCGACTACCACAAGGGCAACTTGTCGAGCGTCGTGCGCGGGCTTGCGCGCGCCGGTGCCGCCGCCTGCACATCGGACGATCCGGAGCAGATCCGCAACGCCGACGGCCTGGTCATCCCGGGCGTGGGCGCGTTCTATGACGCAATCGCCTTTATGCGCCAGAGCGGCGAGGAGGTGGCCGTGCTCGATGCCGTTGCCGCCGGAACTCCGCTGCTCGGCATCTGCCTGGGCCTTCAGCTATTTTTTGAGCGCGGCAACGAGGGCGTGCCGGCGGACGAGGGCACGGTCGCGGACGGAAACGCTCCCGAGCAGGCTGGCGGTCCCTGGGTCGATGGCCTGGGTATTATGCGCGGCTCGTGCACGCGCCTGGAGTCGAGCCGCCTGAAGGTGCCGCACGTGGGCTGGGACCAGGTGCACATGACGTCCGCCGGTGCGGCCGATTCGTTGCTTGCCGGTTTTGCCGAGGGCGCCAACATGTATTTCACTCACAGCTACGCGGTGGCCGACGACGTCGATGCCGCCGATGTGTTGGCACGCACGCACTATACACGGAGTTTCCCGTGCATCGTGCGCCATGGCAACGTGTGGGGCTGCCAGTTCCATCCCGAGAAATCCTCCGCGCTGGGTCAGTGCATCCTTAAGAACTTCGTCAACATCGTCGAGGAGGCTGGCCGATGATCCTGTTTCCCGCAATCGATCTGATCGGCGGCAAAGTCGTGCGCCTGGAGCGTGGCGACCGCAGCCGCTGCAAGGTATATTCCGACGACCCCGTGGCCGTTGCTCGCTCGTTTGCCGAGCAGGGCGCAAGCTGGGTGCACGTCGTCGACCTGTCCGCTGCCTTTGGCGAGGACGAGGACACATGCGCTGCCAACTCGGCGGCGATTAAGGCCATCTGCGGCGTCGACGGTCTGTCCGTGGACGTGGGCGGCGGCGTCCGCTCGCTCGCGCGCATCGACGAGTTGGCCGGCTACGGTGCGCGCCGCATCGCGCTGGGCACGGTGCTGGTGACCGAGCCGGGTTTTGCCGAGGTGGCAGCCAAAGGTTTTGGCGAGCTGTTGGTGGCCGACATTGCCGCATACGACGGCCAGGTCAAGGTGAACGGCTGGCGTGATGGCGCGGGCGTGGCACTCGACGATGCCGTGGCACAGCTCACCGAGCTGGGTTTTAAGCACCTGGTCTACACCGACATCGCGCGTGACGGCATGCAGACGGGCATCGATGTGGCGGCGTATCGCCATGTGGCCGAGGTCGCGGGCTTTCCCGTCGTGGCATCGGGTGGCATCTCGACGCTCGACGACATCCGTGCGCTGGCCGCAGTGGGTGAGGGCGCGATTGAAGGTGCTATTACCGGTCGCGCGCTCTACGAGGGCAACTTTACGCTGGTACAGGCGCTGGCCGCCGCCCGAGGGGAGGAGTAGTCCATGCTTACCAAACGTGTGATTCCCTGTCTGGATGTTAAGGACGGCCGTGTGGTCAAGGGCGTCAACTTTGTGAGCTTGCGCGATGCGGGCGATCCGGTGGAGCTGGCGCGCGCCTACGACCGCGAAGGTGCGGACGAGGTCGTATTTTTGGACATTACCGCGACGAGTGACAACCGTGTGACGACCATCGAGATGGCGGCGCATGCGGCCGAGGAGCTCGCCATTCCCTATACCGTGGGCGGCGGCTTTCGCGACTTGGTGGGCATGCGGACCATGGTTGCCGCCGGTGCCGACAAGGTGTCGCTCAACTCGGCGGCCGTGCGTGACCCGTCGCTGATTAGCCAGGCTGCCGCGGCTTTTGGCAGTCAGGCCGTGGTCGTGGCGATCGATGCCAAGCGCGTCGGTTTGCCCGGAGAGCCGGGTGCCGACAAGTGGGAGGTCTTCACGGCGGGCGGCCGCAACGCCACGGGTATCGACGCGGTGGCGTGGGCCGAGGAAGCGGCTCGTCGCGGCGCCGGCGAGATCTTGCTGACCAGTATGGATCGCGACGGCACCAAGTCCGGCTTTGACCTGGCGCTCACCCGCGCCGTGGCGCGTGCGGTGCCGATTCCCGTCATCGCGAGCGGCGGTGTGGGTACGCTCGAGCATTTTGCCGAGGGTGTGATTGAGGGCGAGGCCGATGCCGTGCTGGCGGCGAGCGTCTTTCACTTTGGAACCTTCAGCATTCGCGAAGTCAAAGAGTATATGGCCTCTCAAGGTATTCCTGTGAGGCTGGACTTCTAATGCTGCGGCTTGCCCAGGCACCCGACCTTCCGGCTCCAACCCTCCTCGCGTACTTAAGTACACGTCGTCGGGCTTGTCGCTCGGAATCTCGGGCACCTGGACAACCCTCGCCGACCTGCGAAGTTTGAATTTGGGGAGTGAAATGGAAGAGATAGCCGATCCTTCAAAGCTTACATACGACGCCAAGGGGCTGATTCCTTGTGTGGTTCAGCAGTATGACACCGGCGAGGTGCTTATGGTTGCTTGGATGAACGAGGAATCGGTGGGGCTGACGCTCAAGACCGGTACCACGTGGTTTTGGAGCCGTAGCCGTCAGGAGCTCTGGAACAAGGGCGCGACGAGCGGCAATATGCAAGCGGTCAAGGAGCTCTGGGCCGACTGCGATAGCGATACGCTGCTGGTCAAGGTTGACTCGCCGGGTCCGGCCTGCCACACCGGCAACCGTACCTGCTTCTTTAAGAAACTTGCGTAGGACGGGCTCTCGACTAGGCGCTTGGCCAACCAGAAAGGATTGAACTATGGGTGTGCGCACCGCAAACGTTCAGGATGGAAATATCGGTGAGACGCTGACAGGTCTGGCCGAGGTGATTCACGGTCGTCGTGATGCATCGCCGCAGGAGAGCTATACCGCGCGTCTGCTGACCGACGTCGAGGACGAGCTGCTCAAGAAGCTTGCCGAGGAGGCAAGCGAGGTGATCATGGCCTGCAAGGATAACGATCACGATCACATCCGCTACGAGGCCGGCGACCTGGTCTACCACCTGCTCGTGACGCTCGAGCGCTACGGTATCACCCTCGACGAACTCGCCGGTGAACTCAACGCCCGCCGCCACTAGTCATTGGGGACGTTCTTAAACGACTAGTTAGGCGAGGGGTGTGGATTCCCATTCGCCGGTGGGGTGTGGGATATCGAAGGCCCGGTAGCCACAGTCGTAGGCGTGGGCCTGGGCCTCGCGGATGTTCCAACAGATGTCGCAGGCGCGGTGTGCGTCCGAGCCAAAAGTGATCGGCACCTCGGCGTGGGCAAAGCAACGCAGCAATCCGGTCGCGGGATAGTAGTCATCGAGGCCCTTGCGCGGTGCGGCGGTCGAGACCTCAACGCGGCGGCCCGTATCGTGCGCGCACTCGGCCATCTGCTGCCAAAACGGTGCGGGGTCAAAGTCGGGCGCAAAGCCTTCCTTCGAAAAGCGCATGACCAGGTCGGGGTGAGCCATTACATCAAAGTTGAGCGGGCTCTCGCAGGCGCGGCACCAGTCGTCGACATAGCGCTCCCACACGCCGCGTACCCCCAGGTTTTCCCAAACGTGCAGGTTGGTGTCGTCGTCGATCCAACCGCAAAGGGAATCGGGTGTATCGGGACGAGCGACGTTTTCCGTTCCCGCCGTACCCGCGGCGCCGGCCACGATATCGCCTGGGTTACCAATCCAATGCACACTGCCCAGGCGCACGACGGCGCCTCGGGACCAGCGCTCGACCAAAGGCTCGCAGCCCTCGTACCAATCGCATTCAAAGCCATAGATAAGCTCAAGCTCCGGCGCGATCTGCGCAGCGAGCTTGCGGGCGTTCTCAAATGCCAGACGATGCGCCGTCAGGCCGCCCTCGACGACCTGCACCTCGCAGTTGGCGTCCATGCTGGCGGGCAGGGTGAGGTGGTCGGTCGAGACCATGACGCGGCAGCCGGCCGCAGTGGCGGCGCGAACGTTGTCCTCAAACGAGGCATGGCCGTCCGAAAACGAAGTATGGGTGTGGCAATCGACCAGCGGGCATGCGGGCATGGCAGCTCCTTTGCGTCAAGCGAATCTGCTCCATTGTAATGGCGCGGCCCCCGATGCGACGAGCGCGCCGGGGGCCGAAATCGACTGGAAAGGACGGGTGGCGTGCGAAGGTCGCCACGCAGCATCGGCCCCGCTCCAAAACGTGTACGTCAGCCTCCAAAACCGACAAAAAATGACATGTTTGGAGGCTGACGTACACGTTTGGCTGAGGCGGTGGAGTGTCGGTTTCTTGCGGACAAGGAAAATCGCGCTCATCGCGCGCCGCCACACTTGCGCCGCCCGCGATGTGCTAGCGTTTGGATGAACAAAACGAGCCCGCGCGGAAAGGATCCGGACCGTATGCAATGCGATAGCACATCTCCGCTGTCCCGCGAGACCGATGCACCCGAAACCATCGTCAAGCTGGAATGCGACATCGACGACGCGTCGCCCGAGGTGCTCGCCTACGCCGCCGACCGCCTGCGCGAGGCCGGTGCGCGCGAGGTGCACTGGCTGCCCGTCTATTGCAAGAAAGGCCGTCCCGGCTGGCAGCTGCAGGTGATCTGCTCGCATGAGGATATCGAGCGCCTGCAGACGATCATCTTTTTGGAGACCACGACCAACGCCATTCGTCGCCAGGTGATGGAACGCGTTTGCCTGCCACGCCGCTTTGAGCGCGTAACGACGCCATGGGGCGAGGTATCCGTTAAGGTGGCGACCCTGCCCGATGGCAGCGAGCGTGCAGCGCCCGAGTACGAGGACTGCGCCCGTCTCGCTCGCGAGCATAATGTGCCGCTCCAGCGCGTGATGCAGGCGGCACAAGCCGCGGCACTGCGATTTGAATAGCGCGGCCGGTGGCACGCCACGCCCAGTCCCATCAACCCCACCCGAAAGGACCACCATGAAATACCTCATCGCTTCCGACATCCACGGCTCGGCATACTGGGCCGAGCGCCTGGTCGCCGCCATCGAATCCCAGCAGCCCGACCGCATCGTGCTGCTGGGCGACCTGCTCTACCACGGTCCGCGCAACGACCTGCCGCGCGATTACGCCCCCAAGCACGTGATCCCGCTGCTCAATGCCCTGGCCGACCGCATCATCGCGGTGCGCGGCAACTGCGACGCCGAGGTCGACCAGATGGTGCTCGACTTCCCCGTCATGGCCGACTACGCCACGCTGTTCGACGAGACCGGCCGCGAGCTGTTCCTGACGCACGGCCATGTCTTTGGCGCCGGCATGCACAACAGCGTCGACCACGCGCCCGCGTTGCCCGAGGGCTCCGCGCTCGTCTACGGTCATACGCACATCAAGGACAACGAGGAAAGCGCCGCGCACCCGGGCCTGTGGCTCTTCAACCCCGGTAGCGTGAGCATCCCCAAGGACGGCTCGCACAGCTACGGCATCTACGAGGGCGGCGCGTTCCGCCACGTGGTCATGGAGGAGGAGTAGCCATGGCGCAGCACATGGCTCAGCAAAATGCCGAGGGCTCGCGCAATCTGTCCACGCTGGTCGACGCGTCGGCCGAGCTGCAGCATCTGGTGCAGACCGTCTGGCGCTTGCGTCAGCCCGACGGCTGCCCGTGGGACCGCGAGCAGACGCACCGCAGCATTGGCAAGAACATGATCGAGGAGGCCTACGAGGCGCTCGACTGCATCGAGGCGGACGACGCGGTTCACCTGCGCGAGGAGCTGGGTGACGTGCTCATGCAGGTCGTGCTGCATGCGCAGATTGCTGCTGACGCCGGCGAGTTTACGCTGACCGACGTGGCGCGTGATATCGATGCCAAGCTCATCCGCCGTCATCCGCACGTGTTTGGCGATGTAGATGCCGACAGTTCCGACGAGGTACTCAAGATTTGGGACGAGGTTAAGCTTGCCGAGAAAGCCGCCAAGGACAAGGCCGTGGCGGCTGGCGAGGCTGCGCCCGAGGGCCTGCTCGACGGCGTGCCCACGCATCTACCGGCGCTGATGCAGGCTCAGAAGGTGTCGCGCAAGGCGGCTGCCGTGGGCTTTGAGTGGGAGACGGTCCAGGACGTGTGGGACGAGGTTGCCGAGGAGCGTGCCGAGTTTGAGGCCGAGGCCCCTGGCTCGCCCGAGCGCGAAATGGAGTTTGGCGACCTGCTCTTTGCCTTGGTCAACGTCGCGCGCAAGGAGGGCATTGACGCCGAGAGCGCCCTTCGTGCCAGCACGGCAAAGTTCCGCCGTCGCTGGGCCGCGATGGAGCAGATGGCGGCCGATGCTCACGTGGATCTTGCCGAGCTTTCGACCCACGGCCTCAACGACCTGTGGGATGCCGCAAAGGCGGAGGAGTAAGACTGCGGGAACGACGGGCTGACACGCCTCATCGTTCCCGCTAAATTTTTCGAAAATCAAGTGTATCCCTCGGCTAACTTAGGGCATAATGCAAAAAGTGCGACATGGCTAACTTACGGAGGCGCACCGACGGTGCACGGTCAGCCGGTCGCTTGCATCCACTACGTTTCCAAGTGAGAGGGAGACAACATGAGCGATATTTTGGATGTCTACGGTCGTGAGGTGCTCGACAGCCGCGGCAATCCCACCGTCGAGGTCGAGGTCGTGCTCGAGGACGGCAGCTTTGGCCGCGCAATGGTGCCTTCGGGTGCTTCGACCGGCGCCTTTGAGGCCTGCGAGCTGCGCGATGGTGACAAGGGCCGCTACTTGGGTAAGGGCGTTTCGCAGGCCGTCGAGCACGTCAACAACGAGTGCGCTAACGCCGTCGTGGGCCTCGATGCCTTCGACCAGCGCGCCGTCGATGCCGCGCTGATTGCCGCGGACGGTACCCCCAACAAGACCAAGCTCGGTGCCAACGCCATCCTGGGCGTGTCGCTGGCCGTTGCCCGCGCCGCTGCCGAGTCGTCGGGCCTGTCGCTGTACCAGTACCTGGGCGGCGTCAACGCTCATCTGCTGCCCACACCTATGATGAATATCCTCAACGGCGGCGTGCATGCCGACAACAACGTCGACTTCCAGGAGTTCATGATCATGCCGGTGGGCGCCCCGAGCTTTGCCGAGGGCCTGCGTTGGTGCGCCGAGGTCTACCACACCCTCAAGGGCGTGCTGCACGAGGCCGGCCTGGGCGGCGGCGTGGGCGACGAGGGCGGCTTTGCCCCCAACCTTAAGACCAATGCCGAGCCGTTCGAGTACATCACCAAGGCCGTGGAGAAGGCTGGCTTTAAGCCCGGCGTCGACTTCATGTACGCCATGGACCCGGCCTCGACCGAGTTCTACAACGTCGAGACCGGCATGTACGAGCTCAAGGGCGAGGGTGTGGAGTACACGAGCGCCCAGATGGTCGATTACTGGGAGAAGCTCGTCGACGCCTATCCCATCATCTCCATCGAGGACGGTATGGCCGAGGAGGACTGGGACGGCTGGGTCGAGCTTACCCGCCGCATTGGCAACAAGGTGCAGCTGGTGGGCGACGACCTGTTCGTCACCAACACCGAGCGCCTCAAGAAGGGCATCGAGCTGGGTGCCGCCAACGCGATCCTGGTCAAGGTCAACCAGATCGGCACGCTCACCGAGTCGCTCGAGGCCATCGAGACCGCCAAGGAGGCCGGTTACGCTTGCATCGTGAGCCACCGCTCCGGCGAGACCGAGGACTCCACGATCGCCGACCTGGTTGTGGGCCTCAACGCCGGCCAGATCAAGTCGGGCGCCCCGTGCCGCAGCGACCGTATCGCCAAGTACAACCAGCTCATCCGCATCGAGGACGAGCTCGAGGGCAGCGCGCGCTACGCCGGCAAGGCCGCGTTCTACAACATTCGCTAAACAAGTGGTGCGCGCGGGGAGCGGGGTTGACTCGGCTCCGTTCCACTTCTGATGGCCGCCATTGGGCGCTGGGCCATATGGCTCAGCGCCTTTTTTATGTCGAGCAAAGGCTGGCGAAGGCGGTGCGGGCGCTCGTGCTATAACTAGAATACTTAGCGCAAACAAACCTCAACCGCACAAGGCGCACATGGATCAGATTTACGACAACAGGTACTATTCCGCCGGTTCGCGTGAGCCGTCGCCTCGCCGTGCGCGCACGGTGCAGCTCGGTGGGTCCGCCTACGCCGGCGCCGACCGCTCCATGCAGCGCCCGACAAGTACCTCGCGCCCCAATGCTCAAGTGAATACTTCGACAGATGGACCAGTGCGCCCGGCACGTTCGTCGCATGCTCAGCGCTCGTCGGCTCAAACGCACGATAGGTCGAGCAGGCCCTCGAACCGTTTTTCGGGCTCGGACTTTATGCACTACGCCAACGACAACGCGGTGGTCAAGGCGATCTACGACTTTACCCACGGTCCTCAGCGAGGGCTATTCATCGGCATCGTCGTCGCCCTGGTGCTCGTGAGCCTGTATTTCCCCGTGCGCGACCTGTACGTGGCAAAGCGTTCGAGCGATATCTTGGCCAAGCAGGTCGAGATTCGCGAGCAATATAACGACGAGCTGCAAAAAAGCGTCGACAAGCTGCTCTCGGAGGAGGGCATCAAGGACGCGGCGTCCGAGGACCTGGGCCTGGTAATGCCTGGCGAGAAGAGGATTGAAGTGCAGGGCCTGGACGGCGATTCGGATGCCTCGTCGAGCCAGAAGTCGTCGAACGCCAAGAAGGCCAGCGAAGTTGCCAAGGAAATCGAAGAAGTCGGCAAGGACGCGCCGTGGTACATTCAGACGCTCGACATGCTGTTTGGATTTAACGGCGTCGAGGGTCAGACGGTCGCGTCCAGCGGCGAGTAGGCGAGTAACGCCCGGAGGGGAGCCCGCAATGACAAATTGCAAACGATATAAGGTGGCGGCGATCGACCTGGGAACGGTGTCGTCGCGACTGGTGCTGGCCCAGGTTGAGGCTGGGGCGATCGTGGGATCGTCCAAACATACCGAGATTACCGACCTGGGCGAGGGCGTGGACGCGACGGGTCGCTTTTGTGAGGCGGCCGTCGAGCGCGTGCTCGCTGCGTGCCGCATGTTTGTGGACGAGGCGCGCGACTTTGGCGCCGCGTGCATCTGTACCACGTGCACGAGCGCCGCGCGCGATGCGTCCAACGCCGCGCTGCTGCTGGACGGCCTGCGCGATTTGGGGCTTGAGCCACAGGTGATTCCGGGCGAGGTCGAGGCGCGCCTGACATTTTTTGGCGTGGCGCACGACTTTGCCGGTGAACGCATTATCGTCGCCGATTCGGGCGGCGGCTCCACGGAGCTCGCGACGGGCGTGTACGCGCCGGAGCGCGGGGTCTTTGCGCTGGAGGGAACGCGCTCGCTGGACATCGGTTGCCGTCGCGTGACCGAGCGGTTTTTCTCTGCGCTGCCGCCGTCGACGAACGAGCTTGCGGTTGCCGCCGCGTGGGCGGGCGAGCAGTTCTCCGCCTATTTTGAGGGCCTGCCTGTCGACTTTGAGCGCGCCGAGCGCCTGGTCGCGGTGGGTGGTACCGTCACCACGCTCGTGGCACTCGTTCACGAGCTGGAGCCGTATGATTCGAGCTTTGTGCACCTGCGCGAGCTTTCGATGGAGCAGATCTCGGCCGCCATCGATCGTATGTCTACGCTGGATGTGGAGGGTATCGCCGCGCTACCGGGTGTACAGCCCAAGCGCGCGGGCGTGATTCTGGCCGGCGCCGTGGTGATTCGCGAGCTCATGCGAGCCGGCGGTTACGACATGCTCACCGTAAGCGAGAACAGCCTCCTCGCCGGCATGGCCGCCACCATCAACGAGACCCTCGACGGCACAACCCCCACCATCGGCTGGACCCCCAACCTCAGCGCCCTTTAACCATCCCCTCATAAGTTGCGGTGAAATACGGACTAAAATCGCCCTTTCGGGCACCAAACAGTCCCTATTCCACCGCAACTCAACAGCCGGCACCTGGGGACGTTCCTTTTCTGCCGGCACCTGGGGACAGTCCTTGCGGGGCGTCCCCACAGCGCCTATGCCAGCTTGTCGATCTGCCCAATCTCCCAAAGCGGAATATTGATGAGCATGCCCTCGTCTCTATATGCCGCCAGGGAGCTCCTCACGCAACGCTCGAGTTTGAATTTTTCGCAGGCTATTTTCAGACTCTTCGCTTTAAGGTTCTCTGCCGCCTTGACCTCAAGCGGAAGCACGGTTCCCGCATGGTCGATGGCAAAGTCGGTTTCGGCATTGCCGGAGGTAGAGGACCAATACGCGGGAGTTTTGTCCTGGAGCAAAAGCTCCTGCGCGACGTATTGTTCGGTCAGCGAACCTTTGAACTCGGTAAAAACAGCGGATCCGTTAAGAACGATGGCCGGAGAGAGACCGGAGAGCGCTCCGAGGATGCCGGTGTCGATGCAGAACAGTTTGAAGCCCGAGAGGTCTTCGTAGCTCGAGAGCGGCGCCTTTAGAGCGGAAACACGTGGCACCTTATGAACGATTCCGTAGTCCGTGAGCCACTGGAGGCTTTCCTCGAAATCGCGTGCGCGCGCTCCGGGACGAAGGGCGCCGTAGACAAACTTCTTGTTCTCCTTTGCAAGCTGGCCGGGAAGGGATTTCCAAACCAACCCCATGCGCTCGACGATGCGGGCGGGTGCATGTTTGCCAAAATCGGATTCGTAAGCCTCGATGATTTGCTGCTGAAGCCTTCGGGCTTCGATGAAGTCGCGTGTCTCGGCGAAAGTGGAGACAACTTCGGGCATACCGCCGACAACAAGGTATTCCTTGAGCAAGTGCTCGAGCTTTTCGGTAACGTTTGCTAGAAGGTTCATGTCTGCGGCAAGGATGGCGTCGGCGAGCGGGTTGCCGTCGACGGCACGAACGAACTCAGCAAACCCCATGGGACGCATGGTGAGCTGGTCGATTTTGCCGACGGGAAATGACTCGTTTTCGCGTCGGAGCGCGAGGCCCATATAGGAACCGGCTGCTACGATGTGGTATTCGGGTGCAAGCTCGTTGAAGTACTTGAGCGAGGTGATCCCGCGTGGCGCCTCTTGGATTTCGTCGAAGATGATGAGCGTGTCTTCCGGCGTTACGGTTTGGCCACGTAGGAGTTCTATCTGGGAGATGATGCGCTTGGGGTCGAGGTCCCCATCGAACAGCGAGCGTGTGCTCGGCTCGAGCATAAAGTCAAAACGAATGACGTTTCGATACTGCTGGCTTGCGAATTCGTTAAGAAGCCAAGTCTTTCCTGTCTGGCGGGCTCCCTTAAGCAAGAGAGGTTTGCGATTCGCCCTTGATTTCCAAGCGATAAGTTCACTCATAAGCTGTCGCTGCATATTGCCTCCCAACCCTCTCGGCTAGTATAAGGCCATTTGGGCGGTTCCATCGGAAAATGTGGGAGACAGCCACGTTTTTCCATCGGAAAATGTGGGAGACAGCCACGTTTTTCCATTGGAAAATGTGGGAACACCAACCTAAGTTGCGGTGGAATAGTTCCTAAATGGGCTGGTAAACTGCCAAAACAGGAACTATTCCACCGCAACTTAGAGCCCCGCCGGCGTGTAAAAGAAACGAGCCCGCATCCCTTGGGGACACGGGCTCGAAAGCTCCATATGGTAGGGGCGGTGGGACATCCGCGCATTTGCTGCGCAAATACGCACCGGCTTCGGCCGCCTGTCGGCGCCCTCGCCGGCTCGCTACGGACGCTGCGCGTCCGCTTAACGCTCGCCCCCTCGCGGGTTCGAGTCCCACCGGCATCTAAAAGAAGCGAGCCCGCATCCCTGGGGAACACGGGCTCGTAAACAATACATGGTAGGGGCGGTGGGACTCGAACCCACAATCCTTGCGGCGAGAGATTTTAAGTCTCCTGCGTATGCCAATTCCGCCACGCCCCCGTGAGACTAGAAGTCTAGCACAAGCCGTCCGTTACGCGTTGACGGCCATCGAGTGTTGGCCCGACTTCTCTAGGAACTCTTGGAACTTTGCCTCGTCGCCCTTGTTTTGGTATTGCAGGGCCAGCAGGTACTCCAAGCGGCAGCGCTTGACCGGGTCGTCGCCGGCGTCCTCGAGCATGCGCTCCAGCTCGGGAATATCGTTGTGGCGCTTCAAGATCATCGTGTCGTACATCAGCTGGCACTCGCGTGCGACCGCCTCGGCCTGACCGCCCTCAAAGCCCTTGATCTCGTGCAGAAGCTCCTTGGACTTTTTGCGGTCCTCCTGGCCAACGTAGTAGTTAAAGGCTTTGATCACCAGGTCGACGCGCTGCATCTTGGGCAGATTGAGCCCCAGCAGCAAACCGAACATCTCATCGGCGCGCTTGTGGTCCTCGCGCAGCAGATAGGAGTTCAGGCGCAGGTAGTCGCGGTTGTAGCGCGGGTACAGCATGCTGGTGAGTTTGCCGTCGAGCAAACGATCGAACTCGTCCCACTGCTTGGCAGCCATAAGCTGCTGTAGACGCTTGAACGTGGTGCGTTTTTTGACGCTAAAGAACACCGACACGGCGATGCAGATGATGACGACGGCGGTCCAGAGTGTGCGGGAATCGGGCATATTGGGATCCTTAGTCGCTCATAAAGCGAGCGGTATGACAACACGTACTAGATGTATTATACGCAGCGCGCAAGCAAACTGGCATAAAAGCTCATCGAGGCCGAGTGCCATCGCTCGCTGCGGTACACTTACCTAAAGTAAACCATGAAGGGAGACATTACCTATGAAGAAGATCGTTTTGGCTTGCGGTGCTGGCGCTGCTACTTCCACGCTCGTTGCCCAGAAGGTCGCTACTCTGCTCGACGCCAACGGTTATGCCGACAAGTACGAGATCGTGCAGTGCGCCATCTCCGAGGCCAAAGATTACTGCGACGAGGGCGCTGACCTGCTGATCGCCACCACCGTTGCCCCCGAGGGCCTCACCTGCCCGTACGTGAGTGGCGTGCCCTTCATGACCGGCATGAACCGCGTTGCCGCCGAGAAGGCCGTTCTCGACGTCATGGCTCAGTAGGCGCTGACTGCATGAGTGAGCAGAACGCCAACCCGGTAGAGCTCTTTGGTATGCGCGTTGCCCATGTGGGCATTAACGCCACCGACCCGGCAGACGCCCTGGAGATCGCGGAGCTGTTCTCGACGATGATGGGCCTGCCCGTCATCGAGACCCCGGTTTCGTACTTCAACGATTCGCTGGTCGAGATCATGAAGCAGAACGGTCGTGGCGCCAAGGGCCACATTGGCTTTGCCGTCAACGACATCGATGCGGCCGAGAAGTGGTTTGCCGAGCGCGGACTCGAAGTCAACGAGGAGTCGCGCGTGCTGCTGCCTGACGGCGGCACCAAGCTCGTGTACTTTAAGCGCGAGTTCGCCGGCTTCGCCGTGCACCTGTGCCGCGAGTAGTGCACAAGCTGCCATAGCTAGCAAAAAGGGATAGGGCCGCGTGGCCCTATCCCTTTATTTATGCCGAGGGGCTTCCTGCCGCGGCAGGCGAATCGTAAAGCGGCTGCCGACGTCCTCGACTGAGGTCACGCCAATGACACCGCCATGGCTGTCGACGATCCACTTGGCAATGGCAAGCCCCAGACCCGAGCCCTGCGCACCGGCATCGCGTGCGTTGTCGGCGCGGTAGAACCGTTCAAACGCGTGAGCTGCGGATTCCTGGTTCATGCCGATGCCCTCGTCCTCAACACTTATGTCGATCGTGCCCGCGCCCGCATCCGGCGTTATGCCAAATGTGATGGTCGTTCCCGCATCCGAGTACTTGGCGGCGTTTTGCACGATCACACGCAGGGCCTGCTTCACGAGCGCCACGTCGACAGACGCGTCACAGCGCGGGTCGCTGGCAAGCGTAGCGTCAGAAGCCAGCCGATACGTGTGCTCGGTATCGATCATCTGCGATTCTTCGCATACCTCACCGACCAGTGCGGCCAGGTTGGTATGCGCACGCCGCAGGACCGTGCGCCCGGCATCGCCGCGCGCCAAAAACAGCAGCTGCTCCACGAGCTCCTGCATATGCTCGCTTTCGGCCTTGAGGGATGTGATGGACTCCGCCAGCACGGCCGGGTCGTCCTTACCCCAGCGGTCGAGCATGTTCACGTAGCCCTGAATCACCGCGATGGGCGTGCGCAGCTCGTGGCTCGCGTCGTTGACAAAGCGCATCTGCTGCAGCTTGGCCTCTTGCATCTGGCGCAGTAGGCGGTTGAGTGCAACCTCGATGCTTGCCAGGTCGGCGTCGCCGGTAGTGACGCTCGGCGAGTCGACGCTTGCGCGCTCGATGGCCTGCTCCAGCGTTTCCATCTTGCCGCCGGAGAGCTGCATGCGGCCGAGTTCGTCCACGCGCAGGGCCAGATCGTTGAGCGGCGCCATGGTGCGGCGTACGCGTCGGGCGCCGCCGAGCATGTTGAGCACGCTGATGACCTGCCAACCTACAACGACAAGGTAGAGAGGCCACAGCGCGACGAGGTCCTGCGCGAGGGGGAAGGTCTTGGTGGT
The DNA here is from genome assembly GCA_902469665.1 of uncultured Collinsella sp. GTDB lineage: Bacteria > Actinomycetota > Coriobacteriia > Coriobacteriales > Coriobacteriaceae > Collinsella. Next base: position 1,683 of record CABRDE010000025.1, on the reverse strand, counting down.
ACGCGCAAGCTCGACGGTATAGGTGAGCGTTGTCAGGTCCCAGCCGCGCGCGGGCGTCAGCGACATGCCGTGAACGGTGGCGCCGGGGATCCATCCTGCGGTAAACGCGCCGTCGGGCAGCGTCTGGTTGTATCCATAGACGAGGATCGCCACCGCAATAACCAACAGCAACAGATCGAGCCAGACGTAGCTCATCAGGCGGCGCCACATATAGCTCCAGTTGATGGCGCGGGCGATGGAGGTGACGCGCTTGGTCTCGGCGTTACGCACGGCAGACATAGCCCACCCCGCGCACGGTTTGGATGATGCGGGCGCCGCCGGCGTCTTCGATCTTGGCGCGCAGGTGCGCAATGTGCACGTCGACGTTGTTGGTGTCGCCCACGTATTCGTAGCCCAGCGCCTCGTGCGCGATGCGCTCGCGCGTGAGCACGGTTTCGGCATGCGCCATAAGCAGGGCGAGAACGTCGAACTCGCGGGCCGTGAGCGCGATGGGCGAGCCTCCGACCGTGACTTCGCGGCGGTCGGGATCGAGCACAACCGAGCCAACGGTGAGCGTAGCGGGGGAGGGCGAGGCGGAAGCCTGGGCCGAGTCGCTGACCGGGGGTATCGCAGCGTCGCTCCCGCCCGCGTCGCTCGCCGCGCCCGTCCCGATGCCGCCAACGCCCGAAGCCGTCCGCACGGCCTCCGAGCGCTTCAACGCAACGCGGATCCGTGCGAACAGCTCCTCAATGGCAAACGGCTTGGTTAGGTAATCGTCAGCACCTGCATCGAGCCCGGCCACCTTGTCCATCACGGCGTCTCGCGCGGTGACCATGATCACCGGCACATCCTTGTGCTTGCGTACGCGCCGCAGGACCTCCATGCCGTTGAGCTGCGGCAGCAGTACATCGAGCAGAATCAAATCGTAGTCGCGCTCCAGTGCCAGGTCCACGGCGGTGCGGCCGTCGGCGGCATGTTCCACCCGGTAGCCCTCGTGCTCCAGCTCGAGCGTCACAAAGCGGGCGATTTTCTCCTCGTCCTCTACGATCAGGATCCGTGCCATACGTGCCCCCCCGTCTGCGATTACTTGTCGTCGTTGAGATTTTGCTTGATGTCGTCCGCGGCGTCGGCGGCGTGATCCATAAGGTTGTTGATGCTGCCGGGCACGTCGCCGTCGCTATCGATGCGGTAACGCATGCCAAAGAACAGGCCGATCAGCATCAGCCATATCGTGGCGCCCCAGGCAAACAGGGCGATGATGGGGATCAGGATGGGGATGTTGAGGATGATTGCATCGCGGCGCGTGGCGATAAACTTGGTGTCCAGGCTCAGGCGGAAGAGCTTTTTGAGGTACTCCCACACGCTGTCCATCTTCTTGGAGAAGTCGGTCTTTTCGCTCGACTTCTCGTAGGCGGCCTGCGCGGCGACCATCTCGGCCGAGGGTTCGTCGACCGGCGCGGACTCGGTGGCGGCGTGCGCCGACGTGGTCTGGGTCTTGCCTTGCGACTCGAGCCAAATGATGGCGTCCAAAACGTTGCCGTCGGCGGCGTCGAGCGCGGCTTTGGCATCGGTGTAGCTCACGTTGCACTTGGTGCGGATGGTTTCAACTTTTTCGAGGTCGTCCATGACCTGTCCTTTCGTTCGATGGGCGCGACGCCGGGCGATCTGCCCGGGCGCGAGCGTTGCGTTCGGCGGCCTGCGTTG
>CABRDE010000024.1:0-106606 GCA_902469665.1 uncultured Collinsella sp. | reverse complement strand
GTCACCGCGCGGTCCGCATCTGATGGTGTCGACGTCAATGGTATACGGGTGCATCATCGACGTCTTCAATACAGAAAATATCAGTGCGGAATGTTCTGAAAAGTAACACCAGAGCGGGCCCTACGTTAACTCGGCAGGGGGGGGAGTGCGATTCCTCGATCGCTCACTTAATCTAATGGGAAAGATGGCGAGGTCGGAGCTTTAGCTCCGGCCTCCTTATATAAGGGCTCGGCAAAGCCGAGCCACCAAATTTTCATCAGCCCCCAGAACATGTTTGAGAACTGTGCCTGAAGTATGTATTTGCAGGCCCCGAATCGGTGTTGCCTCTCGGCGCATTCCGCAGGGGGAGCGATATTTTGCAGCACGAAGTGCGCAACAAAATATCGCTCATGCCCGAGGACGCGCCGGGAGGCAACACCGATTCGGGACCGAACATATAGATCTACCTGCGCATTTACAAATTCGTAAACTTTTTTGAAAAAAGTGCTTGCGCAGTTCTCGAATCATAGGTTATTATCTTCCTCGTTGAACGCGCGGGTCCAACAAAACGAACCGTGAGTCAACAACATAGCATGTCGGAGTGGCGGAATTGGCAGACGCGCTAGCTTGAGGTGCTAGTGACCGCTTTTTGGTCATGCGGGTTCAAGTCCCGCCTCCGACACCATCGCATTTGAGAAGCCTCTTCGGAGGCTTTTTTGTTACCGATAGACGGTGGGGTCCACGATGGAAACGCTTGAACGCAACGAGTGGGCAGACGTTGCCCAACTAGTCGAGATCACGAGCGATGCTGTCATCATCTGCGAGCTCGACGGAACCATTCTGCATGTGAATAATCGCTTACTTGGCTTGATGTGCGAGGAACGCGCCGACGTCATCGGTGGAGATGTTAAAGACGTCCTGTACTCGTCCGCTTTTGAACGTGCGACGGAACATCGTCTGCCATTTGAAACTGATGGCTCCGAGAACGAACTGATGCTCAAGCTGAGTGACGGCTCCTTTATCCCCGTCTTGGTTCGTGCAGGCTCCGTAACGCCTCCACGCATCTTTGGGCGCCGCGCGCCACGTGTCCTGGTGGCGCTCCATAGCATCGAAGAACAGTATTCGCACGACCGTCAGCTCAAGCGTGCGCTTTCGGAGCTTAGAGTGGCGAACAAGCGCCTCTCTGGCACGCTCTCGGTCATTATGAGTACCGTGGGCTCCGATGAGCTGCCCAGCCTACTTGATACCGTTTTGAACCAGCTTGTAGGAACGCTCGATGCTTCGGGTGCCGCTATCTATTTTTCTGAGAGCGGTGGTTTTAAACTTCGCGGTGTTTCCAGGGAGCTGTACGACAGCTACCTGCCCGAGTTTTTGCCGTATGGCGCTGGCATTCTGACGTATGTTCTTCGTGAGTCGCGTGCCTGTCGCTTGTCGATTCAACAGGACCTTGAGGGTGATAAGGCCGCCTCCGGTATGTTTATGGACTTGGACAATCGTTCTAAGCACCTGTTGCGTATGCAGGATATGCCTCCGTACCGCAGCGAGATCTGTCTTCCCGTTTTTTACGGTACGCAGATCCTTGGCGTGCTGGAAGTTGGTTGGAAACGCCCTCAGGCACCGCTCGCCTATGACGTTAATGTGCTTGAGGTCATTTGCGATTACCTGTCTATCCAGCTGGTCGGCATGGCATCGAGCCTTCGCTCCCGTCGCACGGCCGAGCTTGGCCGCTCGCTCAATGTCTTGCGTGATGAGTTGTTTACCTTTCTAGACGATTCCGCCGCGGCTACCCAGGCGGTATCGTCCGAGATCTGCAATATGCTTAACTGCCATTTTTGCCCTGTTGAGTATGACGCCAGTCTGGATTCCTACGTCATAGATTTTGAAGGCGGCAGTCGCGTTGCCTTGCCGGACGACCCTGAGAAGCTTTTCTTTTCCACGACGGCGCCAGCGGCACGTCTGGGGGCTGGCCCTGATGGCTTTGAGGCATCTGTTTTGGGCGGTACGAGTGCCGAGGACCTTAAACACGTTCGTATAACTCGCGTTGACGAATCGATGCCTATGGGAGGCTGGCTTAGGGCGCATGGTCTGCCTTGTCAAGGTCTCTACGTCGACTCCGGCATCGAGGCGGGGCGCCCGCGCTCTGAGGGTGATGGCAAGCACAGTAACGACGCGATTGTTCCTGCTTCTGTTGCGAAGAGCCCGACGACGCGCGCGCTGCTGCTTCGTGATGGTAGCCAAGAGCCGATTGATGACCTTGAATATGACTACTTGGTGCACTTAGCGCATGACTTTGAACTGATCTACGAGGGCGAATCTCAAAAGCGCGAGGAGCGCCATATTGCTCAGACCCTTCAGATCGGCATGAGAAATTCCCTGGGGGATGTTCCGGGTATCGCAACCGATTCGGTGTACCTGTCGGCCACGAACTCGGCGTTGGTCGGCGGCGATTTCTATACGCTCATCCGTCTTCCCGACGACTGCGCCGTCATGATTCTGGGTGATGTGTCTGGCAAAGGCATTGAGGCCGCATCGATGTCCGCGCTCGTCAAGACGGCCCTGACGGCATATGCCTGGGAGGGCGCTGGACCGGCCCGCATGGCACGCTCCCTTAACAGCATGCTCATGGGCTTCTCGAGGGTCGAGACGTTCGTGACGGCCTTTATCGCCAAGATTGACCTTAAAGCCGGACGCGCAACGTATTGTTCGGCGGGCCATCCTCCGACCATGGTCATCAGGCCAGAGTCGATGCCGCTGGGTGGTGGCGAGGCCCGTGGGGGAGAGGTCGAGCTGCTTGGATGCCAATCGGGCGTAATCGGTGCCTTTGAGAGCATGGTGTACGAGACAGGCGTGTTTACGTTCGCTCCTGGCGACATGCTCTTCATGTATACGGACGGAACGATTGAGGCCCGCGACCGCACCGGAGCGTTCTTTGGCGAGCAGCGCCTTCGTGACCTTCTGCTCTCTGTCTCGGGTGAGGGCGTATCGGGAATCTGCGGCAAGGTCTTGGGCGAGCTTGACCGATTTACCGAATCGGCGCTGGACGATGACATTGCATTGGTGTCCCTTGAGTTTTTACAGGGTCGTTCATAGACGACGCTGGGCGGGCTGAATCCGCACGGTTGGGGAAACGAATGCATCGAGTGGGCTTTTTTGGGGAACCATGGTCGTATGAATGAGTGGAATGACATAGCGGTTTTGACGCCACCAGGCGATATCGACATCGCCACGGTGCCTGCGCTGCGTCGGCGGTTGGATGCTTTGATTGGCCGCGGCGTGCGTCGTGTTGTCATCAACTGTCAGGCTGTTAGCTTTATCGATTCGACGGGCTTGGCATTCCTGCTTACGCGCGCTCGTGAGCTCATGAGGCGAGAAGGCCTGCTTTCGCTCGTCAATGCATCAGGTGAAGTTGTTCGCTTTTTGGAGATTGCTCGTCTTGTCGATATCCTTCATGTCGCGGGGCCGGCACGGGAGTCTATTCCCGCCATTCCGGTGGGGGAGCTGCCTCGCTGGAGTAAGAGCGTCGAGGTCCGTCAGGGTATCGAGAATCTTCCATACTACCGACATCGCATCGCCGAACTCCTTGAATCGCTTCCGTTGCGCCGTGACGAGCGCTACGATGTCGCATTGGCGTCGGGGGAGGCGCTGGGTAATGCCTATGACCATGCGGGCGGTATCGGGTGCGTCCTGACGGTTCAGGCCTATGGCGATCGCGTTGTGGTTGAGGTGCTTGATCGGGGTGCCGGCTATTCTATCGATGAAACGAGCGAACCGGTCGCATCTGAGGAGCGCGGCCGTGGCATCAAGCTTATGCGTATGCTCGTCGATAACGTGGAGGTTGCTCGTCGTACGGACGGCGCCGGCACGCGCGTGCAGATGGTGAAGCTGTTTAGCGGAGCGCTGGAATCGTGTGCCTAGCCAATCGCTTTAGCGCGTTTAGCTACTAAGAACATGCGGCAGACAAGTTTTTTGAAAAAAGTACTTGCGTCTTTTGGACAACTCGCGTAAATTAATAACCCGCAAGCGGACATGGCTCAGTTGGTAGAGCACAACCTTGCCAAGGTTGGGGTCGCGGGTTCGAGCCCCGTTGTCCGCTCCATTGCATTTCCGGACCGTTTAGGCGGTCCTTTTTCGGCGAAGTGGCCAAGTGGTAAGGCAGAGGCCTGCAAAGCCTTTACCCCCGGTTCGAATCCGGGCTTCGCCTCCAGGCAACATCCGGGCGCTCCGGCGCCCGTTTTGTTTTACATATGCGGACATGGCTCAGTTGGTAGAGCACAACCTTGCCAAGGTTGGGGTCGCGGGTTCGAGCCCCGTTGTCCGCTCCAAACGCAACAGCCCGGCTACTACGGTAGCCGGGCTTTTTTGTATCCATTGCATGGGCTCGAACCCGAGAGGGAGCGAGCGTTTTGGGGCGTGGCTGTGGCGTTGTTTGCCGCGAATGTCCGCTTTGGGCGTATCATCGTGGGCATCTCGCATAACCTCGTTGCAAGGGAGATACGCCCCATGGCTACAGAAAAGTCTTCTTCGCGCTCATGGATGTCCGACGCCGCGATCTATCAGATCTATCCGCGTTCGTTTAAGGATTCGACTGGTTCGGGTCTGGGCGATATCGCGGGCATTACCCAGCAGATGGACTATCTTGAGCGGCTGGGTATCGAGGCCATCTGGCTGAGCCCGTTTTACCCATCGCCTCTTGTCGATGGCGGCTATGATGTGGCGGACTACTGCGATGTCGACCCACGTCTCGGCTCACTTGACGACTTCGATGACATGATCGCTGCGGCTCACGCGCGCGGCATCAAGGTCATCGTCGACATCGTGCCCAACCATTCATCCAACCAGCACCCCTGGTTCGAAGCCGCTCTTGCCGCCGGCCCCGGATCGCCCGAGCGCGCCCGTTATATCTTCCGCGATGGTCGCGGCGAGCATGGCGAGCTGCCTCCCACCAATTGGAATGCCAACTTTGGCGGCCCCGCATGGACGCGTGTTGCGGACGGTCAGTGGTATCTGCACATGTTTACGCCCGAGCAGCCGGACTTTGACTGGTCATGCCCTGAGGTTCACGCGCTATTTTGCGACGTCCTGGCGTTTTGGAGCGATCGAGGCGTCGACGGTTTTCGCATTGATGTGGCGCAGGGTCTCGCCAAGGATCTCGACCGCGATGACCTCGACCGGTGGCATCTCGCCGAGGGCGATGACATGGTTGACGACGGCACCCATCCGCTGTGGGACCGCAATGAGGTCCACGAGATCTATCGCGAGTGGCGCCGCGTGTTCGACCGCTATAATCCGCCGCGCAGTGCCGTTGCCGAGGCGTGGGTGTTGCCTGAGCGCCAGTATCTCTACGCGCGTCCCAGCGAGCTTGGCCAGACATTCAACTTTGAGTTTGCCAAGGCCACTTGGACCTATGATGACATGCGCACTGCAATCGAGAAGGGCTTGAAGGCAGCCGTCGAATCCGATTCCGCCTCGACCTGGGTACTCTCCAACCACGACGTGCCGCGCGTGGCGACACGTTATGCCCTGCCGCAAATCAAGGCGACGCGCTACCATCAGATTGCGCTCGACTGGCTCTTACGTGACGGGTCGTCTTATGACGAGGACCGTGAACTCGGCGAGCGCCGCGCGCGGGCAGCCCTTTTGCTTGAGCTGGCGCTTCCGGGCTCGGCATACGTGTACCAGGGTGAGGAGCTCGGCCTTTTTGAGGTGGCTGACATCCCGTGGACTGCACTCGAAGATCCTACTGCGACCAATACGCACGGACCGAAGAGCGAGAAGGGGCGCGACGGCTGCCGCGTGCCCCTGCCGTGGGTGGCGGCGGACGATCCCGCGCAAGGCGGATCGTTTGGGTTTTCACCGGCGGACGCCGATGCGGCGCCCCATCTGCCGCAGCCTGCATGGTTTTCCGATTACGCTGCCGATAGGGAAGAAGCGGACCCGACATCGATGCTTGCGCTCTATCGTGACGCCCTCTGGCTGCGGCGCAAGCTGCGCGGGTGCGCCAACGATCTTGCGTGGCTCGATCTTGACGGGCGCACCGGTCTTGCGGATGGCGCCGACGGCGCCGAGGGCGGCGTCATCGCCTATCGCCGCGACAACGGCTGGGCGTGTGTGACAAACTTCGGCGCAGCACCCGTGGAGCTGCCGGCGGGCAGGGTCCTGCTCACCTCATCACCGCTTGCAGACGGCAGGCTCGCGCAGGACAGCTCTGCCTGGATCATGCTCGGTGAGGTGTAGGGGGCCTCTTGCGGCGAGTTTGCGTTTGCCTACACCTTCCGTGGTGGCTGATGTCTTCGCGAGGTTCGCGAGGGCGTCGCAAAACTTTTCAAAAAAGTTCTTGCATAGGATGCGGGTATCACGTAAGATTAATCCTCGTAAGCGGACATGGCTCAGTTGGTAGAGCACAACCTTGCCAAGGTTGGGGTCGCGGGTTCGAGCCCCGTTGTCCGCTCCATTTGGGCGTTTAGCTCAGGGGGAGAGCGCTTCCCTGACACGGAAGAGGTCAGAAGTTCAAATCTTCTAACGCCCACCAAATGTTCGCAGTCCAGAGGCTTTGCTTCTGGACTGTTTTGTTTTATGCCGCCAAACATGCCAGCAAATTTTGATCCAAGGTCTGTATGCGATGGTCTTCGTATCCCGTAGGGGTGCCGGCAGATTGCATACGTCCTGGCCGAGCGTGACCGCAACATGTTGGTCAAGCATAATCTTTTGGATTCTTTTGGCGTGAGTGGCTTGGTTTTAGTAGGATTTGTCAGTGGCTTGACTAAGGGGGTTTTATAGCTGCCATGCAGGTAGCCGTGTTGGTAACGTTTTACCGACTTGTCAAATACCCCTCATTTATAATGCGTCTGCAAAATGACTAATTGCTTTGACCTGCTGAAACACTATATGTTGTGTTTGACCTAAAAAAAGAATACAGGATATAGATGCATCTTTGTCGTATGATAGATGGCGGACAGAGAACGAAGACCTTAATTGCCTCTTTTGAACGTGTCCTTGAGCCGCTTGATCGGCTCCTGGGAATGTCCGCATAGAGGCTTATGGTTTATCGAGAACACAGATTGCGCGACGGCGCCGCAAGACAGGGGCAAGCCCTGCCGGGCATCGTTTGGCTCTGAAGCGCAATGAGGCTACGACGCGAAAGAGGCAAGAGGATGAAGATCATCAAGCGCAGCGGCACCGAGGTTGTCTTTGACATCGATAAGATTGTCAATGCCATCCGCGCCGCTAACTTGGAGGTCGAGGAGAGCTCTCGTCTAACCGACCGCCAGGTGGTTTATGCGGCGCAAAACGTCGCCGAGGCATGCGAGAACGCGGGCCACACCGTTTCGGTCGAGGAGATCCAGGATTTGGTCGAGGACGAGATCATGCGTCTCGACTGCTACGAGGTTGCCCGCCACTACATCATCTATCGCTATGTTCAGAGCCTGAAGCGCCAGAAGAACACGACCGATGACAAGATCCTGTCGCTGATCGAGTGCAATAACGAAGAGGTCAAGCAGGAGAACTCCAACAAGAACCCGACCGTCAACTCCGTTCAGCGCGACTATATGGCTGGCGAGATTTCCAAGGACCTGACCCAGCGCGTGCTGCTGCCTCAGGAGATCGTGGATGCCCATAATGAGGGTCTGATCCATTTCCACGATTCGGATTACTTTGCCCAGCATATGCACAACTGCGATCTGGTGAACCTGGAGGACATGCTCCAGAACGGCACTGTTATTTCGGGCACGCTGATTGAGAAGCCGCACAGCTTCTCGACCGCCTGCAATATTGCGACGCAGATTATCGCCCAGGTTGCTTCCTCCCAGTACGGCGGCCAGTCCATCTCGCTGACCCATCTTGCCCCCTTTGTTGAGGTGAGCCGTCAAAAGATTCGTGGCGAGGTCGCCCGCGAGCTCGAGGAGCTCGGCGTTTCCGCATCTCCCGAAAAGGTTCGCGAGGTCGTTGAGGATCGCCTGCGTGACGAGATCCGTCGCGGCGTCCAGACGATTCAGTATCAGGTCGTGACCCTTATGACCACCAATGGCCAGGCGCCGTTCGTGACGGTCTTTATGTATCTTAACGAGGCCCGTACGCCTCAGGAGAAGCACGACCTTGCCATGATCGTGGAGGAGACGCTTCGCCAGCGCTACGAGGGCGTTAAGAACGAGGCCGGCGTGTGGATTACCCCGGCATTCCCCAAGCTTATCTATGTACTCGAGGACGATAACGTTCACGAGGATTCCCCGTACTTCTACCTGACCCAGCTGGCTGCCAAGTGCACCGCCAAGCGCATGGTGCCCGATTACATCTCCGAGAAGAAGATGCGCGAGCTCAAGCTGTCTAAGGGCGAGAGCGCCGGCAACGGCGATTGCTACACCTGCATGGGTTGCCGCAGTTTCCTGACGCCCGACCGTTCGGGCAACGGTTTTAACAACGTTGCCAACGCGCTGAACTACGACCCGAACAAGCCCAAGTACTATGGTCGCTTTAACCAGGGCGTTGTGACCATCAACCTGCCTGATGTCGCACTGAGCTCGCACCAGGATATGGACAAGTTCTGGAAGATCTTCGATGAGCGCCTTGAGCTGTGCCACCGTGCCCTGCTGTGCCGTCATGAGCGCCTGATGGGTACACTTTCTGACGCCGCGCCGATTCTTTGGCAATACGGCGCCCTGGCGCGTCTGAAGAAGGGCGAGACGATCGACAAGCTGCTCGTGGGCGGATACTCTACGATCAGCCTGGGCTATGCCGGCCTGTATGAGTGCGTTAAGTACATGACGGGTCACAGCCACACCGAGAAGGAGGGCACGCCGTTTGCCATGGCCGTCATGCAGCACATGAACGACAAGTGCGCCGAGTGGAAGGCCGAAAGCGATATCGACTTCTCGCTGTACGGCACCCCGCTTGAGTCGACGACCTACAAGTTCGCCAAATGCCTGCAGCGTCGTTTTGGCATCATCCCGGGCGTGACGGACAAGGGCTACATCACCAACAGCTACCACGTCCACGTGTCCGAGGAGATCGACGCATTCGACAAGCTCAAGTTCGAGGGTATGTTCCAGCAGCTTTCGCCGGGCGGTGCTATCTCCTACGTTGAGGTTCCCAACATGCAGGACAACCTCAAGGCTGTCATTCGCGTGATGCAGTACATCTACGACAACATCATGTACGCCGAACTCAACACCAAGAGCGACTACTGCCAGGTGTGCGGCTACGATGGTGAGATCAAGATTGTCGAGGACGATGGCAAGCTGGTGTGGGAGTGCCCCAATTGCGGCAACCGCGACCAGGAAAAGATGAACGTCGCTCGTCGTACGTGCGGCTACATCGGTACCCAGTTCTGGAACCAGGGTCGAACCGAGGAGATCCGCGACCGCGTGCTGCATCTCTAATAACCATCCCAGGCTGCCCCGTAGCGAGGCCCCGGACCTTTACTCGCTATTTCGGACAGTCCTGGCTCACGACGGAGGCGCCACTGGCGCCTCCTGTTCGTGCGGAACTCATATCGAGCAAAGGTCCGGGGCCTCGCTACGGGCAGCCAAGTTGATGTAGCTGAGATGCGGCATGCGGTCTGCTCACTCCTCGAAGTTCTTAGCGGAAATGAGTTGAGCTGCAATGACGATCTGCTTGCAATGGCGGTTGAGCTGCAGCTGAGTATTTATTGGACCTCGAACCCTATGCTCGATGTTCGCTTCGTTCATTGAGTTACCCTTTGCATGAGGCCGGGACATATCGTCCCGCCCGCAGTTTCGCAGGCTGCAGGCCGAGAATGTTTGAGGACGGGATGATATGTCCTGGCCTCCCAGGAGAGTTACCTATGAACTACGCGAACATTAAGTATTTCGATATTGCTGATGGGGAAGGCGTTCGTACTTCTCTGTTTGTGAGCGGGTGCCGTCGTGGGTGCAAGAATTGCTTTAACTCTGTCGCGTGGGACTTTGCTGCGGGCGAGCCGTTCGATCGCGCCGTCGAGGATAAGATTATCGAGAGTCTCGACCATCCCTTTATCGATGGTCTGACGATTCTGGGTGGCGAGCCTATGGAGCCCGAGAATCAGGCGGGGCTTGTTGACTTCATTGAGCGTGTTCGTGCCACTTATCCTGCGGGGTCGAGCAAGACCATTTGGTGCTTTACCGGCGACGTGCTCGAGGAGCTTATGCCGGGTGGCCGCCACCATACTGAGGCGACGGACCGTATCCTAGCCTGCCTCGACATGTTGGTGGACGGCCCGTTCGTTCAGGATCTGTACGATATCTCGTTGCGCTTTAGGGGCTCGAGCAATCAACGCGTGATTGACATGAACGCCACGCGCGCTCGTGCTGCACGTGAGGGCGTTGCGCTTTGCGACGCCGTGGAGCTTTGGCGGGACGATCCGGTCTATTCGACCCATACTATGTAGCTTGTGGCTGATGCCGGAGGGCGTGGTACCATAGCGCGAACGCAAAATCGGAAAAGTGAGGCCCAGATGGTCGATCAGGAAAAAGTCGAGGCCGCCATTAAGCTGTTGCTTGAGGGCATAGGCGAGGACCCAACTCGTGAGGGCCTGCTGGAGACCCCGGCGCGCGTTGCCCGTATGTATGGTGAGATCGCCGGCGGTATGGACCAGAGTGCCGAGGAGCACCTGTCTAAAACCTTTGCCGTCGCTTCGAACGATTTGGTTATCGAGCGCGACATTACGTTTTACTCGCTGTGTGAACATCATCTGCTGCCGTTTTATGGCAAGGCTGCCATTGGCTATATCCCCAACGGCCGTGTCGCAGGGCTCTCTAAGCTCGCCCGCACGGTTGAGGTCTATGCCCGTCGTCTGCAGCTGCAGGAGCAGCTGTGTGCACAGGTTGCCGATGCCCTCATGGATTATCTCGCTCCCCAGGGAGCGATTGTGCTCATGGAAGCTGAGCATATGTGCATGACCATGCGCGGCGTGCAAAAGCCCGGCACCAAGACCGTGACGCTCGCTCGTCGCGGCGTCTTTGAGGCCGATCCGGCGCTCGAGGAGCGATTCTTTAGGATGCTGGGACGCTAACTATGAGGGTCGTCAACGACTTTACATCGAATACTGACGAGGGAACGCCACGTCGCGGTTTTATGGCTTCGGGCCTGGCGCCTTTTGGTGCCATGCCTCGTATCGATTACATCTGTGCCAACGGCCTGTTCCGGCGCCACCTGGGCAACATTGCACAGTTGGAATCGGGGCGCATCTTCTGCCGCCACGGTATTGACCACCTGCTGGATGTCGCTCGTATTATGTGGATCAAGAATCTCGAGGAAGAGCTCGAGTTTGACCGCGAGGTCATTTACGCCACGGCACTTCTTCACGATATCGGCAAAGATGAACAGTATGAATCGGGTATATCCCATGATGTTGCAAGCGAGCGCGTCGCTGATGCGATTCTCGGCGGCATGCCCGATGACGTGGCGTTTGAGCCGGCCGATGCCGCAGCCATTAAGACGGCCATTCTGGGCCATCGAAAGCTGCGCGTGAACAGCCAACCGCTTGAGCGTCTGCTCTATGCAGCCGACAAAGCGTCGCGCGCCTGCTTTGCATGCCCCGCGCGCAATGCTTGCAACTGGAGCGACGATAAAAAGAACCTGTCGATTCGCGTGTAGTTAGTTTGCGCGGTCGGGGTTCTAAACGAAGGAGACGATCGCGATGAGTAATAAGAAACTGCCCGAGAATGCAACCAAGACTGAAGGTGCCGAGCTCGCCCGCCGTGGAAGGGGCGAAATATCCACCGCAACGGCGGTGCCCCACGTGAGCTATGATGACCTGCGCCATGCCGACCGCATTACTATCGACGGTCTCGAGGTCTTTGCCAACCACGGTGTGTATCCCGAAGAGAACGCCCTTGGCCAGAAGTTCATCGTGTCCCTGGTGCTCTATGCCGACCTGCGTGCAGCGGGGGAGCACGATAACCTGGACGCCTCGATTGACTATGGCTCGGTGTGCCACGATGTTGATGGCTATCTGCGCGAGCATACGTTTAAGCTTATCGAGGCGGCAGCCGAGGGTGTGGCCCAGATGCTGCTGCGTCGTTACCCCTTGCTGCTTGGCGTGCGTGTTAAGCTCGATAAGCCTTGGGCGCCCGTCGGTCTTCCCCTGGCAAGCTGCGGCGTCGAGATCGAGCGCGTGCGCTAGTCGACGCTAGAGCTTATTGAGGGGTGGCTGCTTGAGCCGCTGCGACAGAGCTTTATTGTTGGGGCAGTACGTGTCGAGCAGGGCGTGAAACCGCTGATTGTGGCTTGGCTCGAGCAGATGGACGAGCTCGTGGGCGACAACCATGTCGAGACACTCGATGGGATAGGCGGCAAGTTCGCGTGCGATGCGAATGGCGCCGGTTTTGGGTGTGCATGAGCCCCAGCGCGTTTTCATGCTGCGCACGGAGACGCGGGCCACGGTGACGCCCATTGCGATTTCGTACGCATGCGCGATGTCGCGTAGCGCTGCGGTGACCTCGGATGCATAGAGTTGGTCGATGCGGGCTTGGAGCTCATCGGACGTTAGGTCGTCGAGGGTTGCGTGCCGCTTGGCCTGTGGGCGTTCGTTCGATTTGTCGGCACCTATAAAACTTGCGAAGGTGGCCTGCTTGGGCCGCGGTGCGGGTGACGCAAAGTTGTGATCGAGCGCATCTTGTACCGTGATGGGCTTGCCCCAAAGTGCAATGATGGACGAGGGGCTGAGCGGCTCTCGCGCCGTCGCCTGACGTTGCTCGCGCTGGGCAAGCCGGCTGATAATCCAGGCGCTGTTGCGCTTCATAAACGCTTCGATACGCTCGCGGCTGGCGCCGAGCGGTGCGCTGGCGTGGACCTCACCGCTCGATGTGACGCGCAGGTTGAAGTTTTTGACGCGCTTTTTGGTAACGACGACGGGGATGGATGTGCCATCCGGTCGGGATACGGTAATCGTAAATTGCTGCGTCAAAAGCGGTCCTTCAGATTGCGGACGGGCCGGCATGTCGACCGTTCGGCATGCCGGCCCGCTCAAGGGATATGAAATTAATAACGCTCAAAGAAGGCAAGCGCGTTGTCGCTGCAGAGCTTCTGCATCACGGTCTTGCCAAAATGTTTGGAGAGCATGTTCTGGAACTCGGGCATCTTGCTGGCATCGGAGAGGAAAGCAGGCACCGTGGCGCCGTCCCAGTCGCCGCCGAGTGCGATGACGTCCTCGCCGCCCAGGTCGAGCCAGTGCTCGATATGTGCCGCCAGCTGGTCGAAGGTGACGTCTGCGGCGGTCTTGTCGGTTGCGTCGTTGGAAAGGAACTCGCTGCAGTAGTTGAGGCCGACGATACCGCCCATGTCGCGAATGGTGCGGAACTGGTCGTCGGTGAGGTTGCGCTTGACGCCGCAGACGGTGCGGGAGTTGGAGTGGCTGGCGACGAAGGGGCGCGTGGCGTGGGCGACAACCTCGTCAAAGCACTCATCGTTGAGGTGGGAGACGTCGAGTACCATGCCGGCGTGCTCCATCTGCGTAAGCGCCTCAATGCCGGCGGCGGTGAGGCCGGCGTGGGTATCGTGCCCGCTCGCGAGCGGTCCCTGCGCGTTCCAGCTGAGTGACGACATAAGCACGCCCAAGCTTTTGAGCACCTCGATCAGCGCGGGGTCCTCGGCAAAGAACGTGGCGTTTTCGATGGTGTGGATGCAGGCAACCTTGCCGTCTTTGAGCGCAGGGCGAATGTCAGCGGCGCTGCGCACGTTGACCATGCGGTCGTGGTTGAGCATTGCCTGGCCGCTCATGTGCGCCATGATTTGCGCCTGGAAGCGCGCAGCGTGGGCGGTGGGAATCTCGTCGGGGACAAACGTGGCGAAGCACTGTGCCCACGGCGTGTTGCCGATCTTTGCGAGCGAGATGGCGCAGGCGTTGCCCTCGATGAGGTCGAAATCTTGCGGATGCGTTTCGTCGCCGGGGAAATAACCGTCGGTGCCGGCAGTAAAGCGCAGGTCGAGATCGAGCGTGGCCCAGCCGATGCGGTCGGCGGTGTCGCAGTGTAGGTCAAATACGGGATATGCCATGGTTCCTCCGGTTGCAGCGTTTCTTTGCAAACTGTCTTTGAATTGTATGACTAGGGTATAGTTAGCGCCATATGTTCATGGCGGCCCGCGTTGTGTGCCGCCCTTATTACGGAGGTTACCATGTCCAACCAGGGCAAGAAGGTCAAGACCCATTATCGCGGCACGCTCGATGACGGCACGCAGTTCGATAGCTCCTACGATCGCGGCGAGCCGCTGGAGTTCACCTGCGGCGCCGGTCAGATGATCAAGGGCTTCGACGCCGCTGTTGTCGACATGCAGGTGGGCGAGAAGAAGACCGTGCACATTCCTGCTGCCGATGCCTACGGCGAGCACAATCCTGAGATGGTTATTACCTTCCCGGCCGAGCAGGTTCCCAACATCGAGCAGATCGAGAAGGGCATGAAGCTCTTCCTGTCCACGCCGAGTGGCATGCCTGTCCCCGCCGTCGTCATTGACGTGACGCCCGAGGCCGTGACGCTCGATGCCAACCACGAGCTGGCCGGCAAGGACCTCAACTTTGATATCGAGCTCGTCGAGGTCGAGGGTTAGAGTATGCCTGAACGCTTGGTTTCGACGACATGCTTGGGAAATCTCAACGATCCGTCCTATGAACTCCTGCTTCGCCGGGAGCTGGGCGGTGTCTTTGAGGTCGATGAGCTACTGCTCGATTGGGACCAGGCTGATGTATGCGCGTTTGCGGGCGTGACGGAGCTGGGGCGCACGATCGATGTTCGGCTGGATGCTACCGACGGTGGTCGTCTTGCCGATGGCGACGTGCTCGCCATTGACCGTTCGGGCGTGGTGCCCGTGGCGGTTGTCGTGCGCCTGCGCAGCGCCGAGGTTTATTTGGTCGAAGTCGACCGCATGGATCCGATTGCGCTCGCGCATGCGTGCTGGGAGATCGGCAACATGCATGCGCCGCTCTTCCGGGGCGACTCGGACGAGCATACCGTGCGCATGTATACGCCGGTGCAGCCTGTTTTGGGCCGCATGCTCCGGGGCGTCGAGGGTGTTCGGCTCTCGGTGGTCACACGCGAGCTCGATGCCAGCCGGCGCTTTGCGTCGAGTGCGGCGGAGGTCGTCGTGAGCATGGCTCCCGACTTTACCATCGTAAAAAAGACGCGCGGCTAAGCGCGCGTATGCGCAAGACGGGCTTTGAGGGATTGCCATTCAAAGTCCGTCTTGCTGTTGATGAGAGGCTTTGGGGGAAGCATATGGGTCTTGAGGGAATCAAGCTGATTGCATGCGATTTGGACGGCACGTTGCTGCATCCGGGGGAACGCGAGCCGCGTTCCGAGGCCTTTGAGCTTATCGATGAGCTGCATCGTCGCGGTATCGTGTTTATGCCGGCGAGTGGCCGTCAATATGCGAGCTTGCGCCATCTGTTTGCCCCGGTGGCCGATGAGCTCGCCTATGTATGCGAAAACGGAGCTCTGGTCATGAGCGAGGGGCGTGCCGTTGTCAAGCGTTCCATGGAGCGTAGCCTTGCTATGGATATCGCGAATGCTGTGGTTGCGTATCCCCATGCCGACGTGACCCTTTCGTGTGAGGGGCACCTCTACACCATGAGCGGCAACGATGCGTTCGTCGACCATTTGCGCTATGAGGTCCACTGCGATGTGGCGGTGGTCGACCGTCCCGAGGACATCGACGAGGACGTCATTAAGATTGCCTTCCAGACGCCCGAGGTGGATCAGCCGGCGGCGCTGGAGCATTTTGAGCGCCTCTTTAGCGACCGTGTCGACGTGATGACGTCGGGAACCGAATGGACGGACTTTATCGGTTTCGGTTCGGGCAAGGGCTCCGCGCTTGCCGATTACGGTCGTGCCCTGGGTATTTCGCCCGATGAGATGATGGCGTTTGGCGACAATGAGAACGATCGCGACATGCTCAACGTCGTGGGCCATCCCTATCTGATGGAGAGCTGCAACCCCTCTATGCGTGGCATTAACGACCGCGTCCGCTACGTGCGTACGGTCGAAGAAGAGCTGCGTCGTCTACTTGCTGAGTAGACATTTGGGACATGCCTAGAAATGTGCTGTTTGCTGTAGCGGATGGGCAAGTAGATTTGCGGGCATGCCCCTAAGGGCTACCGGCAGTCGGGGCAGAGACCCTCGAAGATGGTGTAGTGCGACGTGACGTGCCAGCCGATTTGCTCGGACGCTTTGGCGTCGAGCTGGGCATCGAAGGGAAGCGGTACGTCGATGACGCGGCCGCACGAGGTGCAGATGATATGTGCGTGCGGCTCGATGGTGCGATCGAAGCGACTCCCGCCCGGCGTCTTGATGGAGAGGATCTCGCCGGCGTCGGCCAAGAGATTGAGGTTGCGGTAGACCGTACCGCGGCTGATTTTGTCATCCTGTTCGCGCACGGCGTTGTAGATTTCGTCGGCGGTGGGATGGTTATAGCTTTGGCGCACGGCGTCAAGAACCAGCTTTCGCTGCTTGGTATTCCTTCTTTGCACCGCCATGCGCCTCGCCTCTTTTCTATTAACGGTCGTAGGTAAATGATACCGTATTTAGCACACAATGCTAATAATGAGGAGTGAAACCGTCTTCATTGGCAAGTGGGGCTCGGACCTGGGCGTCTACGAGGCGAAAACGCGTTCCCATGCGCTCGTAGGAGGCATGAAGCGCCTCGAGATGAGATAGGATGTCTGCCGGAGCTCCCTGTATCTCCATCTCGACTGAGCCGTCTTCCATGTTACGCACCCAGCCGGTGAGTGCGCGTGCCTGCGCGAGGTTGGTGTTGGTAAAGCGAAAACCAACGCCTTGGACTTGCCCCGCCCAGCGCAGGAAATAGCGCAGGGGAGTGTCTTGAGTGGCCTCGTCGCTTGCGAGCACAGTAAGCCTGCGGCGCAGCTCGAGCTCGACGTTTGATGGTTTTTGAGGTTCTCGACTGCCGCCGGTGACGCTGGAGAAGAACGTATCGAAGAAGCCCATCGCTAGGCCTGCTTGCCTGCGTCGGCCGGGAAGATAATGCCGGCCTGCTGGCGCACGGCATCCATGATGCGCAGTGAGACGAGCGTGACATCGCGGTAGTGGCCAAGCTCGTGGCGTCCCGCCGGGGTCTCCCAAATCTCTTCCCTAACGTTATCGATGCCGCCGATGGCGGTGATAAAGTCTGTGAGTTCGTATTCCATAGTGTTGCTCGATTTGGGCAGGTCGAGAACGAGGCTGTTGTCGCCCTGTTCGCGCGGCGCCTCGGTCGCCGAGCCGCGTACGACATCGCCGCGATAGTCGATGCGGACGTTGCGGGGCGTGGACAGATGGTCGATCTGGATAGTGCCACGCTCGCCTTCGATCTGCGAGGGCAGCAGGTCATTCGTAATTTTGGAGTGCGCGAGCTCGACGGAGATGCGGCCTCCGCCATAGCTGGCGAGGATGGAACCGCAGCCGTCGATGGGGCCGTGCGTGAGCTGTCGCGTGGTGGGGTCGAGCAGAGTAGTCATGCTCGTAAGGCCGGAGGGCATGCCGAAAATCTCGACCATGGGCTCGACGGCGTAGACGCCAATGTCCATGAGGGAACCCGATGCCATATTGCAGTCGAAGATATTGGTGGCGCGTCCCGCGAGAATCTCGTTGTAGCGCGAGGAATACTTGCCAAAGCGCAATGAGGCGCGGCGGATGGGAGCGATCTCGCCCAGGGCGTCCTCGATGGCGTGGAAGGCGGGATCGTGGAGGGGACGCATGGCCTCGAGGGCCACGACACCTGCTGCCTCGGCAGCGCGGAAGACTTCCAGCGCCTGCGCTTCGGTGGCGCAGAAGGGTTTCTCGACGATGACGTGCTTGCCACCGGCGATGCAGGCAAGGGCCTGCTCGTAGTGAAGTGCGTTAGGACTGCCGATATAGACGGCGTCGACGTCGACGGTTGCCGCAAGCTCATCGAGTGACGTAAAGTTTCGCTCGCCACCGCGCTCGGCGGTAAAGGCGGCGCCGCGATCAGCATCGCGCGAGAGCGTGCCCACAAACGCAGCTTGGTCGTTGGCGTTGACGACCTGGATAAAGTCGTCGGTAATCATGGATGTGCCGATGGTCGCTATACGCAGCATGTATCCCCCTCGTGCCGTTCGGTTTACAGGATGAGTGTAGCGCGAAGGGGCAGGAAATAGCGTGCGAAAACGCCGTTACAGGTCGCTCTCGTTAAAGCCAGTGTCGATATCGAGGTTGCTGCCGTCGGCCGCCCTGGTGGCAAGCTCGTCGCAGCGCTCGTTGAGCTCATGGCCGGCGTGACCCTTAACCCAGATGAACTCAACCTTGTGCTTGCTCTTTGCGGTGAGCAGGCGCTCCCACAGATCGCGGTTCTTGACAGGCTGCTTGTTGGCGGTCTTCCAGCCGCGTTTTTTCCAGCCGTCGATCCAGTGCTTGTTGAAGGCGTTAACGACGTACTGCGAATCGGAATGGACTTCGACGTCGCAGGGGCGGTTGAGCGCCTCGAGTGCCACGATAACGGCCATGAGCTCCATGCGGTTGTTGGTGGTCTTGGCGTAGCCGCGCGAAAGCTCAGAGGTGAAGGTCTTGCCGGCGGGGTTGGTGTATTTGAGCACGGCGCCGTAGCCGCCGCGTCCCGGATTTGATCGGGCCGAGCCGTCGGTATAGATGATGACCTTCACATGGTTCCTTTCGTTGGGTACGTTTCGTGTGAGTGACCATTGTAGCGCCATGCCCGCCGGGGGCTAGCAATCTACGATTTCTACCCCGTCTTCCGACAGTTGGTTGGCATGGATGATGCGGTTGAGTTCGTCGAGGTATTGCTGCAAGAGGGGAGAGGGCTTGCGATCGTCGTGCATGATGTAGCCCACATGCATCGTCGGGGCGTCTGCCAAGGGGATCGAGGCCATGCCCCACTGCATTTCGCTGGAGAGTACGCCGGTCGACAGCGCATAGCCGTTCGAGGTTATCAGCAGGTTGGTGAGCGTCCCGCGGTCGGATACGCGGATATTGCGGTTGCAGGGAATATAGCTAAACGGTTCCTCGGAGTAATAGAAGGAATTAGAGGTGCCCTGCTCAAAGCTATAGCGCGTATAGGGTGTGAGGTCGGCAAGCGACAGCTGCGGGCGGCGGGCGAGCGGGTGGCGTTCGCTGACGAACACGTGGACTTTCGCATCAAAGAGGGGATGAAAGCTCGCTCGGGCATCGGCGAAGGCCTTCTGCAGGACGCGGGCGTTAAAGTCGTCCAGATAGAGGATGCCGATGTCGCTGCGAAACGCACGGACGTCGTCGATGATCTGCGCCGTGGTGGTCTCGCGCATGATGAACTCGAACTTGCTGTCGCGGCAGCGCTCGACGACGTTGACAAAGGCCTCGACCGAAAACGCGTAGTGTTGGGCCGAGATGGCGAGGCGGGCCTGAGGTGTACCGCCGTCCTCGTAGCGGGCCTCGAGCATGTCGGCCTGCTCTACGACCTGGCGTGCATAACCCAAAAGCTCGGTGCCGTCGTTGGTGAGTGCAGCACCGCGGCTGGAGCGCGTAAAGATTTCGATATGAAGTTCCTGCTCCAGGCTTTTGACGGCATTGGAGATATTGGACTGCGCCGTATAGAGGCGCTGGGCTGCGGCGTTGATCGAACCGGACTCTGCCACGGCGATCAAAAAGCGAAGCTGCTGGAGGGTCATCGGCGCCCGTCCTTTCGAGTGTTATCTATAAAACCGATAACAAGTTAGCGCTTTTAAGTGATTGACCGAGGGAAACAATGCTCGTACTATTCAAAACACACAAAGGCGGTAGGTAATTAAGCCGACCACGGAACCGGGATGCGAAAGGAGGCCCGCATATGAATTGCTTACCAAGACGAATGCCGGGCTCCTGTTTGCGCCCGTCGGCGTGATCAGGAGACAGCCACTTACTTCTCTTACTCTTATTACTTATATTCGATCAAGGAGATCATCATGAGCCAGTTTATCAACAACCCCGAGCACACCTTTGGTTTCGACACCCTGCAGCTTCACGTTGGCCAGGAGAGCGCCGATCCTGCATCCGACTCCCGTGCCGTGCCTATCTACCAGACCACGAGCTATGTGTTCCGCAACTCCCAGCACGCCGCCGACCGCTTTGGTCTTGCCGATGCCGGTAACATCTACGGCCGTCTGACCAACTCCACCCAGAGCGTCTTCGAGGACCGTATCGCCGCCCTCGAGGGTGGCGTGGCAGGTCTCGCCGTCGCCTCCGGTGCTGCTGCCATCACCTATACCCTGCAGGCTCTTGCTCAGGCCGGCGACCACGTGGTTGCCCAGAAGACCATCTACGGTGGCTCCTACAACCTGCTGGAGCATACGCTCTCCCAGTTTGGCGTCGAGACCACGTTTGTCGATGCGCATAACTTGGAAGAGGTCGAGGGCGCCATCAAGGACAGCACCACGGTCATCTATCTCGAGACGCTCGGCAACCCCAACTCCGACATCCCCAACATCGACGCCATCTCCGAGATCGCCAAGAAGCACGGTCTGCCGGTTGTCGTCGACAACACCTTCGGTACCCCGTATCTGTTCCGTCCGCTGGAGCATGGTGCCAACATCGTCGTCCACTCCGCAACCAAGTTCATCGGCGGCCACGGTACCTCGCTGGGCGGTGTGATTGTCGATGGGGGCAACTTTGACTGGAAGGCGAGCGGCAAGTATGCGCAGATCGCCGAGCCCAACCCCTCCTACCATGGCGTCTCGTTTGCCGAGGCTGCCGGCCCTGCCGCCTTCGCGACCTATGTCCGCGCCATCCTGCTGCGTGACGAGGGCGCTTGCATCAGCCCGTTCAACGCCTGGATTCTGCTCCAGGGCACCGAGACCCTGTCGCTGCGCGTCGACCGCCATGTCGAGAACACCAAGAAGGTCGTTGAGTTCCTTGCCAGCGACAGCCATGTTGCCAAGGTGAACCACCCGAGCCTGCCTGAGCACCCCGACCATGAGCTCTACAAGCAATATTTCCCCAACGGCGGTGCCTCGATCTTTACCTTTGAGATTAAGGGTGGCCAGGAGGCCGCCTGGAAGTTCATCGATCATCTGCAGGTGTTCTCGCTGCTCGCCAACGTGGCCGACGTCAAGTCGCTCGTCGTGCACCCGGCTACCACCACGCACTCCCAGCTCTCTGCCGAGGAGCTCGCCGAGCAGAACATCACGTCCTCCACGATCCGTCTTTCCATCGGTACCGAGAATGCCGAGGATATCATTTGGGATCTGAAGCAGGCCTTCGCCGCGCTGGACGAGTAAGGCGACTTGTGCAAGGACCCCTTGCGACTCGATAGGTATAACTGTATAAAATGCCTGCTCAAGGCGCCTGTGCGAACAA
Organism: uncultured Collinsella sp.; assembly: GCA_902469665.1. GTDB lineage: Bacteria > Actinomycetota > Coriobacteriia > Coriobacteriales > Coriobacteriaceae > Collinsella. The sequence continues at coordinate 85,361 of CABRDE010000024.1, read as the reverse complement.
TGGTTGCACAGGCGCCTTTTTTGCATAGAGAGGGCGCAAAAACAGGGTTTTTGACACGCTTTATGCATTCGAGTTGTGGAAAACTCCTGTTGAGAGGATGTGAGTTTTACGCAATTGACGTGCGCCTTTTAAGTAAAACCGCAGGTCGCGATTTGCTCGGGGTACTATGCAGCGCGATCGAATCACACGCAGCTCAAACGCAGCAAAAACGCACTACGGAGGTTTCCAGCTACATGAGGATTGATTCACGAAAACCGAAAGCCGCCGCCCTTTCCGCCGCTCTGACCGTGGCACTTTTGGCGGGCGCCGGTGCAACTGATGCCCACGCCGCAACACTGTCCGATACGGTTGGATCTACGCCGTCCGAGACGACGCTGGTGCAGCCCGTTGACTATCGCGGCGATGGTTATGGTTCCATGCAGGAGTGGAACGCCTCGATGGAGGCCAAGCGCGATTCCCTGGAGATGCGCGCTCAGATTATCATGAACATGTACGGTGACTATGCCACCGATGACGAGCGCGCTGTGCTGCAGGGCTGTATCGATGGCGCGGGCAGCCTGTTGACGATGGGGGAGGTCGACGCGAAGTCGACCGAGCTCGATGAGCTGCGCACTGCGCTTGAGGATGCCAAGCGCGAAGCGCTCGAGGCTGCTGCCGCCGAGGCGGAGGCTGCCGAGGCCGCCCAGGCTTCGTACTACAACGCCGGTTACACTTCGTCCTACGCGTCTGCCGCGTCCTGCGCGAACGGATCGGGCCTGACGCGCTCTGCGGGTGTCAATAACTACAACGGGCGCCGCGAGACCTATTACAGCAGCAATGTGCTTTATCACTATCGCACGGGCGAATGGACTCAGGATTCTGAGGGCTTTTGGCGCGATTCCGACGGCTATTACGTTGTTGCCGCGGGCGATATGGCCCAGGGCTCGACCTTTACGGGCTCCAAGGGTGATTGCAAGGTCTATGACTCCGGCTGCGCTGCCGGAACCACCGACTACTACACCGGTTGGTAATTTTTCTGCATCACGGATATTTGGCGGACGGGCGTCTTTACCGAGCTTTAGGGCAACGTAAAGCCGCCCGTTCTTTATGCGCGTCTGAGTTAACAGAGCCCTTACCGTGGCGGTACGCTGGGCGTATGGATGCGGGGCACACTGGTTCTTGAGAAATAAGGTCTTTCTCTTGGAGGAAGTGGTCTTGTGAATGCTCGAGATATTGCCGTTGCCGCCGTCGCGTTGATGCTTGGCTGCCTTGGTCCCACGGCCGCGCTCGTCGCGGGCATGCTGGGGACATGCGGGGCTGCTCCTATCGTGGCCGGCGCGCTGATCGCAGCCACGCTGCTGGGAAGCACCGGTGTTGTCCTTTGCCGCGACGATGAGGACGAGGTTCCGGAGTCGCAACGCTAGCTGTTGTGAGATTGACCGCCGGTCATAGACGAAGATGAAAGCCGCCGTAAGGGGAGTGCTCCTTGCGGCGGCTTTGCTGTTAAGGCTGTTGAATGCGGCGCGTCGGCGCTACCAACTTTTCTCGATATCGCGAATGCGTCGATAGAGCCATTCGTTTTGCGGTGCCTGGATATCGTGTTTGGCTGCGAGGCGGCAGATGGTGCCCGCGAACTCATCAACCTCGGTTTTGCGCCTTGCGATGCGGTCTTGAGCCATCGAGGGCATACCGGCGGGGTCGATTCCCTCGATGAGGTGCACCATTTGCGTCAGGTCTGCCTCGGTCAGCTCAACGCCCTCGGCGTTGGCGACCGCAAGCGTTTCGCGCATGGCGGAAACAAAGCAGCGACGCTGCTCGGAGCCCGGCTCCGTGGCGCTTCCGTAGGTCCCGCCGTAGGCCATGCAGGTCTGGTTGATGCCGTCGTTGAGCATGAGTTTGGCCCACATGCGGTGCGCAATGTCGCGCTCGACGGTATGGGCGATGCCGCAGCGCGTGTAGAGCCCGTCGATAGCGGCGACGGTCGCGGGGTCCGTGCCGGCCGTCGCGCCAAAGCGGATCTCGCCCGCATTGGTAAAGGTGAGCGCGCCGTTGAGGAACACGGCGTCCATGCCCTGGCAGATACCAAGAACGGTATGCTCCCAGCCAAAGCGTTCGGCAATCTTTTGCTCGCTCGTAATGCCGTTGCATAGCGAGGCGATGAGCGTGTTGGGTCCCACGACGCGCTCCATAGTCTTGAGTGCTTGGTCGAGACCGGTGGTCTTGACTGTCAGGATGACCAGATCGGCGGGTGTCGCCTCGCTGGCGCGGACGGACGTGAGATCGCAGGGCTTGCCGTTGACAGTGAGCGCATCGCCCGCGTGACGCTCAAAACGGGTGTCATCCATGACGTATTCGACGGCGTCGTTGCCGAGCGCCCGGGCGATCATGCTGCCTTAGAGCAGGCCGACGCCGCCCTTGCCGATAAAGGCGACCTTGTTGATCTGCATGTGAATCATCTCCCCATGTAAAAGGCGCCCGCGTAAGGGGCGCCTGATGGATTGTATGCTGCCAGGGTGATTGGTGGGTGCGCGGGGCGGCTGTTATAAAAAAGAAACGTTTGCCTGGACGCTACGCTGCAGGGCAGACCGCAAAGACGCGGGCGGGGTATCCGACGCCATCGCGGACCTTGGAGAAGGTGCAGAAGATGACGGCACCCGTGGCGGGAGGCTCGTCCAGATGGTCCATGACCTCGATCTGATAGCGGTCGACCGAGAGGATGTATTGCTCGCCGGGGTAGGGGTAGGCGTCCTCGCGCGTGGTCATGCCCGGCTCCTTTCATCGGGCTTTTTGCTGATGTTAAAGCGGTGCCGTGACAGCTCGATTTCTGCTGCGTTACGATACGTTCTCGATTGCGATTCCACGATGTTTCGGCTGCGTGACCATTGTGTTTCGCCTTGCCGGGGCGCTGATGGCGAAGGGAGGGGCCGTGCAATATCGCGTTGACCCCAAAAGCGGCAACCGTATCTCGGCGTTGGGTCTGGGCTGCATGAGGTTTCCCGGTGCGCCGGGACACCCCGATGCGAAGACAGCCGATGCCATCATCTCCCGTGCGGTGGAGCAGGGGATTAATTATCTGGACACGGCCTATCTCTATCCCGGCAACGAGGCTTGCGTGGGCGCTTCGCTTGAACGCCTGGGCTTGCGCGACCAGGTTTTGCTCGCAACCAAGCTGCCGCATGCTTCGTGCAAATGCGCGGAGGATTTCGATCGGTTTTTCGACGAGCAGCTGCGCCGCCTGCAGACCGACCATATCGACTATTACCTCATGCATAACATTACCTCGCCCGCCCAGTGGGAACGTGTGGTGGCGTTGGGCATCGAGGACTGGATCGCGCAGCAAAAGGCTGCAGGGCGTATTCGTCAGATAGGCTTTTCGTACCACGGCAGCGCGGCGGACTTCCTTACGATGCTCGATGCGTATGAGTGGGACTTTTGCCAGATCCAGTACAACTACGCTGGAGAGCGATATCAGGCGGGAACGGCGGGGCTCATGGCCGCCGCCGAGCGAGGTCTCGCGGTGTTTGTGATGGAGCCGCTGCTGGGCGGGCGTTTAGCGGGCAAGCTGCCGCCACGGGCCCGCGCTGTGCTCGATAGTGCCCGCGACCCGCATTTGCGCACTCCTGCCGCCTGGGGTCTTTCGTGGGTGTGGAATCATCCTCAGGTGACGATGCTGCTTTCGGGTATGACCGATACCGCGCAGGTGGACGAGAATTCGTCACTGGCAGACCTCGCGTTGCCGAATTCGATGACGGCCAACCAGCTCGACACGATTGCGCGCGTGTTGATGGAGTTTGAAAAATCGAATCGCGTGCCCTGCACGGGATGCGGCTATTGCATGCCGTGCCCTAAAGGCATCAATATCCCTGGATGTTTTGCCGCCTACAACGTGAGCTATGCGCACAGCTGGTTTACGGGTCTATCGCAGTACTTTACGGCGAGCGCGGTGCGCACAAGCGAGGCCAAGCTGGTGAGCAATTGCGTCAAGTGCGGCAAATGCGCGCGCCACTGCCCGCAGCATATCGATATCCCCGAGCGTCTCGATGACGTGCGCCGACGCTTCCAGCCGGGCCCCGTAACGGCCATGCTTAAAGTCTTCGGCAAAACACGCTCCTCATGACCCTTTTATAACTTGCGGTGGAATAGTTCCTGTTTGCGGCAGAATAGGGCGGTAGCAGGAACTATTTCGCCGCAACTGATGGGAGACTATCGTGGGTGACCGAGGTTTACGTAATGATTCGCGTGAGGTTCGTTGGGGCATTTTGGGCGCTGGGCACATTTCTCATCGATTTGCATCGTCGCTCAAGAAGGCCGGCGGAGCACGGCTAGTGGCTGCGGCCGGCCGCACTCCTGCACATGTCGAGGAATTTTGCCGAGCGTTTTCGATCGATGCTGCGCATGGCCATGCCTCGGTCGACGATAACGGCAATGCGGCTTATGACGCGCTGATTGTCGACCCCGATGTCGACGCAATCTACTTGGCTCTTCCGCATGGCATGCATGCGCGTTGGGCCTGTCGCGCGCTGCGCGCCGGAAAGGCCGTGCTGTGCGAAAAGCCGGCCGTTTTGAGTGAGGAAGAGGCTCTCTCGATTGCCTCCACCTCGCGTGAGCGCGGCGTGCTGTTTATGGAGGCAATGAAGAATCGGTTTTGCCCGATGCGCACTCGCGTGAAGGACTTGCTTGCGTCGGGTGAGCTTGGCCATATTGTCTCGATTGAAAGCGTGCAAAAGCTCGATTACGGCGAGTTTCCTTCGGGCTATCTGCTTGATCCGTTGCAGGGCGGCTGTCTATATGACATGGGCTGCTATGCGGTCGGTTGGTTTGAGGATTTGCTCTCGGGCGCGTGCGAGGTTTCGTCCCGTGAAGTTCACTGGCGTGACGTATCAGGCGGCCGCGTCGATTGGGCCGACGAGATCCATATGAGCGTCGGCGGTATACCCATTCATATGGCGTGCGACGGCAAAGCAACATATGAAAGCCGCTTAACGATTGCCTGTGAGCGGGGCTCGTTGGAAATCGAGCGTCTCCATCGCCCCGAGCGCGCTCATGTGAAGTATTCCGACGGTCGAGTACTCGAAATCGATGCACCATTTGAAGTCGATGATTTTTACGGCGAAATCCAGCATGCGACGCAGCTCATTCAGGCGGGGAAACTCGAGAGTCCCGTCATGCCCCTTGCCGCCACGCAGCGCTGTGCACACATCATCGATGCGATTCGTTTGAAACTTTAGGGCGTGGGGGCATGGCACCAGCGCTTGGAATGCCTGGAGGCCTTTGTCCCTGATGCCCTTTATAACTTGCGGTGGAATACGGTCTGTTTGCGCCAAAATAAGGCACCAATAGACCGTATTTCACCGCAACTGATGAGTAGGGAGCTGGAGATGCTGACGATCGGGTGTCATCTTTCGACGACGAAGGGCTATCGGGCGATGGGGGAGACGGCGCTGTCCATTGGCGCCAATACCTTTGCGTTCTTTACGCGCAACCCGCGCGGTGGCAAGGCAAAAGAACTTGACATGGATGACGTGGCGGCTCTGCGCGAGCTTATGGCGCAAAACGACTTTGGACCGCTGGTGGCGCATGCCCCGTATACCTACAACCCCTGTTCTGCCAAAGAGCGGGCGCGCGAGTTTGCCTTGGAGGCAATGGCCGAGGACTTGCAGCGTCTGGAAGCACTGCCCGGCAACTACTACAACTTCCACCCCGGTGCGCATGTGGGACAGGGGGCAGACGCCGGCATTCAGATGATTGTCGACACGCTGTGCCAGGTGATGTTTGAGGGACAGCAGACGACGGTATTGCTCGAGACCATGGCCGGCAAGGGCACCGAGGTGGGCCGTAGCTTTGAAGAACTGGCGTGCATTATCGAGGGCGTTGCCGCCAAGTGCCCAGAGCTGTCCGATAAGCTGGGCGTTTGTTTGGACACCTGCCATGTGAGCGATGCTGGCTACGACATCATCCATGATCTGGACGGCGTACTCGACGAGTTCGACCGCGTGGTGGGTATCGATCGTCTGCATGCCGTACACATCAACGATTCGAAGAACCCCTGCGGCGCCCATAAAGATCGTCACGAGTGCATCGGCAAGGGATACCTTGGCAGCGAGGAATTTGGTGGCGGTATGCAGGTTATGCAGAATATTGTATCGAATGGTCGCTTGCGCGCATTGCCATTCATTTTGGAGACACCGAACGAACTTGCAGGTTATGCGGCTGAAATCAAACTGTTAAGGTCATTGCAGCAGTAATGGCTGCCATAAAGTGGGACGCTCCATTCACGTTATGGGTTTGTTTCAATCAGTTTTCTAATTGCAGATTCTTCCAAGCGGGTGCATAATAACCCTCAGTTTTTGCAGACCTTTGAATCACGTGGGGTCATTGGAAGGAGACTGATTATGAAGCTGAAGAAGCTTGGCGCATTTGCCGCCACGGGTGCTATGGCGCTCGCCCTCGCTCTGACGGGCTGCGGCTCGTCCAACGCCACCTCTGGTTCTAATGCCGGTTCCAGCAGCTCTGACGACGCTAAGGTCGAGAAGGTCGACGGCTCCAAGGAGTACGCGCTCGTCAAGGACGGTACGCTGACCGTCGGCACCTCTGCCGAGTACGCTCCGTTTGAGTACAAGGATGACAACGGCGATTATCAAGGCTTTGACCTTGAGCTCATCAAGGCTATCGGCGACAAGCTGGGCCTGGATGTCGAGTACGTCAACAACGACTTCGACACGCTCGTCCCCGGCGTCGCTTCGGGTGCCAAGTATGACGTTTCCATCGCGGCTATCACCGACACGCCCGAGCGTGAGAAGGAAGTCACTTTCTCCGATTCCTACTACATGGACGATCAGGCTATCGTGACCAAGGTCGATAACACCGACATCACGGCCGACAACTACAGCGAGAAGCTCAACAATGCTGACGCCACGATCATCGTCCAGTCTGGTTCGACCGCCGAGGCCTTTGCCCAGGAGAACTTCCCCAAGGCCAAGATCGTCCCCTACAAGGACGCTACCGAGTGCTTCAGCGCCCTGCAGTCCGATAAGGGCGACGCCGTAGTCACCAACCGCTCCGTTGCCAGCCAGCTGACCGCCGAGCAGTTCAACACCTGCCAGACCATCAAGCAGATCAGCACCGGCGAGGAGTACGCCATCGCCATCAACCAGGGCAACACCAAGCTCAAGGACGACATCAACCAGGCTATCAAGGACCTGACCGATGACGGTACCGTCGACGCCCTCATGGCTAAGTACAACATCAAGTAAAATAACTACTTGATTGCGCGCGGGCCCTTTCCGTTTTGCGGAGAGGGCCTTTGTGCTTCTCTTGACGGAGAGCGTTTCCGTCTCGTTTTGCCGGCAACTTCCACGATAGGAGCCACCTTGTCTCGATTGAATGAAGGGGCCGCGGAGCAGCGTTTTCCACTGCCCGCCTTGCTCCAAAAGCTAGCCTGCGTCATGGCCGTGGCGCTCGCGCTGGTGTGCGCGGGGGCATATGCGCCCACGACCGCCCAGGCGCTTGAGACCGCAAAGATTACCGCCCGACCCAATACCGGTTCGGGCAGCGACGTGGTCGGTGGCACCGAGACCCGCATCACCTGGGAGGTCCAGGCCGATGCCGACGAGGAACTGAGCGGTCTTTCGCTGACGTTTGCCGATGGCACGACCTTTGGTACCGATGACACGCGATTGACGATGCTCTCGGGCGAGGACCTCATGGATCGTACGCCCATGAAGCCCACGTGCAAGGCTGACGGCCAGACGCTCAAGATTGACTTTGGCGAGACGGCGCCTGCCGGCGGCTATTTTCGTGTCGAGGTCTACGGCGTGACCTTCCCCGTCGAGGGCGGCGACGAGGCCTTTAGCGGCACCTGCGCTTTGGCCGATGGTTCGACCAAGAAGATCTCCAAGATTCCGTCGGTGGAGATCAAGGGCGTGACGGCATTCGATAACTTCCTGGCCGACCTTAAGGAGCAGCCGTGGGTCGAGGCATGGAATTCCAACATGTTCCTTCGCCTGTTCCTGAACCCGGTCATTTTGGTCCAGAGTCTGCCGATCGTCTTCAAAGGCTTCCTCATGTCGCTCTCGATCGTGCTCGTGGCGTTTCCGTTGGCCATTCCCTTTGGCTTTGCCTTGTCGCTCATGCGCATCTCCAAGTCGCGCATCCTGCGCTGCCTTGCCGGCATCTATGTGAATATCATCCGTGGTACGCCGGCGTTCCTGCAGATCTACATCGCGTTCTTTGGCCTTCCGCTGGCCGGCGTCAAGGTTGACGACTATGTGCTGGGCGTCATCGTCATGGCCATGAACTCGTCTGCGTACCTGTGCGAGATTTTCCGTGCCGGTATTCAGTCGATTCCCAAGGGCCAGAATGAGGCCGCTCGCTCGCTGGGCATGAACGCGTTCCAGACGCTGCTCTATGTCATGATTCCGCAGACGTTCCGTAATGTCCTGCCTACGCTGACCAGCGAGTTCATCCTGCTTTACAAGGATACGTCGCTGCTTGCCGCCGTGGGTGTGGTCGAGATCGTCATGAACGCCCGTACCATCGTGGCCACGACGGGCTCCATTACACCGTACGTGGTTGCCGCCCTGTTCTACCTGGTCATTACCCTGCCGCTTGCGCGCTTGGTGAGCGGTCTTGAGGCGAGACTTCTGGGGACGGCCGAAACCAAAAAGAAGCGTCCCGCCAAGAGCGCCGGACAGGTTGTCGCGACGCCTGCCGATCACATCGCCGGTCTGTAAGGAGGTCCTATCATGAGCGAAACCAATAACTCGAACGAGGTCGTCGTCAGTATCAAGAACCTCCAGAAGGCCTTTGGCGACAACGTGGTCCTGCGCGATATCGATCTGGATGTGCACAAGGGTGAGGTCGTTGTGGTCTTGGGCCCCTCGGGCTCGGGCAAGTCGACGATGCTTCGCTGCATTAACCGCCTTGAGGAGCCCACGAGCGGCTCGATCATCGTTGAGGGCGTGGACGTGTGCGCCAAGGGCGTCGACCTTAACAAGGTACGTACGCATCTGGGTATGGTGTTCCAGCAGTTCAATTTGTTCCCGCACCTGTCAGTCAAAAAGAACGTCATGCTCGCGCAGCAAAAGGTGCTCAAGCGCAGCAAGGAAGAGGCCGAGAAGATTGCCGTCGAGGAGCTGACCAAGGTCGGTCTTGCCGAGCGTATCGACTTTATGCCGAGTCAGCTTTCGGGCGGTCAACAGCAGCGCGTGGCCATCGCCCGTGCCCTGTCGATGAATCCGCACGTGATGCTCTTTGACGAGGCCACGTCGGCGCTTGACCCCGAGCTTGTCCGCGACGTCCTTGGCGTTATGCGTGACCTGGCACGTGACGGCATGACCATGATCGTGGTGACGCACGAGATGGGCTTTGCCCGCGACGTCGCCGACCGCGTCGTCTTTATGGACGGTGGCGTTATCGTGGAAGAGGGTACGCCGAGCGAGGTCTTCGATCATCCAAAGAGCGAGCGCACCAAGGCGTTCTTGGGCAATATCTCGTAGCGGCGCGTCGAAGTTATCGATATAGCAAACGGGGACCGGATAGTATCCGGCCCCCGTTTTTGTTTGGGCGCGAACGACTGTTGTTGTGCAATGCTCGGCTGTCAGTTGCTTTGCGACTTTCTGACGGCTTCGTTAGGCCAGCTCCGCTCCCAGGGCTTTGCAGGCCGCCTCGCCCTCATCGTCGGGCGCATCGTAGCAGATGACGGAATCGACGACGTTGACGCCCGCCTCGTCGGCGTCCGCCTTCCAGTTGTCCATCCACTCGCCCTCGGCCCACGAATAGGAACCAAAGAGGATGACCTTCTTGTCGCCGAGGGCTTCCTTGACCTCATCCCACATGGGCTGGAACTCATCGTATTCAAGCTCCTCGGAGCCCATGGCGGGGCAGCCGAAGGCGATGGCATCATAGTTGGTGGCCTTGTCGGCAGAGAAGTCGGCGCAGGGGATGACTGCGGCCTCGGCTCCGGCTGACGTCGCGCCCTCGGCGACGAGGTTTGCCATGGCCTCGGTGTTGCCTGTGCCGCTCCAGTAGACGACTGCGATCTTGCTCATATTGAGTCCTTTCGGTTGTGCGGCGTGCGGCCGCGGTTTGTACGTTCTATCGGGTCGCCTGGGCAAGTTGCGCCAAGCTGCAGCCCTGCTGATAGATAAAGGTGAGGTGTTGGGTGCAGGCACGGTACGCATCAAACGTCGCAAGCGCCTGCTCGGCATTCGTATAGACCTTCCAGGCTCCAAAGGTCTTGTAGTTCTCGCCACGTTGGGCGATGAACTCGTGCACGTCGTCGTAGGGATACCCCAGGAAGTAGCCAATTTCGTGTGGAAACTCGCAGGTGCAGCCGTTGTCGTAGCGTGCTTGATGGTCCAATGCGCATCGGGTTTGGCCGCATGCGCATTCCGCGGCGTTATTGCTTGCGAGCGTGATGCGCGATGCCAGGTGCACAAGACATGCCGAGAGGTTGCCGGTGTCGTAGCCCTCCTTGGCGAGTGCCGTTTTGGCGCGCGGGTCAGCAAGGTAAGTGGCGAGGCTATTGGGCCGATATGCGTATACGAGCGCCCCGCAGGGGCGCCAGACCAAAACGCTCAGATGAATGCCGAGCGAGTTAAGCTCGCGGTTGCACTGGGCGATAACGTTGAGCAGGCGTGCTCGGCGTTCTGCGATTGACGCGGTCGCGTCCGAACCATCCTGATGGGCGTAGACGCCGGGATAGGTAAAGAGCGATGCCGGCTTGATGCCCGCGAGCGTGGGAGAGCAGTTGCGCACGACCGCTGCCTGAAACGTTGGAATGTCTATGGTTCGGGTCACGGTGCTCCTTACGGATCTAAACTGTTAGCCTAGGAAAACTTATACACGAAAGTAAGCCATGGTTAACAAAAAGTTTGAGTAGGGAAACTAATTGACCGAACCGACATGATTTTGGGTTAAGATGGGGACACCCCACGGGGGTATCTCTGAAATGGACCGTAAGGAAGGGGAGCGTATGAGCGACTTGCTCAACCCAGCAAATATCATCGTGCTGGGCGTGATTGCTATTGGTATGTTCTTTGGGCTGCGCCGTATTGCGGCGTCGACGCATGGGAAGAGTTGCTGCAGTGATGGCGCAAGCGGAAAGAAAGCCAAGAGGGTTGTTGTGGTGGATACCGATGCGTCGCACTATCCCTATAGCGATGAGCTGTTCATCGGCGGCATGAGCTGTGACGACTGCGCTCAGAACGTAGCCAATGCCCTCAATACGCTTGATGGCGTGTGGGCAACGGTAACGTATGCGGACCACACGGCACGCGTACGCTCGAAGCGCCCGGTTGATCGCGACACACTCGAGACGGCGGTGAGGGGTGCGGGCTATTACGTTATGAAAATGTAGGCGTTGCCCTCTCCGGTGGGTACCAGCCTCCTGCCCATTGTGACTATCGGCATCCAAAAATTTGCGAAAAAATAACCTTTAGATGCGGCAAAAGTGGAGTTTGGTGACGGTTTGCGCGGAATTCGCTACCAATCGAGCATCTATGAACCCGTCCAAAAAATTACAGGTGTATATTTATACACTGATTATTGCTGTGCTCAGATTGCAATTAACCGTGGACAGAAATGAAGAATGCTAAAACTGGGCTTTAGGACAGGGGAGGCTATAACCTTATGAGACGAGTGGGAACACTTGGCTTGGTGGCAGCGCTTGCCGCTATCTTGGTATCGCCGCTGCCGGCGCACGCCGAAGACGCATCGGGTGCCGTTACCTACAATGCGGGAAATGGGTATTCCTTTGAGAAGCTCTCGCATCCTACGGTAGGAACGTCGCAGCCGGATGGCATCGTCGACTACCAGGGTAACGGTGCCGTTGCCGTTCCGGGCGCCGATGGTAATACGGCCAACAACGAAGGCGATCGCGGCCAGAGCTACACTTGGGCGGCTGCGAGCTATGGTGACTGGCTTTATGTGGGCACCTGCTATGCGGCGATGGGCAACACGCTGACGCTCATGAACAGCACGCTGGGCGATTCCTTTGATGTCGAAACCATGCGCCTGACGCTGGAGGCCATGTTTAACGGTACCTTCTTCTATGGACAGCAGAAGGAGGACGGTACGGCCGACAAGGACAGCGGCGGCATCTTGGTCAAGATCAATACCAAGACCGGTGAGACCAAGCTGCTACTCTCTGAATCGCTCAACGGCGTCGCTCCTTTGTTCCGCAATGCCGTGAGCTATAAGGGTAAGCTCTATTTCTGCGGCAGCGTCAGGACCAATGGCGGCAAAGGCGGCCTGCCTGCTGTATACGAGATCGATCCTAAGACGGATGAGTACAAAGTTGTCTATCAAGGCCTTTCGAGCATGCAGGATTACGGTGCTGCCTACAAGCAGGGCATTTCTACCGGTATCCGCGGCATGTGCGTCCATGATGGCCAGCTCGTCATCAGTAATGTGGGTAAAGACGCGAACGGTAATTTTGTGTCGACAATCCTGACGTCGTCTGACCCCTCGAAGGGCCAGGACAGCTTCACCGAGATTGCCAACTCGGAGACGCTGTTTGGCTATCCGGCGATTCGCTATAAGGACAGCATCTACGGCGGCGCCATTTGGGATATGGTCTCGTACAATGGCCATCTCTATGCGACCATCTGCACCGGTACGCCCGAGAACGCTCCCGATGATAATTCCATGCAGTCGTTTGCCATGGTCCGTGGCGACAAGAATGCCGACGGCAGTTATTCGTGGACTCCCATTGTCGGCGATCAGAAGACGGACGGTGCAAAGTACTGCTTTGGCATCGATCCTGCCCGTACCCGTTCTGGCGCTGCCAACCTCATCGTCTACAACGACTACCTCTATATCGGTGAATACAACGACGAGGAGATTGCCCTCGAGCGCATCCTGTTCAACAAATCCAACACCGAAGAGGGCGGTAAGAGCAGCATGGGCGGCGTTGACTGCTCGTTTGTGAATGCCAATCTTGAGCAGTCGGTTAACATCTATCGCATGGACAAGGACGAGAACATGGAGCTCGTCGTTGGCGATCGCACCGACATGTTCCCCGAGGGCGGTATTTCCGGCCTGACTTCGGGCTTTGGCCGAAACGAGAACCAGTACATTTGGCGCATGCAGAAGTTCGACGGCAAGCTGTATATCGGTACCTTTGATACCGCGAGCCTGCTTGAGCCGATCGGCCAGTTCTCCAATGGCGACATTATCGATATGACGCCTGAGGAGTGGGACTCTCAGGTTCAGCGCCTTAGGGACCTGCTCGATCACCTGCTCGACAAGAAATCGCCTGACGACCCCATCGTTCCCGTGAACACGCTTGTGGACGATGATTCAAACGAGGCCGTCGAGGTCGATGATTCGAACGAAGCTGCCGAGGTTGATGATTCAAACAAGGCCGTCGATGTCGATGACGAGAAGACCGAGGTTGCTAAGGGCTTTGGCGATCTGAGCGATGCGCTGGAGGATGCCGCGGGCGGTCTTTGCGATCAGGCCGCGACGATGTCCCAGGACTTTGAGGACGACGCCGCTTATGTCCAGAAGATCGATGGCGAGATCGCGTACTTCAAGTCCTTTGCCGACCAGTATCAGGACATGCTCGATAGCTATGAGAGCCTTAAGCAGCAGTACGAGGATGCCTATGGCACCGAGCTGCCGAGCGATATTCAGGATGCGCTCGATAAGCTGCTGAGCGAGGAGAACCTCAAGAAGTTGCAGAGTGTCCTTACGTGCATGTGTTACCTGCGCGATGCCGAGCGCGGCTTTGATATGTATGTGACCGAGGACGGCGTGAACTTTACGACGCTGACGACTAATGGCTTTAACGATCCGTATAACCATGGTCTGCGCACCTTTGCGGTGACCAACCAGGGTCTGTGCCTTGGTACCGCCAACCCGTTCTATGGTTGCCAGGTCTGGATCCAGCGCAAGGAGAATTCGGAGAATCCGGTTGATCCCGGTACTCCGGATCCGACGGAACCCACCGATCCTTCGCAGCCGGGTGGCGGCGATCAGCCTGGCGGCAGCCAGACGGGTGGCAACGACCAGTCGAGCAGCACCACGACCGCCGTCACGACGACCGCTAAGAAGACTCCGAAGGACGGCTCGCTGCCTCGCGCTGGCGACTCGACCCTCACGCTGGTCTTGGGATTGCTGGTTGCAGCTGCCGCAGTGCTTGGCATTGCTCTCGTCTTGCGCAAGCGTTCTCGTCGCTAGGCTCGTCCGCGTAGCTCAATGTCTTGGATATCGTCGAAGTCGATGGCGATATCCCTGAGTTTGAGCAGCTTGAACGCGGGAAGCACTTCGTCGAGAATGCCGGTGCGGCTACGATAGCCGTACGTATCGTAATAGGTGACGCGCACCAAGTCGCCACGTTTGAGGCCCTCGAGCTTTTTTGAAAGCTCGAGGGCTTTTTCTTCCGTGAGTTCGCATTTTGGTTCGACGGTGATTTCCTGCTTGCGCACGAGTTCGTAGTATCCCGTGAGGGCGGCAAAGGGCATAAACTGTGCGGCGCGGTTGGCGCGCACGGCACCGTTGGCAGTGAGCTTGGGGTCGGCGGCGCGGCGTCTGCCCTCGGGGTCCGCCAGGCGCTCGAAGGCGGTCGGCGGGCGCACGGGCTGTTGTTTGGGTTTAGGCACGGTGTCCTCCAACTTGGTCGTTGCGTTCGCGTGCGGTGGCGCCGGCGGTAAAACTCAATCCTTTGACCAGGGCGTTCTTGCCGTATTTGCCTTTTACGGCCAACACGGCGCGCGCCAAGTCGCGCTCGCGCTCATCCGCCTCGATATCGCTGAACAGATCGATGGTGGCAAATTCTTCGGGTACCAGATTGCCAAATCCCAGGTTGATGCGCTTGACCGGTCGTTTGGGATCGACGGTCTGCGCCCAAAGCTCATCGAAATAGCCCATGATCTTCTTAAACGAATTGGTGCGTTCGGGCAGCTTGCGGGATGCATTGGAATGTGCGAACAGCGCAGCATAGCCACCACGCGGTTTGCCGCCGTGCTCTCCCACAAAGATGCCGTCGATTGCCTGTGCTTCGCGCACCAGGCGGTGCCGTTCGTCATCGCGTTGGACGGGCTTGGGCGCACGGGGCGCGAGCTCGGGGCCGGCGGTTGCGGTGGGTTCGATGCTCGACGTGCTTGAACGCAAATGCCCGCATCCGTCTACATATTGCGCTGTGCCGCTGGCGTCGAGGCGGCGTATGTCGGCGCGCTCGCTCGCGTAGCCTACAAAGAGCGAGATGCTGTCGCACACCACGTGCTTATCGACTAAGTCCAACACGGCGTTGTCGACCATCTCGCGCAAGATGGTGTAGGCTTGCTCGTAGGCATAACCCTTCGAGAGCACCTGCCCTGTGGTGGTCGAAGTTGCTTGCGGGCGATAGGCTTGGATATCGGCGATGGTTGTCGGCTCGCGCCCGAAGGCGTGGTCGATGAGATATTCGGCATTAACGCCGAGTTCGTCGTAGAGCAGGTTTTCGTCGAGCGCGGCGACACCCATCAGGTCATAGACACCGTATTTTTCGAGGCGGGCCGCCACGCCGGGGCCGATGCCCCAGATGTCGGTGATGGGGCGATGGGGCCAGATCTCCTTGCGAAAGGTCTCGTCGTCGAGTTTGCCGATGCGACTGGGCACGTGCTTGGCGGTGATATCGAGTGCAACCTTGGCCTGGAATAGGTTGGGGCCGATGCCGACCGTCGCCGTGATGCCGGTGCGTGCCAGGACCTCGTCGCGCAACATGCAGGCGAAGCCTTCCGCATCGGTGTGATAGAGGTCTAGATAGGGTGTCACGTCGATAAAGCATTCGTCAATTGAATAGACGTGAATGTCTTGCGGACTGACGTATTCCAGATAGATGCCGTAGATTTGCGCCGACACTTCCATGTAGTGCTGCATGCGCGGTACGGCCTTGATGTAGTCGATGCCGTCGGGAATCTCGAATAGACGGCAGCGATTGTGTATCCCAAGGTTCTTCATGGACTGTGTGATGGCGAGGCAGATGGTCGTGCGCCCGCGCGATTCGTCGGCAACGACCAGGTTGGTGGTGAGTGGGTTGAGCCCGCGGTCAACACACTCGACGCTGGCATAAAACGTCTTAAGGTCGATGCAGATATAGGTGTGACGCTCGTGCCTCACGCGTCCTCCCATCAAACACATGTTCTTATCGAATACCTGTTCGATAATACCCGCTCGACCGGACACCGTCAAAACCTGCCAAAAAGGGACAGGTGTGGTCGTGCGGTTGGATCGGGTTTTAACGCAGCCCTAAAGAGCGTGAAACAGCTCGGAAAACCTCGCTTCTTAGCATGAGCCTAACGATTGATACCGCCTATACGCACGGAAGGGTTGAGGGAAAGATGGTCAATTATGGGTTTGGTATGCCGACACGCCTTGTTGCGGATGGGGACGTGGCTCGCTGGTGTGGACGATTGGTCGCTCACTACGGCGGCACTAAGGCGCTGGTCGTGCTGGGCGGTGACAAGCATACGCGTGATGAGCTTGTCTCGGCGGCACTCGGCTCGGTTGATCGAGCTCTGCTCGAGCGCGTGCTTTTCCGCTGCGGCTCGGCTGGCGATGGGGGAGACGAGCTGATCGACGAAGCCGTGGCCCTGGCGACCGACGAAGGCGTGGACTTTGTCCTGGCGATTGGCGATGCCGATACGGCGGGCTTTGCGCGCGAGCTCGCGCGGCGCATGGCGGCGCTCGATGCCGGCGAAGACGGCTTTGTGCCTTATGGATGCATTGTCTCGGAGGGCAAGGTACCTGCTGTCGTGGGAGCCGGCGAGGTGCCCGTTTTTGCCATCATTGCGCCCGAATTGCTGGAGGGTATCGGGTCTCCTCTGCGCGAGCTGCTCGGCAGTGTGTGCGCCGCGGCCTAATATCTGCCATAAAAGGATGGGTTATTTTTGGTAGGTAAAGCGTTTGACCTGCCAAAATAAACCTGTCCCTTTTTGGTCGGTTGCCGTTTAGGGGCGGATTGGCAACGCTCGCTGATTATGGTCTTGACCTGCGCTAGAATAGTGGCATCTGAATGTCCGGGCGCATGGAGGCGTGCGCCCGTATGCTGAGGAGGACTCTATGGCAACTGTTGCCGCACCTATCGATGCTACGTCGACTGCCGCTTGGAAGGCGCTCGAGGCTCATCAGGAGAAGCTCGAGGCCGAAGGTATCGACCTCAAGGCCTGGTTCGCCGCCGATGCCGAGCGCGTGAACAAGCTGAGCTTTGACGCCGGTGACCTGCACTTCGATCTGTCGAAGAACCTGGTGACCGATGAGACCGTCAAGCTGCTGTGCGATCTTGCCCGCGAGGTGAAGCTCGAGGAGCGCCGCGACGCCATGTTCTCCGGCGAGCACATCAACACCACCGAGGACCGCGCCGTCCTGCACACCGCGCTGCGCCGCCCGGCAAGCGAGAAGGGCCAGCTCATCGTCGACGGCCAGGACGTCGTCGCCGACGTGCACGAGGTTCTCGACCGCATGTATGCCTTTGCCGAGTGCGTGCGCTCCGGTGAGTGGAAGGGCGTTACCGGCAAAAAGATCGAGCATCTGGTATCCATCGGCATCGGTGGCTCCGATCTGGGTCCGGTCATGGCTTACGAGGCCCTGCGTCCCTATGCCGACGCCGGTATCGACTGCCGCTATATCTCCAACATCGACCCCAACGATCAGGCAGAGAAGCTCAAGGGCCTCGATCCCGAGACCACGCTCGTGATCATCGTCTCCAAGACCTTCACCACGCTCGAGACCCTCACCAACGCTCGCGAGGTCAAGACCTGGATGCTCGAGCAGCTCAAGGCTCAGGGCGCCATCGATGGCTCCGATGAGCAGAACGCTGAGGCCGTGGCAAAGCACTTCGTCGCCGTTTCCACCGCACTCGAGAAGGTTGAGGCCTTCGGTATCGACCCCGCCAACGCCTTCGGTTTCTGGAACTGGGTTGGCGGCCGCTATTCCGTCGACTCCGCCGTGGGCCTGTCGCTGATCGTCGTGCTCGGCCCCGAGCGCTTCCAGCAGTTCCTTGAGGGCTTCCACGCCATCGACGAGTACTTCTGCAACACGCCGCTCGAGAACAATGCCGTCGCGCTGATGGGCCTGCTCAACGTCTGGTACGTCAACTTCTTCGGTTCCAAGAGCCACGCCGTGCTGCCGTACTGCCAGTACCTGCATCGTTTCCCGGCCTACCTGCAGCAGCTCACCATGGAGTCCAACGGCAAGCATGTCCGCTGGGACGGCAGCGCCGTGACCTCCGACACCGGTGAGATCTTCTGGGGCGAGCCCGGCACCAACGGTCAGCACGCCTTCTACCAGCTGCTGCACCAGGGCACCGTGGTGGTTCCGGCCGATTTCATCGCCTTCGCCAATACCGCCAACCCTGCGACCGATAGCGGCCAGGACGTGCATGAGCTGTTCCTGGGCAACTTCCTGGCCCAGACCAAGGCGCTCGCCTTTGGCAAGACGGCCGACGAGGTTCGTGCCGAGGGCACGCCCGAGCAGATCGTCCCCGCCCGTTGCTTTGAGGGCAACCGCCCGACGACCTCGATCTTCGGCGACACACTGACCCCGTTTGCGCTCGGCGAGCTCATCGCCCTGTACGAGCACATCACGTTTGTCGAGGGTACGGTCTGGGGCATCGATTCCTACGACCAGTGGGGCGTCGAGTTGGGCAAGCAGCTTGCCAAGCAGATCACCCCTGCCTTCCACGACGATGCCGCCAAGGCCGAGCAGGACGCTTCGACTCAGGCGCTCATCGAGTTCTATCGCGCGCATCGCAAGTAGTCGCTGCTGTTAACGCATCGCGCCTTATAGTCAGGGGCCCGTATCCTATCGGATGCGGGCCCCTTTGCTTTGCCGTGATCCCGGGGCGCACGGCCTTTGTGGAACATCGCCGGGGCGTCGCGCGCTGCGAGAACCCTGCGCCTAGATCTCGGCCTCCGCATGGCCTCGCTGCGCCTCGGGCAGCTCCCCGTAGAGCGGATGGTCTTCGAGCCTAAAGCGCTCGACCTGTTCGGGAGTGCGACCGCGTACAAAGAGCCACGAGCGATCAATCGGCGTCGCCATGAGCGTGCTGGGCAGCGCGTCGGCGCGGTCGGAAAACACCCGGGCACTCTCGGGATCCTGGAACGCCAGCACCAGATGCGTGTCGCAGTTGCCCATGATGGAGCGTGCGCGTGCCTCGCCATAGAGCGCATCGAGCTGGTTGGTCGACTGCAGCAGCAGCGTTGCCCAGATGTTGCGGCTTCGGATAATCGAGAGCACGTTGTCGATCTGGGGGATCTGCAGATTTGCGAAGTCATCGAGCATAAAGCGCACGGGCACGGGCAGGCTGCCGTCGGGCTGCCTATCGGCCTCACGAATGAGGCCCATAAACGCCTGCGAAATAAAGAGGCCGGTCAGCGGATCGAGATTGCGGTCAATATCGCTTACGGTTACAAACAGGGCGCAGGGGGTGTGTCCCATGGAAGCGAAGTCCACCTGATGGCACTCACGATAGAGCTGTGCCGCACCGTCGAATCCCAGACACATGACCTTTTCGGCAAGGATGCCGACGATGCTCGCGTGCATGCGCTCGGCATTTTGCGTAATGGCGTAGCGCCGCCATAGCGAGAGGGCATAGCTTTGGGGGTCGGTCGTGATCAGGTCGTCAAACAATCGACCCGTGGCACCGTCCTGCAGGTGCTCGATCAGCTTGATGACCGAGCTGATCGTCTGCTCGTCGGCGGGTAGCTGTTCGGTGACGTAGGCGATAAGACACGACAGCAGGTTTGCCGCCGCATGATCCCAAAAAGGCTGGTTGTTGTCCTCGATGGGGCAGATGGCCTTTGCCACCGAGAGGATGTCCTGCTGGTTGGGCCTGCCGTCCGCCTTGCGGCGAATGTGCCTCAGGGGGTTGTAGCCGCAGCGCTCGATGCCGGGCGCAAGGGCCGGGACGGTGTTGAGGTCGGCGAAGTTGAGACATTGCACGCGGTAACCGTGGGCTGCCAGCACGGGTCCCACTTCGCGACAGAGCGTGCCTTTGGTGTCGAGCACGATGTAGCTTGCGTTCATTTGCAGCAGGTTGGGCTTGAGGACGTTTCGGGTCTTGCCGGCTCCCGAGGGGCCGATCACAAGTGCGTTGTTATTGAGTCCCGTTTGGCGGGTGTCGCAGGAAAGCGTTCGATCCTTGGCGAGGATGGTGGACGATGCGGACTCAGATGCGGCGAGGCGGCTGGCGAGGTTAGACATGGGCGACCTCCTTGGTGGTCGAGAGGATTTCGTGGGCAAAGCCGAGCTCGACGGCGCGCTCGGCCGAAAGGTAGGTGTCTTTTGCGGTGAGGGACTGGATGCGCTTGGGCGTGAGGCCGCTGCGGTCCGAGAGGATTTGCGTGAGGGTCTTGCGGGTCTGCATGAGACGCCGGCTGGTTTCCTGCAGCGCAAGTGCCGAGCCGCCTGCCCCCTGGGGAATCAGCGGGTCGTGAATCATGAGCTCTGCATGGGGCGCCATACGGCGATCGTCGCCGCCCATAAAGATCACGGCGCCCATGGACGCGGCGAATTCCAGGCAGACGGTGCGGATGGGGCACGATGCGAGGCGCATGGCGTCATAGATCGCAAGACCCGATCGCACGCTTCCGCCGGCGCTGGCGACAAATATGGTGATGGGGCGGCTGGGGTCGGTGGCATCGAGCAGGCGGATCTGCTGGCATAGGTCGTGGGCCATCGGGGTTTCGATGTTTCCCATGACGGAGAGCTCGCGACGGGCGAGCATCTCATCGTAAATGCTGGTGAGCGTGATACCTCGGGCGGATTCACGCATAGTGAGGGGGCTGATGATGGGGGAATGATTGGTGTCCATGAGGACTCCTTTCTGTTGGTTGTGTTGTGGAATAGGATTGTTGCCCGCGGAGGGGCTGGCGGGCTACAGGGTTCGTCCGAGCCTGAGATCGAGCTCGGTTGTGGGGCATGCTGCCCGTTCGTGCGGCTCGCAAGCACCAAGGGCTCCAAAGCGATGGAGCGTTGCGGCGGGCGTGGTGTAGGCGAGCCGCAGCTGATGCTCGACAGGGGCACATCCGTCATTTTTGTAATGAGCCGCGTAGTACTGCGCGATGCTGGCGTTCATCTCGCTGCCATTGCGATGGCGCTCAAACTGGCGTCTGCAGGTCTCGATGATCTTTGCTACCGACTTGGGTGCCGTCGCGGGAACAAGGGCGAGATAGCCCTCAAATAGCTCGTTGATGCTCAGGAGGCACAGCAGGTCGATCAGCGTCCTTATGGCTGCTCCCTCGGCGGAAAAGTGCGCGGTCATGCGGTTATATCGGTTGCGGTCGACGATGGCCGCATGGGGTCTTGTAGTTTTCTGCCCCGTGGTCCCGGGCTTTTGCCGCGCCTGTGTATTGAGCTCGACGCTGCAGCGCTTGAGGCCGTCCAACGGAAGGAACAGTGCGGTGCGCAGGGTGTTCCGCTTGCTTTCGAGTTCATGACGCTCGTCGGGTTCCCATTCGAGCTTGAGTTTCGTGTCGAGCGCCGTAAGCATATGGGCTAGGCAGCCTACGGTAAGAACGTACGAATCGTTGTCGCGTTTTGGGGCATAGGGGTCTGTCAGCTTGCGAATGTCGGGGTCGCCCATGATCTTTGTGCAGCGCTTCAGCAGTTGAGGGTGGTCGGCCAAGATCGTCGCGAGCGGTAGCGACGCGTAGTTCTTGATGGTCGCGGCGGCAAAGGCGGCGTCATATTCGTTTGCATATGCTCGCTCAATTCGGGCATCCAGAATGCTTTTCTTATCGCCGTCTTCAGCGTGGTGGTTTGTCATAGCTTCTCCAATCGGTTGATGTTCGTGCTGTTTTTTGATGTGTTAGTTGTCGTGAGTGATGTGCTTGCCGTGGGTGATGTGCTGACGTTGGGGTGCTATGCGGTTTTCAATGAGCCCGTGAGGCAGTTGCTGCAGGGGCGGGATGGAACGGCCCATGCAAGGCGGAAGGCATCGTGCTCAAAATCGAGACAGCAATGCCCTGGGTGCCTCACATGTGGCAGTTACCTCATTAAGTTGTCATTGCGTTTGGGGTTGTACTTTGCCGATCTTCCTTCTCTTACACGCTAAAACTCAAACTTCATATGCTCGATCTACTTAAAACCGCAACGGCGGTCTTTTATCAACTTATATGTCGGAACGCGTCTTTGCAAGTACTTTTTTGCCTTTGTTTCAAATGGGGTGGTTTTGCAACCGTCATACGCGCGCTGTGCGAACGTGCCCCGGCTCGGATAAGATAGTGCGCGATAAAAACGATGCAAGGAGGCACATATGGCAATTAAAGCCATCGCAATGGATATCGACGGTACGCTCACCAACGACCAGAAAGTGATTAGCCCGCGTACGCGCGAGAAGCTGCTCGCGGCGCAGGAGTCGGGCATTAAGCTCATCTTGGCTTCGGGCCGTCCCGCATGGGGACTGCACGCCTTGGCGCAGGAGCTCGACCTTCAAAACCATGACGGTCTGCTGGTTGCCTTTAATGGCGCGCATGTGGTCGACGCTCAGACCGATGAGGTCCTTTTTGACCAGGCCATGCCGGCTGACGAGCTGCACCGTCTGATTGATCACCTGCGTAATTTTGACGTGATTCCTATGATTTCGCTCGGTCGTGATTTGCATGTCGAGGACTCGTACCATTGCATGATCACGCTGCCTGACGGCTCGCAGAAGAATATCGTCAAGTATGAGCGCGATGCGTGCGATCTTAAGATCCGCGAGGTGGAGAGCCTGCATGAGGTTGCTGATGCTTATCCCGTGGACAAGCTGCTGACGGCGGGCGATCCGGCCTACCTGCAGGCGCATTACGAGGAGATGTATGCGCCCTTTACCCAGACGCTTTCGGGCATGTTTACGGCCGACTGGTACTTTGAGTACACGGCGCCCGGTATCGACAAGGCCCGCGCGCTCGAGGGTGCCCTGCCCAAGCTCGGCATCGATGCCAGCGAGGTCGTATCGTTTGGCGACGGCCAGAACGACAAGTCTATGATTGAGTGGGCCGGCACCGGTGTTGCCATGGGAAACGCCATCGATGAGGTTAAGGCCGTGGCCCAGATGGTGACCGCCAATAACAACGAAGATGGTATTGCGGTGGCGCTGGATAAGCTACTGGGTTAGAATCGCCGATTAATGCATGGTTCGGGCGCCTACTCGCGGGCGTCCTTTTGTTAGGGAGGGTGCCGTGTCCGCATTTCCGTTCGACGCCGTGATCTTTGACATGGACGGCGTGATTGTCGATACCGAGTATTACTACCTGGGCGAGACCGCCGCGTTTGCCAAGGAGCTTGGGCTTAACCTGACTCAAGATGAGTTGAACGGGCAGGTCGGTACCTCGCATCAGTTCTTCCTGCGTATGCTGGTCGATTGGTTTGAGCGCGCCGGTAAGGGGCATTTAACTGGCGAGGAAGCGTTGACCCGTTGGGACGAATGGGCGCATAAGCGTCCGCGCGACTATCAGGCTTTGATTAACCCAGGCGCCGTGGATACGATTCGAGAGCTGCCGCGCCGCGGCGTTCGCGTGGCGCTTGCCAGCTCGTCTCCCATGGATAGCATCGAGGAAGTGCTCAACGCATGCGGGCTGTCGGATGCCTTTGAGTATGTGGTGAGCGGCGAGCAGTTTAAGGAGAGCAAGCCCGAGCCCGACATCTACCTGCATGCGCTGGACCTGCTGGGGCTGCCCGCGAATCGCTGCTGCTGCGTTGAGGATTCGGTGCCTGGCATCACTGCCGGCAAGCGAGCCGGCCTGACAGTCATTGCCAAGCGCGAGGAGCGCTTTGGCTTTAGCCAGGATGCCGCGGACAAGATTATCGACCAGCTGCCGGAGCTGCTCGCGCTTTCTTAGGAGTGAGGTAGTTGCGCGTTTTTCGGGTCTGATGAGTAAATATCCGACATTTTGGTGCGGCACCTAGCATACTTTAAGCTAATGCGGGCTTAAGGACTTGCTGAATGCCCTTAAGCCCGTTTTAGACTTAATTGTGCTTGGAGAGGGTATATGCCACCGACTGAAGGGCTAACTGACGGTAAAGCAGCGATACCGCTGTACCAACAGGTTATTGATATCATCAAAAACGAAATCAACTCCGGTGCCTACAAGGCGGGCGCGCGGATACCCAACGAATTCGAATTGGCTGAGAGCTATAAAGTTGGCCGCGTTACCGTGCGACGCGCTATTGAGGAGCTCGTCCAGCAGGGCTATCTAACGAAGCGGCAGGGGAAAGGCACGTTTGTCAATGCCCCCAAGCTCAAGCGTAAGATTCGCCAGAAGGATGACGTCCAGAGTTTTTCGGACGCATGCCGCGTTAACGGAATGGAGCCGGGGGCGTGCGTCATTTCGAGAAAGATACTGCCGGCGGATTCCACCGAAGCGCAGTTCTTTGGTGTTCCCGTTGGAACTGACTTGATTTGCGTTGAGCGCGTGCGTACTGCCGATGGCGTCCCTGTCATGCTCGAGAACAACATATACGTTTACGAGGACAACGCCTATCTATCAACGGCACCTCTATCTAACCAATCCATTTTTGAGTTCGTGCGCAACCGGACGGGCCGCACGCCCGCGTTTACCGACCCGTGCACGCTCGAGATCGCGTGCGCGTCGCCCGAGGTCGCTCGACTGTTGGCAGTTCCCGTTGGCGAACCCTTGTTTTATATGGAAGCCTTCTTTTTCGATGAGCGGCGGCGGCCGTTTATCATCGGTCGTCAGCGGATCGTTGGGTCTCGCTACGTTTTTGACATCTAGGACATTGCGAATGGAAGCGCCCGGTAGATCATCTCACCGGGCGTTTCCATACCGTTCACGGCGCAAACGCAACCGTTCAACCGCGTTGCGGCAATCAGTTTGAAATTATCTTGATGAAGGAAAAAGCTGCTGGTAATCTATGGGACGTCATAGAACATTTGCATTGTGCAAACGTTGAAGCGAGATGCGATGCAGTCTCGAGTTCTTTGGAGGTATCTATGTCAGATACGAAGGCGAAGAAGACAAACAGACGTTTTAAGTTCAAATTACCGCATGTCTATACGATCATGTTCTTGCTGATCGTTGTCTTTGCGGTCCTGACTTGGATCGTTCCCTCTGGTCAGTATCAGCGCAAGACGATTTCAACAGCGGCGGGCGAGCGTGAAGTCGCCGTTGCTGGAACCTATGAACAGGTCGATAAGAACTACACCGATTCCGAGACCGGCGAGACCATCAATCTGGGCCAGGATATCTTCGCGGTTCTGCAAGCGCCCACCAAGGGTATCCAAGAGGCTGCCGACGTCGTTGCGTTCGTCTTATTGATTGGCGGATCGTTCGCGATCATCACCAAGACCAACGCTTTGAATGCCGGCATGAGCCGTGTGATTAAAAAGCTCAAGAACAAGGACATCCTCATCATTCCCATCACGATGACATTGCTGTCCATTTGCGGCACTACGTTTGGCATGTCTGAGGAAGCCCTGCCGTTCTATGCCATCTTCATTCCCATCATGATGGGTATCGGTTATGACTCGATGACGGCATTCATCATCTGCTTCCTTGGTCCTAACCTGGGATATTGTGCTTCGACCATCGACCCGTTTAATGTTTTGATCGCCCAAGGCATCATTGGCATCGAGGGCAATCCGCAACTGTGGCTGCGCGCCGTTTCTTGGGTCATCTTCACTGCCGTCGGTATCGCATGGGCCATGCGCTACGCCATGCGCGTCAAGAAAAACCCCGAGTCGTCCATTGTGTACGAGGACGATAAGCTCAAGCGTATTGAGTTTTCCGTGACCGATGCCTCCATCGAGGAAGAGTTCACTATCCGTCAGAAGCTCGTGCTTATCGATTTTGCTTGCGGTATGGGCATTATCGTCTGGGGTCTTGTTACCCAGGGCTGGTACATGAATGAGATTTCCGCCGTGTTCCTTGGCATGGGCTTGCTTGCCGGTATCCTGGGCGGCCTTGACCAGCAGACGATCGCAGAGGAGTTCGTTAAGGGTCTCGCCGACTTTGCGTACGCTGCCATCGTTATCGGTATCGCTCGCGGTATTCTGGTCATCGCCGAGGGCGGCATGATCATCGACACCATCCTCCAGGCGCTCGCTACCGCGCTTGCCGGTGCACCCGCCGCCGTCTACACCACGTTTATGTATATCGTCCTTGGCCTGCTCTCTTTGCTGGTTCCCTCGAGTTCTGGCCTGGCGGCGCTCACCATGCCCGTTATGGGCCCCCTGACCGAGCTCATGGGCCTCAATCCCGAGGCGGCCGTCACCGCGCTCCAGTTTGCCAACCAGACCATCAACACCATCAGCCCCGTGGCGGGCATGACGGTCGCCGGTCTTGCCGTGGCTAGGATTTCGTTTGGCCAATGGTGGAAGACCATTTGGAAGTTCTTCATTTTCATGGTCGTCTTTGGCCTGATCGTAACGGCAATCTCTGGCATGCTTCCGGTGTAGGTGGTTGTGATGTCTGATCGTTTGACGGTCCTGACGTCTAAGAGCGTCTTTACCGGTACGGGGGACCTGCCGTTTGAAGGTTTCGTAGCGGTCCGTGGCAATCGAATTGAGGCTGTTGGCACCAAGCGTGAGGTAGCTTCGTATTTGACCCAGGCGGACGAGGTAGTTGACCTGGGCGACCGCACTGTCATGCCCGGCCTGATCGATGTGCATACCTTCTATACAGGTTGGGCGCTGCGGACGTTGGGGACTGATCTGTCCGGCATCGATGATGCCAAAGAGGCCGTGTCGCTCTTGCGTGCATGGAAAGAAGATCATCCGGATTGCGCGGCGGCTTTTGGCCACAACCTACCCGAAACGTTGGCATCGGATGCCGAGAACGCAAATACGGCAGCTGTGTTTGACGATTGTTTTGGCGATATCCCTGTCGTCTGCTTTACACCGGGTGCGGAGACCTGCGTTCTCAATGCTGCCGCCAGTGCGCGATACGGCTTTACACCCCAGGCGTGCTATGCCGAGAAGATCTGGCGCATGATGAGCGATTTCCTCGCGCTGCCCGAGGTGCGTGCCGGGTATTCGGACTACATGAGCATGCTTAACGAGCGCGGCGTTACCGCCATCAAGGAGATGGCGTTTGATGACTACTACGGCTTTGCCGACGAAATGGCTCGCCGTGAGGAATCTGGTGAGCTGACGGTTCGCGTCTCTATGATGTCGCAGCCGGTGGGTGCCGGTGCAAATCTGGCATATGCCCGCGAGGCACGAGAGCGCTTCCGGGGACCGTTCGTTCGTTTTTCTGGCTTCAACCGTATGACCGATCGCGGCGTATGGGCGGGGCTTGCCGAGATGATAGACCCCTATGAGGACACGGCCGATGCGGGCGCTGCCGGCAAGACGGTCGTCGAGGAGCCAGAGTGGGATCTGATTGAGAACGAGCTGCGTGCAATTGATGCTGACGGCTTCCGATATTCCTTGCATTGCCAGGGCGATGGCGCCGTTCGTCGTACCGTGGCGCTCTATGCCTCGCTGCCTCGAGACGAGCACGGACGGATGCTTCGCCGCCATGCGATTACCGATCTCGAGAACTCTGACCCGACCGATCTTGTCGAGTTTGGCAAGTTAGGTGGAATTTGCGAGGTCTATCCGCAGATTCTGACGCTGGACCGGCGCGAGGATTGCCTGTCGATGATGCGTCGACAAATTGGTGAGGCGCGACTTTTGCACAGCTGGAATCGCCGCGGCATGGAAGATTCCGGATGCACAGTGTGCTGTGGCACGGATTTGCCGCTGTTGATTCCGAGCTTGGGCGAGTCAATCTACAGTGCGTGCGGCGGATACTTCGACGACGGACTGCCCGTGAATGAGGTCAACACGCTGACGCTTGTCGAGCTCTTGTGCGCTTGGACTGCCGGGGGCGCGTACGACCTGATGCGCGAAGACGAGCTGGGTACGCTTGAGGTTGGCAAGCTTGCCGATATCTGCGTGCTCGATCGGGATGTGTTCGACCTCGATTATCGCGACGCACGTGATCTTGCGGTTGACATGACGATGTCGGACGGACAAATCGTGTTCGATCGAAATAAGGAGGCATAAGATGCCTGAATCCAAACCGACGCTGCGCCGCGAGCAGATTGCGGGCATGAATATCCACTACATCATGTGGTCGCTCGATTACTTCCTTGATGTGCAGCAGCGCTTGGGCTTTGAGTCCATTGAGCTGTGGTGTGCGGAGCCGCATGTGACGCTCGACCACACGGGCTACTTTGAGGCTGAGGTCCTGGCGAAAAAGGCTGCAGACCGTGGGCTTAGGTATCGTACTCTGTGCCCCGAGAATGTTGTCTATCCTTGGCAGTACTGCGCACGCAAACCGCTGCATGAACAGCGCAGCCTGGCGTACTTTAAGCACGGCATTGAGCTTGCCGAGGTACTTGGGTGCGACCGTATGTCCGTCAACTCGGGCTGGGGCGACTGGGACGAGGACCGCGAGGAAGCCTGGAAGCGCAGCCGCGAGCACTTGTCCATTCTGGCGGAGTATGCCGGCGAGCACGGTCTGGTGCTTACGATGGAAAGTCTGCGTCCCGAGGAGAGCAACCTTGTGACGACGGTTTCCGATGCGAAGCGCATGATTGACGAGGTCGCGAGCCCGTACTTACAGCCCATGGTTGATACAACCGCGATGGGCGTTGCAGGCGAGACGCTCGAGGACTGGTTTGCCGCCTTTGGTGATGGGGCAATTCACGAGATGCACTTTATCGACGGTGACCCGTATGGCCATCTGGTGTGGGGCGATGGCAAGCACGATATGGACGCCTTCGTCGCCACGCTCAACGCCCATGGTTTCGACGGCATGCTGGGCCAGGAAATCACGGACGGTCGTTACTACGATGATCCGGCGGCGGCAGATGCCAAGAACATGGCCGCATTCGAGAAATATCTGATTGACTAAAACAACTATCGGCCACGCAGCCAACGTCATTGATTGCGGCCAAACAAGAAAGGAACTGGATATGAACGCACACGATCTGATCAAAGAGGCAATTGCCGAGAAGGGCAAGTTCGACAGCGTCTACTGGATTGCTTGCGGTGGCTCCATGATCGATTTGATCCCGGCCCATGAGCTTCTGCAGCGCGAGGCAACCACCTTCACTTCGTATATCTATACGGCTCGCGAGTTCGATATCATGCGCCCGCGCCGCTTGGGTGAGAAATCCCTGGTCATCGCTTGCAGCCACAGCGGCAATACCCCGGAGGTCGTCGAGGGCTGCGAGATTGCCCTTGCTGCCGGTGCTACGGTGATCGCCCAGACCGACAACGCTGGATCCAAGATCGACTCCGGCAAGTGGACCACGTGGGTCTACCCATGGGGCGAGGGCGTGCCGCAGGCCGAGGTTCCCGCTGGTATTTCGCTGTCGCTTGCGGCAGAGCTGCTCGATCAGCAGGAGGGCTACGCCGATCTTGCCGATATGTATGCCGGTATCGCCGAGATGGATAAGATTCTTCCCCCGGCACGCGAGAAGGTAAATGCCGAGCTGGGCGATCGCTTTGCCAAGCTTTGCCAGGAGCACGAGTTCTTTTATATTCTTGGCAGCGGTCCCAACTTTAGCCAGACCTACGGTTTCGCTATCTGCTCTCTTATGGAGATGCAGTGGCAGCACTGCAGCTACATCCACTCCGCCGAGTACTTCCACGGCCCCTTCGAGGCTACTCAGGATGGCGTTTTTTACTTCCTGCAGATGGGCTCCAGCGAGTGCCGTGCTATGGACGAGCGCGCCCTGGCGTTTCTTAAGACGCATACCGATACGCTGATGGTGCTCGATGCCAAGGAGTACGGTATGGAAGCCGTGCCGGCGAGCGTCCGCGCCTATCTGGACCCGGTGCTGTTCTACGCCATGAACTGCGAGCTGCGTGCTGCACGCGGCAAGGTGTTTGATCACGACCCCGATTTCCGTCGCTATATGGGTGTTGTCGAGTACTAGAAGGGACAAAGGCCATGGCATTTAACGTTAACGCGCTCGGATTTGGCGACAACGTCGTCGATCGCTACGAGCATATCCACACCATGTATCCTGGCGGCAATGCGGTGAACTTCGCCGTTTATGCCAAGAAATGCGGTGCCGCACGCTCCGCATACATGGGCATTTTTGGCAATGATGCCGCTGCCGAGCATGTCATTGCAAGCCTCGAGGATGAGGGTATCGAGCTTGACAAGTGCGAGCAGATGATTGGCGAGAACGGAGCGGCTCGCGTGACCGTCGTCGACGGTGACCGTGTCTTCCTCGGCTCCAACGAGGGCGGTATCCGTGGCGATGCGCGCTATGTCCTCGATCGCTTTGACCTTTCGTACATGAAGCAGTTCGATGTGGTTCATTCGGGCAACTATTGCTTTACCGAGCGCGAGCTTCCCAAGTTGAAGGCTGCGGGCGTCACGGTCTCTTTTGACTTTTCGGACGACTCCACCGACGAGTACTACGAGCAGATTGCGCCCTACGTCGATTTTGCTTTCTTTAGTGCGGCGGATGCCGCGAGTGAGGACGAGATTCGCGAGCGTCTGGCATGGGTGAAGGGCCTGGGTCCGCGTTTTGTGTCGGCTACGGCGGGCGCCGAGGGCTGCATTGCTTACGACGGCGAGCGTTATTACCGCCAGCTGGCTAAACCGGTAACGGACATGAAGGACACCATGGGGGCGGGCGACTCGTTCCTCACCTCGTTTTTGATGTGCTATCTCGATTCCGCCAAGCGTGGTGAGGATGGCGCCGAGGCCATCGAGCGCGCGCTCGACTTTGCTGCCGGGTTTGCCTCGACCGTGTGCGGCATGGAAGGTTCTTGGGGCCACGGAGCACCAATCGTCGAATAGCCGAGCTGTCCCGGGGAGCTGTATTGGTGCCTTCCCGTGACTCGGTGGTTAAAAAGCCAAATATGAGTACTGTGACTAATTTAGTCGCAGCAAAATCGACCCCTTCAGACGTGATTTGAGCGTTTGGAGGGGTTTAAGATTGCGAAAATGCAGGATGAGTGACTGTAAAAGTGTTAGTTAATGGACAATCGTAGATTATTCTGGTGGTCGGAAAGCTCAGAGTAATGTATCCATTTCGCTAGCAGTACTCAAATTTGACGTTTTTTGACCACAGGGGTTAGCGAAGGCTAAAAACAGAGTGTGCATTCGCTAAAACCGCCGACTCAATATGCTTTGCGTCGCATTTTTTGAGCGAGGCGACGTGTTCTGAGGCGCTTTCGAGCGATCTGATGAGTGACTGTGCGCTTATTTCTGCGTTTGCCTCCGCTGGTGCATCGGTCTCGAGCAGTAAACGATCGAGTGGAATTTGTCGTACGTATTCGCGTCCTCGTTTAGATGCGAGCATGCGTTCGTTGACGGAAAAATAACAGCCCGCATTACGCGCGCGGACGAGTTCGTCCGAAGTACCGCTAAACCAGTGGAAGATGATAACGGGGGAGTCGGGGTTTGGGATGAGTAGTCCATGCGATTCGAGGACGTCCAGTACGGCTCCTGCCGAACGAACGGCGTGAATTGATATCACGCGCCCGGTAAGAGGATGCTGCACGAGCGCATCGCAGAGCCGGTTAAGTGCCTGTATTTGTAGCGGCTCACTTCCAGCAAAGCGCGCGGAAAAGTCGAGTCCGACTTCGCCGATGTAGCGTTCTTGGGCAGCAACTTCGCAAAGCAGATTGACTTCGACAAAACCGCAGTGGCCATCGGCGAGCCACCAGGGGTGAAGCCCAACGCCGGCGATGATGCCTGGTTGGCGACAGGCGCGCTCGTTTGCGGCCGAAAAGTCGCGCGGATTGACGCCGCAGTCAAATAGACCCAAGCCCAGCGCCGTCGCCTCATCGGCAACGGCGTCCGGGTGGGCCATTAAATCAAGATGGCAGTGTGCATCAAATAACCGGGGCTCCATCTCGGTGCGCTCCGCTAGTCCAGACGTTGGCCATCGGAGCGTACGCGCTCAGTGCCGCGGCCGCTGATCTGGCGGATAACCTCGCCGGCAATCATCTGGCCCATGATGGGCGGCATAAAGCTGGCGGTTCCCAGCTCGGTGCGCTCGTGGATGTTGGAAGGGTCGCGGGGCTGTGTCTTAACCGATTCCTCGCAGCTAAACAGTACATGCAGGCTCTTGATTCCGCGCTTCTTGCATTCTTTGCGCATGATGCGGCTCATGGGGTCACGTACCGTATCGAAAATGTCGGCAAAGCGGAGGCACTCGGGATGGAGCTTGTTGGCCCCGCCCATGGAGCTAACCAAACGAATGTCGTGGTCCTGAGCATATTTGGCAATGGTGAGCTTGGCCGAGATGGTGTCGATGGCGTCGACGACGTAGTCGAGCTTGCCGTCCGTCTGCTCCAAAACGCTCGCGAAGAAATCATCGATGTTGTCGCTCAGCAGGTATTCGGTGCGCTTGATGACGGTAGCGGTAGGGTTGATGTCGTGAATCATAGCCTCCATGACGTCGACTTTGCGCTTGCCGGCGGTGCTGTGAAAGGCGATGGCCTGGCGATTGATATTGCTGGGCGCGATGATGTCCTTATCCAGAATGACGAAATGACCGATGCCGCCGCGGGCGAGTGCCTCGCAGCAGTTGGAGCCCACGCCTCCGCAGCCGAGCACCAGCACCGTAGCATCGGCGAGCTTATCGAGTGCCTCGCGGCCCATGATAATCTCGAGCTTGGTGTCGCGTGTCTCGATGGGAGTTGCGGCTGTGGTTTCGGTCATAAATATCCTCCGATGGGGAAGCAGGTCGTGTTTTAGCTATCGCCATTATAGGTAATCGCCCATAGGTTGCGATGGCGTTTGCTTTGATGTGGTTTGAAGCATTGCGATTAAATAGTTAGACAAACATCTAAATATTGAGTATAGTGTGCACGTCATGAGAGATGATGAGAGGAGGTCTTATGCCGGGAGAGGGTTTTAAGGCGCTGGCCGATCCTACACGGCGTCACATTTTGGAACTGCTGCGCGAGGGCAATTGCACAGCCGGGGAGCTTGCCGAGCATTTTGACATCAGCAAGCCGTCGTTGAGCCATCACTTGGCGACGCTCAAAAACGCCGGGTTGGTGACCGACGAACGTCATGGCCAAAACATCGTTTACAGCTTAAACACCACCGTCATGCAGGACTTGATCGGTTGGTTTATGGGCTTTACAAACACGGAAGGTGATAAGGATGAATAACGAAAACAAGGGCATTCACGCCACGGGGGTATCGTCGCGCGTGTGGGCCATGCTTGTTGTGGTCTGCGCTATTAATGTTGTAGCGCACCTCATGGTGATGCCGAGCCTGCCTGCACAGATTCCCACGCACTGGGGCGCGAACGGCGCCGTCGACGGTTGGGGTCCTAGTTGGATGGCCTCCGCGCTCGGCGTGCTGCCTCTGGCGCTTCTCGCAATGTTCCGCATGGTGCCGCGCATCGACCCCAAGGGCGAGGCATATCGAACCTCGGGCAAGTTCTACCAGGGCTTCGTAATCGCCTTCACCTTGTTCATGTGCGCCATAAGCTGGCTGGGAGAGCTTACGGTCTGGGGCGTGGTGCCGGCGGTCGGTTCGGTTAACGTGCTGATTTCCGGTGTTGTCGGTTTGCTGTTCATCGGCGTAGGCAACTACTTGCCGCGTGTGAAGCAGAACTATACGCTCGGTATCAAGACACCCTGGGCGCTTGCCGATCCCGAGAACTGGCGCCGTACGCAGCGTTTTGGCGGCGCCTGCTTTATGGTGCTGGGTATTGGCCTGATTGTGATGGGCGTGGCAGGCAGCGTGCTTTCGAGTGAAGTCGTCGCCGCGGTGATTGCGGCTCTGGCGTTTGGCTCGGTTGGAGCCGTTTACGTCTACTCGTATCTGTTGTGGCGCAAATCGCAGCGAGCCGCTCGTTAAGGTTGCGGAAAACTAGCGTACGCAGTTCATAGTATGTTCCGGGGGACTTTTCCCAGGTAGTATTAGGGGGTGTGGGCAACCATGCCCCTTTTTCGTTACGTTTCAGAGCTGGTTTCCTCATTTCGTTTCCACTAAAACGAAACAAGAATAGGGAAACAGCAGGCAGAAAGGATAAAACAGGCAAATGGCAGAGTTTATCTACCAGATGTATCAGGCTCGCAAGGCCCATGGCGACAAGGTAATCCTTGACGACGTGACCCTGAGCTTCTACCCCGGTGCCAAGATCGGCGTCGTGGGTCCCAACGGCATGGGCAAGTCGACCCTGCTCAAGATCATGGCCGGCATCGAGGAGGTCTCCAACGGCGATGCCAGGCTCACCCCCGGCTACACCGTGGGCATCCTGCAGCAGGAGCCGCCGCTCGATGACGACAAGACCGTTATCGAGAACGTGCGCATGGCGTTTGGCGATATGATCGCCAAGGTCGATCGCTTCAATAAGATCGGCGAGGAGATGTGCGACCCGGATTGCGACATGGACGCCCTCATGGCCGAGATGGGCAAGCTCCAGGACGAGATCGACGCCGCCGACGGCTGGGATATCGATTCCAAGCTCGGCCAGGCCATGGACGCCCTGCAGCTGCCCGATTCCGACATGCCGGTCAACGTACTTTCCGGCGGCGAGCGCCGTCGCGTGGCCCTGTGCAAGCTGCTGCTCGAGGCTCCCGACCTGCTGCTGCTCGACGAGCCCACGAACCACCTGGACGCCGAATCGATCCTGTGGCTCGAGCACTTCCTGCACAACTACCAGGGCGCGGTGCTTGCCGTCACGCACGATCGCTACTTCCTGGATAACGTTGCCG
The DNA here is from genome assembly GCA_902469665.1 of uncultured Collinsella sp. GTDB lineage: Bacteria > Actinomycetota > Coriobacteriia > Coriobacteriales > Coriobacteriaceae > Collinsella. The sequence goes on along the minus strand of CABRDE010000024.1, from coordinate 50,758 downwards.
AGTGGATCTGCGAGGTCGACCGCGGTCACCTTTATCCCTACAAGGGCAACTACTCCACGTATCTGGAGACCAAGGCCGCGCGCATCGAGGCGCAGGGCAACCGCGACGCCAAGCTCGCCAAGCGCATGGAGGCCGAGCTCGAGTGGGTGCGCAGCTCGCCTAAGGCCCGCCAGGCAAAGAACAAGGCCCGTCTTGCTCGCTACGAGGAGATGGAGGCCGAGGCCCGCGCAAGTCAGAAGCTCGACTGGACCGACATCCGCATCCCTGTGGGCCCGCGTCTGGGCAACAAGGTGCTCGAGGCCCATCACCTGCACAAGGAGTTTGATGGCCGTGTGCTCATCGACGATCTTTCATTCACCCTGCCGCGCAACGGCATCGTGGGCGTCATCGGCCCCAACGGTGTGGGCAAGACCACGCTCTTCAAGACCATCGTGGGTCTGGAGCCGCTGACTTCGGGCGAGCTCGAGGTGGGCGAGACCGTCAAGATTTCTTACGTCGACCAGAACCGTTCCGGCATCAATCCCGACAAGAACCTGTGGGAGGTCGTCTCGGATGGCCTGGATCACATGATGGTCGGCGAGACCGAGGTTCCCAGCCGCGCGTACGTGGCGAGCTTTGGCTTTAAGGGCCAGGACCAGCAGAAGCGCGCTGGCGTGCTTTCCGGTGGCGAGCGCAACCGTCTGAACCTGGCGCTCACGCTCAAGCAGGGCGGCAACCTGCTGCTCCTCGACGAGCCCACGAACGATCTCGACGTCGAGACGCTGTCCTCACTCGAGGCGGCGCTGCTCGAGTTCCCGGGCTGCTCGGTGGTTATTAGCCACGACCGTATGTTCCTGGACCGCGTCGCCACGCACATTCTGGCGTGGGAGGGCACCGACGAGAATCCGGGCAACTGGTATTGGTTCGAGGGCAACTTTGAGGCCTATCAGGCCAACCGCATCGAGCGCCTGGGCGAGGATGCAGCCCAGCCGCATCGTATTCACCGCAAGCTGACACGTGATTAGTCGAGCTCAGGTGACCTAACGAGAAAGGGACGATAACCTTGGGGTTATCGTCCCTTTTTGTTACTTGGTAGAAGGTTCGACTTTATCGATGGCCCAGGTGGATCCGAGACCGCCGGTGGTGTTGCGGCGGATGCGCACGGCAACCTCGTGGCGCTCGCCGTCCTGCGTGTAGCGCAGGGGGAAGCTTGCGCGGTTTCGCGCGGCCTCGATGGTACCGCGCTCGCGGGCGATCCAGTAGTACTCGCCGACGATGCCGAGCGTGTCGGCTCCGTAGGGGAGATAGGTCGACAACTGGTGCAGAAGCGGGCCGGCGCAGAAGACTTCAGTTGCGAAATCGATGGGGAAGTCCTCGGGGATGGTCGGTGCTGCGGGTGCGGGGGTCGGTACCATCGCCGGTGCGAAGGCCTGCTCATTGACGGGCGTCACCTCGACGACGGGCACGGGTTCGGTGCCGAGCACTGATTCGGTGCCCACCTTTGGCATCGCCGCGGAATCTGCAGACTCGACGATAGCGGGTGCGTTTGCGGTCGCGGTGTCGAGCTCAACCTGTGTCGCGTTCTCGTTCTCGACGCTCGACTTTGCCTCGATGGGCGTGGATGCCATGGTGGTGATGCCGGCATTGGCATTCTCGGGGTCATAGACGACCGTGAGCGAGATGGCGGGCTGCGGCGTCTCGGGCTCCGGCGCCGACTCGGTAGCGTCTTGATCTGCGGGCTCGTCGGACTGATCGTCCTCGGCCTCGTCGCCAAAGACATCGCTGTTTTGGAACGCAGACGGCTCGGGTTGGTCAGCGGCTTCTTCGGTTGTCGACTTGGGCGCTTCGTTGAGCTTCACAGTGGCTTCCTGCTCGGATATGACTTCGGAATCGGTCGTGGCGGCGATTTCGGTTTCGGCTTCTGCTGTTACCTCAATAGCGACTTCGATCTCTGCCTCGGGCTCGGGCTCCGGCGCGGCTTCAACCATGGCTTCGGGCTCGGGACGCTTAACGTGCTTGGGGCGCACGGCCTTGAGGTCCTTCTCACCGCGCTTTTTCTTTTTGTAGGACTGCTTGGCGCCCTTGGCGGTCTTGGGCTTGTCCTCGCCCTTGGCAAGCGCAGCATCCCAGGCCTCGTTGGCGATGACCGTGGCATACAGGCGGCCGCCTTTAAAGACGGTCAGCTTAATGCAGTCGTCGAGCTCCTCGAGCAGCTCACGCGTGGACTCAAAGCCCAGGTCATAAGCGGTCATGTCGCCGGCGGCGAGCACCTCCTCGACCTGTGTCATAAACGTTTGCTTGCCGCACCCAATCGCATCGCGCAGCAGGCGATACAGATAGATGTGGTTGCCCAGCGATAGCGTGGGCCTAACTATTGTCTTGCTCATGGCAAATCTCCTCTTTACACATGTAAAGCATCTTACCATCGCATGGCGTTCGCCATGGCGGCGCCCAAGGCAAACGGGCGCGAACCGCTTTCGATTCGCGCCCGTTGTATAGGTCGGTTATCTATGAGAGGCAAATGTGCTTAGTTGCCCGATGCCGTGCCTTGGCTCGAGTTGTCAGATGCCGTGCCGGACGCGGTTCCGCTCGAGCTGTTGGTGTTGCTACTGTCTGCTGCACCCGTTCCCGACGTGGTGTCGCTCGTCTGGCCTCCCGTGTTCGGCTGTGAACCGTCAGTCGTTTGGCTTGAGTCGGTCGTGTCGGACGGCGTGCCACTGTTGGCCGTAGAGGAATCGGTGCCCTGCGATTGGTTTTGGGTGTTCGAGGACGAATCGGCAGAGGTAGAACTGTCTTGCGTGCCGTCCGCCTGTGCCTGCTGATCTTGCGACTGGGTGTTGCCATTTGCATCGCTCTCGATCGTGCGCGACGAAAGGATTGACTCGGGACGCTCGCCCAGACCCTCACCGGCAGTGGTGATAAGGATGGCGCCGGCGCAGGCGATGACCGCGACGATGGCGATGGCGATCGAGAAGACGATGACCTTCTTTTGTGTCTGGCTGCGCTCTGCCGCCGCCTTGGCGCGCAGGCTGTTGGGGGCGACGCGCGCCGTGGTCGCGCGTCCCGCAACCTGGCGCATCTCCTGCGTGGTCGCGGCGCCACCTAGGTGCTCCTCGACATTGGGCTCAACGGGCTCATAGGCGCCGGCGGGGTAGTCGACGTCGGCGTGCGTGCCCTTGATTGCTTCGGCGCTGGCGGAGATAAAGTGGCGATAGACCTGCGAGGACACAACAGTGATGACTGAGCTCACAGCGGCACCAATCACCGAGCCGGCAATGCCGATCTTTGAAGCAAGCGCCACGCTCGTGGCGGCAGCTGCGGCGCCGGCGATGATCTGGGGAATGGAAATGTCGTCGAACAGGCCCTTTTTGGGCGCGATGGCCATGGTCTGTCCAATGGAATGGTTCTCGTGTACGCCGTTGTTGAGCGATGCCGGCGTCATGACGCGCGTGCGCGGCGCGTCGGTGTACTTGGTTGTCATACGGGGTCCTCCCGGTGTAAATCTGCTTCGTTTCGTGTAGCCATCAGGGTACCCACCAGATGTGAATCGTACGTGACATTTAACAGATACCATCAACTCATCAATTGCTCACCAAGTTGGTGGGATGCGGTTACACCCGGCGGTTGAACTACAATAGGACTTGCTAATTGTTGTGAATGGCGTCTACGCACGGGAGCATTCTTATGAATCTTCACCTTTCTCAGTCTGATGGCTTTTTGCGTGTGGCGGCGGCCTCGCCGCGGATTCGCGTGGCCGATGTCGAGGGCAATGCCGAGGTTGCGCTGGCGGCTGTTCGCGATGCTGCCGGGCGTGGCGTTCGCGCGCTGGTGTTGCCCGAGCTTAACCTGACTGGCTATACCGCAGCCGATCTGTTCCATAATCGCACACTGCTGCATGCCTGCGAGGCTGCTCTGGTGCATATCCTCGATGAAACCCGTGAGCTGCCGATCGTCTTTACCATCGGTCTTCCCGTTGCGGTTGCCGAGAATATCTACAACTGTGCCGCCGTGTGCTGCGCGGGCGAGCTTTTGGGCCTCACGGCCAAGAAGTATCTGCCCAACTATGGCGAGTTCTATGAGCGTCGCTGGTTTGCTCCGTCGCCTGCGGATCCCGTGTGGGTTGAATTTGCCGGTCAGGGTCCGGTTCCGCTGGGTTCGGGGCTTGTCTACCGTTGCTGTGATGAGGGTGCCGAGGATATGGTGCTGGGCGTTGAGGTCTGTGAGGACCTGTGGGTGCCGGCGCCGCCTTCGACCGAGATGGCGCTTGCCGGTGCGACGGTGATTCTCAACCCGTCGGCTTCGGACGAAATCATCGGTAAGGCAGACTATCGCCACAGCCTCATCTCTAACCAGAGCGCACGCCTGTACTGCGCCTATGCCTACGCGGACGCGAGCGAGGGCGAGTCCACGACCGACATGGTCTTTGCGGGCGAGAACCTTATCTACGAAAATGGCTCCAAGCTCGCCGCCACCAAACTGCTTACCTGCGATATGGCCATCGCCGACGTTGACCTTGACCGCCTGGTTGCCGAGCGCCGTCGCTCGACGACGTGGGCGCGCACCGACGATGCGCCGGAGGCCACGACCGTTGAGTTTTCGTTTGAGGGCGTGCTGGCCGAAGAACCTGTCCTGCGCGATGCCTGCGATATCGACCGCGTTTTCTCGCGCGCGCCCTTTGTGCCGGCCGACCACGGCGACTTGGCCGAGCGCTGCGAGACGATCCTCGATCTGCAGACTGCGGGCCTCAAGACCCGCCTTGCCCACACGGGTACCAAGGCTGCGGTTATCGGCCTTTCGGGCGGCTTGGACTCCACGCTAGCGCTGCTTGTGACCGTGCGTGCCTTCGATGCACTGGGCCTGCCGCGCACCGGTATCACGGCCGTGTCCATGCCCGGCTTTGGCACGACGCACCGCACCAAGTCCAATGCCGAGTCGCTCGCTCGCGACCTAGGCGTGAGCTTTCGCGAAGTCTCGATCCATGCAGCCGTGGAGCAGCACTTTAAGGACATCGAGCATGATCCGGCCGTGCAGGACGTGACCTACGAGAACAGCCAGGCGCGCGAGCGCACGCAGATTCTCATGGATTTGGCCAACCAAGCCGGCGGCTTTGTCATCGGCACGGGCGACCTCAGTGAGCTGGCGCTCGGTTGGGCCACGTACAACGGTGACCACATGAGCATGTATGCCGTCAATGCGAGCGTGCCTAAGACGCTCGTGCGCCATCTGGTGCGCTATGCGGCTGATGTCTTTGGCGGGCGCATTGCCGAGGTCTTGCTCGATATCCTCGATACGCCGGTGTCCCCCGAGCTTCTGCCGCCCACGGGCGACGGCGAGATTGCGCAGAAGACCGAGGATTTGGTGGGCCCGTACGAGCTGCACGACTACTTCCTCTACTACCTGTTGCGTTTTGGCTTTGAGCCGGGCAAGATCTACCGCATGGCGCTCAAGAGCTTCGAGGGCGTCTACGACGCCAAGACCGTCCACACGTGGCTACGTACGTTCTATCGTCGCTTCTTTGCCCAGCAGTTTAAGCGCAGCTGCCTGCCCGATGGTCCCAAGGTGGGCTCGGTGACGCTCAGCCCGCGCGGCGATTGGCGTATGCCGAGTGACGCTAGCTCGCGTCTGTGGCTTGCGCAGGTCGACGCGCTCAATCCAGTTGACTAAGGTTGGCTAAATTGAACCAATACGGGGGTTGTAAGCGTTACACTTTTGCAATCTGATGGCCCGTATCGCGCGGCGCTCTTGTCGGGGCGCCGCGTTTTTATATCGAAAGGTGGCACCATGCAGGCATCGCAGCGTCTCGACCGCTTTGGCGCGGAGGTTTTTGCCTCGCTCAATAACAAGCTTCTTGCGCTTAAGGCCCAGGGCAAGACCATTTACAACATGAGCGTGGGCACACCCGACTTTAAGCCGTACGACCACGTGGTCGAGGCGCTGATCCAGGCCGCCCAGGACCCCGAGATGTGGAAGTATGCCCTGCGCGATCTGCCCGAGCTTAAGCAAGCCGTGTGCGATTACTACGAGCGCCGCTTTGGCGTTTCGGGCATCACACCGTCTATGGTGCAGTCGTGCAACGGCACACAGGAGGGCGTGGGCCATTTGGGCCTGGCCCTGCTCGATCCGGGTGACACCATTCTGGTTCCCGATCCGTGCTACCCGGTCTTTGAGGCGGGTGCCAAGATCGCCGATGCCAAGCTCGAATACTATCCGCTGGTTGCCGAGCATAATTACCTGCCCTATGTGGCGGGTATCGATCCCGAGGTGGCCGACCGTGCCAAGTATATGATCGTGTCGCTGCCCGCGAACCCGGTCGGCTCGGTGGGTACGCCCGAGGTCTACGAGGAGATTATCGCTTTCGCCCGCGAGCACGACCTGCTCATCGTCCATGACAACGCGTACTCCGACATCGTGTTTGACGGCGAGCCGGGCGGAAGCTTTTTGCAGTATCCCGGCGCGCTCGAGGTGGGCGTGGAGTTCTTCTCGCTCTCTAAGTCGTTTAACGTCACCGGCGCGCGCATCGGCTTTTTGGTCGGTCGCGAGGATGTGGTCTCGGCCTTTGCCAAGCTGCGCGGCCAGATCGACTTCGGTATGTTCTTCCCGATCCAGAAGGCTGCTATCGCCTGCTTGAACGGTCCGCGCGATGAGGTCGAGGCGCAGCGTCTGAAGTACCAGGAGCGCCGCGATGCCCTGTGCGACGGTCTTGAGCGCCTGGGCTGGGAGCGACCCAACGCGCATGGCTCTATGTTTGTGTGGGCCAAGCTTCCCGGTGGTCGCACCGATTCTATGGCGTTTTGCGAGGAGCTTATGGAGAAGGCCGGCGTTGTGGTGACGCCGGGTGCGAGTTTTGGTCCTTCGGGCGAGGGACACGTGCGCATGGCGCTGGTCTTGCCGCCCGACCAGATCGCTTTGGCTGTCGAGGCCATTCGCGAGGCGGGCCTGTATTAGAAAGCTATTTCGGCTCGTCAATAGCTCGAAACCGATTTCGTGCAGTTATTTTACGAATTCTGCAAACAATTTCGGTAAACGGTCGATTTTTGGCTGCGAATAGGAGCATAATCAAAGTCCCGATTGGATGTATTGGGATCACGGCAAGCCGCTCGGGTCGTTCCCGGGCGGCTTGTTTGTGGAGAGAGATGGGAGTTTCTAATGGTTAACGAGAAGAAGGTCGCTATTGTCGGCTGCGGTTTCGTCGGTTCGTCTTCGGCGTTCGCGCTGATGCAGAGCGGTCTGTTCTCCGAAATGGTCCTCATCGACGTGGACAAGAACCGCGCCGAGGGTGAGGCCCTGGATATCGCGCACGGCATGACGTTTGCCGAGCCGATGAAGATCTACGCCGGCGATTATTCCGATGTCGCCGACGCCGCCATGATCGTCGTCACCGCTGGCGCTGCCCAGAAGCCCGGTGAGACCCGCCTGGACCTGGTCAACAAGAACGTCAGCATCTTTAAGTCCATTATCCCCGAGATTAAGAAGTCCGGCTTCGACGGCATTCTGCTAATCGTCTCCAACCCGGTCGATGTCCTGACCTACGCCGCCATCAAGATGTCCGGCCTGCCCGAGGGCCACGTCATCGGTTCCGGTACCGTGCTCGACACCGGCCGCCTGCAGCAGATGCTTGGTGCCCACGTCGAGGTTGACCCGCGCGATGTCCAGGCCTATGTCATGGGCGAGCACGGCGACTCCGAGTTTGTCGCTTGGTCCAGCGCTCAGGTTGCCGGCGTTCCGCTGAACACTTTCTGTGAGCTTCACGGCCACTTGGAGCATGAGGCTGCCGAGAAGCGCATCGCCGAGGACGTCAAGAACTCCGCCTACACCATCATCGAGAAGAAGCACGCCACCTACTATGGCGTCGCCATGGCCGTCAAGCGCATCTGCACCGCCGTCATGCGCGATGAGCAGACCGTTTTGCCTGTCTCCTCGCTCATGGTGGGCGAGTATGGCCTGTCCGATCTTGCCATCTCCATGCCGACCGTCGTTGGCCGCGACGGCGTTGTCTGCCGCGTCCCCGTGCCGCTGAACGACGACGAGCAGCATGAACTCACCGTCTCCGCCAAGGCCCTCAAGGACATCATCGACAGCGTCGATTTCTCCTGCTAAATCAAGCTCGCTAGAGCGAAAAGCTACAATGAAGGCGTCCGGGCGCACACGGTCCGGGCGCCTTTTTGGTGCAAAGTAACCTGACCCCAATGCACCATCCCAATGCACCATAGTTGATGGGAGGGCCATGTCGGATTCGCCTAATTTTTTGACCTATGCCCAGACGGCGTTTGATCCGTTTGAGGAGCGGTCGTTCTGCGCGGTGGACAGCCTGGTCTTTGCGTGGTTGTCCTATTTGCGTTTGCCGGGTGATATGGCGGAGCTGACGAACTGGCAGGGCCTAGACGTACGCGAGCTGCTGCGTGCCGAGTGCTACCGGGACATGATTGACGACTTGTGGGACCCGGAGGGGAGCAGGGCCTTGTTGGAGGCCGTGGCAGCAAGTCCTCGCTACCGTGGCGTGCACGTTTGCGGCTATCGTGCTGTGAGCGATATGGTGGCGACGGAGCAGTTTGCAGCCATGGCGTTCCGGTTTCCGGCGGGGTTTAGTTATCTTTCCTTCCGGGGGACCGATAGTACGATTGTGGGCTGGAAAGAAGACTTTAACATGGCGTTCCGGTGTCCTGTGCCGGCCCAGGAATCCGCGGCACGTTATGTGGACGAGGCGGCGGATGCGATTGACGGGCCGCTTTTGTGCGGAGGTCATTCCAAGGGCGGAAACCTTGCGGTGTACGGTGCGGCGATGTGCTCCGATGTCGCCCGTGAGCGAATCGAACGGGCGTATTCCCATGATGGTCCGGGCTTCGTCGAGGAGTTTCTGAACGGCAACGCCTTTGCCGATCTTTCCGGTCGAATCGATAAGACGCTACCTCGGTCGTCGATCTTTGGCATGATGTTCGAGACACAGGAGGACTATGCCATCGTTGAGAGCACCGAGTTCAGCCTGCTGCAGCACAATCCCTTTAGCTGGGTGGTTGATGGTCACGACTTCGTGTACTGTGAGCGCCTGTCTGCCGGTGCTCGATACGTTGATGGTTCCATTCGCGAGATGTTGCTTGCAGTGTCGCCTAGCGAACGCGAGCGTTTTGTAGATGCGTTGTTCTCCGTGTTTGAGGCTACGGGTGCTGAGCGGTTTGCGGATATCGCTGGGAATCTGCGCGAGAGCCTGCCCGTGATGCTCCAGGCTGCGCAAGGCTTTGACGAGGATACACGACGCTTTGTCTCGCAGACCATCGTAGCAATCCTTAAATGCGCACTGCTGCCCAAACGACCTCAGATCGACATGCCCGCTGCCGGCAAGAGTTTGGCAGAACAGCTCGAGGCTTGGCAGTCCGAGCTCCTGCGCTAACCATTGGTGCAAGCAACCTGTCCCCGATGCACCAATCTTCGAAGCGCCTGGGGCGGGCTCGACCGCTATACTGATTCGTGCCGAAATCGATCTAGAACGGAATGCCGTATATGAAAATCAATCACGCGATTCTGCATATCCTGGACTTTGACTCTGCCGTCAACGTCATGAGCCAGCGCGAGTTGGATATCGAAAGCCGTACTGTCCGCAACTTCGTGACCACACATCTGCGTCGCGCGCGCACTTCGGCCGATAACAAGCGTGCCACGTTTGCCGAGAACTCCGCATTCGGCGGCGAGCTCAAGAGCTATTTCTTTGGCGAGCGCGAGTTCGTGGACCTGTCGCAGCAGATTGCGGAGTTTATCTCTTCCGAACTCACCAAGGCTGAGAAAGCCGAGTCCACCGACGTGCTTGTGGCGGACTTTGACGACGATGAGGATGCCCGCTGGTTTGCCGTGATGCTGCTGGGCTCCAAGCAGGCATTCATGCACGAGGTGGGTCGCGAAGAGGGCGAGGTGCGTAACGACATCGCGCGCCACTATGCCATTCTGCCGAACCCTTCGCAAAAGGTGCCGAGCTATGCAATCGTGCGTGCAAGCACCATGGAGATCGGCTATGTGGATAAGAAACGCAAGATTGTCGGCGAGGATCGCATGCTCATTCCCGATGGCCTGCTGCAATGTGACACGGGCGTTTCGGGTAAGGAGGTCATCGACACCGTGACGCGTGTGGTCGAGGAAGTCGCCGAGGAGCACGGTGCCAACACGGCTGTAGCGCTCGCTAAGGTTAAGGCTGCCGTTGCCGAGAAGGTTGAGGATGACGAGGAGCTGCCGCCTTGGGATATCGTCGATGAGGTCTTTGAGGACGAGCCGGTCATCAAGGAGAGCGTGCGCGCGGCACTGACCGAAGAGAAGGTGCCCGAGCGCGTTCCCGTGGAGCGCAAGCAGGTCGAACGCGCGGCCGTGCGCAATCACAAGATCCGTACTGACACGGGTATCGAGATCAGCTTCCCGGCCGAGATGGGTTCGAACTCCGAGTACATCGAGTTCGTCAACGAACCCAACGGCCTCATCTCTATCGAGCTCAAGAACATCGGAAGTATTGAGAATCGATAAGCTGTGCTTGGACGTTGCAGAAAAACAAAGGCCGAAGCCCTTCGGGACTTCGGCCTTTTTTGTTTTCGGCTTGGTTGCTGACATTGCGCCGCAGGTTGGGCATACGTCAGCGAAAACGCGGTTTGTCAAAACCGCGTAACTATTAAAGTTGACGTAAGCCCTCTTCCAGACCGGTCTTGCTGTCGGTCTTCTCGTCGCGCATCTTGATGACGCGGGCGGGGACACCGGCCACGACGGCACCGGCGGGGACGTCCTCGACGCATACGGCACCGGCGGCAACGACAGCGCCCTTGCCTACGTGCACGCCCTCCAGGACCACGGCGTTGGCGCCGATCATAACGTCGTCCTCGATGATGACGGGCGTGGCGCTTGCGGGCTCCACGACGCCCGCCAACACGGTGCCGGCGCCGATGTGGCAGTTCTTGCCCACGGTGGCGCGACCGCCTAGCACGGCGCCCATATCGATCATGGAACCCTCACCGATGACGGAGCCGATGTTGATGATGGCGCCCATCATGATGACGGCACGGTCGCCAATCTCGACGCGGTCGCGGATGATCGCGCCCGGCTCGATGCGGGCGTTGATGCCCTTAAGGTCGAGCATGGGCACGGCGGAGTTGCGGCAGTCGTTCTCTACGTCGTAGTAGTCGATAGAGTCGGCGTTGGCGTCGAGGATTGCCCTGAGCTCATCCCAGTCGCCAAAGACGGTCTTGCCGCGACGGCCGCCGTAGACATGTGCGTCGCCCCAGGCAACCTTCATGCCGGGCTTCTCGCGCACGTACAGCTTGACAGGTGTCTTTTTGGGCGCGGTGGCGATGTAGTTGATAATCTCCTGGGCATCCATCTCGGCTGCGTTGCTCATTTGCTATCTCTCCTTTGGGTGGATTCGGTTGATACCTGGTTAGGCAAACATGACCTGGTCGAACGTATAGAAGCCGGGTTCGCGGGTGACGAGCTTCTGGGCGGCGGCCAGGGCGCCGTTGACGAAGATCTGACGGCTCGTGGCGCGGTGGGTGAGCGTGACCTCCTCGTCCTGGCCAAAGAAACTCACTTCGTGGACGCCGGCGACAGTGCCACCGCGCAGCGAGTGCATGCCGATCTCCTTGGGATCGCGCGCGCCGCACATGCCCTCGCGTCCGTAGACGGGGTGGTAGCCTGTCTCGGGCTCGGCCTCGACTACGGCGTCGAGCAGCAGCTTGGCGGTACCGCTGGGGGCGTCGACCTTTTGGTTATGGTGCGTCTCGACGATTTCGCAGTCAAAGCCGGGCAACTCGCGCGTGGCCTGGGCCACTAGATGACGCAGGGCTGCGATGCCGATGGAGTAATTGCCCGAGTGCATAACGCGGGTGTTCTGGCCCAGCTCACGCAGACGGTCCATCTGCTCGGGGGTGTAGCCTGTGGTGCCCGAGACCAACGCCGCGCCCGTGCGCTCGACATAGGCGACGACGGCATCGAAGGTCACGACGTTCGAGAAGTCGATAATCACATCGGCAGCCGGTGCGTTCTCGAGCTTGCTCAAATCGAAGCCAATCTGGGCCACGATATCAAAAATGGGTTGACCGGCGGCGTCGACAACGCCCTCGGCGGTGGTGCGGATGAGCGAGCCCATGCGGCCCGTTCCCATAATGACGGTCTTAATCAAGCAGACCAGCCCCCTTCAGAGCATCGGTAAGTGCAGAGCGCGTGTCGTCTGCCATGGGGCACAGCGGCATGCGGTAGTTTGCCTCGATCATACCCATCTGGGCGAGCGCCTCTTTGACGGGGATGGGGTTGACCTCACTAAAGAGGGCATTGATGAGCGGCTGGCCGGCAATCTGGATATCGCGGGCGCGCTCCACGTCGCCGTCCAGATAGGCGCGGCACATGTCGTGCACGAGCTGCGGCTGAACGTCGGCCCACACGCTGATGGTGCCCGAAGCGCCCAGGCTCATGAGCGGCACGGTGAGGGCGTCCTCGCCCGAGTACATGCGGAAGTCGTCGGACAGCAGGTGGGCGATCTTGGCCGCGTAGGCGACGTTGCCCGAGGCTTCCTTAATACCCATGATGTTGGGATGTGCGGCCAGGCGCTCTACGTTGCGCTCGCTGATGCCGCAGCCGCAACGGCCGGGGATGTTGTACAGGATGCAGGGGATGTCCACGGCATCGGCGACGGTCTTAAAGTGCTGATAGATACCCTCTTCGTTGGACTTGTTGTAGTAGGGGGTAATGAGCAGCAGGCCGTCGGCTCCCAAGCCCTGGTAAGTAAGCGACTTGGTGAGCATGGTCTGCGTGGAGTTGGAGCCCGAGCCGGCGATGACGGGGACGCGTCCTGCAACATGCTTGACCACGGCGGCGACGACGGAGTTGTCCTCGTCATCGGTCATCGTGGCGCTCTCACCGGTGGTGCCCAGGGTGAGAATGGCGTCGGTGCCATTTTGCAAGTGGAAATCGATAAGGCGCTCGAGCGCGTCAAAGTCGACACTGCCGTCCTTTTTAAACGGCGTAACCAGGGCGACGATTGAGCCCTCGAGATTGCGGATGTCCATGTTCTTCTCCTTCGCCTCCGCGATCTGGATGCGTTTGTTCCATTGAGCTGCGACTGCCAGGCGCTCGTCTTCGGCGCGGCGGCGGGCACTTTCGGCGCGCGACTTGGCCAGCAGCTCTCGGCCGCACGGCAGCACGTCGAGCGTGGCAAAGTAATCGCCCGGGCGCTCGGCGCGGCGGATGAGGTCGGCCGCGCCATCGGGGCGCAGCAGGACCTCGGCCGAGCGCAGCCGTCCGTTGTAGTTGTAGCCCATGGAGTAGCCATGCGCACCGGTATCGTGGATTACAAGCAGGTCACCCATGTCGATATGCGGCAGCTTGCGATCGATAGCGAACTTGTCGTTGTTCTCGCATAGGTTGCCCGTGATGTCATAGGTGTTCGTGACGGGCGCCGTGGCCTTGTCGGCGCCGCCCGGCTGACCCATCACTGTAATGTGGTGGTAGGCGCCATACATGGCAGGGCGAATCAAATCGACGGCGCTTGCATCGACACCGATATAGTCCTTGTAGATCTGCTTCTCGTGGATGGCCTTGGTGACCAGACAGCCGTAGGGGCCCATCATAAAGCGGCCCATCTCGGTGCAGATGGCCACATCGCCCATGCCGGCGGGAACCAGGATCTCGTCGTATGCCGCGTGTACTCCCTCGCCGATGGCGTGAATGTCGTTGGCCTGCTGCTCGGGCAGATAGGGGATGCCGACGCCGCCGGACAGATTGATGAAGGCGACATGCGCGTCGGTCTCGCGCTCCAAGCGCACGGCAAGCTCAAAGAGGATACGCGCGAGCTTGGGGTAGTAGTCGTTGGTGACGGTGTTGCTGGCAAGGAAGGCGTGGATGCCAAAGTTTTCGGCGCCCTTGGCCTTGAGCATGCGGAAGGCCTCAAAGAGCTGTTCGGTGGTCATGCCATATTTGGAGTCGCCCGGGTTGTCCATGATGCCGTTGGAGAGCTGGAACAGACCGCCTGGATTAAAGCGGCAGCTGACCGTCTTGGGGATGGGCCCCGCAACGCGCTCAAAGAACTCGATGTGGCTGATGTCGTCAAAGTTGACGATGGCACCCAGCTTGTCGGCGAGCTCAAAGTCGGCAGCCGGCGTGTCGTTGGACGAGAACATGATGTCGTGTCCCGTGATACCCAGTGAGCGGGCGATCATAAGCTCGGTATAGCTCGAGCAATCGCAGCCGCAGCCGTATTCGTTGAGAATGGAGATGAGCGCCGGGTTGGGGTTGGCCTTGACGGCAAAGTATTCCTTAAAGCCCGGGTTCCATGCAAAGGCGTCGCGCACTTCTTGCATGTTGCGGCGGATGCCTGCCTCGTCGTATAGATGAAACGGCGTGGGGAACTGCTCGACGATATGCTCGAGTGTCTCCTTGTCCACAAACGGCTGCTTGGCCGCATATGACTCGTTGGGGGTCAATGCCATGTCCCGTAAACCTCACTATCCAGACAGCGCCATCTGCGCATCGAATCCGCATAGCGTGGACCCAATGTCCGGATAGCGCTCCCGCATTGCTGCAGACAGTCCTGTGGGTGTTTCCCACAGGCCCACCAGGTTGTTCGTGCCCGAAAAACCCAGTTCGGCGGGTTTCGCCTCCCCACGGGGTCAAAGCCTGCCGGCTCGCCCGCGGTTCTTCGTGCCCGCGCCTCTATCAAGTGGTAAAGACCCTATCACGTTGCACTTTACCAAACAAGAGTATTTGTATATAACGTTTAAAAAATGCAGCAATATGCTGGAAACATGTGTGCCACAATCCTGTATCACAATAAGTTGCAACAGATGTGCCTTACGAAGGGATTCTCTATGACCGAGCTCCAAGAACTCCGTCGCTATCGCCGCGATCTCCATCGCATTCCGGAGCTCGATTTCGATCTTCCGCAAACCATTGCCTATATCGAGGGCGTGTTGGCACCGCTCGCTTGCGAGGTGACCCATCCGTGCCCCAGCTGCGTCTGCGCTTTCTTCGACGCCGGCGTTGGTGCCGCGCATGCCACAGCGATTCGCGCCGATATGGATGCGCTGCCCATCGCGGAGGCGACGGGAGCGGCCTTTGCCTCGACCCATCCCGGCAAGATGCACGCTTGCGGACATGATGGACACATGGCCATGGCACTTGCCGCCGCGACGTATGTCGACCGTACGATTCGCGAGCAGCCGGGCGTCATTAGGCGCAACGTTCTCTTTGTGTTCCAGCCGGCCGAGGAAACGACCGGTGGTGCCAAGACGGTATGCGAGAGCGGTGTGTTCGAGCGCTATGGGGCTGACCGCATTTTTGGCTTCCATGTGTGGCCCGATCTGCCTGCCGGCACGTTGGCGAGTTGTTCCGGTCCGCTGCTGGCGCGTTCGAGTGAGACACACATTCATATTCACGGGACGAGCATCCATATCGCTAAGACCTATGGCGTTCCGGTCGAGGAGTCGCACGATGCGGCGCTGGCGGCTGCCAAGTTCTTGGTTGCCGAGCGCGAACTGATGGACGAGCTGGGCACCGACGAGCCCTGTATCGGTAAGTTTGGTCTGCTGCAGGCCGGTACGGTTTGCAACGCGGTGGCGGGGGAGGCCCATGTTGCCGGTAGCTTGCGTGTGTTTACGGACGCCATGTTCGACCGTGCGCGCGAGGGCGTGCGCCGTGTGCTCGACGAGGCGTGCACCGCAACGGGCTGCACGTACGATCTCGATTTTGCCGAGGGCTATCCACCGGTCGATAACGATCCTGAGTTGTTTGCCCGAATCGCGCCCGCTCTGCCCGAATTGCAGCTCGTGGACGAGCCGCTGCTAATCGCCGAGGATTTCGCGTTCTATCAGCGCCATCTGCCGGGCGTGTTCTTCTTGCTGGGCACGGGCGTGCCAGAGGGACAAGAAAACCCGATCGACGCTGATGACTGCCCAGCCTATGCGATGAGCGCTCTGCATACCGATACCATGCTCTTTGACGAGGAGATTCTTCTCAAAGGCCTCGATGTCTACAAACGATTGCTTGGCTTGGAGTGACGATGGAACGACGCCGACAGTCTGCCGTATATAGTCCGGGTGGATGCGGGTGCGGTTTGCTGCTGCTTCCGGTCATCGCTGTGGGCATTGGCGTGATGTTTGTGCTTGCTGGGCTGGCTACGGCGGCACTCGTACTGTTTATCACTGCTATCGGCGTGACGATTTGGCTTTATCGCAGTCGTGAGCAGCGCCGCGCCGACGGTAAAACCAATGTCGGCTGGGTCGTCTTTCTGATCATTGCGTACCTGCTGAGTGCCAGCTACCTTGTTTTCTTTGTCCTGTTGATGATCAGTGCCTTTACCGGGGAATCCGTCACGGTGGGTTGATGCACTGCCAGCAGACGGTCGCGCGCAGTGCGTTTGCTCGGCGTTTGGATAACTGCATTGGTCGTTTACCGCAGCCTTAGCTCTCAGCTAATGAATTCAAGTTCAATCCTTCCTACGATGTGCTGTGTACCGGCACGATAGCCGGATCGTAGGAAGGATGAATAATGGCAAAAGAGGGAAAGAAGCCGATCGGCAAGATTGTCCTAGGCGTCATCGTGGTGCTGGTTATTGTCGGTGCCGTGGGCTCTATGGGTGGCAATTCAACCGATTCGTCTGCGAGCGATTCGGCAAAGCCTGCCGAGGCGACACAGCAGGCTGAGGAGCAAAAAGAACCGCAAGAACCGTATACCATTGCTGACGAGGCTGAAGACACCTCCAATCAGTTTGCCTATAAGATCACGGGCACGCTGACCAATAACACGGACAAGGAAAAGAGCTACATTCAGATCGAATATGTTCTGTATGATGCCGATGGCAACCAGGTTGGAACGGCTCTTGCAAACACCAATCATCTGAAGGCGGGCGGCTCTTGGAAGTTCGAGGCGCTGGGTACGGTGTCTCCCGACCAGGTTGCTAGCTGGGAGCGTTCGGACGTAAGCGGTTTCTAGCATGTTGTATGCACTGGGGGAGGTGAAGTCGTATGCCCGATAAAAAGCTGACTGACGAGTTGCTCAATGAGCTTCTCGACGCGCCAAACATCGATAGCTATATCAAAGAACACGACTTTGTCGCCCCGTCGCTTTCGAACTACCTGAAGCAGCTACTGCAGGAAAAGGGCTTGGAGCGCTCGCGCGTGGTTCGTATGGCCGATCTCAATGAGACCTTTGGCTATCAGATCTTTACCGGGGCGCGTCATCCGAGTCGCAATAAGGTGCTGCAGATTGCCTTTGCGATGGCGCTGACGCTCAAAGAGACCAACCGTGCGCTGACGGCTGCCGGGGTAAGCGTCCTTAACTGCAAGGACCGCCGCGATGCGATTATCATCTTTTGCATCGATTGCGGTTGCAGCCTCCAAAAGGTCAACGAGGAGCTGTATCGCTTTGGCGAGGAGACGGTGAGTTAGCGGCTGATATCCGGGCCGGCGGAGCTGCCGAACAACGATGCAAGCGAACGGGGCGCGGATGCCATGAGGTGTCTGCGCCCTGCGCTATGATGGAGCCTATGGATACTCAGACCCCAACATATTCCGATGACGAGCTGACCGTAGCGCTTGCCGAGCGCCTGGCGTCGCTCGATCGCGACGACAGCTATCGCGTGGAGCGAGTACTTAAGCGCTCGTCCGTTGAAACAACCGAGCTCGTGTACTTTGAAGGAACCGGCGGTGGTTCGCTCGGTCCCTTTGTCCGTAAACGCATCGATGCTTCGGCTCAAATCGGCGGGGCATACGAGCGTCTGTTTGCCGCTCAGCGGGCAGGCAGGCGTTTTGAGCACCTGCCCAGAATCGTCGATTGTCGTCGTGTGGGCGACGAGCTCAACGTGGTTATGGAATACATCGAAGGGGAGACACTCGGGGCGCTGGTGGACCGTCTGGGAGCCACCCCCGATTATGCGCGTGAATTGTATCCTGCCCTATGCGATGCCGTGGGCGAGCTCCATGCCGGTTTTGCAATGGTGGGGGAGACGTCGGCGCCGGTGATCCATCGCGACCTCAAGCCGTCGAATATCATCGTGACAGGTGCCAACTATACGCCTGATGACGGCCTGACATTTTCATCGCTGGTGATTATTGACCTGGGGATCGCGCGCGTATGGCGCGATGGCGCCGATGCTGACACCGTCAAGTTTGGCACGCGACCCTATGCGCCGCCCGAGCAGTATGGGTTTGGGCAGACGAGTGTGCGCAGCGATGTCTACGCACTTGGGGCCCTGTTGTTCTTTTGCTTGACGGGAGTCGACCCTAAACCAGGGCTCGACATGCGCGAGCAATGTGAGGCATGCGGCATTCCCACTCCACTTGCCGATGCCGTCTGCATGTCGATGGCGCTCGACCCGGCCAAGCGTTTTGCGAGCGCGGAAGCGTTGGGACGGGCGACGCGCGCGGCATACGATCTAAGTCGCCCCGTGCGGCCTCCTGCGCCTGTGCTTGTCCGTACTCCGGCCTCGGAGACGGTGTTGACGCCCCAAGGGCTCCAGAACCCCACAGGGCTTCCTAGACCTGCCGCCTCCACTGCATGCGGTCTGCTCTCTCGCGTTCCGGAGTCTCTGGGGCGCATTTGGAATACGCTCGTCTGCTTCTCGCTGCTTGTGTTCTTTGCCGGAAGTCACTTTGCCGTCTTTCACCCCACGGGAGCAAACCAAAGCTACCCGACGTGGCTTCTCATAATCGAGTATTTTTTCTTTGTCGATGGCCTTATGGTGCTTATGCATTTTGCGCTGTTCGACAAGCGTCGTCTTCGTCGGCGATTCGCACTGCTCGACAGCTATCGCGGCAAGAAACTCGCGAAACTCTGGCTCAAGGCATTGGGTGTGCTGCTCCTATGCATGATCGTCATAGTCGCGGTTGCCAATGCGACCGGCGTTGTCGATACTTCCGCCACCTAAAAGAAAAGGGCCCCATTGGGGCCCTTTGCAGTTGCACTTAGATGCGGTTCATTTGAGCGGCGACTTTGTTGTACCAGTCCTGCCACGTGGGCGGGCAGTACTTTTTGGCCGCAGCCGGGGTAAGGGTGGAGCCGTAGTTGGCGCCCAGATAGGCAACGTGAGCAGAGATGCCCTCGCTCCAGCTGCCAAAGCTGCGCCAACCGCCGCCGCGGGCACTCCAGCCCCAGGCGTTGTAAGAATTGGCGCAATAAGCACCCTTGGTGCTCTCGATGCAGGCGATGGCGGGGGACCAACGGGGGTCGACACCGGTATTCCAAGCGGCGACGGCAAAGTTATAGCCCTGGCCTGCCATGGGGGAGCCGGCGAGATAATTGTCGATGCGGCCTGTCCACTCATTAATGAACGAATCGTAATCGGAGCTACCGGTATTGGCGTTGTTCACCGTGGTGTCGATGGTGGTGTTGGTGTTGGTGGCCTGGCTGCTGGAATTGCTGCCGCTTACGCCCTCGCCCGAGAGCTTCTCGGCGGCAGCGGCCTTATCGGCCTCAAGCTTGGCAAGCTCGGCGGCATTTTCCTGCTCGGCTTTTGCCTGTGCCTCGCTGCGGAGCTGCTGGGCCTGCGCCAGCGCATCCTCGGCGTTTTTCTGCTCTGCCTCAAGCTGAGACTTGGCCTGCTGGAGCTCAGCCTTGTTCTGTTCGAGTTCGGTTTGCATGTTATTGAGCTGTTCGATCTCGTCGACGCTCGAGCTCGTGATCTGGTTGGTGTATTTGCAGGTCGTGATGAACTCACCCAGGCTCTGCGCGTTGACCAGGAAGCTCACGATGGGGTTGGTGCCCTTCTGATACTTATACAGATCGCGCATGGCGGAGCTTGCCTTGGCCTGCTGCTCGGGAAGCTTAGCCTCGATTTCCTCGATGCTTGCCTCATTGGAGTCAATCTGCTTTTGCAGGTCATCGAGTTTGGTGCGGGCGTCGTTGTAGGCGCTCGTGGCGGCTTCGATCTTCTGCTGGGCTGCGGAAAGCTGGTCCTGCGTTGCCTGCGAGGCGGCATACGCCGCAACGGGGGAGAGCATCGGCGTGGCCGTCAGCGCAACGGCGAGCGCGGCGCTCGTGATGATACGAGCCGGCTTCGACGCAATGAGCGCTGCGGTGCGATGATTCGAATGCTGCATCCAGTCCCTCTGCAATCAATCGTAGGTTATGGTTCGAACGGTATTCTACTACTGCTTTCGACCTCAACTTGAACCTTAAAGGTCCCAAAGGGTCAAGTTGAACTTGAGGCTTTGGCTTTGACCTGCAGTTATGATGAATTGTTGAGAAACCATAGAGTTCAACTTTAACGTTACGGAGCTCTGTTTGAGAGGAGTTTTGGGCTGTAAAAGCCATCTCAACGTGGGGTTTTACAGCTACAGCGCGCCCTTCTGGCGAGCCTGCTCAATCTCTTCGAGGGCCTCGGCGGGGGTGAACGAACAGGTGCCGTCGCCGAGTTTGACTACCCGGATATCGTCGCCGGTATGGACCTCTCCGCCCTTTAGTACCACGCCAAAAACGCCCTCGTGGGGAAAGATGCAGTCGCCAGCGAGATAGTAGATGGCGCAACGGGTGTGGCAGACCTTGCCGATTTGGCTGATTTCGACGAGCACGTCGCTTCCAAGCTTGAGCTGTGTGCCCAAGGGGAGCGAGAACAGGTTGATGCCCCGGGTTGTGAAGTTTTCTCCAAAGTCACCCTCGTGAACGTCGAGCCCGCGTGCCTGCGCCGTCTGGATGGACTCCGCGGCTAAAAAAGAGACCTGGCGGTGCCAATGTCCGGCGTGCGCATCGGTGGCGAGACCAAATTGCTCTATAACGGTGTCGCGTCCATCGGCGACGGGCGACTTGCGCGTGCCCTTGTGTGCCGACGTGTTGATCGAGACGATGCGGGCGGGTCCGTTGTAGGCGTCGTTTGCCGTGCACAGGGGAGCGGTCGCTTTCGCACGTTCCGCCAGCTCGCGCCTCGCGGCATTGAGGATGGGATTATCGGTCGGATGGTCTTGGGGCACGTGCGCGCCTTTCGCTCGAAGATGTCAATACGCTGAATCCTACAACAACGGTAGGTTCATTGCCCATTGTCATACAACAGTGAGCGCCGTCTTCGTGCTGGCCTTCGTGCTGGACGATTGCGTCGATTGCCATAGATACGGTGGAGCTTTGGGCGCCGGCGGCTTGGCACGCTAGAATAAATCAGTTGCGCAAAGACCGCCCGTTGTGTGGGCAGTTCATGATAGGAAGTTTCCATGGCATTGCAATTTACAGAGCGCGAGTTCATTCCCGTGCTGCTCGGTGGCGACATCAACGCCTATTCGGTGGCGCGCGCCTTCTACGAGGAGTACCAGGTCAAGAGTCTGGTCTTTGGCAAGTATCAGACGGGTCCCGCGTACCGCAGCCAGATTATCGACTACACGCCCAACGTGGATATCGACACCATGCCCGTGATGCTCAAAACCGTCAACGGCATTGCCCAAGCGCATGCCGACAAGACTATTGTCCTTGTGGGCTGCGGCGACAACTATGTCGCTCTCGTGGCTCAAGCCAAGGATGCTCATGAGCTGGCGGATAACATCGTCGCTCCCTACGTGCCCTACAGCATGCTCGAGCAGTGCCAGAAGAAGGAGATCTTCTACGAGCTGTGCGAGAAGCATGGCGTGCCCTATCCGCACACGTTTACCTTTACCAAGGCGATGCTCAATGCCCAGGGTGAGGCGCCTGCCGAAGTGCTCGACCAGATCGATTTTCCTTACCCGATGATTCTGAAGCCTTCTGACGGCATCATGTGGTGGCAGCATGAGTTCGAGGGCCAGAAGAAGGCCTATGAGATTGCCGACCGCGCCGAGCTGGAACAGGTCATTCGCGACTCGTATGCCAGCGGCTACACCGACGACCTGATCTTGCAGGATCGCGTGCCCGGCAACGACGAGTACATGCGCGTGCTCACCAGCTATTCCGACCGCAACGGTAAGGTCCGCATGATGTGCCTGGGCCATGTGCTGCTCGAGGAGCATCAGCCCCACGGTGTCGGCAACCATGCCTGTATCATTACCGAGCCCAACGACGAGCTCATGGGCGGCGTGCGCAAGTTGCTCGAGGACCTTCACTTTGTGGGCTATTCCAACTTTGACGTAAAGTACGACGAGCGCGACGGCTCGTTTAAGTTCTTCGATTTCAACACGCGCCAGGGCCGCAGCAACTACTACGTTACCAACAGCGGCTTTAACGTTGCCAAGTATGTGGTGGACGAGTATGTGTTCAACCGTCCGTTTGAGCCGGAGTTTGTGACGGCTCAGGACGAGGCCCTGTGGATGGTCGTCCCCATGGGCGTCGTCGACAAGTACGTCAAGGATCCCGAGCTGCGCGCTAAGGTGCATCGCCTGGACAAGGAAGGCAAGGGCGCCGACCCTTCGTTTATGAAGGGCGACTTTGTCTTTAACCGCTGGCTGCGCATGTGGCACACCAAGCTGCGCCACTTTAAGCTGTTCAAGACGTATTACAAGTAGATGAGCGCGGCGCCCGTCCGGTTTGCATCGGGCGGGCGCGGGTATGATACGCGCAATTGCGCAAGCGTCACCAAGGAGGCGGCGATGGAAAAGCTGGGAGTTATCGGCGGCATGGGCGCCGAGGCCACGTCGTATTACTACGATCAGGTGGTGCGTCATACGGCTGCTGCCTGCGATCAGGAACATATCGACATGGTGGTGCTCTCCAAGTCGACCATGCCCGACCGCACGTTGGCCATTAAGACCGGCGAGCATGCCAAGCTGCTGGCGACCATGAAAGAGTGTGCCCAGGCACTCGAGTCGCTGGGCTGTGCGCACATTGCCATTCCCTGCAACACGTCACACTACTTCTACGACCAGATCCAGTCGTTTACGAAGGTGCCGATTATCCACATGCCGCGTGAGTCGGTGCGCTATGCTCTGGCCGGTGCGGTGATGGGGGAGTGCGAGTTCGACCCCAACCTGAGTATGCCGGCCGAGCCGGTGCACAAGATTGGCATCATGGGCACCGACGGAACCGTGGGCGCGGGCGTCTACGGCCGCGAATGTAAGGCTGCGGGTGTTGAGGTCGTCTATCCCAGCGAGAAACGTCAGAACGATGTGATGTCGCTTATCTACGATGATGTGAAGGCCGGACGTGAGCCCGATATGGATAAGTTCGACCGCGTGATGTGGGAGTTCGCCCGTAGCGGCTGCGACCGCGTCATTCTGGCCTGCACCGAGCTCTCGGTGCTGCAAAAGTACCGAGAGATGCCCGAGATCACCCTCGACGCCATGGATGTCCTGGTGCGCGAATCCATCATCCGCAGCGGCGCCCCCTACCGCCTCTAGCTTCCGACCCGCCAAAAAGGGACAGGTTAATTTTGGTAGGTTTTATCTGGTGAAACAGTAAAGGCCTCGGTTCGTTTGGTGCGAGCCGAGGCCTTTTGCGTTGGACGGTTGCTGTCGGTGGTGAACTAGAACAGGAAGCCGATGGCGATGAGGGCGATACTGACGATGGGCACGGCGATGTCCAGGCCCTTGATGGGGTAGCGCTTGTACGAGCTGGCGCGCGTACGCAGATAGAAGCCGCGCTGTTCTGCCGCCAAGGCTGTGGCATCGGTCTTGCCCACGCTCGAGATGAGCAGTGGCACACACAGTGGCAGCATGAGCTTAAGCTTCTTGATGGGGTTCTTGGTGTCGTACTCGACGCCGCGTGCGGTCTGCGCCTCCATGATGGCGTTCATCTCCTGACCAAACACCGGCACAAAGCGCAGCGCCGTGGTAAAGGTGAAGGCATAGCGATACGGCACGTGCAGTACCTCGACGCAGGCGTTGGCAAGGTCGTTGAGCTTGGTCACCATGAGCATGAGGATGAGCGGTAACGCCACGCCCAGCAGGCGCAGGCAGGCCTTCGATCCTGTGATGAGGCCCGTGTCGGTGATAAAGCCCCACACCACGTTGCCATCGCGCATAAAGGCCAGCTGGAGCACCAGCATGATAAGCGCGAGCGGAATCAGCAACTTGAGCAGCGAGAACAGACGGTCGACGACGCCGGCGTAGGCACCCAGTGCAAGGGTGAGTGCCAAAAAGCCCAGCAGCGCCACGTAGGTGTCGGACAAGAAGATGCCGACGATGATGGCGGCGGCGAGGCCCAGTTTGACGACGGGGTTCAGGCGATGCAGCAGCGTATCGCCCGGCATGTAGTCGATGACGTTAACCACGGTGGACCATCTCCTCGGTAATTCGAACGACATCGGTGACCTCGCTCACCTGCGCAAAAGCGGACGAGACGGAAGATGCCAGACGGCGCGAGAGTTCAATAACCTGGGGAGGTTCCACGTAGGCACGCCGCATGAGCTCGATGTTCGAGAATAGCTCGTGCGTGCGGCCGCGGTCGAGGATACGACCGTCGGCCATCACCACAATGCGCTCGGCAAAGTCGGAAACGACTTCCATATCGTGACAGACCATGATAACGGCGCAACCGCGCTCGGCCATGGTGCGCACCGTTTCCATGACGGTCATGCACTCGCGGTAATCAAGGCCGCTCGTGGGCTCGTCGAGCACCACGATTTTGGGCTCTACGACCACGACGGAGGCGAGTGCCACCATCTGGCGCTGGCCGCGCGACAGCGAGAAGGGCGCCTCGTCGGCCGGCAAGCCAAAGCGGTCGATGACGAGCTGGGCGCGACGCAGCGCCTCGGCACGGTCGATGCCGGCAAGCTCCAGGCCAAAGGCGACCTCGCCGAGCACGGTGTCCTTGCAGATCTGACGGTCGGGGTTTTGGAAGAGGGTTGCGACTTCGCGGGCGATACGGCTCGTGGGAACGGCTGCGGTATCCAGTCCCGTGACGCGCACGCTGCCCGAGGCGGGCTTAAGCAGGCCTGTGAGCAGTTTGGTGAGCGTGGTCTTGCCGGCGCCGTTCTGGCCGACGATGCCCACGAGCTCGCCAGGATAGAGCGTCAGGCTAAGGTCGTGTACGGCGGCGCCGCCATTGGGATAGGCAAACTCAACATGGTCGAAGGTGAGTACGGGTTCGGCGTCCTTGGCATGAGGACGCAACGACGGTGCATGCGGGGAACCGGCGGGTGCCTGGGCTTCGATGGCCGCGTGTGCGGGGTCGACGATGCCCGAAATCATGTGCTCGGCCTCATCGACATCCAAGCAGGGGGTACCGCTTACCAGGCCATCGGCCTCGAGGCTATTGAAGATACGCGTGACGCGAGGGCAGTCGACGCCGATGGCACGGAGCTCGTCGGTATGCGCGAAGACCTCGTGTGGCTCGCCCTGCAGCGCAATTTCGCCATGATTGAGCACGAGCACGCGGTTGCAGTACTCCGAGAGCAGGGCGACCTTTTGCTCAACGACGACGATGGTGATTCCAAGTGCGCGGTTTGCCTCACGCAGCGTCTCGAAGACCAACGTGGAGCTGGCGGGGTCGAGTGCCGCGGTGGGCTCGTCGAGAACCAAGACGCGCGGGCGCATGGCGAGGATGGCGGCGATGGCTACCTTTTGCTTCTGTCCGCCCGAGAGCGTGGCGATCTCGCGGTCGCGCAGGTCGCTGATGCCGACGGTCTCGAGCGTTTCGCTCACGCGCTGCTCGATCTGGTCGTGGGGAACGCCAAAGTTCTCGAGGCCAAAGAGCATCTCGTCCTCGACGACCGAAGCGACCATCTGCGTGTCGATATCCTGCAGCACACTGCCGACGATTTGCGACACGTCGGTGAGCGAGACTTCGCAGGTGTCGTGGCCGTCGACCATGACGGACCCAAAGAACGTGCCGGTGTAGTGGTGGGGCACGGCGCCCGACAGACAGGCGGCAAGCGTGGACTTGCCGGCGCCCGAGGGTCCGATGATGCCGATGAAATCTCCCTTGTTCACACTGAGCGAGATGTGGCTGAGCGCCTGCTCGGTCTGCGTGCCATAGGAGAACGAGACATCGTCGACGTTGATGATCGTTTCCATGGATACCTTTCATAGTCATCGGAGTTTCTTGAATGACGAACCGTATAAGAACGTCCATGAGCTCGTTGTTTGGGACAGTCTTTGGTGGTGAAGTACGGAGACGGCTTTACGAGGTGCCCCAGGTTGGCGCGAAAGAGGAACGAAGCGTACTTGGGTACGCGAGCGACGAATGAACGCCAAGATGGGGTGGCTCGTAAAGCCGAGCAGGTTAGTTGAGCTTAAGGGCCTTCTGGATGGGCATGTAGAGGGCGCCGACCAGAATGGCGTTAAAGACGGCGGTCATGGCAACGACGGGCAGCATGGCGGCGGCGAGCTCGCCTACCACGCCGAGCATGGCCATCTTGATGACCATGAAGATGACGCCGGAGACAAAGGTGGTCAGGAAGGTTGCAACAATGGCGATGGCGGGCTTGACCTGACCGTTCTTGCCGGCGGCGTTGACGATGCCGGCCATGAGCATGGCGGCGATGCCCTCGGCGGCAAAATCGACGAACGGCGAAGTGGTGGTGATCTGGATCACGGCAGCCGAGATGAGGCCAATGACGAGCGCCTGACCGATGTTGGGGTGAACGACCAGAATGGTGAGGCAGAAGGCCGAGATGATGAACTCGGGGCTGATCATGCCGCCCGAAATGCTCGAGACTGCCTTGCCGACGGTGAAGTTGAGGATGAAGCCGGCGGCGAGCAGGATGGCGAGCAGGACGAGGGCACGGACATCGAGTTTGCCGCGGTCGGCGGTCTGGACGGTGCGGGGCTGGGCGGTGGCGGTGGTGTTCTGAGACATGGTGAAAATCCTTTCAAAAAGGGGAGTGTAAGAGAAAAACGGAGGCGCGTGATGCGAATGCGATCGGGCTCGAGATAGAAAAAGGCCCCCGGTCGAAACCGGAGGCCTTCCAATCACCTAGAGCGCAAAAGCAGGCGTGAGGGACTCACTGTCGACCGATCGTATTCGCATCACGCCACCACCAGTTGTTGAGAGACTTCATCGTGTTCTTCATGTCGGTGGCTCCTTTCATGATGCCGTGGCGCGGTCGCACCTTGTTGCTGTTGCGCTGCACTATAGCACAGCAAAGTGTGTGCGGGGAAATCTTTTTTAAAAAGATTTCAGGCGGGTTTCCCGCCGGTCAAAAGAGTGGGCTGAGCGGGCGAGAGGCTGCCATTGCTGCCTTGCCCGCTCAGCTAAGACGTTACTCCTTATTGCGACGGTAGAGGAAGTAACCGCCCGCGGAGATGACGGCAACGCCAGCGATGGCGAATGCGGCCACCATGCGGCCATCAAAACGATCGCCAGTGGTGGGCAGGCCGCCCTTGGTGTTCGTCTTGTTAGTGGTTACCGTGGTCGTGGTGTCGGACTTGCCAGGCTTCTCAGGCTTGGCGGCCGGCTGCTCGGGCTTAGCGGGCTGCTCGGGAGTGCCAGGCTGCTCAGGAGTGCCGGGCTGATCCGGGGTGACCGGATCGGTGGCAAGAGCATCCTTGGCGTAGGTGATGGACACCTTGAGGCCGTTGGTCTCGGTGTTCAGGTCGCTTGGGGTAAAGGGCTGGTCGAAGTTTTCGGCCTTCTGATAGGCGCGCATCTCCTGGAGCAGTGCCTTGCACTTCTTGTAGGTGTTCTCGGTAGCAGCCTTGCCGGCCTTGTTGGCCAGGGCAGTGCGGCCCTCGGTGGTCGTCTCGGCCAGCATAGCGGCGTCAACCTCCTTGTTCTGCTCGATAAGCTCGTTCTGGAGCGCATCGAGGTAGGCACGGACGCTGACACCAAGGGTGTCAGGGTTCTCGAAGCAGAGCGAGCTGATGTCCATGAGGACGTAGTTGATTGAGTTCTCGGGCTCCTCGTTGTACACGACGTCAGTCTGGTTGCAGTGATCGGAGGAGACGGTCTGATCGCTGAAGTACGGGCTGACCTCAGTTATCAGAGCGGAGTACAACGGGATGGCGACGGAGTACGCGGCGCGGGAGAGCATTTCCCACTGGATGGTAGCGACTTCGGGGTCATACCCGCGACGAATCTGGAAGAGGTTGATCTCGGTGTTGCGCTCGCTGCCGATGCAATAAACACCATCAGTGTTCGCGTTGAGGCCAGGGACGTTCTCGCCGCGGTTGCCAAAGGCACGAATCAGCTCAAAGGTGCTCCAGCCAGACTTGCCAGGCCTGAAGAACAGGGGCTGGATTTCGCTGACCATGGCTCCCTTTTGGTCAGGTTTTCCATCCTTCTTTACTGTGATAATGTCGTAATCTGTGCCTTCGGTCAGCTGACTACCAAAATAATCGCGGCCTTGCACATAGCGGGACCACTGGTTTACGCCGGAATCGGCGAGGCTTTCGCCATACGTTTGGGCGACATCGAATTTGCCGTCAGCGGAGTATTTGGCGAAGCCCTTCTCCACGGGCATGGACTCGATGCCCTCGGAGTGTAGGCAGTTCTCGGGGTCATCAAGGTCGACATCGTAGTTGAGGCTCCCGATATTAGGGTTGAGCGACGCGACGTCGTCAGCGAGCTTCATGGCGATCCACTGATGGGCGGAAAGTGTGGCGAACAGCCAGGTCTCGTTGTTGTCGGCGATGATGATCTGGTCGTTGGTGCAGACGCCTTGATCATCGATCAGGCTGCCGAGAAGCTCGACGCCCTCGCGGGCCGTGGCGCTCTCGCCCAGGATGATGCTGCCGTAACTGTACTCGCCCAGACCCACTTTCTCATCGATGTGGTCTGCTGCATCGGCCTCCTCGTTATAGGAAGTGCTTAGCGTGGCAGAGCAGGAGACGCCCTTCTCGTTGATTCCGGCCTCGGAATAGGCGTCGGTGCGACCCATCCAGTTGGAGGGGTGGTCGCGTACATAGCTGTAACGATAGGTAGGCTTGTTCGAAGTGTATTCAAAAGCAGATTCAATCGAGCTGTACTTAAAGCCAGGTTCGTGGGCAGGTTCGATGCCGTAGTGCTTAAGATAGCGCTTGCCAAAGTCCTCGGCGCGGCCGTAGTACGTGTTGCCGTCGGCCGTCAGCTTGTTGCCCATATAGACCTGCGTGCAGGCGAGCGCAGATGTCGGCATGGACATGATGGTTGCAGCTCCAAAGGCGAGGCCTATGCCTAGCTTCTTGAGCGCGTTGACGGGGTGAGTTTTCCTCATTTTCCCTCCCAGCGTGCGAAAGCCCTCTGTCGCCAGAGGGCTTCAGCCAATAAAGACACCCCATTAGCGTAACGAACTGGAAACAATATTCATCTATGAAAGACACTTACTCGATAAGCGTGATGAAATATGCGACGAGCGGTTAATTGTACTCAGTTTGTAGCTTTACTTTAATAAAGACGCCCTGTAATTACTGTAGCCGCATAAAGTAGCTGGGAATGCCTGAAATGAAAATCCCCTGCTGTTTGGCAAATGCATAAACAGCAGGGGAGACGATAATTGGATGAATATCATACCAATGTGGAATTACTTCTTCCGGCGGTGAATCACGTTGATCGCATAGCCGACGAGCATGGCCAAAACGATGATGATAAAGCCGAGCAGGGGATTGTCGTTCATAGGGTCCTCCTATTTTCCGAGCGGGGAGAATTCGTCGACGATGAGGTCGAGGCATTGCGGAAGCGCGCGGGCTCCAAAGACGCCCGAATTGCTGGAGATAATCTCGCCATCGAACTGCATGCCCAGCGACGGGGTGCAGGTGATCTTGGCTTCCTTGGTCTGGATGATCTTGAACTGCGGGCGGCCGAGTACCTTGCCGGCGGGGTCGAGTGCGGCGGTGATCACAGTCGGTAGAAGCTGCACAGTTTTTACGGGTTCGATGACCGCAATGTCGACCATGCCATCGTTCATACGGCAGTCGGGGAACAGGTTGATGTCGTTTTGGATGACCGAGGTGTTGCCGGCCATGCAGCAGATGCCGTCGAGCTCCTCGACAATGCCGTCATGCTCAATCGTAAAGTGCGCCACCGTGGGATTGGGCGTGGCGAGCGCGGAGAGGAAGTAGGCGATCTCGCCGATGTCGTTTTTGGTGGGGGCGGCCTTCATCATGATCTCGGCGTCGAAGCCCGAGCCGGCGATGATGATGAAGCCGTGGCGCTTCTCGTTGCCGTTCTCGTCGAGCCAAAAGAGCTCGCCCATGTCCACTTTGACCGTGCGACCGGCGCGGCAAGCCTTGGCAAGCGCCGCCGCCTCGGGGGCATTACCGATGTTGTTGAAGAACAGGCAGGCCGTACCGGAGGGGAAGACGAGCGTGGGGACACCGCATCCGCGCATCTGGTCGAGCACGTTGGAGACGGTGCCGTCGCCGCCCGAGACCACCACGCGATCGAATTCGCGCACGTCTGCCACGGCGTCCTCGGGCTCCATGCCATCGCCGATAAAGCGCATCACGACCTCGTCGCCGCCCTGCGCGAGGGCGTGCGTAAATGCGTAGATTTCATCTGAGCTGGGGCCCGATGCCGGGTTGTGGATGATAAGGCAGCGCATACTTACGTTCCCGTTCTGTGACTAACCGAGTATAGTTGTAAGGCAATGCCGATATCCTACCCGTGTTTTTCGGGCCTAACCTTATTCGATGGGTTGATATGTACATTTCCACACATCAGGCTCTACTCGACTTTTGCCAGCGCGCCCGTAAGTTCGACGCGATTGCCGTCGATACCGAGTTTTTGCGCGAGCGCACGTTCCATCCGCGTCTGTGCTTGGTTCAGATTGCCACCCCTGCCGAGAGCGTCGCGGTCGATCCCCTGGTAATCGACGACCTCTCGCCGCTGGCCGAGCTTATGGCCGACGAGAGCGTGACCAAGGTCTTCCACGCCTGCTCGCAGGATATGGAGGTCATGCTCCATACCGTGGGCGTGCTGCCACGACCGATTTTCGATACGCAGGTCGCCGCCGCTTTTTTGGGCGAGCGCCAGCAGATTTCCTACGGCGCGCTCGTGCAGACGTTTTGCGGCGTCTCGCTGCCCAAGACCGAGTCGCTGACCGACTGGTCGCGTCGCCCGCTGACCGATAAGCAGATTGAGTACGCGATCGATGACGTCAAATACCTGATCGTCGCCTATACCGAGATGATGAGCCGCCTGCGCGAGCTGGGCCGCGTGGACTGGGTGCTCGACGAGTTGCGTCCTCTGGTCGATGAGTCGCACTACCGTGCCGATCGCCACGAGGCGTTCCGTAAGGTCAAGCGCATCAATTCGTGCAGCCGTCACCAGTTGGGCATCGCGCGCGAGCTCGCCGCCTGGCGCGAGGATCGCGCCGAGCGCCGTAACATCCCGCGCAAGTGGGTCATGTCCGACGACACGCTGCTTGCGCTCGTTAAGCGCAATCCCGTGCGCGTTGAGGAGTTCCGTAGCATTCGCGGTACCGATCAGTTGGGGGAGCGCGACGTGGACGGCGCGCTCATGGCCATCAAGCGCGGTGCGAGCTGTCCGCACGATCGCCTGCCGCTCTTGGTGCGCGGACATCGTCAGATTTCGCCGGAGCTGGAGAGCGTGACTGACCTTATGTATGCGCTTATCCGCCTGGTTGCCGAGCGCTCAGGCGTTGCGACCTCGGTCATTGCCTCGCGCGATGACCTGGCCGACTACATTGAGCATCCCGAGCAGAGCCGCCTGCGCGAAGGTTGGCGCTTTGAGCTTGTGGGCTCGCGCCTAGACGATCTGCTTTCCGGCAATATGGGGTTGACGGTGAAGGACGGCAAAATCGAGCTCCTGTAGGGAAGCCTAGCCGGTTGAGTGGGTAAAATGCCTCCAACGTGTAACTCGACTCGGAGGAATTCGCATGCCTTATTACTATGGATACGGCTTTGGCATCGACCCGCTGTACCTGCTGGTTGTTCTTGTCTGCACGGTGCTTGGCCTTGCCGCACAGAACTATATCAACTCGACGTACAAAACCTGGTCCAAGGTTCGCTCGGACGGCGATACGGGTGCCATAGTCGCTCGCCGCATGCTCGATGCCAACGGTTGTAGCGCCGTGGGTATCAAGGGTGTCGCTGGCGAGCTCACCGACCATTACAACCCGCAGGACAACAACCTGTATCTGTCGGATGCCAACCGTTCGGGCGGTTCGGTCGCAAGCGTTGCCGTCGCCTGCCACGAGGCGGGCCATGCCGCCCAGCGTCAAAGCGGCTATGCCATGATGAAAGTGCGTACCGCCCTCGTGCCGGTCGTCAACTTTACCCAGAACACCTGGACCATCGTGTTACTCTTGGGCCTGTTTATGAACATTGCCGGGCTCACGACCCTCGCGTTGATCTTCTTCTCGTTTAGTGTGCTGTTCCAACTCGTTACGTTGCCTGTCGAGATTGACGCCAGCCGACGTGCTGTGGCGTACATCGAGCAGTCGGGCATGAGCTCCAAGCAGGTCAACGGCGCCAAGAAGGTACTGACGGCAGCCGCGCTTACCTATGTGGCTGCAGCGCTCACTTCGATCATTCAGTTGCTCTACCTTATGGCTCGCTACAACAGAAACTCCAACCGATAACAAATGGGACAGGCAGGCGCCGCGGGGATTCGTGTCCTCGCGGCGCTGTACTATGTGTTGGACTTAATTTCGCACGGGGCCGGAGCCTCTGTGCTCGATAACGAATGGAGGCTGCGTGGCAGGCTGGAACCTAACCGGTAATGCCGTTTCCGCCGAGTTCGACGGTTCGGACGAGCAAGAGCGCAAGGAGCTCAGCGTGAGCCAGGCGGTGGAGATTGCCGCCGGTGCGCTCGATGCCATTCCGCAGCTGAGCGTCTTGGGCGAGGTCACGGGTTTTCGTGGTCCTAACGCCCGAAGCGGCCACTGCTATTTCCAGATCAAGGACGATTCGGCCGCCGTTGACTGCATCATTTGGAAGGGTGCCTATCTCAAGCGCACGTTCGATCTGCGCGACGGTATGCAGGTGAGCTTTAAGGGCAGCTTCAATCTCTATAAGGCTACGGGCCGCATGAGCTTTGTCGCTCGCTCGTTTTCGCTGGCGGGGGAGGGTCTGCTGCGTCAACAAGTGGCGCAACTGGCCGAAAAGCTACGCCGTGAGGGTCTGATGGACGAAGCGCGCAAGCGCCGCATCCCGGTGTTCTGCTCCCGCGTGGCGGTCGTCACCTCGCTTTCGGGTGCCGTAATCGACGACGTCAAGCGCACATTGCGTCGTCGCAACCCGCTCGTCGAGCTCGTCTGCGTGGGTGCCAAGGTACAAGGCGAGGGTGCGCCGACAGAGCTCATTGAGGGCCTGCGCCGCGCCGCTTCCATTACGCCGGCGCCCGACTGTATTTTGTTGGTGCGCGGCGGCGGCTCCTTTGAGGACCTCATGACCTTTAATGACGAGGAGCTTGCCCGCGCGGTGGCGGCTTGTCCCGTGCCCGTGGTGACCGGCATTGGCCATGAGCCCGATACCTCGATTTGCGACATGGTGAGCGACCGTCGCGCCTCCACGCCTACGGCGGCGGCCGAATCGGTGGCGCCGGCTATGACGGAGTTGGCCGATGTGCTCGAGGCGCGCTATCAACGTCTGGGTGCTGCGATGGCATCGATGATTGGGTCGGCCCAGGTCGACCTGGAGATGCTCGATCAGCGCGGTCGCCGTGCCTGGGATACCTATACGGCTCGCTTGGGCGATGCACTCGATGCGGCTGCGTGCCGCCCGTGCCTCAACGACCCAACGTTTATGGTTGAGCGTCGCGAGTCTGAGCTTGCCCTGACGGCCGATCGTTTGTCCGGCGCCATAACGCGTTCGGTTGGGGCATTCCGCTCCAACTTTGAGCGTCTGCCCGAGCGCTTGATCGCAAGCACCTCAGGACTCGATGGCAAGCGCCATGCGCTCACGCTCGCAAGCTCCCGCCTGGAGCATCAGGGGCGCACGATGCTCAACAAGCCAGCATCCGACCTGGGCCGTGCGGCAGCCTCGCTCGATGCCCTGTCGCCGCTCAAGGTGCTTGCCCGTGGTTATTCCATCGCGTACAGCGATGATGGGGTGGCTACGAGCGCCAAGACCTTTAAGCCCGGTGACGCCATTCGCGTGCGCATGGCAGACGGCAACGTGGCGGCAACGGTCGATATGGTCGAGTAGGCCGCGTTTCATAGCGATAAACCTTTAGGAAAGGAAACAGATATGGCAGAGAAGACCCCGGTCGAGCAGCTTACGTACAAGCAGGCTTCACAGGAGTTGGAGCTCATCATCCGCAGCTTGGAGTCGGGTGATATGGAGCTCGAGGAGTCGCTTGAGAGCTATACCCGCGGCGTCGAGCTCCTCAAGAGCCTGCGTACCCGCTTGTCCGATGCCGAGCAGAAGGTCTCGGTGCTCCTGAAGGACGTCGACGGCAACGACGTGCTCGCCGACGGCGAAGCCGCCAACACCGACGACAACCTTTCGTTCTAACCATCCCGACCAAATATAATTACCTTGGTCTGTGAGAAAGGAACCAACCATGTGTGATTGCATCTTCTGCAAAATTGCCAACCACGAGATCCCCTCGACCGTCGTCTACGAGGATGACCAGGTCATCGCGTTCGACGACCTCAATCCCCAGGCGCCGGTCCACACGCTCGTGATCCCCAAGAAGCACTACAGTGACATCGCCGATAACGTGCCCGCCGAGACCATGGGCGCCATGGCCCACGCCATCCAGGAGGTCGCCAAGGCCAAGGGTCTGGAGGACGGTTTCCGCGTCATCTCCAACAAGGGCGTCAACGCCGGTCAGACCGTCATGCACTTCCACATGCACGTCCTCGGCGGCAAGAACCTGGGCGAGAACCTCATCTGAGGACGCACGGCCCGTCGCCTTGGCTGCCTTTGGAGTAACCTATGCAGTTTTCTCAACTCGAATACCTTCAAGCGGTAGCGAACTACGGCGGCGTGCGCAAAGCGGCTCGCGCCGTTCACGTGAGCCCACAGGCTGTCTCGTCGGCAATTAAGAAACTGGAGTCTGAGTATCAGATCGTTTTGCTCAATCGATCGGCGGGGGAGGCTGTTTTGTCTCCGGCGGGCAGAGAATTTGCGCGTCGTGCACGCGTGATCCTGGCACAAGTCGACGATCTCAAAAAGTACACCCAATCGGGGAACGGTGGCGTTTCGCCCGACGGCCACTTTCGTCTTTACGTCCCCTGTCTTCACGGGCGGGGGCGTCTTTTTTCCGAAAACTGGTACGACTCGTTTGAAAGCTCGCACCCTCAGATTCACCTTGATGTGTGGCATCAGCCAACGGCTACATGTTTTGAATCGCTTGTGCTTGGCATTTCGGATGCAGCCATCTCATTTGAGGAGCCAAGGGACAGTGTCCTTTCTTCGAAATACTTGGGTGAAAAGGAGCTCAAGGTTCTTTCTTGCCCAGCGGGTCATCAATCTGTGGGCGCTATGACCGTTCGTGAGTTACTGGGCGGCAGGTTAGCTGTCCCCATTAATTTGTCGCCCTGTCTCAATGCAATCAATCAATGCCTCGAAGCTCAGCTGGTTAATTTCCGCTTTCGCGATGTCGAATACGGAAACAGGGCACAGACTGAGTTTCTTCAAGCCGGGGGATTGATATTGAGTTTTTCTGGCTCTTCTCTCGCATCAGATGGACTGGAAGTGAGCGAGTGCTCCATTGAAGCCTCACATGACGTAGCCTTGCCCATCTACTTTTGCTATCGACAAAATGCCTGGACCGATCGACACCAGACGGTATTTCTTCACCTATTGCGTCATCTCGCTTCGTGAGGTCATTTGGCCTCGTGGCGTCAAGTGAATGTTGACGCCTTGTAACACATGACTGACGGCTCTGCCCTCATGCTTTTCCAAGATTTCGGCTTGGGTTATCGGTTCTTGGAGGGCGGAGTATGAAAAACCGTACGGTTTTGCTTTATATGACGTTCGTTTTTCTGTCGAACTTCAGCACCATCTTGTATTTTCTGACGGTTTACCTTGAATTCGTCGGATTCTCGATGGTGGCGATTTCTAGCATGATGATTGCATATCAAGTGAGCAAGTTCATCCTTGAAGTTCCCACTGGCTATATTGCTGATAGGTTTGGACGAAAGACAAGCGGCCTCGTTGGCGTCGTGGGAATGCTTGGATACTACGCCGCCCTGCTTCTCGTCCGTTCTCCTCTGCTTTTAATCGGTGCGTTTGCTCTTAAAGGTTTTGCCGTTGCATGTGTGAGCGGATCCATCGAAGCGATTTACATTGACAGCGTCTCTCAGGACCAGCTCGTAAGACTTAATGTCGTTGAGCGATTTGTTTTCTATGCCTCTTATGCCATCTCCGCTTGCGTGGGCGGTTTCATTTCGTCTGTCGGTGCATATCTCATTGGTCTTTCGGCAGATATCATCGCAATGGTGTTGACGTTGGTTGTCGTTGTCTGCATTCCTGAGATGCAAAGAGGGAGCACTGCGGGGACACCTGAGCGTGGAATTAGCCCGAAGATGATCGGTGCTGCTATTGCGTGTAATGGCATTCTTCGTTCAGCGTTCATCATGGACTGTTCTCAGGCATTTGCTTTTGTCGCCCTGGAAGACTTTTTCTCACTGCTGCTTGCGGGTCGCGGAATGAATGCCGTTGCTTCGGGTGTGACCATTGCGGTCCAGCTCCTTGCCTCGGCCTCCATGGGGCTTATTGTGCCCAGTGTGATTGCTCATGTCGACAAGGGCCGTTTTGCGCGTATTTGCGGCATCGTGCGCCTTTCCCTGACTGCTCTATTTTTGATTCCCTTTACTCCGGTCTATTTGCTGCCCGTGTTCTATGTGTTGCAGACGGTCGCCTACTCGTTATTTGCTCCAATTAAATACTCAATTTTTCAAAATGCTGTCGATTCATCGATGCGCTGTTCACTGATTTCGGTTCAAAGCCAGATGGTGGCGGTGGGTGCTGTTCTTTTCTATCTGCTCAACTCTGTGCTGAGTAGCGTTGCGGGCATTCGAGTCGTATTGCTTGTTGCGCTCGGGATTTCTTCCCTGGTGTATATCCCCGCGCTATTTCGTCTTACAAGTCAAAGGCCATGAGTATTTAGGCACCGATAACTTATATATCAACGCAATAAACCCGAGCGCGAGGGCGTTTGGGTTTATTATTGAAGCGTATGTAACCTGGCGGCGCCACACCGCCTGTTAGTAGGGAGACACATGAACGTTCTGGTCGTCAACGCGGGATCTTCGACCCTTAAGTATCAGGTCATCGACACCAAGTCCCATAAGGTTTCCGCAAAGGGCTCCTGCGAGCGCGTCTGCTTTACCGGTGGTACCTTCACCCATGCCGCCAATGGCTCCAAGAAGGTGACCGAGAACATCGAGTTCCCCGACCACAAGGTCGCCATCGAGGTCGTCCTGAAGGACCTTGAGGCCAACGGCGTCAAGATCGAGGGCATCGGCCACCGTATCGTTCAGGGTGGCTGGTACTTCGGCGATTCCTCCCTCGTCGACGAGGACGTCCTCGCCAAGATCCGCGAGGTCGCCCCGCTGGCGCCGCTGCACAACAACCCCGAGGCCAACGTTATCGAGTACTGCCTGGAGCAGTATCCCGATCTGCCCAACGTTACGGTCTACGACACCGCTTTCCACTTCAACATGCCCGAGGTCGCCAAGACCTACGCCCTTCCCAAGGATGTTTGCGACAAGCTGCACATCCGTAAGTACGGCGCCCACGGCACCAGCTACCGTTACATCTCCAAGAAGGTCGCCGAGATGACCAACGGCGAGGCTCGCAAGGTCGTCGTGTGCCATATCGGCTCCGGCGCTTCCCTGTGCGCCATCGAGGACGGCAAGTGCATGGACACCACCATGGGCTTGACGCCGCTCGACGGCGTCATGATGGGCACCCGCTGCGGCTCCATCGACCCGGCTACCGTGTGCTACCTGCAGCGCGAGGGTGGCTACACCTTCGACGAGGTCGACGAGATGATGAACAAGAAGTCCGGCCTTTTGGCTGTGACCGGCGGCAAGACCAACGACTGCCGCAACGTCGAGGAGCTCGCCGCCGCTGGTGACCCCGATGCTCAGCTCGCCTTCGACATGTTTGTCTACAAGATTGCCGCCAAGGCTGCCGAGATGGCTACTTCTATGTGCGGTATGGACACCCTAGTCTTTACTGCCGGCATCGGCGAGCACGCTCCGGCTGTCCGCGCTGGCGTGGCCGACCGCCTGGCCTTTATGGGCGTCAAGATGGATCATGCCCGCAACGCCCTGCGTGGCGACGGCGCTTGGTGCCTGTCCGCCAAGGATTCCAAGGTCAAGATTTTCGTCATCCCCACGGACGAGGAGTTCATGATCGCTTCCGACGTCGAGCGCATCGTCAACGGCAAGTAATTGCAAGAGGGGAGGGGCTGGACGATCGAGCGCCGTTCGGCCCCTCTTTTGCGCTCGTTGGGCGATATGACTGATAGCTATTTATCAAGTTGTGATAACTTCTTATTAAAATGCGGCCGCCTTAAGGGGTCTGCGTCGACCGTATTGCACTGCAAAGGAGTCTCATGAACGTACTTGTTGTCAACGCCGGCAGCTCAAGCCTTAAATATCAGCTTTTGGATACCGATACCCGCGAGGTTTTCGCCAAGGGCAACTGCGAACGCATCGGTTCGGACATGGGCATCTTTGGTCACTCCGAGAACGGTGGCGCCAAGCAGACCGAGGAGGTCCCTTTCCCCGATCATCGCTCTGCTATCGCTCGCGTGCTCGAGGAGCTCGAGAAGACCGACTTTACGATTGATGGCATTGGACATCGCATCGTTCAGGGCGGCTGGCACTTCGATGATTCCGCAGTTGTCGACGACGAGGTTATGGCCAAGATTCTTGAGGTGGCCCCGCTCGCTCCGCTGCACAATTACGGCGAGGCCGCGGCAATCGAATATTGCCGCGAGAAGTATCCGGAGCTGCCCAACGTCGCCGTCTTCGACACCTCGTTCCACATGACCATGCCCGAGGTCGCCTACACCTACGCGCTGCCCAAGGACGTGTGCGACAAGTACCACGTGCGCAAGTACGGCGCACACGGTACGAGCCACCGCTACGTGTGGATGATGGCCAAGGAGATCCTGGGCTCGCGCTGCCACCGTCTGCTTTCGTGCCATCTGGGCAACGGCGCTTCGCTCGCCGCCATCGAGGACGGCGTGTGCCGCGATACCACGATGGGCCTCACGCCGCTCGACGGCCTGATGATGGGTACCCGTTGCGGCTCCATCGACCCGGCTACCGTGTGCTACCTGCAGCGCGAGGGCGGCTACAGCTATCAGGAAGTCGATGACATGATGAACAAGCAGTCTGGTCTGCTTGCCATCTCGGGTATCTCCAACGACGCCCGCGACATCCGCACGCGCGCCTCCGAGGGCGACGAGCGCTGCCTGCTCGCCTTCGATATGTTCGCCTACAAGGCCATGCAGCAGGCCGGCTCTATGATTGCTTCCATGGCGGGCGTGGACACCATCACCTTTACCGCCGGCATCGGCGAGAACGACTGGTCGATCCGCAAGGCCTTCTGTGACTGCTTTGAGTGGCTGGGCGTGCGCATCGACAATAACAAGAACCGCGAGGCCGTGGGCAACGGCCCGCAGGTCATCAGTGCCGCCGGTTCCGCCGTCACGGTCATGGTCATCCCCACCGACGAGGAATACATGATCGCCCACGACGTCGAGCGTCTGACCAAGAAAAACTAACGCGCGCATTTGCAAGTAAACGAAAGGCCTCCAGAGCAACAGCTCCGGAGGCCTTTTTACTAGCAGGTGGACGGCGGAAACCCCATCCCATTTCGAGCGCAAATACTGGGACACGCTTTCCGGTTGAGGCACGTTGCGGAAAGTGCGACCCACAATAAAGCAAAATTCCGTCCCAAAGTTTCCCAAACAGGCCCCAAGCGGAAGCCACATCCCACAATCCGCCTCCAAACTGGGATGTAGTTTCCGGCACAACAACCGCCGAAGCCCACCGGCCTTTCAATCTCCAAAGTGATCATCATCAGCAACGCCTGCACTTCCAGCAACGGAACCCGACCATTCAGATCCTCAGCTCCAGCTCGTAGCCAAGCCGCCGTCCACTCCAGATGCCCTGAATGCCACGTGACGGTAGAAGGCAGCGCAGGTTAACCCCTGAAAACACTCCGCAGACCAGAAACGCCCCCGTTCGTAGCTCCGAAGGAGCAGAACGGGGGCGTTTCATTGGTCGAGGACGTTTTCAGGGGTTAACCTGCGCTGCCTTCGGCGGGGATACGTCAGCTACTCAGCCATCTGAGCCTGGACGGCGGTGATGGCCACGACACCCACGATGTCGTCGGCAGAGCAGCCGCGCGAAAGGTCGTTAACCGGCTTGGCGATGCCCTGCAGGATGGGGCCGTAAGCGTCGGCGCCAGCGAAGCGCTGGACCAGCTTGTAGCCGATGTTGCCTGCCTCGAGGTCGGGGAACACGAGCACGTTGGCCTTACCGGCGACGGAGGAGCCGGGAGCCTTGAGCTGGGCGACGGTGGGGACGATGGCGGCGTCGAGCTGCAGGTCGCCGTCGATGGCGAGCTCGGGAGCCTTCTCCTTGCAGAACTTCACGGCCTCTTGGACCTTCTTGGCGACCTCGCCGCCAGCGGAGCCCATGGTGGAGTAGGAGAGCATGGCCACGTGCGGCTCAACGTTGCCCATGAAGGTGGACCAGGAGTGAGCGGAGGCGATGGCGATCTCGGAGAGCTCGTCGGAGGACGGGTTGATGTTGAGGCCGCAGTCGGCGAAGATCAGCGTGCCGTCAGTGCCGAACTGCGGGGTGTCGGTGCACATCACGAAGAAGGCCGAGACCAGCTTAGTGCCCGGGGCGGTCTTGAGGATCTGAAGCGCGGGGCGCAGGGTGTCGGCGGTGGAGTGGCAGGCGCCGGAGACCAGGCCGTCGGCATCGCCCATCTTGACCATCATGGTGCCAAAGTAGGTGGCGTCCATCACCTGGGCGCGAGCCTGCTCGATGGTAACGCCCTTCTTGGCGCGGAGCTCGGCAAACTTCTGCGCGTACTCCTCGTGCTTCTCGGCATTGCGCGGGTCGATGACGGTAGCGCCGGGAACGTTGATCTCGTCGGGGTTGCCCAGGATGACGATCTTTGCCAGGCCCTCCTCGATGATTTTGGTGGCCGCGACGATAGTGCGCGGATCCTCGCCCTCGGGCAGGACGATCGTCTTAAGGTCGGCCTTGGCGGCAGACTTCATACGGTTTAGGAAATCGCTCATGTTACTCCTTACAAGCGTTTCGCTAAGCTCCAGGCACCCGGCTGTTCACGAATAAACCCGCTGCTAGCGGGTTTACCTTTCAATTATGTACGCCGCGGTGCTTGAGCTTTCCTTGTGTGGCAAGCTCATTATAGGACGCATTAGCGCTATAATCGCTCTGATAAATATGTCTCGAAGAATGTTCGAGAAAAGCCCAGCTAACGAGCCCGTGGCTTTTGACAAGGAGTATCGATGCAGATTACCTCAGGCCTGCCTGAAGGCTTTAACGCCGGCGCGTACGACATGATTGTCGTCGGTGCTGGATATGCCGGTGCCGTTTGCGCCCGCCGTCTCGCCGAGACCATCGGCTATCGTGTTGCCGTTTTGGAGCGCCGTAGCCACATTGCGGGCAATGCCTATGACTGCACTGACGAGGCCGGAATCCTGATCCACGAGTACGGTCCGCATATCTATCACACTTTTAACGAGCGCGTGCACAATTTCCTGTCGCGCTTTACCAAGTGGACGGATTATCAGCACAAGGTGCTCGCCAACATCAACGGTACCCTTATGCCCGTACCCTTCAACCATGCGAGTCTCAAGCTCGCCTTTGGTGACGAGCGCGGCGAGGAGCTGTACCAGAAGCTCGTGGAGACCTTTGGCAAGGATGTCAAGGTGCCCATTATGGAGCTGCGTAAGAAGAACGACCCGGATCTTGCCGAGGTCGCTGATTACGTCTACGAGAACGTCTTTTTGCATTACACCATGAAGCAGTGGGGCCAGACGCCCGATCAGATCGACCCCTCAATCACCGGCCGCGTTCCCGTCTTTGTGGGCGATGATGACCGCTACTTCCCGCAAGCTCCCTTCCAGGGCATGCCGCAGGAGGGCTACACGGCGCTCTTTGAGCACATGCTCGACCACGACCTGATCGACGTGTTCTGCGACGTGGACGCCCGTGACCTCTTTGAAATCGACGACACCACCGTCAAGATCGACGGCAAGGTCTATGGTGGCGAGATCGTCTACACCGGTCCACTCGACGAGCTGTTCAACCTCGACTTGGGTGCGTTGCCGTACCGCACGCTCGATATGAAGTTCGAGACGCTCGATATGGACCAGTTCCAGCCCGTGGGCACTGTCAACTACACCACGAGCGAGGACTACACGCGCATCACCGAGTTCAAGAACATGACCGGTCAGGTCCTGCCCGGCAAGACCACCATCATGAAGGAGTACTCCAAGGCCTATACGCCCGGCTCGGGCGAGACGCCGTACTACGCCATTCTTGAGCCCGAGAACCGTGAGCTCTATGAGCGCTATCTTGAGCGCGTCCAGAACCTGACGAACTTCCACCCGGTGGGTCGTCTGGCCGAGTATCGTTACTACGATATGGACGCCGTGACCAATTCTGCCCTCGATCTTTCGGATGAGATTATCGCCTGCCATGCATAAAGTCATAACATTCGGTATTCCCTCGTATAACGCCGCCAAGGACATGGACCATTGCATCACCTCCATCTTGGAGGGGAGCAATTACGCTACCGATATCGAGATTATCGTGGTGGACGACGGCTCCAAGGACGAGACGGCCGATAAGGCCGATGAGTGGGAGGCACGTTATCCTGGAATCATCCGCGCGGTGCACCAGGAGAATGGCGGTCACGGTATTGCCGTCCTTTCGGGTCTGCGCGAGGCGCAGGGCACCTACTACAAGGTTGTCGACTCGGACGACTGGCTTGACGGCGCTGCCCTTTCGACCATGCTGTCGATTCTGCGTGGCTTTGAGGAGCGCGACCAGCGCGTTGACCTGTTTATCTCGAACTACGTGTACGAGAAGGTTTACGAGGGCACGCATACCGCTATTGGCTACAAATTTGCCCTGCCGCGCAAAAAGATCTTTTCCTGGGATCAGATCGGTCATTTCCGCCTGGACCAGAACCTTCTCATGCACAGCCTGTGCTATCGCACGGATGTGCTGCGCGAGTCCAACCTTCCCATGCCGCCGCACACGTTCTATGTGGACAACATCTACGCCTACGTGCCGCTGCCGCGTTGCAAGACCATGTACTACGCCGACATCGACCTCTACCGCTACTTTATCGGCCGCGAGGGCCAGAGCGTCAACGAGGCAACGATGGTCAAGCGTCTGGACCAGCAGTTCCGTGTTACGCGTATCATGATGGAGTCGTACCACTTGTACAGCGATGTTGGGTCGTCGCGCCTGCGTTCGTACATGATGGGCTACTTCACCATGATGATGGCGATCTGCTCGGTGCTTACCAAGCTTTCCGAGGAAGATTGCGCCGACGAGCGCCTAAAGACGCTGTGGAATGATTTGAAGGCCTATGACGAGCACATGTATCGTCGTGCACGCTACGGCGTGGTCGGGTTCTTCACCAATCTGCGTGGACGGGCCGGAGGTAAAACCACACTCGGCCTATACCGTCTTGCCTCGAAGATCTTCAAATTCAACTAGCTGCTGAATAATCGCTGCTGATGGGTTGACTGGGCCCCTTGGCCTTTAGTTTGCCACTGCGGACAGTCCTGCTCGCACGGAAAGCACATTAAGTGCTTTCCGGCTCGTGCGGAACTTGTATCAAACTAAAGGCTAAGGGGCCTTTGCTATAAGAATCGATTGTCAGGCTGCTTGAATTTGAAGATCTTAGACGCGCGGTACACAGGGGCCTGGGCTGAAAAAATTTTAGTCGGTAGTCGGTCGGAGGCGGGCGGGCGTTACGTTTGTCGCGAGTTCCGCATACAAAGAAGGCCACTTAACGTGGCCTTCGTCTTGCATAGGACTGTAGAGCAGCAAACATATCCAAGTCCCACCGGGCAACCGGACGAGCTGGTTTACTTTGCGGCGCCGGGGATGCCGTGGGAGGTTTTGGCGGTTTTGGCTCCGTTTACGATGGCGGTCTGTAGGGCCCTTACGGCGAGCATGCCCAGCAGGTCTAGGGGAACGGCGGCGCTTGCCTGGGCGCCCAGTTTGCCGCTGGCGAGGGTGTAGATGGTGTCGCCGTCGTTGGTGGTGTGCGTGGGACGGATGGCGTGTGCGTAGGCGTCTGCGGCCATCTGGGAGACCTTGGTGGCTTGTGCCTTAGTGAGTTCCACGTTGGTGATGATGCAGCTGATGGTGGTGTTGGTGCGGTCGAGCGGCATCTGCATGGATCCGGCGGCGGCAAAGGCTGCGAGTTCCATGTCGACGATCTGGTCGCTATCGGCTGCGGCGCGCATGCCGGCGACCCACTCGCCGGTGAAGGGGTCGACAACGTTGCCGCAGGCGTTGACCGAGACCACGGCGCCCACCTTGACGGGACCGAGTGCCACGGCGGCAGCTCCAAGACCGGCCTTCATGCAGGTGGCAGGCCCCATGAGCTTACCCACGGTGGCGCCCGTGCCGGCGCCTACGTTGCCCTGTTCGAGCTTGGTGGGGGTGTGGTCGAGTGCTTCGCGCACGGCGGCGATGCCGGCCTCAATGTCGGGGCGCACGGTGGGGTCGCCAAAGGCAAGGTCGAAGATACAGCTGGAGCACACGATAGGCACCTGCGTGGGGCCGACGGGAAGGCCGATGCCGCGGCTCTCAAGCTCGCGAGCGACGCCGCTTGCAGCTTCGAGGCCAAAGGCCGATCCGCCCGAAAGGCAGACGGCGTGGACCTTGTCGACGGTGTTCTCGGGTCGTAGCAGGTCGGTCTCGCGCGAAGCGGGAGCGCCACCGCGTACGTCAACGCCGCCGGTGGCGCCCTCGGGTGCCACGATTACGGTGCAACCGGTGCCGGCCTCCTCGTCCGTATAGTTGCCATAGCAAAAGCCATCGACATCGCAGACGTCAATGGCCTCGAGCAGTGTATCCATGTTTAACTCCTATCGGTTTTCCGCCGCGCCTTGTGCCCGGTCGGGATCCGTACGGTACGCCAAAATTGTAGGCGCTGGGGAATACCCAGCGCCAGATGCAATTACGAGAGTTTTTGAATCGCGCGCGCGACGCGGGCGATGGGTAGGCCCACTACGTTATAGAAGTCGCCCGAAATATCGTGCACGAGCATGC
This sequence comes from uncultured Collinsella sp., assembly GCA_902469665.1. Taxonomy (GTDB): domain Bacteria; phylum Actinomycetota; class Coriobacteriia; order Coriobacteriales; family Coriobacteriaceae; genus Collinsella. The sequence goes on along the minus strand of CABRDE010000024.1, from coordinate 5,802 downwards.
GGCCGCCTGTGCCCTGGATGCCGTAGGCGCCTGCCTTATCCATGGGCTCACCCGAGGCAACGTAGTGCTCGATCTGCTCGTCGGTGAGCTCGTAGAATGTCACGTCGGTCACATCGACAAACGACAGGCTCTCGGCGGCATACGGGGCGGCCGTATCGCCTGCCTTAACGATGCAGACGCCGGTTGCGACCTGGTGCGTGCGGCCCGAAAGCTCACGGAGCATGGTGCGCGCCTCGCCCTCGGTTGCCGGCTTGCCCAAAATCTTGCCGTCGAAGGTGACGATGGTGTCGGCCGCGACCGTCAGTTCTTTGGGCTCGGCATACTCGGCAGCAACGGCAGCCGCCTTGGCGCGTGCCAAGCGCTCGACAAGCGTGAGCGGAGCCTCGCCATCAAAGGGCGTTTCGTCGATATCCGCGGGAATCACGCGAATGTTGTAGCCTGCCTCGCGCATCAGCTCTATGCGGCGCGGCGATTGCGAAGCCAAAATCATAGTTGGATGCCCTCGGCGACCTTCTCGACGGCCTTGTCGCCAGCGAGCGTGCGCAGCAGCTCCAATGCAAAGGGGAGTGACTGTGCCATGCCGCTGGCAGTGATGATGTTGCCGTCTTGCGTGACCTTCTCGCCAGTATAGGCGCCTTCGGGGAAGCTTTTCTCAAAGCCAGGGAAGCACGTGGCGTGGCGTCCCTCGAGTAGGTCGAGCTCGCCCAGGATAAACGGGGCGGCGCAGATGGCGGCGACGTGCTTGGTCGCGGCGAACTCGCAGACCACGTCGCAGACACGCTGATCGGCGCGCAGGTTGGTGGCACCGGGCAGGCCGCCGGGCAGCACGACGCAGTCGTACTCGTCAAAGTTGATCTCATCAAAGAGCGCATCGCAGGTCACGGGGATCTGCAGCGAGCTTACGACCTCACGCGTGGGCATAATCGAGACGAGCGTGGCACGCACGCCGCCGCGACGCATGACATCGACCATGGTCAAGCATTCAATAGTTTCAAAGCCATCGGCGGCGAGAACGGCAACGCTGGGCATGAGGGTTCCTTTCATAGGCGGCATACAATTAGCCGTCTTATACCCCGAAGACCTCCGCTTGCCACGCTCGATTTCCCAATGATTTTTCTGAGCAATGATTAAGTGGCTAGTTGCGCCTAAGGTGGACGACGGTCTCGCAGTGGAAGGTTTGTGGGAACAGGTCGACTGGCGTGATCTTTACGGGGGAGAAGGTGCCTTCTTCGACAAAGCGTTTGAGATCGCGCGCCAGGGTGGCCGGGTCGCAGCTCACGTAGGCGACATCGTGGGCACTCGTGCTGGCGATAAGGTCGATCGCTTCGGGGGCGAGGCCTGCGCGCGGCGGGTCGACCACCAAGACGTCGGCATCCTGGTCGGGGAACTCGCGCACCGCGTCTCCGCCAATGACGTCGACGTTATCAAGCTTGTTGATCTCCAGGTTACGGCGCAGGTCGCGCACGGCGGGGCCGTAGGCCTCGACGGCGGCGACAAAGTCGCAGCGGCGGGCGAGCGGCAGGGTAAAGGTGCCGGCACCGCAGTACAGGTCCACGGCAAGCTCGTCTTCCTGCGGATCGAGCGCTTCCATGACAAGCTCGATCAAAATCTCGGCACCCTTGGTGTTGACCTGGAAAAAAGACGGGGCAGACAAGCGCATCTGACCCTCGGCGATATTCTCGGTCCATGAGCCCTCTCCGGCGAGCATTTCGACCTTGGAAACACGGCGGGCCTTCTTTTCGCCCTTGCTCATCACGCGTACGACACTTGTGGGGTGCGCGGCGTCTGCCAACACGCGCGAGACTTGCGAGCGCGGGAAAGAGCCCGTAGGCGTCCAGAGCGCCACCTCGAGTGCCTTGGTGCGACGCGAGGCGCGAATGCCCACGCGCTCAAGGCCCAGGTCGTGGCTGCCGCTCAGATAATTGAGCGCGCCGACGACCGATTTGAGTGCCTTGGGGAAGCGTTTGTCGAACAACGGGCACGAATCGACGGTCACGATCTTGCGAGGATCGACACCGTGCATGCCAAGACGCACGCGGCCGTTTACAACGGTCGGCTCGAGTTCGATTTTATTGCGGTAGCCCCAATCATCCTTGGTGTGGCGGATGGGTTGCACCAGTTCATCGACTTGATCGGGGCTGAACTTGCCGATACGCTCGAGCGTGGAGCGCAGATTTTGCTCCTTGGCGGCGAGCTGTGCCGTGCGTGAGAGATTGCCCCACGAGCAGCCGCCGCAGATGCCCACGAAGGGGCAGGGAGACTGAATGCGATCGGGGCTTGGCTCCAGAATCTCGGTGGTGCGGGCACGCATGAACGACTTGCCGTCCTGTACGACCTCGGCCTCGACGGTGTCGCCTGCCACGGCGCCCTGCACAAAGACGGCCTTGCCGTTGTCGGCGTGCGCCAGCCCGTCGGCGCCGTAGGTCATCGATTCTATAGTGAGCTTCATATTCCTGCCTGTCATTCGCGTTGTTGTTCGCACCATGGTAGCAGGGAAAAGCGCCCCGCATTCGAGGCTTTCCTCAAATGCGGGGCGCTTCTACAAACTGCTTCTACAAACGACTATTTCGTCTTGCCGGTAATGAGCGTCTTAAGACCCAGGCCGATCAGACCCAGGCCCATGCGCACGCGGCCGGGGCGATGGCGCTCGATGGCCTTGGTCTTGCCGGCGGGCTTATCGCGACGGGCGCTCGTCTCGGGTGCGGGCTTGATGACCTGCGGATCGGGCTGAGGTGCAGGTGCAGGCTCGGGCTCAATGACGGTCGCCTGGACCTCTTGGACCTTGGGTGTGGCCGGCTGCGGCTCAGGAGCAGGGGCGGGCTTTGCCTCGGCGGCGGGCTCCGGAGTCGCAGTAGCGGGCTCGGGCGCTTTCTCCACGGCGGGCTCTGCGGCAGCCTCGGGCTCATTCACCGGGGGAGCTGCAACCGCTTCCGGTTTGGCAGCTGCCCCGTGTTCAACCTCGGCCTGAATGGCCTCCTCGGCCACACGTTCCTTCTCCTGTGCGCGCTGCTGCGCGGCGGCCTCGGCGTTGCGATAGGCACGCTCCAGCAGGGCTTCCTGCGAGTTGAAGGGTTTCTCACCCTCTGCACGCTCCACGGGGACCCAGGTGCCGTCGCTCGTGAGGCTGCGGGCCTTCACGTTGTCGCGCAGCTGCATGCCCATGTACTCGTGCACCAGGGCGCGGCAGGTGGGGTCGAGCACGGGGAAGGCAATCTCCACGCGGTGCTCGGTGTTGCGCGTCATCATGTCTGCCGAGCTCAGGTAAATCATGTCCGAGTCCACGCCGAAAGCATAGACGCGCGCGTGCTCCAAAAAGCGTCCGACGATGGAGCGGACATGCACGTTCTCGGTCTTGCCCGGAACACCGGGCTTGAGGCACGAGATGCCGCGGATGATCATGTCTACGCGCACGCCGGCACACGATGCCTCGGCGATCTTGTCGATAACCTCGCGGTCGGTCAGCGAGTTGAGCTTAAAGAACACGCGGGCGGGCTCGCCGGCAAGGGCGCGCTGGATCTCGCGGTCAAGCCCGCGCATGATGAGCGGTTTCAGTCCGACGGGCGCCACACCCAGGAAGCGGTAGTCGCCGCGCAGGTTGCCCAGCGACAGATTGCGGAAGAACAGGTTGGCGTCCTCGCCGATGCCGGGATGGGCTGTCATGAGCATAAAGTCGCTGTAGAGTTTGGCCGTCTTCTCGTTAAAGTTGCCGGTGCCCAAAAGCGTGAGGCGCGTTAGCGCCATGCCCTCGCGATAGGTGAGCTGGCAGATCTTTGAGTGGCATTTAAAGCCCTCGGAACCATAGATGACGGTGCAGCCGGCCTCTTCCAGGCGCTCGGCCCACTCGATGTTGTTCTGCTCGTCAAAGCGGGCACGGAGCTCCATGAGCACCGTGACCTCTTTGCCGTTCTCGGCGGCATCGATCAGCGACTCGCACAGGCGGCTCTGCTTGGCCACGCGGTAGAGCGTGATGCGCAGCGAGATGCACTCGGGGTCGTAGGCGGCCTCGTGCACCAGATCCAGGAAGGGGTTCATGGCCTCGTAGGGATAAAAGAGCAGCTTGTCGCCCTGCAGCACCTGTTCGCGGATGGAGCGGGTCATATCGATGGTGGGGTTGGGCTGCGGCTTAAACGGCGTAAAGAGCAGCTCGTTGCGCAGGTGCTCGGGAATCTTGCCCTCAATGCCGAAGACGTAGCCCAGGTCGAGCGGGATATCGCAGGTAAAGACCGAGCGGCGCGAAAGCTCGAGCGCCTTGCGGATGGTCTTGAGCGTCGCCTTCTCGAGCGACCCCGAGACCGCGAGCACTACCGGCTGCAAACGCAGGCGCTTCTTGAGAATGCGCTTCATGTGCTGGCGGTAATCCTCGTCCTCCTCGACGCCCTCGCCGTCCGGGTCGATATCGGCATTGCGAGTGACGCGGATCAGCGCGCGATCCAGCGGCTTATAGGAGCCAAAGCAGCTGTCCAGGCAGGCGAGGATGACATCCTCGAGCAAGATGTAGGAGTAGGTGCCGGTGGGCGAGGGGATCTCGACCACGCGGTTCATCGAGGCGGGAATCTCGATCAGGCCCAGCAGGCTCTCCTCGTCGGTGATGCCGTCCAGGCCACAAGCCAGATAGAGTGCGCCGTTGCGCAGGTTGGGGAAGGGATGGCGCGGGTCAATGACCAACGGTGAGATAACCGGCGACACGTAGGCCTGGAAGTAGCGGGTTACAAAGGTGCGCTCCTCGGGCGTAAGCGAATCGATTTGCGCGCGGTGAACGCCCAGAGTGTCGAGATTGCCCTCGATGCTCTTAAAGATGGACTCCCAACGGGTAAGGAGCCCGGGCAGCTCGGCCATGACAGCGTCGACCTGTTCGGAGGCGGTCATATTGCTCTTGTTGTCGACAGGCTGTTTTTTGAGCTCGGCAAGGTCGGACAGGCCACCCACGCGCACCATAAGGAACTCATCGAGGTTTGACTCGAAAATCGATACGAACTTTAGACGCTCGAACAGCGGAACGGTCTCATCGAAGGCTTCGTCAAGCACGCGGTTGTCAAAGCGCAGCCAGCTAAGCTCTCGGTTTTGCGTGTACGAGAAGTCGCGCGGCGGTTTGCGCAGCTTTGCGGCGGCTTGCTTCTTTTCGATTTTGCTCGGCATATGCATCTGTCCGTTCAGTCCCCACAGAGGACGGTAGCCTAACACTTTTCACTATTGTCTCAATTTAGTCGACCGCTGGCACGAACGTATCGCGTGAACGGTATCTTTACCTACTTCTTACGCTGACAAGTCATAGGACTGACGCCCTGCTCGTCTGCAAGTGGTCTATATCCACACTCAACTGGTACGTAAGTGTGAATAAGAATGATAGATAGCTGAATATCATTGAATGCAGGCGGAAACGTAAACAAACATCATTAATATACATAAAACCGATTTAGCTATGCAATTCTGAATCAAAAGTTTAGAGATGCAATTGCAAATGGTTTTTAGGAAAAAAGAGCGTTTACCTTAGAAAAGTTACTTTAGAACGCCGAAGTACATCATGGGGGAATCACATGCGATATACCGTTCATCGCACTTTGTTGACCGTTCGGGGGCGAGGTGGAATTGCGGGTGGAATTTGGATATAACTAGAGCTGTCAGCAAGCAGCGTCCGCTATGGAAGGGCGCTGAGAGATTCGGCCGAAAGGCCCGAAAGAAAGGTAGGAGGCCATGACGAAAGGTCTGCACGTGCCTTCCGAGATCGGCAAGCTCAGGAAGGTCTGCCTGCACCGTCCCGGCGACGAGCTCCTCAACCTGCCGCCCGACGAGCTCGAGCGACTC
>CABRDE010000023.1:0-13983 GCA_902469665.1 uncultured Collinsella sp. | reverse complement strand
GTCACCGCGCGGTCCGCATCTGATGGTGTCGACGTCAATGGTATACGGGTGCATCATCGACGTCTTCAATACAGAAAATATCAGTGCGGAATGTTTTCAAAACCAAGCCCGACCCCGGCCTGCGGTGACGTTGCTGGCGGTTCTTGGGCATCGCTTGCTGGCGGGGTTCCTTGTCTGAATTAGACATTGCCGAGAGAACCTTTTGTCCCAATCGCTGTCCCGCGCCTCTTTGGAAATGCAGAGATAGCTCAGTTGTGGTGGCGTCGCGCACCAATTGCTCCACTTTGGACTGCGTCGGACTCGTTGTTGTTCGAATCCCCTATCCCCTTTCCGCTGGTTCGCGCTTTGCGCGAACCAGCGCGTTACTGCGGATCCGTTAGGCTCCCGGTGTTGAATCCGTCATCTCGTCCCGCCCCAGCATCGACCTTAGCTTCTCAAAGCTCTCCTCGCTCAGGCAATGCTCCATGTGGCAGCCCTCTTGCGAGGCAACCTCGGGCGCTACACCTGCGTCCTCTAGCAGCCCCACAAAAAAGCAATGGCGCTCCCACATTTGACGGGCAACCTCAATACCGCGTTCCGTCAGATGAACATCTCGTTTGCCCATTTCGACATAGCCGTTGCTTTCCAGCGTCGCCATGGCTTTAGAGACGCTTGCTTTGGTTACTCCCAGGTATTCGGCAACGTCAATCGATCGAACGATGCCTTGGCGCTCCGAGAGCACATAAATAGATTCGAGATAGTCTTCTCCGGATTCACGCAGGGCCATGGGCCGCCTTTCGCGATGGCTTCTAGTTAGCCTTTGGATACTTTTGCTTGATTTACTTTACCGCAAAAGTTGCCCATGTCTTACTACGTTGTTTAAAAAGTTAACCTTGTTTCACAAAATGCGCGGGGCAAGCAGGGCGACACGGCACGCAGCGCGCAAGGAGTGTCCCCAAGTGCCGAGCCGCAGCTATAGCAGCCCAAAGTGTTTCGCGGCGCTATAGATCCCGTCGTCGTCCACGGCGCTCGTCACATAGGTCGCCGCAGCTTTCACCGTGTCCTGCGCGTTGCCCATGGCCACGCTCGTGCCCACGGCGGCAAACATCGACAGGTCGTTCTCGCCATCGCCAAAGGCAATCGCCTCGCTCGCGTCGATGCCCAGGCGCTCCAGCGTCGCCGCCACGCCCAGGTCCTTGCCGCCGTTGGCCGGAATAATGTCGCAGAACAGGTCGCACCAGCGCGTGGTTGTAGAATGCGACAGGACATCGGTAACTATGCCCTGGTCGGCCGGGTCCACAAAGGCGCAGAACTGGTAAACCGGCGCATCGAAAGCGTGCTCGAAAGGCTCCTCGTGATACGAGATTCCGGCATTGTCGGCAGCAGCCACCACACGCTTGGACAGACGGTTCACAAACGAATTCTCGCCCTGCATGCACAGTGAGTCGTAGCGCCCCTGCGCCACCTGGTCCACAATCACCGCAACGTCTTCCGGGTCGATCGGACAGCTGCGGTAGACGCCCTTGGCATCAAAACAGTGCTGGCCCGAAAGCGTAATGTACGCATCCCATCCCAAGTCGAACAGCCAATCCGGCATCTGGTAGGTCGGGCGACCCGTGGCGATTACGCACGCGATCCCCTGTTCGCGAAAGCTGTCGAGCACCCGCTGCGCCGACGCCGGAATCCGATGGGTCTTAAAGCTCAGCAACGTGCCGTCGATATCGAAAAACGCAGCCTTAATCATCCTCGCCTACTCCTCGCCCTCGAGCTTCTCGCTCGCCTCGAGCCACGCCATCTCCAACTCGTCCATGGCGGCGTGGGCCTCGTCGATCTTTGCCTGCTGCTCGCCAAGCGCCGTGTAATTGGTGGGGTCGACCTGGGTCATCGCGGCCTCGGCCTCCTCCACGCGCGTGCGCTGCGTCTCCATTTTGCGCTCGAGCGAGCTCACCTCGCGGCGGAGCTTCTGGCGTTCGGCGTTGGAAAGGCCATTGGGCTGGCCGCTCGACTTGGGCTTTTCGGCCGCAGCCGCCGCGGCACCGGTGTCAAACGTGCCGGTCTTGGCGCTCGGCGCGCCCACGGGCTCGCCCTCGGCGGTAGCGTTGCACAGGCGCAGGTACTGGTCGACGCCGCCGGGCATATGCGTCAGGTGGCCGTCGAGCAGCGCCCACTGCTGGTCGGTCACGCGCTCCATCAAGAAGCGGTCGTGCGTCACCAGGATCAGCGTGCCGGGCCAACCGTCCAGCAGATCCTCGACAATCGCGAGCATGTCGGTATCCAGGTCGTTGCCGGGCTCGTCCAGGATAAGCACGTTGGGCTCGTCCAGAATTGTCAGCAACAGCGACAGGCGACGGCGCTGGCCGCCCGAAAGATCGCCGATGCGGCTCCAGAGCTGCTGGGTCGTAAAGCCCAGACGCTCGCAGAGCTTCTCGGGCGAAGTCTCCTTGCCGTCGATGACGTAGTACTTCTTATAGTTGCCGAGCACCTCGCGGATCGTGTCGCCCATGTAGGGTTCGAGCTCCTCGAGCTGCTGCGACAGCACGCCAAAGCGCACCGTCTGGCCAATCTTCACACGGCCGCGCGTGGGCTCAATCTTGCCCTGGATCACGTCGAGCAGCGTCGACTTACCGGCGCCGTTCTCGCCCAAAAGTCCATAGCGGTCGCCCGCTCCGATGAGCCAGGTCACGTCGGAAAGTACCTGCTTGGGCGCGCCATCGGTATCCGCATAGCCGGCGTCCACGTCGACCACGTCGATAACCTGCTTGCCCAGGCGGCTCACGGCGAGGCGCTTGAGCTCCAGCTCGTCGCGCACGGGCGGTACGTCGGCGATGAGCTCGCGAGCGGCATCCACGCGAAACTTGGGCTTGGTGGAGCGCGCCTGGGCGCCGCGGCTTAGCCACGCGAGCTCCTTGCGCGCCATGTTGCGACGGCGCTCCTCGGTAACCGCGGCCATGCGGTCGCGCTCTACGCGCTGAAGGATATATGCGGAGTAACCGCCCTCGAAGGGGTCGACCTGGCCGTCGTGGACCTCCCACATGCTGGTGCAGACCTCGTCCAAGAACCAGCGGTCGTGCGTGACCACGAGCATCGCGCCCTGGCCGCGCTGCCAGCGGGCCTTTAAGTGACGCGCGAGCCAGTTGATGGTACGCATGTCCAGGTGGTTGGTGGGCTCGTCGAGCATGAGTACGTCGTAGTCGCCGATCAGCAGGCGCGCGAGGTCCACGCGACGGCGCTGGCCGCCCGAAAGCTCGCCCACCATGCCCTCCCAGGGCACATCGCTGATGAGGCCGGCCAGGATCTGGCGCGTACGCGGACTCGAGGCCCACTCGTACTCGGGCGTGTCACCGACGACGGCATGATGCACGGTATCGGTGTCGACAAGCTGGTCCTTTTGGCCGAGCAGACCGATCATCGTTCCGCGGCGATGCGTCACGCGGCCGTCATCGGGCTCCAACGTGCCGGCGAGCACGCTTAGCAGCGTCGACTTGCCGTCGCCGTTTTTACCAACGATACCAATACGGTCGCCCTCGCCCACGCCGAGCGTCACGCTATCGAAAATATGCTTGGTGGGAAACTCTAGGCTGATGGAATCGCATCCCAAAAGAATCGCCATATGCCCTGCTCCTTCGTAGAAATTCAACGTTGTCCATGATAGCAGCGAAAAGGCGGGGCGCACACGACACAAAAAGGCGGGCCATCTCCCGCAAGAGATGACCCGCCTCTCCAATCAGTCCCGCGGCAACCGTGGCCGCCGCGGGCCTCAAGCATGTCCCGGACTAGGAGAACATGCCGGTGAGGTAATCATTCAGCCGCTTATCCTTGGGCCGTTGGAAAATCTCGTCGGTCTCGTCGTACTCGACCATATCGCCCATGTAGAAGAACGCCGTGCGGTTGGACACGCGCGACGCCTGCTCCATGTTGTGCGTCACGATAACGATGGCACGGTCGGCAACGATCGATGACATCAGGTCCTCGATCGCCAGCGTCGAGATGGGGTCGAGCGCCGAGCAGGGCTCGTCAAACAGGATCACGTCGGGATTGAGTGCCAGCGTGCGCGCGATGCACAGACGCTGCTGCTGGCCGCCCGAAAGCGCATAGGCGCTTTTGTCGAGCTTGTCCTTGACCTCATCCCACAGTGCCGCACCACGCAGGCTCTCCTCGACCATACGATCAAGCTCGTCACGATCGGTAATGCCGTGGCGTTTGGGTGCAAACGTGATGTTGTCGCGAATGGACTTGCGGAAAGGATTGGGCTGTTGGAACACCATGCCAATGGAACGACGCAGCTCGTAGGTGTTTTCGGTCTTGGTGTTCACGTTGCGCCCGCGGTAGTTGATCTCGCCCTCCACGCGGCAGCCGCGAATCTCGCGATTCATAAGGTTAAGACTGCGCAAGAAGGTCGACTTACCGCAGCCCGAAGGCCCGATGAGCGCCGTGATCTCGCCCTTGTGAAAGTCGAGCGACGTGTCGTGCAGTGCATGGTGGTCGCCATAGCACACGTTGACGTCCTTGGTAGAGAGCACGACCTCGTCGCTCACGGCCTTGCCGCTCACGCGAACGCGCTTCTCGCTCTCCCCCACGCTCGACAGGAAGTCCTGGGTCTCGGACGATGCCGCTTCGGTTGCGGTCGTTGCTTTCATCTCGCTCATTCGGCCGTCATCTTCCTTGCCAGTTGCTTGCCCACGATACGGGCGACTACGTTAAACAGCAGCACGCAAATCATCAGCAGCGCCGCGGTGCCCCAGACGATCTGCTGGGCCTCGGGGCTGCCCTCGCCATAGATCTTGTAAATATGCACGGCGAGCGACTCGCCGGGACGGAACACGTTCCAGGCGCAGGTGGGACTCGACAGGTTAAAGCTCAAGAAATTCAGGCGAACCGGCGAGCTCATGCCCGAGGTAAAGAGCAGCGCCGCGGCCTCGCCAAACACGCGGCCGGCCGAAAGCACGATACCGGTCACGATGGCGGGCATGGCCTCGGGGATCAGGATGTGCAGCGTGGCCTCCCAGCGGGTGAGGCCCATAGCCAGGCACGCATCGCGCTGGGCCTGTGGCACGTCCTCGATCGCCTGCTGGATTACGCGCACCAGAATGGGGATGTTGAACATGGTGAGCGCGACAGCACCGGAGATGATGGAATACTTCCAGCCCAGCTGCACCGAGAACACCAGAAAACCGAACATGCCGACGACGATGGAAGGCAGCGAGGACAGCGTCTCGATGGCGGTGGAGGCGATGTCGCGGATGGGTCCGTTCGGCGCGTACTCGACCAGGAAGACCGCACCGCCCAAGCTGATGGGCACCGAGATACCTAAGGTGATCAGCAGCAGATAGAACGAGTCGAACAGCTGATAGAGCACGCCGCCCTGGGTTCCGTTGGCGCGCGACGGCTGCGTGAGAAAGCCCGGCTGGAACAGCGTCGAGACCCCCTCGAACAGGATATAGGCCACCATGGAGATGACGATGAGCATGACGATGGCGACGATTGCCGTCAGCGCGCCCGTGGCGATGCGGTCCTGTTTTTGGACGCGCCCGAGTCTCGCCTCGTCGATATGGATGCGCGTGCTAGCCACGAGCCTTCGCCCCCTTGCGGCCGATAAGGTGGATGATCAGGATGAAGATGAGGCTCATGCCCATCAGCAGCAGACCGAGCGCCCACAGAACATCGTCCTGGGCCGAACCCTCGGCATAGACCGCCATAGACGTGGTGAGCGTGGTGGTGATGGTCGAGGCCGGCGACAGCAGCGACGTCGGCATGGCCTCGATGCCGCCGATGACCATACGCACGGCGAGCGTCTCGCCAAAGGCACGCGTCATGCCAAGGATGACCGCGGTCATGAGCGACGGCATGGCGGACTTGAGCACCACGTGCCAGATGGTCTGCCAGCGGGTGTAGCCCAGAGCGAGCGAGCCCTGACGGTAGCTATCGGGCACGACGCGCAGACCATCGACCGAAAGGGTGGTCATGGTCGGCAGGATCATGACGGCCAGCACGATAGCGCCGGGCAGGATGCCCAGGCCCGTACTCACATGGAAAACGCTCTTCATAAGGCCGACGACCACGTGAAAGCCAATCAGGCCAAAGACGACCGAGGGAATGCCGGTCAAAAGCTCAATAAGCGGCTGAAAGATCTTGGAACCAAACTTAGGCCGAATCTCGACCGCAAAGATGGCAGAGCCGATGGCGATGGGCAGCGCGATGAGCGTGGAGAGCACCATGACCGCAAACGAGGTGACGATCAGAGGCAGGGCGCCGGTGTAGGGCAGGCCGTTTTTAGCCGTGTTGGCCAGGTCCCACTTGATGCCGGTAAAGAACTCGACGACCGAAACGCCGTCCTTGAGAAAAGCCGAGAGGCCCTTTTGGGCGACCATAAAGATGAGCGCGGCAACAACAAGCGTCACGAGCGCTACACACGCGCCCGTGACGCCCAGGCCCACGTTCTCAAGGTCGCGCTTTGGCAGCTGTTTTGCCATTGCAAACCTTTCCGGGGCGGTTACTTATTTAGCGGAGACCTTGCCGCTGGCGTCCTTGACGACCTTCATGGCAGAGACGGGGATAAAGCCCTGCTCCTCGACGAGCTTGCCCTGGACATCGTCGGAAAGCATGAACTCCAGGAATGCCTTGGTGGCGTCGTCGGCGTCCTTTGCGCAGTACATGTGCTCGGTCGCCCAGATCTTGAAGGAGTCGTCGGTGACGTTTGCGCTCTTGGGCTCCACGCCCTCGACCTTGACGGCGTTGAACTTGGAGTCGTCGAAGTGCGAGAAGTCGAGGTAGGAGATGGCGTTGTCGGTGCTGGCCATCTGAGTCTGGACATCGCCGGACTTGTCGAGCTCGGCGTCGCCCTTAAAGTCGACGGCCTCGTCACCAAAGACGGCGGCCTCGAAGGTGGCGCGGGTACCGGAGCCGGCCTTGCGGTTGAGGACGACGATGGTGGCGTCGTCACCGCCGACCTCGTTCCAGTTGGTAATCTGGCCGGAGAAGATACCCTTGAGCTGCTCGAGGGACAGGTCGTCGACCGTCACGTTCTTGGAGACGACGGGGCCCATGCCCACGACGGCGACCTCGTGGTCGACGAGGTTCTTGACCTGGTCGGCCTCGAGCTTGGTCTCGGCGAAGACGTCGGAGTTACCGATGGTGACGGTGCCGGCGGCGACAGCGGTCAGGCCCTTGCCCGAACCGTTGCCCGAGCCGGAGACGGAGACATCGGGGTTGGCGTCCATGAACTTCTCGGCAGCGGCCTCGACGAGAGCCTGGAACGAGGAGGCGCCGTCGTAGGTCACCTCACCGGCGACGGACTCGGCAGCGGCAGCGGCGCTGCCCTTGTCGGCAGCGTTGGAAGCGCCTGCGCCGCCGCAGCCAACGAGGCCGAGGCCCACAAAGCTGGCAAGACCACCAGCGAGGCCGAGGAACTGACGACGAGAATAAGCCTGATCGAGCATGATCTTCCTTTCATACATGCGACTCGCGGGCACCCTGCCCGCTTTGCTGTTTGGAAAGATACGGCCCCGACCGGGCAGCGCCCGTGCCAACTGCGGTTTCTTACGGGCATTTGATAGACCCTTACCGCAAGCGCGGCTCGGCTTTACAAACGAATAACAATCCAGCGCCGAACATGGCGCACCTTTTACACCGATAAAAAGCAGTTGCGGTGAAATAGTTCCTGTTTGGCTGTCAGACAGCCGATTCTAGGAACTATTCCACCGCAACTTAGATTGGGAAACCGCGAGACCTTAAAGCTCTAATTCATTCAAACGGAGAATCGCAACAATATAAATCTTGAGCGCCTGCTTGAGCTGTTCCTCGTTGGCGCACTCGTTGGGGCCGTGCATCTGGCCACCCCACGCGGGCAGCTCCAGGCCGGTCTCCTCGGGGCCAAACGACACGGCGCGCGCAAAGTTTCGCGCATACGTGCCGCCGCCCATGGCAAAGGGCTCGGCATGCTTGCCCGTAAACTCGTTATAGGTATCGATAAGTGCCTTCACGGCCGGATCATCGGCAGAGACCGAGAACGGCACCTTTGCACGACCCACACGATACGTCACGCCAAAGCGGCCCACGAGCGGCTCGAGCTGCTCGCAGATGGTATCGGCACTGGTGCTGTCGGGGAAACGCACGTCGATGACCTGCTCGATGTGGTCATCCGCCACACGGATAACGCCAGGGTTGCAGGTGAGCGGGCCAAACGCCGGGCTCGTCGCGTCGATACCCAGGCCGCGGCCATAGGCGTCCGCGTGCACAAAGGCCAAAAACTTGACAAACTCGTGCTCGGCAGGCGTCAGCAGACGCTCGTCACGGGCACCAAACGCGTCCTCGGCCTCACACAGATACGACACGATCAGGCCGACGGCATTGATCGTTCCCTCAGGCATCGAGGCATGACCGCCAATGCCGTGGGCAAAAATCTGCGCATGGCCGTTATCGAGCGCCGTAATCTCCAGGCGGTCGGCGTTCTCGACCGGTGCCGGCAGCTCATCAGCGGCAATCGCGAGCTCGCAGATAGACTGCGACGGAATGGCGTTGCTCGCCTCGGCACCGCTCCACGATACGATGCGCCCGCCGTCGATCTTGGAGCTCACAAACGTCGCCCCAAACTGACCCTTCTCGGCATTGCAGACCGGGAACTCGGCATCGGGCGTAAACAGAAAGTCGGGGTCTACGTGGTTCTCCAGATAATGGTGAACGTCGGACATGCCCACTTCCTCATCGCAGCCCAGCAGCGCGCGGAAGGTATAGCGCGGCACAATGCCGTGTTTGAGCAGATAAGCGCCAGCGTAGAGCGACAGCACCGCCGGGCCCTTGTCGTCGATCACGCCGCGGCCGAGCAGCCAGCCCTCGCGACGCTCCATCGCAAATGGGTCGGTATTCCAGCCGGGGCCGGCAGGCACCACGTCCACATGGCAGATAGTCGCGAGCTGTTTATCGCCGCGGCCCGGAATATCGGCGATGCCCACATAGCCCTCGTCGTCGCTCGTCTGGTAGCCGAGCTTCTGCGCGATGCCGAGCACGCAATCGAGTGCGTCACGGACCGGGCGGCCAAACGGCGCGCCGGGCTCCGCATCAGCAGCAACGGCCACGGACGGATAACTCACCAGCTGCTCGATATCGGCGACGACATCTTCCCAGACCTCATCGACATACTCGGCAACGCTCTGCTCCACCTGATTCATGGACGACCTCCTTACCAATGAGCAGCGGGCACGCCCGCCCCTCACATTACGTCATTAGATAGCGAAAAGTTTAGCAAGCTCGGCCACCGAGTGCACCACCGCATCGGCACCCGCCGCCTCGTGCTCGCCCGGCGCCGCCGCGCCCGAATAGATGCCGATGCACGGCACGCCCATCGCGTGCGCGCCCTCCACATCGTTAAAGCGATCGCCGATCATCACGGCATCGTCGGCCGTCGCGCCGAGCGCCGCCAGGGCATCGCGGACCGAATCGGCCTTGGTCTCGCGACCCTGCGGCGGATTCATGCCAACCACCGCCTCAAACTGAGAGAGCCCGAGCTCACGCACCATGTCGATGCACTTGGCCTCCATGCGCGACGTCGCCACGGCCATACGCTTGCCTTGGGCGACCAACCCATCCAGCAGCTCGGGGATCCCATCGAACACGGGGTACTCCTCCGGTCCCAGTTCATCAAAAAAGGCGCGATACTCGTCGGCCACCACCAGCGACTCCTCGCGGGAAAAGCCGTAAAAGTCGTAAAAGCTCTTCCACAGGGGCGGCCCGATCATGCGGCGCAGATCACCTATCTGCATCTCCGAGAACCCGCGCGCAGCCAGCGTCTTGCGCGTCGAGGTCATCACCGCTCGACCCGTATCTGCCACCGTGCCGTCAAAATCGAACAGCACGACCGGCCGTTTGCCTATCTCCAACGCCTCCATCGGCATTCCTCTTCCCCAGTTGACGATTTCCACACCGACACTTCAAACTGTTGACTATTCAACAATTGAACCTAGTAATGTGGAGTGACTCAACTATACTTGTCGCACTTTGCTCTCAGAAGGCGACGCGCAAGCGCCCCAACGAAAGGTGCAATTATGTCTTTTGCCATCATAACCGACTCCACGTCGGACATCTCCCCCGCCCGCGCCCAAGAGCTCGGCATTTACGTGATTCCGCTGCATGTGATTATCGAGGGCGAGGACCTGCTCGACCAGGTGCAGATTACCGCCCAGGAGTACGTCGCGCGCATGGCCGGCTCCGAGCAACTGCCGCACACCTCGCAGCCGAGCGCCGGCGAGTTCAAGGCGCTCTTTGACCGCGTGCTCGCCGACGGCCACGACAGCGCCATCTTTATCTCGCTGTGCAGCGAGTGGTCCGCCTGCTATGCCAACGCCAGCCTCACGGCCGAAACGCACGAGCTCGACGTGCGCTGTATCGACTCTCGCACCGGCTCGGGCGCCGAGGGCCTGCTGGTGGAGTACGCGCTGGCCATGCGCGAGGACGGCCGCAGCCTGGACGAGACCGAGGCGCAGATCCGCGCAACGCTGCCCGACGCCCACCTGCTGCTGATTCCCCGCACGCTCGAAAACCTCGTTAAGAACGGCCGCGCGCCCAAGCTCGCCGGCCAGCTCACGCAAATGCTCAACATTCGCCTGGCCGTTTCGCCGGAGTGGAAATCGGGCGAGATCAAGGCCATCAAGAAGGGCCGCGGTGCCAAGCGCATCGTTGCCAACACCATGGCCGATTGCCTCGCATTTTTGGACGAGCACCCGGGCTCAAGCGTGCGCGTGCTCACGACCGGCGCCGCCGAGGAGCAGGAACTCGTCAGCCAAGCGCTCGCAGGCCAAGTCTATGTAGACGCCGGCACCGGCCCCATCGGCTGCACCATCGCCACCCATGTAGGCGTCGATGCCATCGCCATCAGCTACTGCCCCCGCTACCAGCCAACTCACTAGGGACGCCCACATCAGTTGCGGTGGAATAGGGACTGTTTTTGGCTCATCAGCCGCAAATCAATCCCTATTCCACCGCAACTTGGAAATCGGCGATCAGCCCTGCGGGCCCTGGAACAGTTCCTCATGCGAGCCCATTCTGACCAGTCGGAGCACAGGATTCGTCTTATGCGGCAAGTACAGAACGACCACATCGACCAAGCCATCGGATAGATGGAAATCGATGTGGCCGTTGTAATTGCCACCCGGGTTTGAAAGCTCATGGGCGCCATATTCCGCGGGAAGCGAGCCGTGAGCTGCAAGCTCTGCGACTGCCGCCTTAAACTCGGTTTTTAGCTGCGGATGGATACGCATCGTCCGTTTGTAATCCGCCTTAAACTGAGCCTCGACTTTAATCTCAAACATCGCTAGTCCTCATCGAGGAACGATATAAGCTCATCAGCGTTATTGAATGACGGGCTGTCGTCTGGCAGAATCCCCAACTCATGAGCCTCGGCAATCACCATGGCGCGCCTCGTCGCCTCGTTGGGCACCTCCGCCCTTCCTACAATCTCAAAAGGAATCTTTCGCTGATTTACAAGCTGCCGAACGGCAAGATTGAGATAGGAATTGAGGCTGAGGCCGACCGAATCCAAGAACTCAGTCGCCTGCTCCTTGAGCCCCTCTTCGATGCGAACCGTCGTAGGCTTAACCGTTGCAGTAGACATACGCGACCTCCTAGCCTCGTCTTTTGCATCAGTATACCCAGTTTAGATGGCAGACTGATGTTAAATAGCATCAATCTGCCGTTCTCATTACTACAACGATAGGCACCTCGCCCTACATCAGCCCGCTGAGCGCAATGTCGACGGCCTCGTTGAGGTCGTCGGTGATGTGCACCAGCTCCGGATCGAGCGGGCTGATCATACCGGCGTCCATCACCGGACCGTTAAGCCAGTCGAATAGGCCCTGCCAGTACTCGCTGCCTACCAGCACAAGCGGCATGCGCTTGACCTTGTGCGTTTGCACCAGCGTGAGCACCTCAAACATCTCGTCGAGCGTGCCAAACCCGCCGGGAAACACAATAGCGCCCGAGCTGTATTTGACGAACATGGTCTTGCGCACAAAGAAGTAGCGGAAGTCCATACCGAGGTTCACGTATTTGTTGAGCCCCTGCTCGTGCGGCAGCTCAATGCCCAAACCAACTGACTTGCCGTTGACGCTCGCCGCTCCCTTGTTGGCCGCTTCCATGATGCCGGGGCCGCCACCGGTGATAACCGCCACGCCGCGCTGGGCAATCTTACGCCCGACGGTGCGCGCCGCCTTGTAGAGCGTATCGGTCTTGGGCGTGCGGGCGCTACCGAAGATGGTCACCGCAGGTCCGAGCTCGGCAAGCGCGCCAAAGCCGTCGACAAACTCGGCCTGGATGCGCAGTACGCGCCACGGATCGGCATGCAACCAGTCGGTCGACTCCTCGGGCGCCAGCAGGTTAGCGTACGTATTGTCCTTAGGAATCATCGGGCCGCGCATGACCACGGGGCCGCGGCGGTACGTCTCGTCGTAGGAAGGCTCGCCCTCGACATTCTCGTTCTTAATCATGGGTACTCCTATCGAGAAAAAGAAAAACGGGCGGGGTCGACGCCATGCGCCAAACACCCGCCCGAACATCAACTATTCGGTATGGTACCCACGATGTATCAAGTGCTTGCAAGCTATCGGTCAGCGGTCGTAGCTCTTAGTAATCCACCGCCGCGGGGCTGTTCATCCAGTCGCTCACGAACGCACCGTAGCGGCCCTCGATAATGGCCTGGCGGGCACGCTGCATCAAGTTGAGCAGGTAGTAGATGTTGTGCATCGACAGCAGAATGCCGCCGAGCATCTCCTTCTGCGTGACCATGTGGCGAATGAGCGCGCGGATGTAGCCGCCCGTGCACACCGGGCAGGTGCAGGTGGGATCGATGGGACCATCGTCGTGCGCAAAGCGCGCGTTGCGGAAGTTAAGGCGACCTTCACTGGAGAACGCCGTACCCATGCGGCCAGTGCGCGTCGGCAGTACACAGTCGAACATGTCGATGCCCACACCCACACCGCGCACGAGGGTGGTGGGGTTGCCGACGCCCATCAGGTAGCGCGGCTTGTGCTTGGGCATGTACTCGCTTACGAGCGGTGCCAGAGTCTCGAACATGGTCTCGTGGTCCTCGCCCACCGAGTAGCCGCCGATGCCGTAACCAGGGAAGTCGCCGCACTCCTCCAGATGGCGCAGCGAGCGCAGGCGCAGATCTAGGTGCATGCCGCCCTGGACGATGCCAAAGAGTGCCTGGTCATCGCGGGTGTGCGCCTTGTAGCAGCGCTCGGCCCACATGCTCGACAGCTCGACGGCACGCTCAACGTAAGCGCGCGTGGCGGGATAGCCTGGGCACTGGTCCAGCTGCATGCAGATGTCGGAGCCGAGCTTCATGGCGATTTCCATGTTGTCCTCGGGCGTCCAGAACACGTGGCGGCCGTCGTAGTCGTTGACAATAAAGCGCACGCCCTCGTCGGTGAGCTTGACCGCATCGTTGTGGCTGAACACCTGGAAACCGCCCGAGTCAGTGAGGATAGGGCCGTGCCAGTTCATAAACTTGTGCAGTCCGCCCAGCTCGGCGATGGTGTCCTCGCCGGGACGCATGGACAGGTGATAAGTATTGGCAAGCACGATCTGGGCACCGAGCTGTTTGACGGTCTCGGTAGGAATGCCCTTGACGTTTGCCTTGGTGCCCACGGGCATGAAGATCGGCGTCTCGATGTCGCCGTGCGGGGTGTGCAGCACGCCGGCACGCGCATGCGTCGTCGGATCCTCGGCGATCAGGTCGAATTTAAAAAGGCTCTGGTCCATAAACTGGAACTCCTTGGTTGCGGTTCATACGCAAACCATTATACGGGCAACCCGCAAA
Source organism: uncultured Collinsella sp. (assembly GCA_902469665.1). Taxonomy (GTDB): domain Bacteria; phylum Actinomycetota; class Coriobacteriia; order Coriobacteriales; family Coriobacteriaceae; genus Collinsella. The sequence continues at coordinate 197 of CABRDE010000023.1, read as the reverse complement.
GAGCACCGACTCGACAGAAACTAGTGCAAAGGAAACCTGCCCCCTGCACCAATGCACCAGGATAAAAATGATCCGTTTTCCTCCGTCCCCAACGGATCATTTCCGACAGACACTATGACCCAATCCGAGGGCACTAAAAAGATAGGAGCCCCCGCTCGTGACCGCGGGTCGGGGCTGCGACAATGATGTTGAAGTGC
>CABRDE010000022.1:0-3528 GCA_902469665.1 uncultured Collinsella sp. | reverse complement strand
GCTCGACGCTGCGCGGGCCGCATTTGGACAATCTGACGTTCAACTTCAAGGGCGCGACCAGAAGGTCAGCGCCCTTTCGTTTCACGTCACCTTGTCACAAATGCGACCCGCTCGCTGGCGTTGCCAAAACATTGGTGTTGCCGTGGTAGTCATTGGTAGTCATTGGGGACGTTCATAAATGACTAGTCAGGAATGAACGTGGATAATCTCCCAGTTTTGGCCTGTGTGCGGGCTCAAAGTGGGAGATTATCCGCGCTCGCTTTAATTTGCCTGGGCTGCGATGCCTATCTAATCGGCTCGGCGTCTTCCCTGAGAATCGAAAGATACTCTTCATACCCGTACTGCCGGTATCTCTGTCTTGACTCGTCGAGAGGACGGAGGATACCCAATTCTTCAAATGATTTGACGAGCGAGCTCGCGGTACTCCTGCCGATATCGAGTTGGGCAGCGATGAATGCGGTGTCGACGATGGGGTGCTCTTCAAGAATGCCCAACAGCCTTTGCCCGTTTGCAGCAGTCCTTCCGAGATTTTCGGTAATGGTTGCTGTGGAACGGTTATGGAGGTCAACAAGGTTTTTTAAAGACCCTACCGAGTCCTTCGCACTCTCGAGAAGACTGTTGCAGAAAAACTCTATCCATTCCTCGTAAGTGCCTCTCTCCCTTACGGATGTGAGTTGCCGGTAGTACTCGCTTCGGTTTTTCTTGAACTGGAACGATGGATAGAACAAGCAAGAATGAAGAACGCCATCATTGATGAGCATAAGTGTAATGAGAAGCCTGCCCAGGCGACCGTTTCCGTCTAGGAATGGATGGGCAGTTTCAAATTGGTAATGGACGAGCGCCGCCCGCACAATCGGATCCATTTCGACTTGAGGCTCATTGATAAAGCGTTCGAGGTCCTGGAGCGTGTTACTCAAATCTTCAATGTTTGGAGGGACAAACGATGCGGTTGCAATGGTGCAGCCTGAGGGGCCAATCCAGTTTTGTGAGGAGCGCAGCTCGCCTGGATTCTTCTCCGTTCCGCGCACTCCGTCCAGCAGGACCGCATGAACTTGCCTAAGAAGTCTCGTGCACAAGGGCATCTTTTTGAGCAGTTCTACGCCGCGGTCGACAGCACGGACGTAATTCACGACGTCTGCGACATCTTTATGATGGAGTTGTGTTTGCGATGGACTAAGTAGGTCGTCAAACGTGCACTGGGTTCCCTCAATTTGCGAAGAAAGGAGTGCTTCTTTGCGCACGTACATTGTCAGATACATATCGGCGTTGGGAACAAAGTAGAGCATGCCTTCAAGCTCTCCAAGCTTTCGTGAGCATGCGGAAAGCGTGCGATAGGTTTCCTCGGTGAGGTTTAGCTGCCTCAATGATTGCAAGGGCGTTGGAAAAAACGAATAGTAAGCCAATTTCCCCGATAGATTATTGCGGAGCGTTCCCTGGCCGTTCTCCTCGATTTGCATCGCGCCCTCCATATCTTTAGTGCCGGAAACTCGTTATTAGGCCAATCATATCAATTCTAATAACGAGTTTAAGGATTAAATAGTTATTAGGATTGATGTAAACAATCTAATGATAAAAAGTCGTTATTACTTGACCATGGAGCTCGGCTTGGTACAAGGGGGTCATCCAAAATGAACGTGGATAATCTCCCGTTTTTGGCTCGGTGACGGCCTCAAAGTCAAAGTGGGAGATTATCCACGTTCGCTAGTTAAGCGTCCAAAAATCCACACTCGCCAAACCTACCAAAAAGGGGCAGGCTTATTTTGGCACGTTTCGGTCGGTATCAGGAAGTGTCAGGGGCGGGGCGGCGGCGGGACTCGAGAGCGAAAAGAAGTGTCGGGTTTGGCGCGCCCGCTTCTGCCCGTCCCGTGCACAGGCGATACTCAGCTTATCGACCCGCGATGCAAAGGAGATACTCATCCCACGAGCACTACCGGGAAGGGCTCGCGATTCGAGTCCCCACCTTAGCATTTGAACCATTTGGCACTATAATTACCGTAGGCATGCGCACAACGTTGCGCTTAATCAAGAGGAGAAATCGTATGGGTCTGTTTGATATGTTCAAGAAGAAGGCTGAGCCCGCGGCTGCCGCTGCTCCGGCCTCCATCTCTGCTTCTGCCGGCGCCGACGTGCTGTGCTCGCCCGTCAAGGGCAAGGTCATCAAGATGGCCGACGTGCCCGATCCCGTCTTTGGTGGCGAGGTTCTGGGCAAGGGCTGTGCCGTGTGGCCCGAGGACGATCTGGTCTACGCTCCCTGCGATGGTAAGGTGACCGTCACCATGGGTCACGCCGTGGGTCTGCAGTCCGATAGCGGCATCGAGGTTCTGGTGCACGTTGGCGTCGATACCGTCAACATGAACGGCGATGGCTTCGAGGGCTTCGTCAAGGCCGACGACGTTGTGAAGGCCGGCCAGCCCATACTCAAGATCGACCGCGCCAAGATCGCCGCTGCCGGTTACAAGGACTGCGTCGTGGTGGCCGTGTCCAACACCGCCGAGTTTGCCGACGTCGAGCTCACCGTTGAGGCAGAGTCCGCCGTCGCCGCCGGTGACGCCATCGTTAAGGTCGTTCGCAAGTAAACTGCGGCGTTCAAAGGATGTGCAAGGGTGGTCGGGTTTTCCGGCCACCTTTTTTATTGCACCGTGGGGAAGCGTTTTATTGCGCGTTGGGCGGGCTTGCAAACCGTTCGGACGCCAAAACGAACCGACCGCGCCTTCGCGTTGTCGAGGGTGTTCATAAGTGGATAGTATGGGCTTACTTATTACAACGTGTGCCGCGTCCGGGAAGCGCGGTGCCGCTCATTGGGAGGAACAACATGAAAAAGAAGCTGCTGCTTGCGCCCCTCATGGCCGTCTTGGTTGCATGCGTGGTCGTGCTTTCCGGCTGTGGAGGTCCTTCGGTTGAGGAGCTCATCACCGAGGATCTTACGACGCAGTTTGACGAGGTCAAGAACGGTGGCGACGACTTCCTCTCTGGTCTGGAGGAGGCTTCGGGCGACGAGTTCGAGCAGCTGGGTATCGATCCCAAGGAGTATGCCAAGACCTATCTCGAGGGCTTTGATTACAAGATTGGCGACGTGACGGTCGACGAGGACAAGGGCGTCGCGACTGCCGAGGTCTCCATCACCTGCAAGTCCATGAACAAGATCGTCGAGGACTTCTCTACCCAGTATCAGGAGAAGGTCGTCGCGCTTGACACGGTTCCTTCCGATGACGAGCTGTACAAGATGGCCGGTCAGGTTATGGTCGATGTGACCAAGGCCACCGAGCCAAGGAAGACCACGGTTATCTTCAAGTACACCTGCAACGACGACGGCGAGTGGTCTGCCGACGACTCCGTCAACTCCGAGATGATGGATGCAATGCTGAACTAGGGGAGTTACGCGGTAGTTCGTTACGGCGTTTTACCAAACGCCGTAACTGCTCGACGCTGCAAGCCCGCCAGAGCGGCAATCTGCCTTTCAACTTCGGCGGCATGACCAGAAGGTCAATGCCGCCTCGTTTCAAGGCACCTTGCTCGCTCTGGCGGGCT
>CABRDE010000021.1:0-28024 GCA_902469665.1 uncultured Collinsella sp. | reverse complement strand
GCCTTCCTGGCCTCGACATCATGCTTCACCCTCAAATCAACGCGCATAAAGAAAGCCTCCCATTTCTCATGTCCAAGAAATGGGAGGCAGTTCATTCCCGGCGGGGCTTTTTCGTTTCGTGGTTAAGTGAATATGTTGGAAAATCTGATAAACGTTCACCTATCTCATGGCTGTCCAGCATGGCACCCTTACCAGCAGAAAATAGGTGTGAGGATCTCAATTGTGTCCGTTCAGCGGTAAAAATCGACCGTTCAAGGATATTATTCAAGTGAACGTTCACCTGTCGTAAGCAATCGCGCATAATCTAACTAAACGTTCACCCTGAACGCTGGGCAGACAGATGTCAGTGTGGACTCCAATGTCTTGCTGCAAGACAATCGAGAAAAGAGAGGGAGCTCGATGACTAATAAGATCGGAAAAAAGCGTAAGATCACATTCTGGACGCGCTTGGGCTTTGGTATGGGCGGTATGCTCAATTCCGGTGCCCTGACCTTTACGCACAGCTACATGGTGCTGTTCCTGTCCACGGAGTGTGGCCTGTCCGCAGGCGAGGCTGCACTGATCAGCTCGTTTGCCATCTATGTCAACGCTATTCTTTGCCCGCTGATGGGCTTTGTGGCCGATAACTTCTATGCCACCAAGATTGGCCGCATCTTTGGTCGTCGTCGTTTCTGGATCTTGCTGGCCATCCCGATGATGATCGCCGAGCCGCTCATCTTCGTGGCTACGCCGTTTGGCTTCCCGTACTACTTTGTGCTGTACCTGATCTACAACGTCGCGTATACGTTCTGCACCGCCAACCTGTCGCCGCTTACCATCGAGATGACCGACGACTTTAAGGAGCGTACGTACCTCACCGGCTACAAGCATCTCTTTGGTAACGCTGCCGGCTTCCTGATGGCTGCACTTGTGGGCTTCGGCTTTGGCACCTTCGGCGAGACCAACCCGTTCAGCTACTTCATCATCGCTACGATCAACGCTTCGGTCATGGCAATCTCGCTGCTTTGTGTGTACCTGTCCACGTGGGAGCACACCCCCGAGGAGGTCGCTCAGGAGAAGATCGAGAGCGTCGGCGAGGGTATCAAGAAGTTCTTCATCGACGTAATCTCCACCTTCCGCAACAAGTCCTTCCGCAAGGTCCTGTACGCACAGGTCTCCACGAAGCTCGCTGCTGCCTGCTGGTCTGCCTGCCTGTCCTTCTTCATCGTCTACTGCCTGCAGATTCCTAAGTCCTACGAGTCCGTGATGGAGATGCCTGGCAAGGTCGTCGCTATCGTCTGCACCGCCATCTGGGTCGCTCTCATGGCCAAGAAGGGCTTCCACAAGTTTGGTACCTGGCCAACGTCGGTTGCGCTGCGTGCATCATCGCCTACAACTACTTCGCCTTTGGTCAGATCAATGGCACCTCCACGGTCGCCATCGCCATGATCGCCTACCCCATCATCTTCGCCATCTGGAAGTTCTTCTACGTCGGCTTCCAGTACCTGCCCGATGTTCTGCTCAACTACATCCCCGATGTCGATGAGCTCATCACCCTGCGTCGTCGCGAGGGCATCTACAGCTCCGCGCAGCAGCTCTGCCAGCAGATCGCCCAGGCTATCGCCGTCAACGTGTGGGCTATCGTCCTTGCTGCCTCCGGCTTCATTCAGACCGCCGGCAATAGCGACGCCGTGACCCAGCCCGCTACCGTGCCTCTGTATATCTGCGGCTACATGATCATCGGCTGCGCCGGCTTCTTCCTGCTTGCGGCCGTCCTTGCCCGCGGCATCAAGATCGACAAGGAGCAGTGCGACGTCCTTTGCGACGAGATTCACCGAGTCAAGGAGGGTGGCAAGATGGCCGACGTCAAGCCCGAGGTCAAGGCGCTTTGCGAGGAGCTCTCCGGCTTTAAGTACGAGGACTGCTTTGCCCACAACAACGTTGGCTTCCAGGACGGTAGCGTAACTCCCGCCGAGTAAGGCCGACATATCGTCCAAATCACAGGGCCGTGCCACCGGAATTCCGCCGGCAGGCACGGCCCTTTTTCAACAGCGTACAATTTGCCTTTAGAGCATCTTTTTGAGGGAGAAACCCATGGAGACGAACGTTATCTGGCGCAACGCCCGCGCGGCCGTGATCGAGCTTGACGACGGCGGCTACTTTACCTGTGCCGATACGTGGGAGATCTTTGTCAACGACGAGCCCGCCGGTACCACGAATACGGTCGAGACCTATGTCGACGGCCTGACCCCCGGCAAGCGCAACCTGGTCCGTTTTGTCTGTGGCGAGCGTGAGCTGAGCGTAGGTGTCACCACGCCGGCTGAGCCCTTTACCATCAACGTTCGCGACTGTGGCGCCAAGGGCGATGCCGAGCATGATGATACCACCAACATCCAGGCTGCCATCATGGCCTGCCCCAAGGGTGGCCGCGTGCTGATCCCCGCCGGTAGTTATCGCATCAAGTCTCTCTTTCTTAAGAGCAATATCAACATCGAGCTCGCCGAGGGAGCGGTGCTGCTGGCCCGCCACGATCGTGCCTCGCTTGCCTACATTCCGGGCACGGTCACGGGCAACGAGGGTGCCGGGTATGCCGGCACCGATATGCTGCCCCTGGGCCGCTGGGAGGGCGAGAGCTTCTCGACCTACTGCTCTACCTTTACGGGTCTGAGCGTGCACGACGTGTGCATCTATGGTCGCGGCGCGATCGACGGTCAGACTGATTTTGCCGAGGACAACTGGTGGAACAAGGACTTTAAGAACATCTTTCGCCCGGAGGAGGGCCGCGAGGTCGCCCGCCCGCGCATGATCTTCCTATCCGAGTGTGAGAACGTGAGCTTGGCCGGCTTCACCGTCCGCAACAGCCCGGCGTGGAACATCCACCCCATCCTGTGCGAGCACGTCGATGCGCTCTGCCTGTCCATCGAGGGCCCCAAGAACTCCCACAACACCGACGGCTTCGATCCCGAGAGCTGCGGTTTTGTTCGCATCCTTGGTTGTCAGTTCTCAGTGGGTGACGACTGCATCGCCATCAAGAGCGGCAAGCTGGGCATTGAGCCCGAGCTTCGTCCCGCCACGCACGACGTGCTGATCTCTCACTGCTACATGCACGATGGTCACGGCGCCGTGGTCCTGGGTTCAGAGGCTGCCGGCGGCATCAAGGACCTTACCGTGAGCAAGTGCCTCTTTGAGCGCACCGACCGCGGCCTGCGCGTCAAGACCCGCCGCGGGCGCGGCAAGGATGCCGTCAACGAGGGCATTACCTTTGAGCACATTCGCATGGATGAGGTGCTCACGCCCTTCGTGGTCAACTCCTTCTACTTCTGCGACAAGGACGGCAAGACCGATTACGTGCAGTCTCGCGAGACGCTGCCTGTCGACGACCGCACGCCCGGCTTTGGTGCCACGACGTTTTGCGATATCGAGGCCACTAACTGCCACGCGGCCGCTGCCTACATCACGGGCCTGCCCGAGAGTAAAGTAACGCGCCTGACGTTCCAGGATGTCCACGTGACCTTCGCGCCGGATGCCGAGCCCTTTGTCCCGGCCATGGCCTGCGGCGTTGAGCCCATGGTACGCCAGGGCATCATTGCGCAAAACGTCAAGGTACTCGATCTGCAAAATGTGGTGATCGAGGGCCAGGACGGCGAGGAACTGCAGCTCCAGAACGTCGACAAGGTTGTCCGTTCCTAACTCGGGTTGATGACCAGGGCTGCATTGTCGGATAAATCGGCAATGCAGCCCTTGTGCGATACGGCCGTGTGCGCTGCGCTACGCATCATGGTGAAAGGGAATACATGCTCAATAAAACGATTCCTGTCGGGGTCGATGGCTCGTCTGCCACGATTACGTCTTATGTTTTTGCCCCGACCGAAGATGCTTATGCTTTAAAACCGCTGCCTGCAGTTGTGGTCGTGCCAGGAGGCGGCTACGATCACGTTTCGCCGCGCGAAGGCGAGCCGGTAGCGCTCCGTTTGTTGGCGATGGGCTACCAAGCGTTTGTACTGAACTATTCGGTTGCTCCGGCTGTCTATCCGCTGGCATTGCAAGAACTCGCGCGGGCGGTCGATACCGTCCGAAGCCATGCGGCAGAGTACTGTGTCGATCCTGATCGGATTACGGTCATGGGTTTTTCGGCCGGTGGGCATCTAGTTGGCTTGCTCGGGGCGCTTTGGGACCAACCCTGGCTTGCAGAGTCGATTTCGGCATCGCCTGAGTCGATTCGGCCTGACACACTTTGCTTGGGCTATCCGGTCGTAAGCTCGGGGGCCTATGCTCATCGTGGTTCGTTTGAACACCTAACGGGTGCCGATGGCGCTTTGGCTCAAAAGTTGTCAATCGAGAATATGGTGGGCGATGGCTTCCCCCGTACGTTCTTGTGGCATACCGCCGAGGATGCATCGGTACCAGTTCAAAATAGCCTCCTTCTTGCGCAGGCTCTTGCCGACCACGGGATTGGCTTTAGCCTACATGTCTTTCCGCATGGAAAGCATGGGGCATCGCTCGCCACGGCCCAAACGGCATTTAAGGGCTGCGCCGAGCATATTCAGCCACAGGTTCAGGGCTGGCCTGAACAGTTCGTTGCATGGGAGCGTGATGGACGATGAGCGAAAGTATCTATACGCTGCGCGTTTCGAGGGCTGCGGCAGGAGCGTATCCAACGATTTCCGATGCCTTGGCGGCAGCCGATCAACTCTATCCGGATGCCGAGCAACCGGTGATGATTCGCGTCGATCCGGGCGAGTATTGCGAGCGGGTCGAGATTCATCGCTCGCATGTGACGATTGAGGGAGAGACGGCCGACAGCGTGCGTATCGTGGGCGGCTTGGGCGCCAAGATGCCCTCGGGGGACGGATCGGGCATCGACGGAATGCTCGGCACCTTTAGGACCTATACCGTTTTGGTCGATGCCGACGACGTGCGGCTCGAGAACCTAACGATCGTAAATGATGCCGGCGATGGGCGCGAGGTCGGTCAAGCGATTGCCCTGTATGCCGATGGCGACCGTCTGGTTGTCGATGCCTGCTGCATTAAGGGGCACCAGGACACACTGTTTTTGGGTCCGCTGCCGCCGCATGAGGTCAAACCGGGCGGGTTCATAGGACCCAAACAGTATGCGCCGCGCCGGGTGGGGCGCCAATATTTCCGACGTTGCCGGATCGAGGGCGATGTCGACTTTATCTTTGGCGGCGCGCGTGCCTACTTTGAGGGGTGCGAGATTCGCTCGCTCAACCGCGATATGGATGTCAACGGGTATGTAACGGCAGCCTCCACGCCTAAAGGCGAGCCGTACGGATTTGTGTTTCATGGTTGTTCGTTTACAGCTCCGGATGGCGTGGCGCCGGATTCGGTCTACCTGGGCCGTCCTTGGCGCGAATGGGCGCAAACTGCGCTGATCGATTGCTGGCTGGGACGACATATCAAGCGCGAAGGCTGGTGGGATTGGAATAAGCCGGCGGCGCACAGCTGCGCGCAGTATGCTGGCGCAATCCTGCATGGGCCGGCGGGTGATACTACCGACTGGGTGCCGTGGGCAAATAAACTCGATGTGATGGCTGCTGCCGGGTACGCCCGCGAACAGGTGCTTGCCGGTGCGGACGGCTGGGATCCCGAGGGCGGCGACGGTGATGCGGTGGAGACGGCTGGGCTATCTGCCAATGGCCGCACCGTGCACATCGAGACGTACTGCGAAGACGAGCCTGCGCTGCGTGCCCGGCTTAAGCGCGAGGGACGTTCGGCTGCTTTTACGGGCAAGACTCCTGCAGATTTTGAGGCATGGAAGATTGCGACCAGGACTCGTCTGTACGATGTTTTGGGCCTTTCGCTTATGGACCGCGTCCCGATTGAGATTCGTGAGCTCAGCCGCGTGCGGGTTGCCGGCGGCATCGTGCGCACCCATGCGATATTGCAGGTTGAGCACGATGTGTGGATGCCGTTTTACCTGTTGGAGCCGTCTTGTCCTAAGCTTGATGAGCGGGGGCTCAAACGCTGTTATATCTGCCCGCATGGCCATCAGGGAGCGGGTGCTGCAAGCGTAGCCGGTGTTGCGGGCGTGCCGGCTGTCGATGATGCCGTGCGTAAGTTCAATTACGACTACGGTCTGCGTTTGGCACGCATGGGTTACGTAACCGTCTGTCCTGATGCGCGCGGTTGGGGATACCGTCGTGACTGGAAGGGCCAGGGCGATGACGAGAACAGCTACCTGCGCGGTACGTGTCTGAATCAAGCACGTATGGCCGAGCCACTGGGTCTTACGGTTGCGGGCCTCAACGTCTGGGACAACATGCGCTTGATCGATTACTTGGAGGCGCGCGGCGACATTGCCATGGATGATTTGGGTTGCTTTGGTTTTTCGGGTGGCGGCTACATGACGTTGCACCTGGCCGCACTCGACCCGCGTGTGCGCAAGGCGTTTGTCTCGGGCTATCTGTATGGTGTCGGTGATTCGCTGCTGCATCTCAATGGCAATTGCAGCTGCAACTACACACCCGGACTTTGGCGCTTACTCGACATGGGCGATATTGCCTCGCTCATCGCGCCGCATCCGCTGTTGGTGCAGAGCTGCGAAGAGGATCATCTGAACGGTGCGCGCGGGCTGAAAAATGTTGACGAGCAGCTCAAGATCGTGCGCGATGCCTACAAGTTGCTGGGTCGCAGAGATGGCCTGCGGCACGAGGTGTGTCCGGGTGAACACCATCTGGGCGTGGCACATCTTGCCGAGGATATCGAATGGTTCGATTCGCACGTTGCGGAATGCGCCCCCGTGCATAGCCCCTCGGCATGCTGCGAATAAACGGTACGTTCCTGTATGACCGCCGATGGGCGGATGAGGAGAAGATTATGGAAACGAAGAGCTTGAGTGAATCGACCATTTGCTGCTTTGGCGACTCAACGACCTGGGGCGACAACGGCTGCGGTGGGGGAGGCAACGACATCTCGTGGACCTCGCATTTGGGCGCGTTGCTGGGAGGCGCGGTCATCGAGAACTTTGGCATCAAGGGTTCGCGTATCGCCATCAAGGCCGACCGCAGCGATTCGTTTGTCGAGCGCCTGGACGGCATCGACGATGCGGCCGATGTCTATGTTGTCTTTGGCGGCGTTAACGACTTTAGCCGCAACGTGCCGCTTGGCGAGTTGGGCAGCACCGATGTGCATGAGTTCTATGGTGCGGTCGACTATCTGATCCGAACCATCGCGGCGCGCTCACCTCAGGCAAAGCTCGTGTTTATGACGCCATGCAAGACGAGTGGTAAGCACGAGAAGGATATCCCGGCAAGCGATGAGGCGAACTATTTGGGCCTGACGCAAGACGCCTACGTGCGAGCGATGCTGGAGGTCTGTGACCGTTACTCCGTTCCGGTGATTGACCTGTATGCGCAAAGCGGAATCAGCCCGTTTTTGCCGGAGCACCGCGAGCTCTATATGCCGGACGGTCTGCATTACAGCCCGGCTGGCTATGAGCGCCTGGCGCATCGCATCGCCGCGGGCTTAGCCGCCGTTTGCCGTTAAAAGTCTGCCGTTCGCGGGGAATATAGGGTTAACGTTCACCCTATATTCCCCGTTCGCGTTACACTAGAGTTAACGTTCACCTATCATTAACGTCAGAGGGGACAGCAATGGGTTGCAATCAAATCCTGGACCGTTATATCGAGCAGTTGATCGAAACCTCTACGCCGCAGGCGCCGGCTTGGAATATCGAAAAGATTCGCGCCGGCAAGGAGAACACCTGGAACTATATCGACGGCTGCATGATCAAGGCGCTCATCGAGCTGTACGAGATCACGGGTGAGCAGCGCTACCTGACCTTTGCCGATGACTACATCGATTTCTTTGTCCAGGACGACGGTACCATCAAGCATTACAACCCGCAGGATTACAACCTCGATAACGTCAATGCGGGCAAGACCCTCTACAAGCTGTATGACCTGGTGGGCAAGCCCAAGTACCGTGCCGCCATGGACACCATCTACAGCCAGCTCGAGACCCAGCCGCGCACCAAAGAAGGCGTGTTTTGGCACAAGGCCGTCTATCCCAACCAGATCTGGCTCGATGGCATGTACATGGCCCAGCCGTTCTACATGCAGTACGAGCTGAGTTTCCACAACCGTCGTGCCTGCTCGGACAGCTTCCATATGTTCCAGGTTGTGCATGACCTGATGCGCAACCCCCTCAACGGTCTGTACTATCACGCTTACGACGCGAGCCGCAAACAGTTCTGGTGCGACCCGGTCACCGGCCTTTCGGCTAACTTCTGGCTGCGCGCCGAGGGCTGGTTTGCCATGGCGCTCATCGACACCTGGGAGCTTATGCCGCCTTCGATGTCGGCCGAGAAGGACGAGATCCGCAAGATGTTCCACGATCTGATCGACGCCATGCTGCCGTATCAGGACGAGAAGACCGGCATGTGGCACCAGGTCATCAACCTGCCCAATATCGCCCCCAACTACCTGGAGGAGTCGGGCAGCGCGATTTTTGCCAATGCCATCATGAAGGGCGTGCGTCTGGGCGTGCTGGGCGAGCGTTACTACCAGTACGGCCGTCGCGCCTTCGACGGCATCTGCGAGACCTGCCTGTCCGAGCATGATGGCCAGCTGGCGCTCGACAACATCTGCCTGGTCGCGGGCTTGGGCAACACCGCGCACCGCGAGGGCACGTTTGATTACTACATGAGCGAGCCCGTGGTCAAAAATGATGCAAAGGGTGTGGCGCCGCTGGTGCTTGCCTATATCGAGACCATGCATCACGACAAGCTGGCCGGTAAGCGCGATCCGCTCGCCCCCTCGGGCGTGTGCTCCATCGAGGACCCGTTTGGCGGATACACCCCGGGCATCAACGCTCATAAGGGATGTGAATAACGTGGGGGCTATTACTCCGGGTGTACGTTTGCACGACCTTCCGCAGGGGACCGTCGAGGAACGCATTCGCATGGCGGGAGAGCTGGGCTTTTCGTGCATTCAGCTGCCGAGCAAGGTGCTCTACGCATCGATGGGGATCGATCGAGGCGGCCTGACCAGCGAGCTTGCCGACCATTTGCGTGCCGTGCTCGATGAGTCGGGCGTTTCGGTCGCCGTGCTCGGCTGCTATAAGAATTTGGCGACGCCCGATCGCCAACAGCTCATGGATAACTTTGCCGAGTACGAGGCGTGCCTGAACTTTGCCAAGATGCTCGGCGGCTGCCCGGTGGGTACCGAGACCGGTCGCCCCAATGCACAGAACCGCGTTGCTGACGACCGCATGACCGATGGGGCGCTCAATGCGTTTGCAGACGGGCTTGCACACGTCTGCGATCGGGCCGAGGCCGTGGGTGGGCAAATTTTGATCGAGCCCGGTTGGAACGAGACGGTCAACACGCCGGATCGCTGCCGCGAGGTGCTGGAGCGCGTCTCGAGCCCGTCGCTCGGCGTGATCTATGACCCGGTATCGCTGCTGCACCCCAGTGTTGTTGACGAAGCGCAGGAAATCACAGCGCGCATGCTCTACTTATGCGGCAGTAAGATCCGCGTGCTGCATGCCAAGGATTTTGAGGTCGTCGACAACGAGGACGAAGCCGGTTGGTGCGACGGCACGGGTTCACGCCTGGTGTGCCACGGCGTGGGCGAGACGGGACGATATGACTTTGAGCCCGTGGTGGCCTGGGCGGCTGCCGCCTGCCCTGGGATTCCCTGCGTGGTCGAGAACAGCGTGCCGGCGACGGCGGCTGACTGCCTGGCGACACTCAAGCACATGTCCGCTCGCTGCGGGGCTTCGCATCGCGAGTTATAGCATTGGCTTTTGCCGTGTCGGCAGATTGAGATTACCTGTATGGGGGCGGCGGTGAAGGGTCTTTATCGTCGCCCCATTGGATTGCATTAAAAAGGGGAGTTGCGTGGCTATCCACATTGTCGAAGAGGCGAATCGTTGCCTGGGTTGTAAAAGGGCGTTCTGTCAGCTTAAGGGCTGCCCGGTTCAGACGCCTATTCCGCAGGTCATCGACTTGTTCAAACAGCGCCGTCTAGAAGAGGCGGGCGAGCTGCTATTCCAGAACAATCCCATGAGCGCGGTCTGCTCTATGGTGTGCAACCATTCGGGCCAGTGCGAGGGTGCTTGCATCCAGGGCCGCAAGGGTACACCCGTGCATTTCTCGAGCATCGAGAACTATATCTCGACAGCGTATTTGGATCGTAAGGAGTGGACGCCCGCGCCGTCGTGCGGCAAACAGGTTGCTGTGGTCGGTTCCGGTCCCGCCGGTATTACCGTGGCCATTAAGATGGCCCAGCTGGGCTGTGCCGTCACGGTATTTGAACAGCGCCCCGAGATCGGCGGTGTGCTGGAATACGGTATCCCCGAGTTCCGCCTGCCCCGTGCGCTCGTGCAAAAGTACCGTCACGTGATGTGCTCGCTTGGCGTGCGCGTGCGCCCCTCGACCACCATTGGTGGCGCGCTGCATATCGACGACCTGCTGCGCGACGGCTACGATGCGGTCTTTGTTGGTACCGGTACCTGGCGTGCCCGCAAACTGGGCATTCCCGGCGAGTCGCGCGGCAACGTGCTGTTTGGTATCGATTACCTGGTCGATCCCACGAGCGTGGCTATCGGGCAGAACGTGGCGGTCATCGGTGCCGGTAATGTGGCCATGGATGTGGCCCGCACGGCGCTGCGTTCGGGTGCTCGCAAGGTCACTGTGTATGCACGCTCGCGCCATATCTCGGCCATCGACGACGAGGTCGAGCTGACCGAGCTTGACGGTGCCGAGATTGTGTGCGGCAAGGCGATCTGCGCCATCGACGATAACGGTCCGGTGTTCGAGACGGCTATCTTTGACGAGGACAACAATGTGGTGGGCTACGAGGAGGAGCTCGACCATGTGTCTGCCGACACAGTTGTGATTGCGGCTTCGCAGGTGCCCAAAGACAAGCTTGTGCTTACGACGGGCGGCCTGGAGACCGACCATCGTGGCCTGCTTTCGGTCGACGAGAACGGCATGACAACGGTGCCTGGCGTCTTTGCCGCCGGCGACGTGGTTAACGGCCCGCTCACGGTGGTTCATGCCGTGGCAGGCGCCAAGCTCGCCGTCGAAGGCATGACCAACTACCTGGGCCTCTAACCCATCCCACCCATCAGTTGCGGTGAAATACGGACTGTTCTGGCTGTCAAAAGCCTCGATTGCTCCGTATCTCACCGCAACTTTTTGTGGGGTAGGCTAGAGACGCTGCATGCGGTACCCGACACCCATGTGTGTCTGAATCATCTTGGGGTGAGAGGGGTCTGCCTCGATCTTCTTGCGCAGGGTGCGCATGAACACGCGCAGGCTCGCCAGATCGCTGTCCCAGCTCGTGCCCCATATCTCGTGGGTGATGAAAGTGTGGGTGAGCACCTTGTCGACGTTTTTCGCCAGAAGGACGAGCAATTTGTACTCGGTTGGGGTGAGCGAGAGCTCGCGTCCGTCTTTTGTCGCGTATCCCGCGGCGTAGTCGATATGCAGCGGACCGTTGTCAAACGTGCTCGCTTCTGTCGACTCGCTCGACGCCATCGAGGAGCGCCTCAAATTCGCACGGACGCGCGCGAGCAACTCATCCACAGAAAAGGGCTTGGTGAGGTAGTCGTCTGCCCCTGCGTCAAGTGCTGCAATCTTGTCGGAATCTTCGGTGCGCGCCGAAATGACGATAATGGGGACTGCCGACCAGCTTCGGATCTTCGTGATGACCTCGATACCGTCAATGTCGGGAAGGCCGAGGTCGAGCATGATGAGGCTGGGGCCGTGCGACACCGCATCCATGATGGCGGCCTGGCCGTTGCAAACCTTGCTCACGACATAGCCGTGGAGGTCAAGCGCGGTCGAAACGAGGTTTTGAACGGTCAGGTCATCTTCTACCAGGAGGATGCGTGGCTTAGCGGCATTATTCATGAATCTCGATCTCCTCGGCGGGCAGGGTAAAGCGGAAGACGGCCCCATGGGGGTGGTTGTCGCGAACTTCGATGACGCCGCCATGCGCCTCCACGATGGAGCGGCAGAGCGACAGCCCAAGGCCGATGCTTCGACGCGAATCCACGGGCCGCGTATTGCTTGAGGTGAAGAAGCGCTCAAAGATATGAGGTTTGTCGCAGTCTGCCACACCCGGCCCATCGTCTGCGACGTCCACCACGACGAACGCACCCTCGCGACGTGCGCTGATGGTGACAGTCGAGTCCTCGGGCGTGTATTTGAAGGCGTTCATGATGAGATTCGTAAGCACCTGCATGATGAGATGGACGTCGATGCGTACCAGCAGGATGTCGTCAGTGTGCTCGATGGTGACGGCACGTCCATGCGATGCTTGGGCGACATGGCTGAGGGCGGCCTCGATGACCTCGTCGATGAGCTCGGATGTTAAGTTGAGGCGAATGGTGCCGTTCTCGACGCGTGTGATGGCGAGGAGGTTTTCCACGGTATCGATAAGCCAGAGGGAGTCGTCGTAGATGGCATCGGCAAGATCGCAGCGTTGTTCGAGGCTGAGCTTCTCGTCGCTCTTCCGAAGGATTGCCGCAGATCCGGATATAGCCGTGAGGGGTGTCCTCAAATCGTGGCCGATGGAGCGCAAAAGGTTGGCGCGCAGCTGCTCGTTTTTCGCCAAGACCGCAGCCTCTTCGCGCTCTTGCGCCGCCCGGTCGCTTTCGAGCGCCAAGGCGCATTCACCTACGATAGATAGGACGATCGAATGCTCGAAGGCTTCGATCTCGCGCCCCTCCAGGGCGATGCCGATGACACCGAATACCTTGTCGCCGGTGCGAACCGCGAGGTAGAGACAGCGCGCCTCAGGCAGGGTCCGCGTGCTTGCGCCCGCGCGCTTGTTGTTGGTGTAGGTCCAGGTTGCAACGGCGCGCTCGTAGTCGGTGAGCAGCGACGCGGATCGGTTTTCGGTGCCAGCGGACTCATAGAGCGCCTTGCCGAGCGTGCCGTGTTCGGCGGGGTAGAAGACCACGTCGAGTTTTAGCAGTTTGACGAGTTGGTTCATGGCGACGCGGGCGCACTCCTCCGCGCTATGGGCTTGCTGCAAGAGCTGGTTCGTTTCGAGGAGTACGCGCGTTTTGAATGCGTTCTCGGCGGATGTACGGGCGTTGTCGGCGATGCGCGCAGTTAACTCGCCGGCGACCATAGCGGTGGCGAACATGATGCCGAACGTGACCAGATAGCTTCGGTCGTAGCTGGCGAGCGAAAACAGAGGTGTGACGAAGCAGAAGTTGTAAAGCACTACAGAGAGCACGCTCGATACGATCGTGCAGATACGCCCCGTCGTGGTGACGGCGGTCAGCAGGGCCGTGAAGATATAGAGGGATATGATGCTGGAATCGGCAAATCCCAGATGACGGAAAGCCGTGCCGATCGCCGTGGCGGCAAGAGAGAGAGCCAGCGTGCGAAGCACGTTTCGGCTGCTGGGCGGCTGCAGGGCGAGCGCATGGCGGCGTCCTTTGGGTCGGGAGGGCGGAGTCGACTGTTCTGGAATGATGTAAATGTCGAGGTTCGGAGCGAATGTTATGAGCTGTTCTACGAGAGATTTGCGGCCGAAGAGGGCCTGACGGACGCTGCTGCGCTCGCCCGTGCGCCCCATGACGATCTTCGAAATACCCGACAGGCGCGCGAACTCGGAGATCTGAAACGCGATGTCGTCGCCATAGACGGTTTCCATATGTGCTCCGAGCTGCTCGGCTAGGGCGATATTGGCTGCAAGCTTGGCGCGCTCATCATCGCTCATGGCTTGCGTGCGCGGGCTCTCTACGAACAGGGCGACGAGCTCGCTGCGAAACGCTTTCGCCATGCGTGCGGCGGCACGGACGATGCGGGGATTGGTCGGCGCCGGGGAGACACAGACTAAGATACGCTCCCTGGTGTAGTAGTCACGGTTTCCCAGCACGCGTGCGGCGTCTGTGAGGTGACCGGTGCGATCGGCGCAGCGGCGCAGCGCGATTTCTCGGAGTGCGGTGAGGTTCTCGACGGTAAAAAAATGCTGTTGCGCTCGGTCGGCTTGTGCGGGACGGTAGACGAGGCCGGCGCGAAGGCGCTCAAGTAGGTCTTCGGGCTCTATGTCGACGAGCTCGACCTGGTCGGCATCATCGAAGATACGGTCGGGGATTCGTTCGCTCACGACAACGCCGGTGATGGATGCAACCATGTCGTTTAGGCTCTCGATATGCTGAACGTTCACGGTCGTATAGACGTCGATGCCCGCATGTAGAAGTTCCTCGACGTCTTGATAGCGTTTGTCGTGGCGAGACCCCGGCGCATTCGTATGGGCGAGCTCGTCGACAAGGATGAGCTGAGGGGCGCGTTCGATAGCCGCATCTAGATCGAACTCGCTGAGCGCAATGCCGTTGTGCTCGATGAGTTTACAGGGCACGTTCTCAAGCCCTTGTGCAAGATGGGCAGTTGCCGGACGTTCGTGCGGCTCGATGTATCCCGCGACGACGTCGACACCTCGCCGCTTGGCGGCGTGGGCGGCTTGAAGCATCGCATAGGTTTTGCCTGTGCCAGCAGCGTAGCCAAAGAAAATTTTGAGGTGTCCCCGGCTGGTTCGAGTGTCATCGGCGACCCCGTCTTTCTCAATTGCCTTGAGGATGAGGTCTGGATTGACGCGAGTGTCCGATGCGTCGCGCTGCATAGCGTAGCCTTTCTGAAGCGTTGTCCATGCGTGCATACGCGGTGAAGACACCACTGTATGCTCGCGAGGTCGAGTATAGGCGCACTGCAGCTGCAATAGTGCTTTCTACCTGCATCTTTACGGCATCTTAAGGACGTGAGCCCGGCCCTCACGCCTCTTTAATCCCTAGAAGCGTTTACTGTCCCCAGGCGCTTGCGAGGGCAGGCGTCCGAGACATCGGACCGCGTGTGAAAGGGGCGGTAAATGGACATCCTCATTCCCATCATCGGAGTCGTCTGCATTGGACTTCTTATCTATTACATCTACATTCTGATGAGGAGTGATTCGTAAACTATGGACGCTGCGATTCAGTACATCTTGTACTTTGCCGTACTCGTCGTCCTGGCCGTTCCGCTCGGTCGGTTCATGGCCCATATCATGGATGGTGAGCATACGTTCCTGTCGCCTGTGATTGCTCCTGTGGAGCGTGGCGTCTATCGTCTGCTTCGCATCGACGCGGCAGAACAGATGGGGTGTAGGCGCTATCTGGCGAGCGTGCTGGTCTTTTCGGGGATCGGCCTCGTGACTCTTGTGGCACTCCAGGCGCTTCAGTCCTTCTTGCCAGGCAATCCCCAGCACCTGCCGGGTGTGTCATGGGACCTGTCGTTCAATACGGCTGCTTCCTTCATAACCAACACCAACTGGCAGTCCTACTCCGGTGAGACCACCCTGTCCTACCTTGTGCAGTTCATGGGTCTCACTGTGCAGAACTTCGTTTCCGCTGGCACCGGTATCGCGGTCATGTTCGCGCTGATCCGCGGCTTCCGTCAGGTCAAGGAGCAGGGTCTGGGTTCCTTCTGGGTCGACCTCACCCGCACCGTCCTGTATGTGCTCATCCCGCTGAACCTCGTGTTCGGCATCTGCCTGGCTGCCGGTGGCGTCATCTCCAACTTCCAGCCGGCTCAGAAGGCTGAGCTCGTAGAACCCGTCGCTGTTCAGCCTAATGCAGACGGCGGCTGGAGCGTCATCGACGGCGCCCAGATTGAGGGCGACACGGTCAAGGTCGACGGCAAGGTTGTCGAGGGCGCGCGCGTGGTCACCGAGCAGTTCCTGCCCCAGGGTCCCGCGGCTCCTCAGGTCGCCATCAAGCAGTCCGGCACCAACGGCGGCGGCTTCTTCGGCGTGAACTCCGCCCATCCGTATGAGAACCCCAGTGCCTTCACCAACATCATCGAGATGACCAGCCTGCTGCTGATCCCGGCCGCCTGTTGCTTCGCCTTCGGTATCGGCGTCAAGAACACCAAGCAGGGCAAGGCCATCTTTGCCGCCATGTTCATCCTGCTGGTGATCTTCACCGGCATCATCGCCGTCAACGAGCATGCGGGCACCCCGCAGCTGGCCGATGGCGGAGCGGTCAATATCGAGATGACCGACGGCCAGGCCGGCGGCAACATGGAGGGCAAGGAGAGCCGTTTCGGTATCGCCTCCTCTTCTACCTGGTCCGCTTTCACGACGGCTGCTTCCAACGGCTCGGTTAACTCCATGCACGACTCCTACACCCCGCTGGGCGGTTTTGTCCAGATGCTCCAGATTGCTCTGGGCGAGGTCGTCTTCGGCGGCGTGGGCTGCGGCCTGTACGGCATGATCGGCTTCGCCATCCTCACAGTGTTCATCGCCGGCCTCATGGTCGGACGCACGCCTGAGTTCCTGGGCAAGAAGATCGAGCCGGGCGAGATGCGCTGGGCAGTTGTCCTGTGCTTGGCAACTCCGTTTGCCATTCTGGTGTGCTCGGCCATCGCCTGCATGGTGCCCGGTCTTGCCGACCAGCTCAACAATGGTGGCGCGCACGGCTTCTCCGAGGCGCTGTATGCCTTCACCTCATGCGGCGGCAACAACGGCTCGGCGTTTGCAGGCATGAACTGCAACATTCCCTGGATCAACGTCATGCTCGGCCTCGAGATGCTGTTCGCCCGCTTCATGCCTATCATCGGTACGCTGGCTATCGCCGGCTCGCTGTCCAAGAAGGGCAAGGTCGCCGAGAGCGCCGGTACCCTGTCTACCACTAACGGCATGTTCGTATTCCTGCTCGTGTTCATCGTTCTGCTGATCGGTGCCCTGAGCTTCTTCCCGGCCCTGGCGCTTGGCCCCGTTGCCGAGTTCTTCCAGATGATTGCGTAAAGGAGGGCGCAGATTTATGACTATGCAAAAAGACATGATGGGCCGCGCGGTCCGCGACTCGTTTGCCAAGCTGGATCCTCGCGTCCAGATTCAAAACCCGGTCATGTTCCTGGTGTGGCTTTCCGCCGTCATGACCTCCGTCCTGGCCGTCGCTTCCATTTTCGGTGTGCAGGACGCGGGTGTGCCCACCTACTATGTGGTCGCCATCGCGGTCATCCTGTGGCTTACCGACCTGTTCTCGAACTTCGCCGAGGCGCTTGCCGAGGGCCGCGGTAAAGCCCAGGCCGATTCCCTGCGTGCGGCCAAGAAGGATGTCGAGGCCCATCGCATCGAGTCCGTTGAGGACAAGGAGCACTTCACCGTCGTTCCCGGCACCGAGCTCACGCGCGGCGACCTGGTGATCGTACGCGCCGGCGAGCAGATTCCCGGCGACGGCGACGTCATCGAGGGCGCTGCTTCTGTTGACGAGTCCGCCATCACCGGCGAGTCCGCCCCCGTGGTCCGCGAGGCCGGCGGCGACCGCTCTGCCGTTACCGGCGGTACCACGGTGCTGTCCGACTGGATCATCGTCAAGATCTCCAGTGAGCCCGGCCAGAGCTTCCTGGACAAGATGATCGCGATGGTCGAGGGTGCCGCGCGCAAGAAGACCCCTAACGAGATCGCTCTGGAGATCTTCCTGGTGGCCCTCTCCATCGTCTTTATCCTGGTCACGCTGGCCCTGTATTGTTACTCCTGCTTCTCGGTCGGTCTTAACGACATGGACAACCCCACGGCCGTGACCACGCTCGTGGCGCTGCTCGTGTGCCTGGCTCCTACTACCATCGGCGCCCTTCTTTCCGCCATCGGCATCGCCGGCATGAGCCGTCTGAACGAGGCCAACGTGCTGGCCATGTCCGGCCGCGCCATCGAGGCCGCCGGCGACGTCGACATCCTCATGCTCGACAAGACCGGCACCATCACCCTGGGTAACCGCCAAGCCGCCGAGTTCATCCCGGTCGACGGCATCGATCCCGCGGAGCTGGCCGATGCCGCCCAGCTTTCCTCGCTGGCCGACGAGACCCCCGAAGGCCGTTCCATCGTCGTGCTCGCCAAGGAGCAGTTCGGTCTGCGCGGCCGCACACTCGAGGATAAGGGTATGGAGTTCATCCCCTTCACCGCGGCGACCCGCATGTCCGGTGTGAACTACGAGGGCAATGAGATCCGCAAGGGCGCTGCCGATTCCGTGCGCACCTATGTGGAGGCAGCCGGCGGCGTGTTCTCCCAGGAGTGCGACGAGGCCGTCGAACACATCGCCAAGGCCGGCGGCACCCCGCTGGTCGTGACCAAGAACTGCCGCGTGCTGGGCGTTGTGTACCTCAAGGACATCATCAAGTCCGGCGTTAAGGAGAAGTTCGCCGACCTGCGCAAGATGGGCATCAAGACCATCATGGTGACGGGCGACAACCCGCTCACCGCCGCGGCAATCGCCGCCGAGGCCGGCGTTGACGACTTCCTGGCCGAGGCCACCCCTGAAGGCAAGCTCGAGAAGATCCGCGAGTTCCAGCGTGAGGGGCACCTGGTCGCCATGACCGGCGACGGCACCAACGACGCGCCCGCTCTGGCCCAGGCCGACGTCGCCGTGGCCATGAACACGGGCACCCAGGCTGCCAAGGAGGCCGGCAACATGGTCGACCTCGACTCCAGCCCCACCAAGCTCATCGAGGTCGTGCGTATCGGCAAGCAGCTGCTCATGACCCGCGGTTCGCTCACGACCTTCTCGGTGGCCAACGACATGGCGAAGTACTTCGCTATCATCCCGGCCCTGTTCTCGCCGATCTACCCCGGGTTGGACGCCCTCAACATCCTCGGTCTGGCAAGCCCGCTGTCCGCGGTTCTTTCGGCCATCATCTATAACGCGCTCGTTATCGTCGCGCTGATCCCGGCCGCGCTGAAGGGCGTTAAGTATCGCGAGGTCCCGTCCGGACAGCTGCTGACCCACAACCTGCTCGTGTGGGGTCTGGGCGGCATCGTTGCCCCGTTCGTATTCATCAAGCTCATCGACATGCTGCTCGCGTTCTGCGGCATTATGTAAGTGGAGGTTTGTATGTTCAAAGGTGTTGCATCGCGCGCACTGGGCGTGTTCGCGCTGTTTACCGTTGTCTGCGGCCTGGGCTATACGCTTGTCGTGACCGGCATTGCCCAGGTTGCGTTCCCGTATCAGGCGAACGGTTCGCTCATTACGGTCGACGGCAAGGTTGTGGGTTCCGAGCTCATCGGCCAGAACTTCGAGGATGAGGACCACATGTGGGGCCGCATCCAGAACGTGTCAATTTTCGAAGGCGAAGATGGCGAGCTCATGGCGTATGGTGCCCCATCCAACCTGTCCCCGGCGAGTGAGGAGTATCGGCAGCTTGTGGATGCGCGCGTGAAGAAGATCCGCGCCGCCAACCCCGATGCCGATATGGATGCTGTGCCCGTCGACCTGGTGACGTGTTCCGGCTCAGGGCTCGACCCCGAGATCTCTCCCGATGCCGCCGAGTACCAGGTCCCGCGCCTTGCCAAGGCCACGGGCAAAAGTGAGGACGAGGTGCGCGACATCATTGCCGCGTGCACCAAGGGCCGTTTCCTCGGCGTGTTCGGCGAGCCCACGGTCAACGTGCTCAAGGTGAACCTTATGCTGGACGGCGCGCTGTAGGTGAGGGAGTGGCGGATGAGGGCATGACTGACTATCTGAGCCCTCAAGTCCACCCCGCCCATCAGTTGCGGTGAAATACGGACTGTTTTGCCTGTCAAAAGCCTCACCTACTCCGTATTCCACCGCAACTTTTTTGTGAGGGTTGGGATTGAAAGTGGGGAGTGCGAGCGAGTACGAATGCGGCGGATACTGATACGATAGGTACGTCAGCAACTGCCGCCGAGCGGCTCAAATGAAAGGAACCCTGGATGGAGTCCTCCGCCTACCCGATGCTCTTTAGTCCGATCAAGGTCGGTACGACCGAGGTCAAGAACCGCGTCTTTATGCCGCCGGTGTCCACCAACCTGGCCGATCATGGCTATGTGACCGATGACTTGGTCGATCATTATCGTGCCCGTGCCAAGGGCGGCGTTGGCCTGATCATCACCGAGGTCGTGACGGTCGAGCCTACCTATACCTATCTACCGGGTGACATGTGCTGTTACGACGACACGTTTATCCCCGGCTGGGAAAAGCTCGCCGCGGCCGTCCACGAGTATGGCTGCAAGATTATGCCGCAGCTCTTCCACCCCGCCTACATGGCCTTTAACATTCCGGGCACGCCGCGCCTGATTGCTCCGTCCTTTGTGGGCCCGTCCTATGCCCGCGAGGCACCGCGTCCTATCACGGTCGATGAGATTCACGAGCTCACGCATCAGTTTGGCGACGCTGCCGTGCGTATGCAGAAGGCCGGTGTCGATGGCGTCGAAGTCCATGCGGCGCACGCCCACGGTATGCTCGGCGGCTTTTTGACTCCGCTCTACAACAAGCGTACCGATGAGTACGGCGGCTCGCTCGACGCCCGTATGCGCTTTTTGCTCGAGGTCATCGCCGAGATTCGCGAGCGCTGCGGCAAGGACTTTATCATCGACGTCCGTATCTCGGGCGACGAGTACACCGATGGCGGCCTGACCCTCAACGACATGATCTACGTCTCGCGTCGTCTGGAGAAGGCCGGCGTCGACATGATTCACGCGTCGGGCGGCACCACCATCAAGCGCGGCTCTGCGATTCCCGCCGCCGGTACGCAGCAGGCCTCGCATGCCGCCTGCTCGCGCGAGATTAAAAAGCACGTCAACATTCCCGTCGCCACGGTCGGCCGCATCAATGAAGCCTGGATCGCCGAGGAGCTGATCGAGGACGGTGCTGCCGACATCTGCATGATGGGCCGCGCCAATCTGTGCGATGCCGAGTTCTGCAACAAGGCCGCTGCCGGCAACGCCGACGATATCCGCCCCTGCATCGGCTGCCTGCGCTGCCTGAACGGCATTATGTTTGGCAAGCGCATCTCCTGCACCGTCAATCCCGATGTTGAGCGCGACGAGGCCGGTTACGAGCCTGCCGCCGAGGCCAAGAACGTACTGGTTGTGGGCGCTGGTCCTGCGGGCATGGAGGCAGCCTACATTGCTGCCAAGCGCGGCCACAACGTAGTGCTCGTGGATAAGCAGGACGAGCCGGGTGGCGAGATGCGCATCGCGGCCGTTCCGCCGGCAAAGCAGGAACTCACCCGCGTGATCAAGTATCAGTACCGTCGCCTGGCCGAGGTCGGCGTGAAGTGCGTATTTGGCACCGAGCTTACTGCCGAGGACATTCAGCGTGACTACGCCGGCTACGAGGTCGTCCTGGCCTATGGCGCCGAGCCCATCGCCCCGGCCTTCATGCAGGGATTTAAGCAGGTCATGACGGCTGACGACCTGTTGGGCGGCAAGGCTTTCCCGGGCAAGAAGATTGTCATCGTGGGCGGCGGCACCGTCGGTTGCGAGACGGCCGACTACCTGGCCCCGTTGGTCAACGATCTGTCGCCGGCCAATCGCGACGTCACCGTCATCGAGATGACCAAGACGCTCGCCGCCAACGAGGGCGGCGCCGGTCGCGCGGTGCTCATCACGCGCATGCTCTCCAAGGGCGTTCACGTGCTGACCGAGGCCAAGGTGACCGAGATTACCGAGGATGCCATCAGCTACGAAAAGGACGGCGAGATCCACACCATCGCCGATGCCGATACGCTGGTGCTGGCGATGGGCTATCGTCCCAATACCAAGTTGGCCGACGACCTTGCTGCAGCCGGCGTTACCACCCACGTGTTGGGCGATGCCAACAAGTGCGGCAACATCCGCGACGCCATCGGCGATGGCTACAAGGTTGCTTGCGAGCTCTAGTCAACCCCTTGGTGCATGTGAGGCCTATCCCCGCGGCGTCAGTCGGTAGATAGCAAAAAGCGGCGGTCGTCCCGTACATGGGACGACCGCCGCTTGCGTTAGCTGCAATGAGTCGTGCGATTAGAGGCCCAGGATCTCCTTGACCTTGGCGATGATGGCCTCGTCGGTTGCGTTGGCAAAGAAGTACTCCTGGAAGTGTTCGCCGGCAAGTGCGCCCTTCACCAGGTCCTGATCGATCTCGCCCAGAACGTCGACGAGCGGACGCATAGTCACAGCGCGGACGCCGTCGAGGATCTTCTTGTTGCGCTGCTCGGGCTCAACACGCTCGGCAGGATAGCCGTTGCCCGAACCAAAGCCAAAGAGCTTCTCAAAGGTGTACTCGAGGTTGAGCTCCTGGCCCCAGCCGTTCTTGAGGGCGAAGGGCATGGCGACAGCGTTACCGTCGTTGATCTGGGCAAAGGTGTAGGCATCGAGCGGGTCGGCAACATGGCCGCACAGCACGCCGGGGAAGGAGTTGCAGGCGAGCATGGCGCCCTCGCCGGTGCCACAGCCGGTCACGACGTAGTCGGCAGCGCCGGAGTTGAGCAGCACGGCGGCCAGGATGCCGTTCTGCACATAGGTGAGGGGCTTGGAGTCGGCGTCGGCATACATGCCATAGTTAAAGACGGTGTGGCCCATGGGCTCGACAACCTTCTTAAGGGCAGCCTCGATCATAGGGTTCTTGGAGTTCTGAGAGTTCTCATTGATCAGAGCGATCTTCATTGCGAATTACCTTTCTATTTCTAACTTGCGGTGAAATACGGACTGTTTTGCCTGATAGAAGCCAAAACCAATCCTTATCTCACCGCAACTCAAATGAAAAACGAGTGGATGAAACCTGATGTGGGCAGTTGCGGTGACGCTTATTGAGGCTGCTTTCCAATGTATGCGAGGATGCCGCCGTCGACGTAGAGGATGTGGCCGTTGACGAAGTTCGACGCGTCGGAAGCCAGGAACACGGCGGGGCCCTTCAGGTCCTCGGGCGTGCCCCAACGGGCGGCCGGCGTCTTGGCAATGATGAACTGGTCAAACGGGTGGCGGCTGCCGTCGGGCTGCGTCTCGCGCAGCGGTGCGGTTTGCGGCGTGGCGATGTAGCCGGGCCCAATGCCGTTGCACTGGATATTGGCCTCGCCAAACTCCGAGCAGATGTTCTTGGTGAGCATCTTGAGTCCGCCCTTAGCGGCGGCATAGCCGGCGATGGTCTCGCGACCCAGCTCGCTCATCATCGAGCAGATGTTGATGATCTTGCCGTGGCCCTTGGCGATCATGCCAGGCAGGCAGGCCTTTGACACGATAAACGGTGCGTTGAGGTCGATATCGACGACGCGGCGGAAGTCCTCGGCGCTCATGTCGAGCATCGGGGTACGCTGGATGACGCCGGCGTTGTTGACCAGGATGTCGGGCGTGGTGCCAAAGTCGGCCTCGATCTTGGCGATGAGCTCGGCGACGACAGTCTCGTCGGTGACGTCGGCAACATAGCCGTGAGCGTCAAAGCCCAGCTCACGGTAGTGCTTCTCGGCTTCGGCGACTTTGTCGGCGTGACGGGCGTTAAAGGCGATCTTGGCGCCGGCCTCTCCGAGCGCCTCGGCAATGGCCATGCCAATGCCGTAGGTGGCGCCGGTCACCAGTGCGACCTTGCCGTCCAGACGGAAGCTGTCCATAAGATCAGACATAGCGATCCTTTCAAAAGAAACGTTCATCTATATAAGTCTTGCTTTTCATACAAGGTCAGTATAGGTGAAGCGGCGTAATAGCCACCCCTTATTCCCTAAAATCAGGTGAACGTTCACTTTTAAAAGGCGAACGGTAGTCTCGCCCTTGCCGTGCGGACGTCTATTTGCTCTGTTCCTGCGCTCCCTCTGCGATCATGTTGCGGTTGTACACCAGATGCAGGTACATCGCGTCGTGCGCTGCGGTGGGATTGCGCGCGGCGATGGCGTCGGCCACGCCACGGTGGGTGCGGATGGTTTCCTCAACCAGCTTTTTGCCGGTCACGTCAATAAACAGGGGGACAGACGCCTTGAGCACGCCCATTAGGCGGGGAACGACGAGGTTGCCGCAGCTTTCGGCAATTGCGATGTGAAACGCGGTGTCGGCGGCAGAATAGTCTTCGTCCCGCGCGGCCAAGTGCTCGGACTCATCGCAAAGCTCTTTAATGCAGATGATTTGATCGTCGGTCGCGTGCTCTGCGGCCATGCTGGCCATCTGCGGCTCGATCATAAAGCGCACTTCGAGCAGGTCGCGTGCCAGGCGCCTCTTGTCATCGATAAAGGTAAAGCCCAGCGGATCGTCGGCAACGCCGGGGTTTGATGCCACATAGGTGCCCGAGCCCTGCTTAATGCGCACGATGTTGCGCGACTGCAGCAGCTTCATAGCCTCGCGTACGGTGCTCCTGCCAGCACCCAGGCGCTCGACGAGCACAGCCTCCTTGGGCAGGCGGTCGCCTTGCTCAAGATGCTCATCCAGGATCAGTTGAATAATTTTCTCCGAAATCTGCTCGGGGAGTCCCGAATCGGCTCGTGCCACGCTTCACCTCATATCAAAAGAATTCATCAGAGCTATTCTAGCTCATTTAACAGAAGCCGCGGTGGTTCGCTCCGACAATGGAGAACTGTAAGTGGCCGTTTACCGTCAAAAACAGATCGTTCAGCAAATACATCAGATGTATTTCGAAAAAAGTTTCACTTTTAAACATCAGACCTATTGAAAACGCGCTATAGTCATCAGACGAATTCAAAAGGTCTGATGAATTGGAGGAAAGATGT
The DNA here is from genome assembly GCA_902469665.1 of uncultured Collinsella sp. Classification (GTDB taxonomy): domain Bacteria; phylum Actinomycetota; class Coriobacteriia; order Coriobacteriales; family Coriobacteriaceae; genus Collinsella. The sequence continues at coordinate 3,603 of CABRDE010000021.1, read as the reverse complement.
CAGACCCAACGTTTATGGCTGATCCCACCAGGCTGGTCATCGCCGCCATCGTGGGCATTGCGCTGCTGCTTGCGCTCATCATTAAGTTCAAGCTGCATCCCGTGCTTTCGATGATGGTCTCGGCGCTCGCGATCGGCATCGGCGCCGGTATGCCGCTCGACCTGGTGGCGGACACTGTCACCAAGGGCGTGGGCACCACGCTGCAAAACATCGCCCTGCTCATTGGTTTGGGTTCGATGTTTGGCCAGATTCTTGAAGAGAGCGGCGGCGCCAAAAAGATTGCCCAAACCTTCATCGACACCTTTGGGCAGGGTCATTCCAGCTGGGCGCTGGGCATTACCGGTCTGGTCATCGGTACTACGGTGTTCTTTGAGGCCGGCGTGGTCGTTTTGATTCCGCTTGCGTTTAGCGTGGCATCGCAGACCAAAAAGTCGACGCTCTACTACGGCATCGCGTTGCTCGCGGGACTTGCCGCTGGCTATGCGTTTGTGCCGCCATCGGCCGGGTCGGTTCTGGTCGCCGGCACGCTCGGTGTCGACCTGGGCACCATGATTCTTGTCGGTATCCCCACCGCCTTCATCGCCATGGCGATTGCCGGCGTCATCTGGGGCCGCAACGTGGGCGGTCGCATCTTTACCGATGTTCCGGAGCACTTTACCTCTGCCGAGGGTGCGAGCGACGAAAAGGAGCTTCCCTCCTTTGGCATGGTGCTTGCCATCGTGCTCACGCCGCTTTGTCTGATTTTGCTGGGCACGTTGTCCTCTTATATCCCCATGCCCGCTGAGCTCGCCTCGATTCTCGCCTTCCTGGGCAAGCCGTTCGTCGCTTTGACGCTCGCCACGCTCGTCGCGATGTATCTGCTGGGCGCGCGCCGAGGCTACTCCGGCGCTGAGCTCAAGGCCCTGCTCGACCGCTCTCTTAGGCCCGTCGGCATGATCTTGCTGGTCATTGCCTGCGGCGGCGTGATCCGCTGGATGCTGCAGGACTGCGGCTTGGGCCAGGTTATCGGCCCTATGCTCGAGGCCTCACCGCTGCCTTTGGTGGTCGTTGCCTTTTTGATTGCCGTCATGGTGCGTGCCTCTGTCGGCAGCTCCATCGTCGCTATGACCATGGCATCGGGCATTATGGCCGCCATGCCCGCGGTTGCCGGAGCCTCAGTGCTCATGCGTGCCGCTATCTGTCTTGCTATCTGCGGCGGTGCCACGGCCCTCTCGCACGTCAACGATGCCGGTTTTTGGATGTGCTCCTCGTTCCTGGAGATTGACGAGAAGACCACCCTCAAGTCCTGGACCGTTATGGAGACGCTCATCGGCCTTTCGGGTCTTGCCTGCGCCCTGGTGATTTCGTTCTCCGCCTAGTTCGCGTAGCTAAGCATCTTTCGCCGAGCGCATCGCTCGGTACCCATTTACACCTGATTCATTAACCAACGATTGATACAACCGTTCAAATCAAAAGAGGAGAGCATCATGGACGAGAGGACCAAGGCACAGATTCAGCAGGAGGCAGCCGACCTGGTTGCCAAGCTGCAGCCGCGTTCCGGCAAGTTCCGCACCATCAGCCCCGAGATGGACCCGCTGCGTCTGGGGTCTGGCTGGACCATCGAGGATCTGGACAAGCCGCAGGTCATTATCGAGTCGACGTTTGGCGACTCGCACCCGGGTTCTGCCGGCCTGTTTGAGCTGGTCGAGGAGGTCCGTGCTGGCGTTGCCGAGGCTGGCGGTCACGGTGCCCGTTACTTCTGCACCGATATCTGCGACGGCGAGGCCCAGGGACACGACGGCATCAACTACTCGCTGCCCAGCCGCGACATGATCGCCAACATAATCGAGATCCATGCCAAGGCCACCCCGTTCGACGCCGGCGTCTTTGTCGCCAGCTGCGATAAGGGCCTGCCTGCGAACCTCATGGCCATGGGCCGCATCAACATCCCTTCCATTGTCGTTACCGGCGGCGTCATGGATGCCGGTCCCGATCTGTTGACTCTGGAGCAGCTCGGCGCGATTTCTGCCCGCTACGAGCGCGGCGAGATCTCCCGCGAGGAGCTTGAGTTTGCCAAGCACAACGCATGCCCCAGCTGCGGTGCCTGCTCGTTTATGGGCACCGCGTCGACCATGCAGGTTACCGCCGAGGCCCTGGGCCTTATGCTCCCCGGCACGGCCCTGCTGCCCGCCACCAGCTCCGATCTGCGTGAGTTTGCGCGCGAGGCCGGCCGTCAGTCCGTGTGGCTCTCCGAGCACAACCTGTGTCCGCGTGACATCGTGACCAAGGAGTCCTTCGAGAACCTCATTATGGTCCACGGCGCCATTTCGGGCTCTACCAACTCGCTGCTGCATATCCCTGCGATTGCCCGCGAGTTTGGCATCGAGATGTCCGCCGACGACTTCGATCGCCTGCACCGTGGCGCTCACTACCTGCTCAACGTTCGTCCCGCAGGCGAGTGGCCGGCGCAGTTCTTTTACTATGCGGGTGGCGTGCCGCGCATCATGGAGGAGATCAAGTCGATGCTTCACCTCGATGTCATGACCGTCACCGGCAAGACCCTCGGCGAGAACCTCGAGGACCTTAAGAACAACGGCTACTACGAGAAGTGCGGCCGCTACTTGGAGAAGTGGAATCTCAAGCGCGAGGACATCATTCGCCCGTTTGACCAGGCTTTTGGTACCGACGGCTCTATCGCCATCCTCCACGGCAACCTTGCCCCCGAGGGCGCCGTCGTCAAACACACGGTTGTTCCGCGCGAGATGTTCCAGGCCACGCTTAAGGCACGTCCGTTCGATTGCGAGGAGGACGCCATCCACGCCGTCCTGACGCACGAGGTCAAGCCCGGCGATGCCGTTATCATTCGCTATGAGGGCCCCAAGGGTTCCGGTATGCCCGAGATGTTCTACACCACCGAGGCTATCGCCAGCGATCCCGAGCTGGGTGCGAGCATTGCCCTGATCACCGATGGCCGCTTCTCCGGCGCCTCCAAGGGCCCGGCTATCGGTCACGTTTCGCCCGAGGCTGCCGTGGGCGGCCCGATTGCCCTGATCGAGGAGGGCGACCTTATCCAGATCAACATCCCCGAGCGCTCGCTGTCTATTGTGGGCATCGCCGGCAAGGAGATGGAGCCGGCCGAGGTCGACGCCGCCCTGGCCGAGCGCCGAGCCGCTTGGAAGCCCAAGGCTAATCGCTATACCTCCGGCACGCTCAAGTTCTTTACCGAACATGCAGTTTCCGCCATTCAGGGCGGCTACATGGAGTAGCGCCCGTGCGCATCGATTCCCTCTCATAGATGTGCGGCACAAAGAGCCCCGAGCCACGTCACCGGGGCGCGTTGTTCAGCGCCGCCGGGGCGCTCCACTCAAACGACAAGAGACGTCTTACGCGAGCGCCCGCGTCCGTGGATAAAACCACGGGCGTGGGCGCTTCACTTTATTCCCAGCCGCTTTATTCCCAGCCCTTCCACACGTCAGGCTCGTAGCCAACGGTTGCCTGGCGGCCGTTGCGAACGATGGGCTCACGAAGAATCTGCTGGTTATCGAGCACCTTTTCGAACTTCTGGTCGGCAGCAAGATACTGTACGAGCGCAACCGTGTCGGCATCTTTCGCCTTTGGATCGAT
>CABRDE010000020.1:0-50216 GCA_902469665.1 uncultured Collinsella sp. | reverse complement strand
TGGGCAATCTGGGGCCCGTCCCATTTTTCGCCAGACACCGACGCGGTGGTGGGCCGTGTGTACCGTGGGCGGGGGAGTTTGGGGGCGATGTGAACGGCGTGTAAAGGGACGTAAAAATCGCCTCAAGGTCAACTTGAAGGTTGAGGTTCGCGGGCGTGGTTCTACAGGTGGCATCCCGCCGTTGCTGTAAACACAACATATTGTGTTTTCGAACATATGCTTGGGGGTGTTTTGCAATATATGGTGAGTGGAGTAGTGGGGCGGGGTGGGGGAAGGGGTGGGGAAAGGTGTTGAAAAATGGGGCGGTTCCCCATATTATTAATGACGTCGACAAGCGGGGTGGTTCCCCGCGTACGTGCCATCTGAGTAACCGAGGGGAGGGCGCACATGGGGATGACTGGTGCATACGAGCGCAATCTCGATGCAAAAGGTCGTCTGTCCCTGCCTGCACCCCTTCGCGAGGAGCTTGGAGAGCACGTTCGCGTGTTCAAAGCCCTGGATGTCGATGCTCTGTACGTGTTCTCTGCCGAGGCCTTCGATAAGTGGGTCGAAGGACTCTTCGCGGGTCGTGAGGGCCACGAGGGTTTTAACCCGCGTGACATTAATGACCAGAAGCTCATGAGGGCGATCAACAAGCGCACCACGTCGATGGACGTGGACAGCGCCGGTCGTATCGGTCTTTCCGAGTCTCTCCGCAAGCAGGCGAACCTCGACCGCGAGGTCACGGTTGTGGGCAACTACGACCACCTTGAGGTTTGGGATCGCGCCGCGGCCGATGAGGACGATGACGATGAGGCCCTGCTGGACCTCTTCTTCTCGTAAGGGCAAGGCACGGGTAACGGATGGAGCGTGTGATCTTGACACAAGAATATCGGCATGAACCTGTCATGCTCGGCGAAGTGCTTGAGTCGCTGCGGCTAAAGAGCGGCTCCGTTGTCTGCGATTGCACCCTTGGCGGTGCCGGCCATTCGGTAAAGATGGCCGCGCAGGTGGGGGAGACGGGCCTTTTGCTCGGCGTCGATCAGGACGACATGGCCCTCGAGGCCGCTGGCGCCCGTCTGGACCGCGAGGTTCCAGGCGTTCCGCACCAGCTGCTGAAGGGCAACTTCGGCGACTTGGACGAGCTACTTTGCTCGGCCGAGGTGCCCGGGGTCGATGGCTTCCTGTTCGATTTGGGCGTTTCGTCACCGCAACTCGATATCCCTGGCAGGGGCTTTTCGTATAACGAGGACGCCCCATTGGACATGCGGATGGATCCGGGTAATAACACCTTAAATGCAGCTGAGGTCATCAACACCTATAACGAACACGACCTCGCCCGGATTCTACGCGTCTACGGCGAAGAGAAATTCGCCTCGCAGATTGCGCGCGAGATCGTGCGCCGCCGCGAGCAAGAACCGATCGAAACCACCGGCCAATTTGTCGAGATCATCAAGGCGGGTATCCCGGCTGCCGCTCGTCGGCATGGTGGACACCCGGCCAAGAAAAGTTTCCAGGCCATTCGCATCGAGGTCAATCACGAGCTCGATGTGCTCGAACGAGGGCTTGATGCCGCCACCAGGTGGCTCAACCCGGGCGGACGTATCTGCGTCATCTCGTATCACTCGCTCGAGGACCGTATCGTAAAGAACCACTTTAAGGAGATGAGCCAGGGGTGCACGTGTCCGCCGGAGATTCCGGTGTGCGTGTGCGGCAACGTGCCGATACTCAAGGTCATCACCCGCAAACCCCTGGTTGCCCAGCCTGATGAGGTTGAGCGCAACCCTCGGGCGAGATCAGCCAAGATCCGCGTGGCGCAGCGTCTGTAGACACGACCGCGCGATATTGGACCTCCCGCTCGCACCATAAACGAAGCTTAAACACACTACCAACGTACTCGGGATGGGAGGCGGCATATCATGGGCTACAACACTTCAAGCGCAGCACTCGCCTATGATATGAACGCCATGCCCGCCTATCGTGAGACGCCGCAGGCCCCCGTTGCTCCCCGTGAGCAGCGCACGCCGCGCTTTGATGTCTACACGGGCGCGGGCCGTCAGGCAAACCAGGCGGTAAGCCCGGTTTTCATGAGCGTTCTTAAAACGTTTTGCATCATTGCGGCTATCTTCATGACGATCGGCGTCGCCCGCGTGGCGCTCGCCGGCGTTACGGCCCAGGTGCTCAACAGCAACGCCGAGCTTACCAACACGCTCGAAAAAGCGACCGATGAGAGCTCCGACCTGGAGGTCATGCATTCGGTCTATGGCGCCGACACGCGCATTCGCGACCTTGCGGGCGCTTATGGCATGGTGGAGCCCAGCGAGAGCGTTACACTGGACTTTTCGCAGGATGCAGCCGCGGGCGCCAACGCGACCGCGACCGCTCAGTAGCAAGACGGTAGCTGAGTATGACAAATGACTATCGCCGCGGTTCCGATGGGGGCCGCGGTTCTGGACGTCCCTCGTCGCGGGGACGTTCTGGTTATCAAGGAACGGGTCGGCAATCTTACAACGCCGGGCGGTCCCGTGGCAACGACCCGGCGTCGCGACTTCGCGGCTCGGGCGGTCCTCAAGTGCATAACACCAGGTCGCGCAAGAGTTCGTCGACCGAATGGCTCACAGGCACGCCTCTGCCTCGCCGCAAAGCCGTCATGGGATTCATTGGGCTTGGCTTGGGCTTGGGCGTCTTTCGCCTTGCCGACTATCAGGTTGTCGAAGCCGATAAACTGCGCGAGCGTGCCGATGCGCGTCGCCTGCTTGCGCAGACCCTCTATGCCAAACGTGGCACCATCTACGACCGCAACGGTAACGTGCTGGCGTCGTCGGTCGAATGTCGCAACATCGCCGTGAACCCGCAGCTTGTCGAGGACGTTGACAAGACGGTGTCGGCGCTGGTCAAGGCAACTGGAATCGATAAAAAGACCTGCCGCAAGCTCGTTGAGTCCGATGGCACCTGGGTGTATATCAAGCGCCAAGCGGACGAAGACGATGCTGCGGCGCTGGAGAAGAAGAACCTGCCCGGCGTGCTTTTTGAGCAGGCCATGAAGCGCGTATATCCATACGGCAATCTGGCATCGCAGGTGCTGGGTGTAGTGAATGTGGACAACGACGGCTTGACGGGTCTCGAAAAGCAATACAACAAGCTTCTGACAGGCACGAACGGTTCTCTCGTACGCGAGCGCGCGAGGGACGGCAGCTATATCGCGGGCGGTGCCTATAAAAAGGTGGCTGCGGTCGACGGCGTTGATATCGTGACGACGCTCGACGTCAATATCCAGCGTGCGGCCGAGGATGCCCTGGCAGAGGCAGTTGAGAAGACTAAGGCCAAGAACGGCTCGGCGCTGGTCACCGATCCTACGACAGGCGAGATCTTGGCAGCCTGCTCATATCCGACTTACGACCAGACCAATCTGGAAAACGCCAAGACCGAGGATATGAACTTGCGCCTGGTCACCGACGCCTACGAGCCCGGCTCGGTCTTTAAGACGCTCGTGGCAGGCGCCGGCTTCGACTTGGGCGTCGTGCGATCGAGTACGTCGTTTGAGGTGCCGGCGAGCATCAAGGTGGGCGACGATACCGTCACCGATGCTGACAAGCGCGACTACGCCATGACCATGGATGTGCGCGAGATGATGCGCCGTTCGTCCAACGTGGGCTTTGTCCTGGTGGGGCGCAAGATCGGTGCCGACGACTTTGCCGCCTATGTGGACAAGTGGGGCATCGGTCATAGCTCCGGTGTAGATTTTCCGGGCGAGAGCCTGGGTATCGTCAAGGAGCGTGACCAGTATGACGGCGCCACGCTGGGCTCGATGAGCTTTGGACAGGCACTGTCCGTCTCGCCGATTGAGATCGCACGTGCCGTGGGCGGCATCGCCAACGGCGGCGTGATGATGACACCGCACTTCTATAAGTCCAGCAAAGGCGACGAGAAGGACTGGGGCGAAGGCGAGCGCGCGATTTCGGAGGACGCCGCATCCCAGGTGACATCGTGCATGCAGACGGTCGTGTCCGAGGGAACGGGCGTTGGCGGCGCGGTTGACGGCTATGACGTGGCGGGTAAGACCGGTACGGCCGAACGAGCCGACGAGAACGGCGGTTACCTCAAGGAGAACTACATGTCGTCTTTTATGGGCTTTGCACCGGCACAATCGCCCAAGGTGCTGTGCTATATCACGCTCGACGGAACGCCGAGCGGCTCAGATGCCGCTGCGGTGCCGTTCCAGTCCATTATGGCCAACGCGCTCGACGTGCTGGGTATCCCGCACACGAAGTAGGGGGTTACAATCTTTGGGGCGTGGTTTGTTGTCCCATATGAGGGTGTTCACATGCCCTGCACCACGCATGTGCGGCGCTGGGATACAATACGCCGATAGCATTATTAGGTTTACAGGGGAGCTGCAATGATAGAGATCGCCGTCAACAACCTCGCGGCCGCAACAGGGGCCCGAACCGTGACGGGAGAAGCCGATCGGGTATGCCGCGGGTGCGTTATCGACTCGCGCCAGGTCGAGGAAGGGACGATTTTCGTCGCCTTTCCCGGTGAAAACGTCGACGGCAATGATTTTGCTTCCCGTGCCGTCCAGTCGGGTGCCGGCGCCGTCGTGATGACGCGTGAGCCCGAGGCCGAGCTGGTCTCGCTGGCGCAGGACAAGGGGTGCGCCATCCTGCTGACCGATGATCCCGAGGAGTTTCTGCTGCGTTTGGCGCACACGTATCGCCTGGAGCTTGGCTGCCTGGTCGTTGGCATTACCGGTTCCATCGGCAAGACGACGACCAAGGACGTGCTCGCCGCCGTGCTCGCCAAGCGCTATCGTGTCTGGGCCACCAAGGGCAATTTCAATAACCTGATCGGCATGCCGCTCACGGTGCTTTCCGCTCCGGCCGATACCGAGGTCCTGGTGCTCGAGATGGGCATGAACCATTTCCACGAGATTGAGCGCCTGTCCCAGTCCGCCAATCCCAACCTTGCCATCGTGAGCAAGATTGGTACCTCTCACATCGGCATTTTGGGCAGCCGCGAGAACATCGCCCGCGCTAAGGCCGAGATTGTCCAGGGTATGTGCGCCGCCGGCGACTTCTTGCCGCTGCTGGTTTTGGGCGGTGAGGACGACTTTACGCCGTTCATTCGCGATACGTTCGCCCAGCCTGCTGGTATCGACGTTATGCTGGCCGGCGTCTCGGACGACGATGAGGTCCGTGCCCGCGACATTCGTGTTGATGACGAGGGACGTCCGGTCTTTACGCTCGATTTTGGCCAGGGTGAGACGATCGATACCATGCTTGCCATCCCCGGCGTGCAGTCCGTTCCTAATGCCGTTAAGGCCGCCGCGGTTTCCTATCGCCTGGGCGTGACGCCCGAGCAGATCGATGCTGCTTTTAGGGGCCTCACGATCACCGGTCACCGCCAGGAGATCAAGCGCGCCAAGAGCGGTGCCCGCGTCATCGACGATTCCTATAACGCCAGTGCCGAATCCATGGCTGCTGGCCTCGATCTGCTGTGCTCGCTTTCGTGCACGGGGTCTCGCATGGCGATCCTGGGCGAGATGGGCGAGATGGGCGATGAGGCTCCTCGCATGCATGAGCTCGTGGGCGCCTATGCCGCCGCCAAGAAGCTCGACATGCTGGCGTGCGTGGGTGGTGAGCTGGCCCAGCTTATGGCCGATGCCGCGCGCATGATGGGCATGGACGAGGACCGCATCCAGGTGTTCTCCGATTATCAGCAGGTGCTCGACCGCATGGGCGGCGCGCTTGAAAAACATGATGTTGTACTGGTCAAGGGTTCCCGCTTTGTTGAGCTCGACCGCTTTGTGGAAGGTGTGTGCTAGCCCATGTTCGGCAATCCCTCGTATCCAACGTATCAGGCTTTTTTGGGGCTTGGCATCGCCGCTGCCATTGCGCTGCTGCTCATGCCGTGGTGGATCAAGCTGCTCAAGGTCGAGGGTATCGGCCAGCAGGTTCGTGCCGACGGCCCCAAGCGTCATTTGGTTAAGCAGGGAACGCCCACCATGGGTGGCGTTGTCATTCTCGTCGCGATTTCGCTGACCTGCCTGCTGATGGGCAAGCTCACCACCGAGCTCGTGCTCGTGCTGCTCGCCACGCTGGCGACCGGCGTGCTGGGCCTGATCGACGACCTGACCTCCGTTACGCATGGGCGCTCGCTCGGTCTGACGCCTCATGCCAAGATGATCGGCCTAACCATTATCTGTGTCACCTTTACGGTACTTGCCGTCAACTGGTGCGGCGTCGCCCCCGAGATTCGTTTTCCCGGCGGCCTGACGATTGACCTTGGCGTGCTTTCGACCACCATCTGCGGCCTTTCGTTCCCGTGGCTCTACATTGTCTTTTGCTGGCTGATGATCGCCGGTCTTTCTAATGCCGTGAACCTGACCGATGGCCTTGACGGTCTTGCCGGCGGCACCTCCATGATTGCCATGCTCGCCATGGCTGCCATGGCGTTTTTGCACGGAGACGTGAACCTGTCCATCTTCTGCACCGCGTGTGCCGGTGCCTGCTTGGGCTTTCTGTGGTTCAACTGCTATCCGGCGAGCATCTTTATGGGCGATACCGGCTCGCTTGCCCTGGGCGCCGCGTTTGCCTGCACGTCCATCATGACCAACACCGAGGTCGTCTCCCTCATCATCGGCGGCCTGTTTATCGTTGAGACCCTGTCGGTCATGATTCAGGTTGTCTACTTCCACTTTACGCACAAGCGCGTCTTCCTTATGGCGCCCATCCATCATCATTTCGAAAAGAAGGGCTGGGCCGAGACCAAGGTCGTCATCCGTTTTTGGATTATCGCTGCGGCCTTTGGTGCCGTTGGCCTTGCCCTGTTCTTCCAGTTGGGATAGTGGTCTTTCATGCCTCTTGCTGATGTCTTTAGCCTGCTCGTTTTGGGTCAGGGCAAATCCGGTCTCGATGTCGCCCGCTGGGCGCTGGCACATCCCGAGCGCGTAAGCGCCGTTACCGTGTATGGCGGCGGCACCTCTGAGCCCAATGACGCCACGCGTGCGCTCGAGGCTGCTGGTGCGTCGTTTGTCTATGGGACCGAACAGGTCGAGGGCGCCTATGACGTATGCGTGACGTGCCCGGGCATCTCGGAGTTCTCGGGCTTCTTTAAGGCCGGGCGCGAGCATGCCGCCCAGATTATGGGTGAGCCCGAGTTTGCCTATCGCCTGTCGCCCGATAACTGGATTGCCATCACGGGCACCAACGGCAAGACGACCACCACGTCGCTGACTGATTATCTGCTTAAGGCTGCCGGCGAGGCCAGCGTTGCTGTCGGCAACATCGGCGAGCCGCCGGTCAACGAGATTGACGGCCGAGCCCACAACGAGTGGTTTGTGGCTGAGCTCTCGAGCTATCAGATTGCTACGACAACCGAGCTCCACCCCCGCGTGGCGGTGCTGCTCAACATCACTCCCGACCACTTGGGCTGGCATAAGAGCCATAAGAACTATGCACTTGCCAAGATCAAACTGTTTGACAATATGGTCGATGACGATCTGGTGGTTGTCGACGTCGAAGACGCCGGCATTCACGAGTTCGATGAGTACATCTACACGCCGGGTCGTCGCATCTGCAAGGTTGCCTTTGACGAGCCTGAGGGCGAGGATGCCGCCTTTGTGCGCGATGGCAAGATGATCGTGCGTCTGAAGGGTGTCGAGACCCCGCTCATCGCTACATCCGAGCTCAAGATCTCGGGCCATCACAATGTTATCAATGCCCTGTGCGCTGCCACGGCTGCCTTGGCGGTCGGTGCCGATGTCGATAGTGTCTGCCGCGGTCTTGCCTCGTTCCAGCCGCTCGAGCACCGCGTGGAGCCGTGTGGCGAGATTGACGGCGTGCGTTACGTCAACGATTCCAAGGCGACCAACACCGATGCGGTCGAGAAGGCACTGACGGCATTTCCCGATGACGACGTGATCTTGCTGCTCGGCGGCCACGATAAGGGCACGCCGCTCACGGACTTCGCGCGCGTCGTTATGGACAACGTGCGCTCGGTCGTCTGCTTTGGCGATGCGCGCGAGCGCTTCACCGCCGCTATGGACGAGGCCGATGTCGATGGCGATGTGGATATCGCCCAGGCGGATGACCTGCGCGATGCCGTGGACGTTGCCCGTTCGCTTTCGAGCCGTGGTGACGTGATCTTACTTTCTCCTGCCTGCTCTTCGTTCGATGAGTTCTCGGGCTATGAGGAGCGCGGCCGCGTGTTTAAGGACTACGTGGCTCAGCTTGCCGCTACAGCGAAATCACAAATGGAATAGGGGTTGCGGTGAGAGAGGAGAGCCCCCGACAAGGTATGAGGAGGCCCGACTCGGACCGTGCTTCCTCACGTCGCACCACACCGCGTTCCAGCCGCGGCGGGCAGTCGTTTAGCGAACGCTATATTGCCGGCGTTCCCGCCCGTATCATGCGCCCCCGTTTGATATTCATGGCCTGCTTGTTTACCTTGGTATGCTTTGGCCTGCTGATGGTGTACTCGGCGTCTTCGGTCGAGGCGCTGCACGAGAATGGCTCGGCGACGTTTTTTCTGGGTCGACAGGCCGCGTTTGCCGTGGTCGGTGTTCTGGCGCTGATTGCCATCGTGCGCGTTTTGCCGGACAGCTGGTTTGGGGAGGATGTGCTCAGGATCTTCCTCATAGGTATGATAGGGCTACTGTTTTTGGTGTTCTTGGTGGGCAGCGGCAGCCGTGGCGCCACGCGCTGGCTCAACATCGCCGGCATTCAGTTCCAGCCTTCCGAGTTTTTAAAGCCATTTGCCATTGCGTATTCGGCCATCATGCTTGACCGCTTCTTTTCGCCCGGTGGCAACATCAACGAATTCCTTCGCAAGATGGGCATCTACCTGGGCATTTCGCTCTTTCTGATCTTTATCCAGCCCGATTTCGGTACTGTCCTGATCATCCTGTTGACCCTCATGTGCATGGCGTTGTTTGCGGGTCTCGACCCCAGATTTATCATCGGCGTGATAATCTTCGGTATTCTCGTGATCGTGATTGCGCTTGTCGCAGAGCCGTACCGTATGGTGCGTATTCAGGTTGCCTTGAACCCTTGGGCCGACGAGTATGGTGATGGCTATCAGGCCACGCTTGCCATCATGGCCTTTGCTTCGGGCGGTCTGTTCGGCCGTGGCATCGGCAACTCAACCATGAAGTACTCGTATCTGCCCGAGGCGCACAATGACTACATCTTGGCCATCATTGGCGAGGAAGTCGGTTTTGTCGGAACCGTGCTGTTCTTCTTGGTGTTTGCGATGCTGATCTACTCGGCGTTTCGCATTGCCGAGCAGGCGACCGATCGTCGGGGCGCGCTCATGGCGTCTGGCTCCGCGGTCATTCTCGCGGTGCAATTTCTGATTAACGCGCTGGGCATCCTCAACGTGTTTCCCATGACGGGCAAACCGTTGCCGTTTATTAGCTACGGCGGTTCGTCGATTATCGTGTCGCTTATGCTTGCCGGGTTGATCCTGCGCGTTTCGTACGAGAGCGCCCGCCGCGATGAGTATGATCGCCGCCGTGAGAGCTTTGCCGTTATGGATGAGAGCACCGCCGGCGTGGCCCATGTGCGCGGTGAACGACCTTCGCGTAGCGGCTTTACCGTTCTGGATGGCTCTGCGACCGAGCCGGCAGCCCGCCCGCGTCAGCGAACGGCTCTGCAAGGTCGTCCTCAGCGCCCCACTCCTCGCAATGCGGGCGGCGGATATAATCGAATCGATTTGAACTCGGACCCGTCGGCGCGTCTGCGTACCGACGACCAGGGACCGCGTGTACGAAGGGACTACCATGACCGATAAAATGACCGTTGCTATTGCAGCCGGCGGCACGGCAGGACACATCAACCCCGCGCTCGCCTTGGCCGAGGAGCTGCGTGACCGTGGCCACCACGTTGTGTTCGTGGGCCAGTCGCGCAAGCTCGAGGGTCGTCTGGTTCCCGAGGCTGGGTTTGATTTTGTGCCCATTACGGTCACGGGCTTCGACCGCTCCCGTCCTTGGACGGCGCTGACCTCGCTGTGGCGTGTCAACAAAGCCAAGCGTGCGCTCGCCAGTCATTTCTCAAAGGTCGGCAAGCCCGATGCCGCCATTGGTTTTGGTGCCTATGTCGAGGTTCCGCTGCTGGGGTGGTGCAAGGGCGCGGACGTTCCGTATCTGCTGCATGAGCAGAACTCTGTTCCGGGCCTGGCAAACAAGATGATGAACTCCCACGCCGCCCGCGTGTGCATCTCGGTGCCGGCAGCGCGTTCGGTCTTTGAGCGCGAAGGTGACCCTGACCACGTGCTCATGACCGGCAACCCCGTACGTCGCTCGGTGATCGAGGGCGATCGCGCTCGCGGCCGCAAGGCACTTGGCGTTCCCGAGGACGCTACGCTGCTGCTCGTCTTTGGCGGTTCACTTGGCGCCCAGCACCTCAACGAGCGCGTGGCTTCGCTCAAAAACGAGCTGCTTTCGCGCAAGAACCTCTATGTGTTGCATTCGACGGGTGCCGACGGCTTTGAGGAGACCGAGCGCGCTTTGGCGCTGACGCCCGAGGAGGCGAAGCGTTACCGCGTCCAGCCTTACATCGACAACATGGGCGATATGCTGGCTGCTGCCGATTTGGTGCTCTCGCGTTCGGGCGCATCGAGCGTGGCCGAGATCGCTGCGCTCGCCGTGCCCTCGGTGCTCGTGCCGTACCCGCATGCGACGGCCGACCATCAAACCACCAATGCCCGTTATCTGGTCGACGCCGGGGCCGGTGTGCTCTGCGCCGATGCCGATATCGACGGTTCTGCCTTTGCCGATGAGCTGCTGCACCTGGTCGATGACGCGGCGGCGCGCGACGCCATGCGTCAGGCGGCGCGTGGTCTGGCTCAGGATAGGGCCGCCGCTCTTCTGGCGGATGCGGTAGAGGGTTTGCGTTAGTTAGACGGGATATCGTCGGTCGCCCTCGCGCTGATGCGGTTGGTGCGGTACAGTTAACGGGTTACAGGCAGTGTTTACGCAAGGAGTACACGAGCACATGGCTGATTCCCAGACTGCAACCTCCGCGCCCGAGTTTAAGAGCGCCCACTTTATCGGTATCGGCGGCGCCGGCATGAGCGGCATCGCCCTCGTTCTTCACGAGCGCGGTTATGCCGTTACCGGCTCCGACCTTAAGACGTCACGTTATATTCGCCAGCTTACCCGCGCTGGTGTGAAGGTGCATGTGGGCCATGAGGCCGCCACGATCGACGAGGTCAAGCCCGACGTGGTTGTTGTCTCCACCGCTATTCCGGAGTCCAACCCCGAACTCGTGCGCGCTCGCGAGCTTGGTATTCCCGTGTGGCCCCGTGCCAAGATGCTCTCTGCTTTGGGCCACGGCTACACCACCGTCGCTGTTGCCGGCACGCATGGCAAGACCACCACGTCTTCGATGTGCGCCACCATGCTCGACCGCATGGGCCTGGATCCGAGCTTCTTGATCGGCGGCATCGTCGAGGGCTATGACACGAACGGCAAGAACGGCTCGGGCGACTACTTTGTCGCCGAGGCCGACGAGTCCGACAGCTCCTTCCTGTTCCTGAACCCCAACGTGGTCATTGTGACCAACGTCGAGGCCGACCACCTCGATCACTACTCGGGTATCGAGGAGATCGAGGCAACTTTCGCCAAATTCATGAGCCTGGTGGGCGAGGAGGGCACCGTCATCGTTTGCGGTGAGGACCCGCATCTGGTCGAGCTCGCCAAGTCGACGGGCCGTCACGTGCTTTCCTACGGCTTTGCCGAGAGCAGCGACATCGTCTGCATGCACCCGGATGTCAAGGGCATCCAGAGTGACTTTATCGTTCGCTTTGAGGATGGCACTGAGCATGCCGTGGAGATCAAGAGCAATCCCGGTCGCCACAACATGCTCAACGCCACGGCGGTGCTCACCGTCGCCCATGTCCTGGGCCTTGACATCGACGCCGCCGCCAAGGCGCTCTCGAGCTTTGAGGGCGTCCGCCGTCGCTTTACCCACGTGGGCGATATCGATGGCATCACCGTGGTCGATGATTACGGCCATCACCCCACCGAGATCAAGGCGACGCTTGCTGCCGCTTCGTCGCTGGGCTACAAGCACGTCGACGTCGTGTTCCAGCCGCACCGCTATTCGCGCCTGCAGGCCCTGTGCGACGACTTTGCCGATGCATTTGCCAATGCCGATAAACTGCTGCTGATTGATGTGTTCTCGGCTGGCGAGATGCCCATTCCGGGTGTTACCTCTAAGATGCTCGCCGATACCGTGCGCGCCAAGCATCCTGGCAAGGAGGTCGTGTACTGTTCCAGCCGTCTTGAGCTTAATCAGGAGCTCGAGCAGATGGTGGGCGAGGGCGACCTGCTGCTCACTATGGGTGCCGGTGACGTTACGACCGTCGGTCCCGAGTTCATTGAGTATCTGACTGCCAAGAAAGACGCTTAAGTCTAATGGGTCTGTTTAACGCCGTCATGGCGCTCTCGGGCATGATCGACACGGATGTGATTGAGGACGAGCGCCTTGCGCGTCATACGAGCTATCGTATCGGCGGCAAGGCCGACCTCTTTGTGACGTGCCATAGCTATCATGCCCTCCGCCGCGCCGTGGCGGTGCTCGATCGCGAGCAGGTGCCGTGGGTCATCATCGGCAAGGGCTCCAATCTGCTGGTTGCCGATGGCGGTTATCGCGGCGCCGTCATTTCGCTCGGACGTGAGTTTCAGCGCACGGTTGTTGCCAATGACGGTTGTACGCTGACGGTCGGTGCGGGCGTGATGTTTGCGCGCCTGGTCAACGATGCCCTGTCGCGTAGCCTCTCGGGCCTTGAGTTTGCCGTTGGCATCCCTGGCTCGGTTGGCGGTGCGATATCTATGAATGCCGGCACACGGACCGAGTGGATTGGCTCGCTGGTTGAGGATGTCGTAACGTTTGACCCGGCATCCGGTATCAAGCATTATGCGGGGTCCGAGATCACTTGGGGCTACCGCGAATGTAGCCTTCCCCGCAATGAGATCATCCTCGAGTGCGTGCTCAAGCTTAAACCGGCGCCCAAGGCCGACATTCGCGAGCGCATGGAACGGTACCTGACGAGGCGCAAGCGTACGCAGCCCATGGGTCGCGCATCCTGCGGGTCGGTCTTTCGTAACCCGCCCGATGCGAGTGTGGGCAAGCTTATCGAGGATTGTGGATTAAAGGGTTTTTCGATTGGCGGCGCGGAAGTTTCGCCCGTTCACGCTAATTTTATCGTTAATAACGGAACTGCCTCGGCCGATGACGTTGCCGCGGTTATCAGACATGTGCACGGAAAGGTGAGGGAGGCGTATGGCATCGAGCTCAGACCGGAAGTTAAATTCCTCGGCTTCTAGAGCATCGAAACCCACCTTCCGCCGCGCCGGAGGGCGTTCCGGCGCGCCTGCCAAACCTCAACGCAATACCGTCGCGCACTCTAAGCCTGTCGGGCATGCTCGACAGACCAGTCGTCCGGTCGTCGGCTCGCAGCTCGGTAATCGTCCGGCTGCAAAAAAGTCCTCGCGTCCCTCGGTGACGTCAAAGCCTGTTATGGGCGCCAAGCCTGCCCGCCCCATGGCAACTCCTAAGCCCTCGACGGGAACTAAAGCGGCGCGTCCAGGTCGCACACTGGGCGCATCGAAACCGCGCTCGCTGACATCGGTGCCGCCTACCGCCAAGAAGCCTTTGAGTAAAAAAGGCGTAAACCCGTTGTCTTCACTTGGGGCGATGGCAAATAAAACATCAGACGCCGCTTCTGTCGTTGCAGGCAAAGGCAAAATCGTGGGCGGAGTTCTGGCCGCCTTGGCCGTGCTCGTCGTCGTTGCCGTCGTGGTGATCAACTCTGGATTGTTTACCGCCACTGATATTCAGATTCAAGGCAGCGAGCATGTGACGAAGCACGATGCTATCCAGCTGATCGATTTGCCCGAGGGAACGTCGCTTTTTAACGTCGATCCCGACCAGATTACCGAGGATCTCAAGCAGAACCCGTGGGTCTCGGGCGTGGATGTCCAGCGTCAGTTCCCGCATACGCTCATTATTACGCCGATGGAGCGCAAGGTCATCGCAATTGCCTATATCAGCTCCGATGACCTTGCCTGGGCCATCGGGGATGATGACACCTGGATCGCCCCGCTGTCGACGTCGGTCGAAGTTGACGACCAGGGCAACGTCATCACGACAGGGCAGGGCTCAAATACCCTGACCGGCATTGATGCCGCACTTGCGCTCGCTAAGCACTATGGCGCGGTGTTGTTGACTGATGTCTCGGCGGATGTCGCTCCGGTTTCCGGCCAGGCAGTGAGCTCCAAGGCCGTTAAGGCTGGGTTGGATTATGTGCGTGGTTTTTCGAGCGAGTTCTTGGGACAAGTCAAGGATATTTCCACGCCTTCGGTCGAAGCCATCTCGGCAAACCTCAATAACGGCATTGAAGTGTCGCTGGGCGATTCGGACGATATCGTCAAGAAGGAACGCGTAGTCACCAAGTTGCTTTCGCAGGTAGAGGGCGTAACGTATATCAATGTGCGCTCTCCGGGTAACTACACATTTAGGAATGCTCCGACCTCGTAGCGCTGGTTGATGCTTTGTTGAGGGGCCATACCACGCCGTTTATCTGGTTTGTTTGGTTTTCACGGTCAATTATTTGACTGATACGTTCATAATGTGCAACCATAATACGGTTTACCTTTGCATTTACTTTCAACCTGAAGGTTAATGTGCGCAGGGGTCGACCCATGCTATGGCTATAACCTTTGTTCGGAGGACCGACATGCACGAGACAGAGATCAACAACTACCTTGCCGTCATTAAGGTGGTCGGCGTCGGCGGCGGCGGTACCAACGCGGTCAATCGAATGATCGAAGAGGGCATCCGCGGCGTCGAGTTTGTTGCCATCAACACCGATGCTCAGGCACTCGCGATCTCTGATGCCGATATCAAGGTGCACATCGGCACCGACCTTACCCGCGGCCTGGGCGCCGGCGCCAACCCCGAGGTTGGCCGCAAGGCTGCCGATGAGTCCCGCGACGACATTGCCGAGGCGCTCGCTGGCGCCGATATGGTGTTCATCACCTGCGGCGAGGGCGGTGGCACCGGTACCGGCGCTGCTCCTATCGTTGCCGATATCGCGATGAACGAGGTCGGCGCACTGACCGTCGCCGTCGTGACCAAGCCCTTCACCTTCGAGGGCCGCAAGCGCAAGAAGAGCGCCGAGGAGGGCATCAAGACCCTCTCCGATTGCGTCGATACCATGATCGTCATCCCCAACGATAAGCTGCTCGACATCGCCGAGAAGAAGACCACCATGCTCGAGGCCTTCGCGATTGCCGATGGCGTCCTTTCCCAGGGCACCCAGGGCATCACCGACCTCATCACCGTCCCCGGTATCATCAACTTGGACTTCGCCGATGTTAAGACCATCATGAAGCAGGCCGGTACCGCCATGATGGGTATCGGTACCTCTTCTGGGGATACCCGTGCCGTCGACGCTGCCCAGCAGGCCATCTCCAGCCCGCTGCTCGAGAGCTCCATCGATGGCGCCACGCGCGTGCTGCTCTCCATCGCCGGTTCCAAGGACCTGGGCATCCAGGAGATTAGCGACGCCGCCGACGTTGTCGCCAACGCCGTCGACCCCGAGGCCAACATCATCTTCGGTACCGTTGTCGACGAGTCCCTGGGCGATCAGGTGCGTATCACCGTCATCGCTACGGGCTTCTCCGACTCCAACGTCAACCGTCAGGACGAGCTCTTTGCTGCTCAGCAGTCTCAGAGCAAGGCCGCTGCCTCCGCTGAGCCGCAGCGCACCGCTCCTGCCACGAGCCCGGCTCAGGCCGCTCCGACCCGCAACGTCGGTGGCACCGAGCTTCCTAACTTCGGCAACGATCAGTTCGAGCTTCCCGACTTCCTGAAGCGCGGTAGCTTCTAAGTCGTTCTTTGCATTGTTGTGCACAGGGGCGTGTCCGTATGGACGCGCCCTTTTTATTTCGACTTTGTAAACTAGAACCTCCAATCTCTTTACGTTCCCTTTACGATTGCCTCCAGCGCAGCAGGTATCCTTTTAGAGAAGTATGACAGCCGTATAAACGCGGGCTGTAGCGGCGATGCCGCGGTACTTGTGTTATTAGGAGGCTTTAGTATGGCAGCACGTGCGGACAAAGTTTCGCGTGTCGACCATGATGGAGTTACGTTGGTGGAGGGCGCGACATCCGATGTTCGCTTTGCCTTCACCGAGCGCGCCGGTGGCGTTTCCGAAGATGCGTACTCCTCACTCAACTTGGGCTCGCATGTTGGCGATGACCCCTTTGCTGTTCAAGAAAATCGTCGTCGTGCGCTCGAGGCTATGGGTGCCGCCGAGTGCGAACACAACCTGCTCGTTCCCAATCAGGTCCATGGTGATCATATCGTTGCGGTGACCTCGAACGGCGCCGATGACCTTGAGGACGTTCGCGAGCAGATTGCCGAGGGCTGTGATGCCATCGTCTGCACGGCGCATAACGTGCCCGTGCTGCTCTGCTTTGCCGACTGCGTTCCCGTGGTGCTGGTGGCCCCTGGCGGATTTGCCGTGGTGCACTCCGGTTGGAAGGGCACGATTGCACGTATTTCTGCCAAGGCGTGCCAGGCGCTTTGCGATGCTGCCGGCTGCGATGCGAGCAACGTTTCCGCCTATATCGGCCCCCATATCTTGGGTGACGAATATGAGGTATCCCAGGAACTCATGGATCGCTTTGCCGCCGAGTTCTCTTGCATCGATGCGAGTGCCTCTCACATGCTCGATCTTTCCGCTGCCATTCGCGAGGCGCTGGTAGATGTCGGTGTCGACGCGGATAATATCGTGGATACCCAGCTTTCGACTGTGCGTCAGAACGACCGCTTTTATTCCTACCGTAACGAGGACGGCAGCTGTGGGCGCCATGCTGCGATCGGCGTGATGCTATGAGAAAGATCGTATCGGTCCTGAGCGCCGCTGTGCTTACGCTTACGCTGTGCGCCTGTTCTTCGGGATCTTCTACCTCTTCCATTACCGTCGCCGGCTCCACGACCTGCCTTCCTATCGCCGAGATTGCGGCCGAGGGCTTTAAGGAGGAGACCGGCATCGACGTGCTCGTTTCCGGTTTGGGTTCTTCCGCTGGCATCGAGGCCGTCAGCGCCGGCACAGCCGATATCGCCAGCTCCTCCCGTGGACTCAATGCCGACGAACAGGATCTGGGCCTGACTCCCATCGTCATTGCCCACGACGGTATCGCGGTCATCGTGAACGACGATAACCCGGTCGATAACCTCTCGACCGAGCAGCTCCGCGATATTTACGCCGGCAAGATCACCAACTGGAAAGAAGTCGGTGGCGAGGACCTGAGGATCCAGGTCATCAATCGAGATGAGGCGTCCGGCACGCGTGAGGCCTTCCGCACCATCGTGATGGACGGCACCCCGTTCGATCGCCGCTCGGCCGTTCTTTCGGGCACGGGCCAGGTGCGCGACGTGGTATCTCGTTCGCGCGGTGCCATTGGCTACATTTCGCTGGGCTTCGTCGATAGCCTCAACGCCAAGACCTCGGTCAAGGCCGTCTCGGTCAATCATGTTGAGGCGTCCGAGAAGACGGTCGCGAGCGGCGGCTATCCCATCTCACGCGACCTTTACTTCTTTGTGAAGGGTGCGCCTTCGCAGCAGGCGCAGGATTATATCGACTATGTGACGTCCGAAAAGATGGACAAGCAGATTCGCGAGGCGGGCTTTATTCCCGTCACCAACGACGAGAAGGGGAGTGAGTAGCATGGAAGCACAGGAAAACTCCCAGACTGAGCAGAATGTTCAGACGCCCAAGAAGCGCGAGCTGGCGCTCGTATCGCGCAGTACCTATATCAAGGAGAAGGCGCTGCAGTGGATCTTCTTTGCCTGCGCGTTCTTGGCGGTCGTTACCGTCATCCTGATTTTTGTCTTTACCACGTACTCGGCGCTGCCCGTCTTTACTGACATCGGTCTGGCGGACTTCTTTAGCTTTACGTGGGCGCCTTCCGAGGGCCACTACGGCATCTTGTCGCTGCTTGCCGGCTCGGGTCTGGTGACCGTCGGTGCGCTCGCCATGGGCGTGCCGCTGGGCGTGGGTACGGCCGTTTACCTGGTCGAGATTGCCAGCAAGCGCGTGCGCAAGCTCATCAGCCCCGCCGTTGACCTGCTGGCGGGCATACCCTCCATCATCTACGGCTTCTTTGGCATGATCATCATCCGCCCGTTTATCGCACAACTGACCGGCGGCCTTGGTTTTGGTGCGCTGACGGCGTGGTTTGTGCTCGCCATCATGATCGTCCCTACCATCACCACGCTCACCATCGATGCTCTCAATTCCATTCCCATGGGCATTCGCGAGGCATCGTATGCCATGGGCGCCACCAAGTGGCAGACCATCTATAAGGTCGTGCTACCTGCCGCGAAGCTGGGTATTGTGGACGCCATCGTTTTGGGCATGGGGCGCGCCATCGGCGAGACTATGGCCGTGCTCATGGTCGTGGGCAATGCTCCGGTCATTCCCGATAGCATCGCGAGCCCCATCTCGACGCTCACGAGCCAGATTGCGCTCGACATGAGCTACTCCTCGGGCTTGCACCGCTCGGCGCTCTTTGGCATGGGCGTGGTCCTGTTTATCATCTCCGCCGCGCTGGTGGGCATTGTCCGTCTGATTTCCAAGAAGAAGAGGGGGTAGGCTATGTCCGATTTCGTTGACACGACGGTCGATACGACCTCGTCGCGCGAGCGCATTAAGCGTGCCCTTTCCCACGGCAAGAAGGGCCGCATCAACAAAGACCTGTCCAACAAGATCATGCTTGGCGTGTTTCGTGCCGCTGCCTACATCACCACGCTGGTGCTGGTCGCTATCATCGCCTACGTGGTCATTAACGGCCTGCCACATATCTCGCTCGACTTTATCTTCGGTTGGCCCCAGGGCGTCAACGCCGAGGGCGGAATTTGGCCCACGATCGTCTCGACCGTCTATGTGACGGCGCTCGCCATGCTTATCTGCACGCCGATCGCTGTGCTGGCAGCCGTCTATCTGGCCGAGTACGCCAAGCAGGGCAAGGTCGTCGAGCTCATTCGCTACGCTGCCGACGCTTTGGCCTCGGTGCCCTCCATCGTTATGGGTCTGTTTGGCTACGCCTTGTTTGTCGAGGCCATGGGCCTGGGCCTTTCGATGGTCTCGGCCGCTCTGGCACTCGCGCTCTTGATGCTTCCCATCGTCATGCGCACCACCGAAGAGGCCATTCGCGCCGTTCCGCGCTATATCCGTTGGGGCGCGTACGGCCTGGGCGCTACCAAGTGGCAGGTTGTCTCCAAGATCGTGCTTCCTTCTGCCTTTGGTCGCATCGCCACCGGTATCGTCCTTGCCATCGGCCGTGCCATCGGCGAGACCGCGGTGGTGCTCTACACCATGGGCCAGGCCATCAATCTACCTATTTCGCCGCTCGATTCCGGCCGCCCCATGACGGTTCACCTGTACCTGCTTGCCAACGACGGCATCAACATGAACGCAGCCTACGGCACCGCGCTCTTGCTGATGGTGATCATTCTGGCCTTCAACCTGTTTGCGCGCTTCCTGTCGCGCAGGCGTCGCTAGTTAAGGAGTCCCATGTCCGTTTATCAGTCCGCTCCCACGCTGGAGCAAGCGGCCATTACGGCCAAGGATTTCAACTTTTGGTACGGTGACTTTCATGCGCTGACGGGGCTTGACCTCAACATCGCCAAAAACGCCATCACCTCCTTCATTGGCCCTTCGGGCTGCGGTAAGTCGACGTTTTTGCGCTGCATCAACCGCATGAATGACCTGATCGAGGGCACGCGCGTCGAGGGCACCATGACGCTCGACGGCAACGATATCTATGCCGAGGGTGTCGACCCGGTCGATCTCCGTCGTCGCGTGGGCATGATCTTTCAGCAGCCAAACCCGTTTCCTAAATCCATCTACGAGAATGTCGCCTTTGGCCCTCGTCTGCAGGGCGTGACTAGCAAAAGTGACCTCGATGACATCGTGGAAGAATCGCTCAAGCGCGCCAACCTCTGGAAAGAGGTATCCAATCAGCTCAACAAGGATGGTTTGGCGCTCTCGGGCGGTCAGCAGCAGCGTCTGTGCATCGCGCGCGTGCTTGCGGTGCAACCCGATGTCCTTCTGATGGACGAGCCCTGCTCCGCCATCGACCCCACGTCTGTCTCTAAGGTCGAGGATCTGATGGCCGAGCTGGCGCCCGAGATGACGATCATCATCGTCACGCATTCAATGCAGCAAGCAGCTCGTATCAGCGACTACACCGCTTTCTTCTTGCAGGAAGTTGCCGGCGAGCCCGCCACACTCATCGAGTATGGTCAAACCGACGCGATCTTCACCAGCCCGGTGGACTCGCGGACGGAAGACTATATCACCGGCCGCTTTGGCTGATCGGTGCGACTAGTCCCAAGCCGATCGGACCTGGACCGGTGCGTATTCACTGTGCGGGCGGCATGACCGCACCCAACTGATTGGAGTGAACCATGCGCAAACTGTTTTCCCGTCAGCTCGTCGAGGCCCGTCACGAGATGCTGAGCATCTATGAGGCCGTCGATCTGGCCCTCCACGATGCCGTGAAGGCCTATGTGACCGACGACCGCAAGCTCGCCACCAAGACCAAGAAGCGCACGCTTTCGATTGACGCGCGCTGCGCCAACCTGGAGGCCGTCTGCTACAACCTGATCGCCACGCAGTCACCGGTCGCCTCCGACTTCCGCCTGCTTCAGACGATCATCTACGTCGACTTTAACCTGCAGCGCATGACCGATAAGGTCCGTCAGATCTGCCGCGCCACGCGTCATATGATCAAGGCTGACATCTCGCTGCCCAAGGAGCTTGTCGGCACGGTCGAGGCCGAGGCTGAGGCCGTCTACCAGGTGCTGGGCTCTTCGCTTTCTGCGCTCGTCACCAATGACATGTCCATCATTTGCAACTTGGCCGTCGAGGACGAGCCAGTGCACGCCGCCTACGAGAAGTTCTTCCGCACCTTTAACCGTATGGATGCGGGCGACTTTATGGACGACGACAGCAACTATGACGACCTGCGCCGCGCCATCATGGTTTCGCGCTACCTCGATCGCATCGCCTCGATTTCCATCGATGCCGCCTGCCGTCTGACCTTCCTGTTGACTGGTCAGCGCATGAATGCCGGCGATATCGCCCGCACTGATGAGGATGAGCTCGAGAGCATGCGCGTGCCTTCGGGCGAGGGTGTTATCATGAGGCCCGCCGTCGACGCGCGCTACGTTGCCAAGGTGCCCGTTAACGAGGTCAGCGAGGGTCTTCGCTATCTGCTCGATCATCTTGAGGACGAGGACGATGGCGAGGACGACGAGGAGTAAGTAACCCCGTTCGTCGAAAGATTGTAAATACCTAAGTGAGCGCGGCCTTGCACATGCGGGGCCGCGCTCTTGCGTTAGCATGGGACTACTTGTTTGGCTGTCAGCGGAGGCGATTAGCAATGGATAACTATTTGGACTTGATGCGCGCTCGCCGCGAGCAGATTCTGGAACGTTTTTATGCGGCGCTCGATCGCGCAGGCCGTCCCCACGACGCCGCGAGCCTCATTGCCGTGTCCAAGACCGTTGGTGTCGATGAGACCGTTGCCGCCATCCAGGCGGGGTATCGCCATTTTGCCGAGAACCGCCCGCAGGAGCTGGTTCGCAAGCTCACGGGTCTGGCGGAGCATCCGGAGCTGCCCGAGGTGCGCTTCGATATGATCGGCAACCTGCAGACCAATAAGATAAATGCGGTGCTGGGCTCAGCCGAGCTGATTCACTCGGTGGGTTCGCTGCATCTGGCGCAGGCGATCTCGAGCCGTGCTGTCCGCAAGATTGAGGCAGGCGAGCTCGCCGGCCCCCAGCGTGTGCTCATTGAGGTCAATGTGAGTGGTGAGGAGTCGAAGGGAGGCTTTTCGCCCGATGAGATTCGCGCCGCCGCGGGTGAGCTTGCGGAGCTTGAGGGAATTTGCGTGCAGGGGCTTATGACTATGGCGCCCCGGGGGAATAAGGATGTGGCACGCCGCACCTTTGCGGGGCTTCGTGAGCTGAGGGATGAGCTGGAGGCGGCGCATCCCGATTTGAACCTGCCCGAGCTTTCCTGCGGCATGAGCGAGGACTTTGAGCCTGCCCTTGAGGAGGGCTCTACACTCGTTCGCCTGGGCAGGGTAGTATTTAGCCCGGAGTTTGCAGTAAAATAAGGCTCTGAAGTGCGCACTGATTATCGGGGCGCCTGCACTAAACCGCGAGAGGACACAACCATGGGCTTCCTTGACGAGATTAAAAATAAGATGCACCTGGGCGGCCAGCAGGGTTACGACCAGGGTTATGGCCAGGACGACGACTACGGCTACGATGACGGCTATGACGATAGTTATCAGGGCAACGGCTACAGCGGTGCTTCGGGCGAGGGCTTCTACACCCAAGACGAGCCGAGCAACGGCCTGCTTGGTCAGACGCGCCGTGGCGAAGCTGAGTCGGTTGCCGTGTATACGCGCTCCGGTCAGCTGGTCGGCGATGACTCCCGCCATGCCACGACGTATAACCCGCCTTCGCGCTCGCAGGACAGTGTTGCGAGCGGTTATCGTCCTGGTGCCTATGACACGCCGTCGAGCTACGCCGAGAACACCCGCGCCCGTGCCGCCGCTGCACCCGCGCCTGCACCGAGCGATGCCTCGGCCTATGCGAGCAATATCATCAACGCCACGCCGCAGCTGCCGGCCTATGTCCTGCGCCCCGAGAGCTATGACGACGTGGAGACCGTGGTGCGCCGCGTTCGCACCAAGCAGCCTGTCGCACTGATTTTTGTGGGCGTACGCACCGAAGTTGCCAAGCGCGTCTTGGACTTCTCTTACGGCTTTGCCTGCGGTCTGGGTGCCACGGTCAAGGAGGTGGGCGACCGCGTGTTCATGGTGCTGCCCGCCGGTTGCGAGGTCAAAGATTCCGATCTCAAGAAGCTTCGTGCCGACGGCTACCTCAAGTAAAGACAAGACGAGGAGATTCCCATCAACATCTACACTATCGTCCAGCTGGTCAACACGCTGTTCAACTTCTATTCCACGCTCATTGTCGTCTACTGCTTTATGACGTGGATTCCCATGAAGCAGGGTGGTTTGCTTCAGGATATTGCCGCGGTGCTTGATAGCGTGTGCGGTCCGTGGCTCAACCTGTTCCGTCGTTTCATCCCGCCGATGGGCGGTATCGATTTTTCGCCGGTCGTTGCGATTATTGCGTTGCAGTTGGTGCAGAGGCTGGTTCTGCAGCTTCTTATAGGTATACTCGTGTAGAACTGACTTAGTAACTTACGTCGGGCGTGTAGCGCCGAGGCGATGAAAAAGGAGACTTGTTATGGCTATTACCCCTGCAGACATCCAGGCTCAGACTTTCTCTGAGGCCAAGCGTGGCTACGATCCTGCTGAGGTCGACGTCTTCTTGGAGACGCTGTCCTCCGAGGTCGACGCTATGCTCGCTAAGATCGTCGACCTTAAGGGTCGTCTGACTGCTACCGAGCAGCAGCTTGCCGATGCGCAGGCTCAGCTTGCCCAGGCTCAGGATGCCACCGCCCAGGCCGTTCCTGCCGCCCCCGTGGCTGCTCCCGCCCCTGACTTCTCCGCTCAGGAGCGCCAGATTTCCGCTGCCCTGATCGCTGCCCAGCAGACCGCTGAGACCATCGTTAACGATGCCAACGAGAACGCTGAGCGTATCCGCAATGAGGCTGACGCCAAGGCCCGCGAGGTTATCCGCCAGGCTCTGACCGAGAAGCAGGCCGAGCTCGAGGAGATCGATCGTCTCAAGGCTTCCCGTGAGGAGTTCAAGGCCGAGTATCTTAAGCTCATCCAGCACTTCATGGACGATGCCCAGAACTCCTTCCCGGCCGACCTCATGGCCTCCACACCGGTCGGTTCTGCCGCTTCTCCTACAGTGACTGTTCCCGCCGAGCCGCTGCCCGTCGCTGACCCGGTTGTCCCCGTGGCCGATCCCTTCGCCCCGATCGACAACTTTGCTGCCGACGACCTGGACTAACATTCGGCCTACAATTTAGTGCCTAGAAAGGACCCGCAGCTTGCGGGTCCTTTTTTATGACTGTGCCGGGGTGCGTAACATAAAAACCGAGCCCTGCACATAGTGGCGCAGAACTCGGCGAACGGATGAACGGTCAAGGGTAGGTTTTAAGGCATGTCCCAAAAATCTACTTGAGGAGGAAGTCGGAGAGGGGAATGGTGCGGGCCTCGCGATGCTCGGGATCGGCGATGTGGTCGGCAGGATAGCCACAGACGAGCATGTGATAGGGGTAGACGCCCTCGGGCAGGTTGAACCGCTCCTGTGCCACCTCAGGCTTAAAATGGCATACCCAGCACGTTCCCAGACCCTGCTCGGTGGCCTCCATCATCATCTGATCACACACGATGGACGTATCGATTTCACTGGAATTCATCTGGTCATACGGGCGCACCCAAGCATCATCGGTAACGCTGCAAATAAGGAAAACAAGCGGAGCCCCAAAGATAGACCCATCACGAGCAAACCGAGGCTGACAAGCAGCAGCCTTCTCCAGAAGCTCAGGCGTATCCAACACCATCACACGAGAAGGATGATTATTGCAAGCAGAAGGAGCAATCCGCCCAGCCTCAACAATGGCATCCACCACAGCTTGCTCAACAGGACGGTCCTCAAACGAACGACAAGAATACCGACCACGAGCCAGATCCAAATAACTCACAACCAAGACCTCCAAATTCAACGAATCAATCCAAAGTAAAACAAAGGGTACCCAAAGCCCCATCCACCCAAACGTTTAAGGCGGTCCCAAAGTTCCCAATCGGGTCCAAAGGCCCCGCCAACAAAAGCCCCATCGCTTTCAAAGTATCAGCCAAAGTTCCCAATGGTGGTACGTAAGGCGAAGGGCCGGCACCTGTTTACTTTCGAACGACTCTGCCATGCAGCCGGAGTGAGAAAGCAAACAGGTGCCGGCCCTTCGCCGCCGGGACACGTACCCCCAATTAACTGTTCTTCATGACAATCGAATCCACAACATCGGCCACATTCTCGCAGCAGTCGGCGCAGTACTCCAGGAAGGCGTAGACGTCACGCCAGGCGATGACCTCGAGCGGATCCTTGCCGTTAACGTGCAGGTTGCGCATGGCGTTGATGTAGAGCTCGTCGGCCTCGGACTCGATGGTGTTGATCTGGATGACCAGCTCGCGCAGCGTTTTGGACTTGCGGTAGTTGGGAAGCTCGACCATCAGGTCTTTCATGGCGCGGCAGGCGTCAGTCACCTTGTGGGCGATGACGATGGCGTCGGGATGGATGCTCTGAATGTTGGTGAAGTAGACGCGCTGCACGACACCCTCAATACGGTCGAGCACGGTGTCGAGCGCGCAGCTCATCAGATCCAGATCCTCGCGCTCGAGCGGGGTGATAAAGGCGGTGAGCAGGGCGTCTTCGAGCTCGTGGTGCTTCTTGTCTGCCGCATGCTCAATCGCATGCATCTTATTGAGCATGTCGTGAATCTGCGCGGGATCGAAGTTCTCAAAAATCTTGGTGAGCAGCTCTGCGGCCTGGACGGCGAGGTCGGCGCAAGCGACGTAGTTGTCAAAGTAGAACGAATCGGGTTTCTTTGCCATGGGTGGGTCCTTTCGAGGCGAAGACGGGTGGGCGAAGTGTTGCGGTCCGGATGGACGCTCGGTTTGATTAGAGGAACATCATGAACAGCTTGGCCATGACAAAGCTGATGAGTCCGCAGGCAGGGAAGGTGAAGAACCAGGTGAACATCATGTCCTTGACGACGCCAAAGTTGATGGCCGAAAGGCGCTTGACGGCACCGACACCCATAATGGCGCAGGTTTTGATGTGCGTGGAGGACACGGGGATGCCGGTAAGGGTGGCAAGTAGCAGGTTCGCGGCGCCCGCGAGGTCGGCGGAGAAGCCCTGATACTTCTCGAGCTTGACCATGCTCTGGCCGACGGACTTGATGATGCGCTCGCCGCCCACGCTGGTGCCGATACCCATGGTGGCCGAGCACAGCAGCATAATCCAGATGGGGATGCCTGCATCGCCGACGCTCGTCTGGCCGCTGGCAAAGGCCACGCCTAAAAAGAGCACGCCGATGAACTTCTGTCCATCCTGCGCGCCGTGCATAAAGCTCATGGCCGCAGCGCTCGCGATCTGAGCGTATTTAAAGAAGACATTGGCACGTCGCCTGTTGGCGGCGGCGAAAAGGATCGAGACGAGCTTGCACAGGACCCAGCCCATGACAAAGCCCAGGCCGATGGAGAGTGCCAGGCCGTAGATGACCTTCATCCACTCGTGGACGTTGACGCTGCTCGCACCGCCGAGGGCGATGGCGGCACCGGTCAGGCCGGCGATAAGGCTGTGGCTTTGCGAGGTGGGGATGCCAAAACGCGACGCTGTGGCGCCGTAGACGACGATGGAGAACAGCGCCGCGCATAGGCAGGCGAGCGCCATGGTGCTGTTTCCGCCAAAGTCGACGATATGTGAGATGGTGTTGGCGACGCTCGCGTTAAAGTGCGTCATGATGAGCACGCCGAGGAAGTTGAATGCGGCGCTCATGAGAATGGCGGCGCGGGCGGGCATGCAACGCGTAGTGACGCAGGTCGCGATGGCGTTGGGCGCGTCGGTCCATCCATTGACGAAGATGGCGCCCAACGCGAGGATCACGGTGACGGCAAGGACTGGGTTCGACACAATTTGGCCGAGGAAGGTTGAGAACGTTACGTCCATATATGGGCTTTCTCGAAGTTTGCAGACACGTTACAAAAACATGATAAATCGTATCACCTCCTGCGGGTCTCTTTACCGAGTTCTGATGGGAGAAGTGAACTTTTTGGCACTAAAATTGAATATTAGCCCTGTTGACCGCGGGTGTTCTTTTTGCTAACACGCCATGCGGACACGTGCGATTACTACGACACTCCAAAACCACAGTCTGTTCGCTTTACAACATGCAAACATGCGTTCGATAATAGGGGGCATGGAATATCGACAGACAGACGGCAAAACTCGGCGCGTACACAAGCAGTATGTGGACGTCGTGGCTCGCATCCTCGCGGGCGGACAAGTCGTGCCGGTCACCGTCTGCTGGGTCGACGGACGTTGTTTTACAATCGATGAAATTATCTCGACCACCGGGTTTGGCCTGACGGTCCACGGCATCCGTACGGCGACCTATAAGGTGCGTTTTGGCGGGCACGCGACCGAGTTGTATCTGGAGGACCAGACGCGCGAGCGGGCGGACGGCTCGCAGGCACACGTGATGCGTTGGTGGGTCTGGGCCTTTGATCGCACGCTCGAGGGCGAGCGCCGTAGGTAAGGACGTGCGGCATTCGGGTACAATGACAGGAATCTTGTCATCTGCTGCGCCGTCTTTCACGGCGCTTTGTGAAAGGACGAAGTATGAACGATATCCAGGGCTATCAGAACGGCCCCATCGAAACTGGCGCAAGCCGTGCCAAGGAGATGTCGCCGCGTGCGTACAATCTTTCCATGTCTGCCCTCATCTTCTTGGGCTTTTGTGCCATGGGCGCTGGTGCTTACTTTACGAGCACCATGGCGTTTGCCCGCATGATGATGAGCGGCGCTGCCCTGCCACTGGTCTTTGGCTCGTTTATCCTGACTATTGTCGGCATCGTCATGATGTCGGCTGCTGCCAGCAAACAGTCCGTGGGCCTGTCGCTCGTGGGTTACGTGATCTTTGCGAGCACCTTTGGCCTGACCGCGTCGTTTGGCCTTGCCAACTATGACCTGCCCACCATCAACACCGCCTTTATCGCCACCGCTGCCATCACCTTTGTCTTTGGCGCCTTGGGCGTGACGTTCCCCAAGTTTTTCCAGCGCGTATATGGCATCGGCTTTGGCATTCTGCTCGCCACGATTCTGGTTGAGGTCGTGCTGATGTTCATGGGCGTTTCGCAGTCCATCACCGACCTGATCGTGATCGTGGTGTTCGCCGGGTTTATTGGCTATGACACCTATGTTGCCACGACGGTGCCGCCCACACTGCCCAACGCCGTGCTTATGGCCTCTAACCTGTTCGTGGATATTATCAACGTGTTCCTGCGCATTTTGAACATCCTCGGCCGTCGCGATTAAAGCGCGGCATTGCGACGCTTCCTGCCGGACACGGTAAAACGATGCGAAAGGCGGTCCTTCGGGGCCGTCTTTTTTGTGCGCGGCGGGGTATCATGGATGGGAAAAAGCCGATAGCGGCAGCGACAGGAAAGGTGGCCACGTATGGCAGACGTCGACAACAGGAACCGTAACCGCAGGTCCAACCGAACGGGTCAGCCCAATCCCAAGCGCGAGGCGCGTGCCAAGGCCGCCGAGTGCCATGTGGCGGCTATGTCCGAGGCCTGCGCCAAGGACATCGAGCGTTCGCTTGCCGGCGTGTGCGAGTTCGATGGTATGCCTGCCGGTTTTGTCGCGGCGATGAAGGTCAAGGCCCAGGTGGCTGCTGCTGCCGAGGAGCAGGTTGCCGAGGAGCCCGAGGCCGCCGAGGTCGAGGCTGCAGTCGATACCGAGGTGGCGCCGGCTGCAGTCGATACCGAGGTGGCGCCCGAGCCCGTCGAGGAGGCCGCCGAAGCCGAGTCCGAGCCCGCCGAGGAGCCCGCTGCGGCCCTGCCCGAGGTCACCGTGCTCGACGCCTCTGCCACGCAGGCCATTCTGGATAACGGCCGAGGCTACGCGCAATTCTGCGACATGGCCGTACTCGCCTTTGCCTCGTTCACCAACCCGGGCGGCGGCTACATCCAGGGCTATCTGGGTCAGGAGGCCACGCTCTGTGCCGATTCGTATCTGTACAACGTTCTCGATAAGCAGCGCAAATGGTACGGCGAGAACCGTCGCCGTAATATCAACTGCGAGCTTTACCGCAACCGTGCGCTGGTGGTGCCCGCGGTGCGCTTCGACCGCAACCACGTGCATGCGTATGCCGACGTGATCGTGGCCGCCGCGCCCAACGCCAAGCGCGCTCGCCAGGAGTATCGTGTGGGTGACGATGCCCTGCTGGACGCCCTGCGCGATCGCATCCGCTTTGTGCTTGCCATCTGCGACGAGCTGGGTCGCGAGAAGCTCGTGCTGGGCGCTTGGGGCTGCGACAACAACGGCTTTGACGCCGAGGCCGTGGCCGAGCTCTTCCGCAAGGAGCTCGCATCGGGCGACTTTAAGGTCAAGCAGGTCTTTTTTGCCGTGCCCTCTACGCGCTGGGACGAAGATTTTGCCAAGTTCGAGCATGTGCTGGCAAACTTCCCCGAGCGCAACGAGGAGTCCTATGCCCAGGTTGCCGCTCGCGCTGCGGCTGCCCGCGCCGCCGAGCAGGCCCAGGCTGCCGCCGAGGACGATGAAGACGATGACGATTGGCGCAAGTACCTGTAATCGGTATGTGCTGACAGATAGGTCGATTCGGCGGGAGAGACTGCTCCCGCCGACTTTTTACTAGAGGAAGGGCTTACGATGAAAAACGTTCTGTGCTTTGGCGACAGCAATACCTACGGCTATGATCCGGCGGGCATGCGCGACGGCACCGCGGTACGCTATGCGCACGATGTGCGCTGGTGCGGCGTGGCCCAGCGCGACCTGGGCGAGGGCTGGCACGTGATTGAGGAAGGCCTCAACGGCCGCACGACGGTGCGTGACGACATGTGCCATCTGGACACTAATCTCAACGGCATCCGCGCGTTGCCGATGCTGCTCGAGGCTCATAAGCCGCTGGATGCGATCGTGATTATGCTGGGCACCAACGACTGCAAGACGGTCTTTAGCGTGGGGGCTGCCGATATCGCTGACGGTGCCATGGCGCTGATTCGCACCGTCCGCGCGTTTCCCTGGACCGAAGCCGCGCCCTGCCCGCGTATTCTGCTGATGGCGCCCATCAAGATTAAACCGCAGATCGCCGATGTGTACATGACCGACTTTGACGAGCGCTCCGTCGAGGCCTCGGAGCATTTTGCCGAATACTATGCGTATGCTGCTAAACAGTTTGGCTGCGACTTTTTGAATGCCGCTGATTTTGCCGAGCCGGGCGATATCGATTATCTGCACATGATGCCCGAAAGCCACGAGAGCCTGGGCCACGCCGTGGCAGCCAAGCTCCAAGAGATGCTCGGAGAGTAGCGCGACCCCAAGCCACCGCAAAGGGGACGGGCGCCTTTGCGGTGGCTTGGGCTGCGAATCTTAATACTGCCACATGTGGTTGACGGGGCCGGAGCCTTTGCCCATGTCAAAGCCGGCGGCCAGAGCGCCCGTTAGGTATGCCTTGCCGGCGTTGACAGCGTCGGCAAGATCCATGCCCTGAGCCAGCGCGCAGGCGATGGCGGACGAGAGCGTGCAGCCGGTGCCGTGCGTGTTGTCGGTCTCGATGCGCTTGTGGCGGAACCACGTGGTGAGTGGATCTCCCAGATGGTTGCCCTCGTCATCGAGTGGCGCGGGTTCGGCCAGTACATCGTTGGCCTCGTTGACAAGATGCCCACCCTTAACGAGGGATGCGCAACCAAAGCGGCGGGTGAGGAGCATGGCAGCATTTTGCTGCGTGCGCTCGGAGTCGACCTCGTAGTCGAGCAGGGCCATGGCCTCGGGAATATTGGGCGTGATAACCGTCGCTAGCGGGAACAGGCGGCGGGTGAGCGCCTCGGCGGCATCTTCGGCAATCAGCCGCGCGCCCGAGGTGGCAACCATGACGGGGTCGACGACCACGTTCGTTGCGTTCCAGGCGCTCAAGCGGTCGGCGATGACTTCGATAATCTCGACAGAAGAAACCATGCCGATCTTGACGGCGCTGGGGCGGATATCGTCAAAAACGGCGTCAATTTGCGCGGCTACGATATCTGGCGAGATATCCTGCACGGCGGTAACGCCCAGGGTGTTTTGCGCTGTGATGGCGGTGATGGCCGTCTCGGCATACAGGCGGTGCGCCGTGATGGTCTTGATGTCGGCCTGAATGCCGGCGCCACCGCTGGAATCGGATCCCGCGATGGACAGGACGGCAGGTACCTTACTACGATCCATGTTCGCTCCCTTGTTCGGTCGGAATCAAATGGGTCTTTAAGCCAGCATTATAAAGATGCCCGGGCCGACTCTATGCCGAACCCGGGCGGGCGATGCAATCTCTACGCAAGTGTAAGTAAATGTTCACAAGTCAACAATTGACAGGCACCAGCTCGCCGCCAGAAGCGGCCGCGGCGACAGGGTTAGTCCTCCATGCCGAGGTCGATCGTGGTGCCCTCGAAGATCTTGTTGACGGTGCGGACGGCGCACATCTTCCCACACATGGTGCAAGTGCCCTCGGTGGCGGCGGGGGATTCTTCGTAGCGCTTCTTGCCCGTAACTGGGTCGAGCGCGCACTTCCACATGGCGTCCCAGTCGAGCTTGCGGCGTGCCTGGCCCATCCTGTCGTCCATGTCGCGGGCG
Organism: uncultured Collinsella sp.; assembly: GCA_902469665.1. GTDB lineage: Bacteria > Actinomycetota > Coriobacteriia > Coriobacteriales > Coriobacteriaceae > Collinsella. The sequence continues at coordinate 18,816 of CABRDE010000020.1, read as the reverse complement.
TGGGGCACCTTCTTGGCGATATCGGCGGCGTGTGCGGCGATCTTGGTGGCCATGAGGCCGTCGAGCACATCCTGGGCGTTGGGCAGGCATAGGTGCTCGGCCGGTGTCACGTAGCACAGGAAGTCGGCACCGGAGCTGGCGGAGATGGCGCCGCCGATGGCGGCGGTGATGTGGTCGTAACCCACGCCGATATCGGTTACCAGCGGTCCGAGCACATAGAACGGAGCATTGTGGCACAGGCGCTTCTGCAGTTTCATGTTGGCGGCGATCTCGTCGAGCGCCATGTGACCCGGGCCCTCGACCATGACCTGGACGCCGGCGGCCCAAGCGCGCTTGCACAGCTTGCCCAGCTCGATCATCTCAGCGGTCTCGGTGGCGTCGTTGGAGTCGTAGAGGCAGCCCGGGCGGCAGGAGTCGCCGAGCGAAATCGTCACGTCGTACTCGTGGCAAATCTCGAGCAACTCGTCGTAGAACTCATAGAACGGGTTCTCGTTACCGGTGACCTCCATCCAGCCAAACAGCAGTGAGCCGCCACGGCTCACGATGTTCATCAGGCGGCCAGTCTCCTTAAAGGTCTTGGTGACCGACTTGTTGATGCCGCAGTGAATGGTCATAAAGTCCACGCCGTCCTCGGCATGCGCGCGCACGACTTCGAACAGGTCGTCCTTGGTGAGCTTGACCAGCGGCTTTTCCATGTAGCCGATGGCATCGTACATGGGGACGGTGCCTACCATGAGCGGCGTCTCGTCGATGAGCTGCTGGCGGAACTGGCGCGTCTTGCCCGAGTTGGAGAGGTCCATGATGGCGTCGGCGCCAAAGTCCTCGGCGATCTTGACCTTCTTCCATTCCTCGGCGGCATCGGCCTTGTCGCCCGAGATGCCCAGGTTCACGTTGACCTTGGTGGACAGGCCCTCACCGACGCCAAAGGCGCGCATGCCCTTTTTGATGTGCACGATGTTGGCGGGAATGGCGATGCGGCCGTCGGCCACGCGCTCGCGGATGTACTCGGGGTCGCGATGCTCGCGCTCGGCGACCTCCTTCATCTGCGGTGTGATCTGCCCGGCGCGGGCGAAGTCGATTTGCGTGACGAGCTTGGGCTCGGTCTGTGTGCTCATTGGCACGGCTCCCTTCGTTGGCATTACCCATATCAGGTTTGCGGGTCAGGGCGGGCGCGCCCAGTCTCAGCCTGCCGTCTTGTCCTGCAAGCTCCCCGTTTATGTAATGGGCTCAAGTATAGCTCGAATGGGTACGATTGGCCTAACGAGCGTGCCTGTGGGGAGGCGTACATGGAAGACAAGCATCTATATCGAGAGACGCAATGGGATGTATCGGCCGAGGAAAGCCGTGCGCACCATGGGTTGGTCGCGATTGGTTTTGCGGTGCTTGCCGTGCTGGTGATTGCCTTTTGTATTTGGACGTTCGGCGGTCGTGGCGGCGCCGCCTGGGAGTTTGAGGCCGACGAGGGCCTGCCGATTATGACCATGAAAGTTTCTGGTGGCAACACGGTTGCCGCACCCGGCGACTATTGGTATCCGTGCGACGAGTTTGTGCAGCTGCAGCTGAGCGGCGGGTCTATTCCGGGCGAAGAAATCGAACGCGTGACGTTTGATGCGGCAATCAAAACACTCACGGTGAAGCTCAAAGATCAAGGGGGCGTGCCCACGACCATGGATATCGCTCTGACGGAGTGGCGTCTGGAACCTCCGTCGGGCGTTACGGTATCCGACGTAGAGCACGTTAAGATTACCTACCAAGATGGCTCGACGAGCGAGATTGCAAAGGCCGATGGCTTGGCGGAGTAATGGGGTGTTTGGAAACGGCGGGCCTATTGTGCCTGCGCGTTCATGAAAACCAGGGTGTTTTTGTCTGAAAGCTCGGGGATGTGCCGATAGCCGATATTGAATGCGGTGAGTTCGCTTGCATCCTCGAGCTTGTTTTCTGCCATCCACCGCACCATGGAGCCGCGCGCCTTTTTGCTGGCGGTCGACCGTTGGATGGGCTTCCCGTTGCGGATACCCTCGCCAAAGAGGCATGTGACGGCCGTGGCGTCGCCCGCGAGGTGGGGCAGAACGGCTTTGGCATACTCTACGCTGGCGAGGTTGACGATCGTGGTGTTTGAGCCTGCCGGGGCGATAGCCCGCGCGAGCTTGTCGCTCCAAAACGCGTAGAGGTCTCGGGCATCGTCAACGGCGAGCTTCGCGCCCATCTCCAGCCGATACGGTTCGACGGCATGAAAGGGACGAACGCACCCGTAGAGGCCGGAGAGGATCCACAGATGGTCTTGCAGCCATGCGAGCTGCGCGGAATCCATCACCTCGGGTGCCATGCTCTGGTATTGAATGCCGTGATAGGACATGACGGCAGGGGAGAGGTGGCGAGCGAGTGCGGGATTGTCGAGATCGCCGCTTTTCAGGATGGGCCCGAACTCATGCAGGGTGTTGAGGCAAGGCCCCAGCAGTTTGTCACTCACGTTCCACAGCGCCTGCAGGCCGCCGCTGCCTTCATTCCGCTCGGTATCTAGCAGTGCGCGGTGGAGGCGAGCCGTCTCGCGCACAAAGGGTGGGATGCCCAGGACTTCAAAAGCATCTTGGGCCGCGCGCATCTGCTTGGCGGGCGAAATGATGACCTGCAGCATGAACTCTCCTCTGCCAAAAAAGAAATTGCGGTGGAATACGGTCTGTTTTGGCCGTTTATGGGCCAGTTTAGTCCGTATTTCACCGCAACTGATGAAGGGTTGGTTAGGCTCGCTCGATGAAGGCCTTGTAGCCGCGGTAGGCCTCGTAGATGTCGGCCTTGTTGGCGACCTCCCACAGGGCGTGCATGGACAGGACGGCAACGCCGGAGTCGATGACGTTCATGCCGTACTTGGCCATGATGTAGGCGATGGTGCCGCCGCCACCCGCGTTGACGCGGCCGAGCTCGCAGGTCTGGAAGTCCACGCCTGCCTCGTCCATGATGTCGCGGACGAGGGCCACGTATTCGGCGTCGGCGTCGTTCGAGCCACCCTTGCCGCGGCTGCCCGTGTACTTGTTAAAGCACAGGCCGCGACCCATAAAGGCGGCGTTTTTGGTCTCGAACTTGCCGGCATAGCCCGGGTCGAAGCCGGCGGACACGTCGGAGGAGAGCATGCGGCTGCGGGCGAGTGCGCGGCGCAGGGCCAGCGGGCTATCCTCGCCGGCGAGCGTCATGATCTCGGCGACGGTGTTCTCGAAGAAGCGGCTCGTCATACCGGTGGCACCCACGGAGCCGATCTCCTCCTTGTCGACGATGAGCGTGATGCTCGTGCGCTCGACATTGGCCACATTGATCTGGGCGAGCATGGAGGGGTAAGCGCAGACGCGGTCGTCGTGACCATAGCCCAGAATCATGGAACGGTCGAGGCCCATGTCGCGGGCGGGGCCGGCGGGCACGACCTCGATCTCGGCGGAGAGGAAGTCCTCCTCCTCGACGCCGTACTGCTCCTTGAGGATGTCCAGGAACATCTGCTTGACGGGCTCCTTGGGGGCGTCCTTGTCGTCCTCATCAAACTTGACGGGACGGCCTCCCACGATCACGTCGAGGATCTCGGCATCGACGGCGTCCTTGGCAGGCTTGGACATCTGCTCGCTCGAGAGGTGAATCAGCAGGTCGGAGATAGTAAAGACCGGGTCGTCCGCCTTGTCGCCGATGTTGATGTCGACGGTGGTGCCGTCCTTTTTGCAGATGACGCCCACGAGTGCGAGCGGGGAGGCCACCCAGTGGTAGCTCTTGACGCCGCCGTAGTAGTGCGTGTCGAGGTAGGCCATGTCGCCGGCCTCGAAGGCGGGGTTCTGCTTGAGGTCCAGGCGCGGCGAGTCCACGTGGGCGCCCAGGATGTTAAAGCCCTGCTCGAGCGGGGCGGTGCCCAGGTTGACGAGCATAAGGTCCTTGCCGTGGTTGGCGGCGTACACCTTGTCGCCTGCCTTGAGCTCGCGGCCTTCGGCGATCACGGTCTCCAGGTCGACGTATCCCGCCTCCTCGGCTATCTTGATGCCGGCCTTGACGCACAGGCGCTCGGTCTTGTTCTCGCTCAAAAACTGCTTATAGCCGCGGCAAAGCTCCTCGAGCTCCTCGATTTGCTGTGGCGTGTACTTTTTCCATGCGCAGGGACGCTCCATGACGCAGGCTCCTTTCGGATCGATCGTGCTGGTTGATGTACCGTGAGCCATCGTATCACGCGCGGGCTCACGGTGGCGGGGGAGCTTGATGTGAGGTGGTCGCGGGGCGGGGAGCGTGTAAACTGGAGTGAGCAAACCGTGCCCAGCCTAAAGCGAGGTATTTAATATGTCTGACAAGCGCCGCACTTTTGCCGTTATCGACGGCAACTCGCTCATGCATCGCGCCTTCCACGCCGTGCCGCCGACCATGAACGCGCCGGATGGTCGCCCCACCAACGCGATCTTTGGCTTTCTGAACATGTTTCTTAAGATGATCGATGCCTTTAACCCCGACGGCGTGGTCGTGGCGTTTGATAAGGGCAAGCCGCGCGTGCGCATGGAGATGCTGCCGCAGTATAAGGCGCAGCGCCCGCCCATGGACCCCGATCTGCACGCGCAGTTCCCTATGATTAAGGAGCTGCTCACCGCGCTCAACGTGCCGATTCTGCAGTCCGAGGGCTGGGAAGGCGACGATATCCTGGGAACCATGGCGCGCCTGGGTGAGGAGGCCGGCTGCGACATGCTGCTGGTGACCGGCGACCGCGACATGTATCAGCTTGTTACCGAGCACGTCAACGTGGTCTCGACCCGTAAGGGCCTGTCCGACGTTGCGATTATGACGCCCGAGAGCGTGGATGACCTGTATCACGGCATTACGCCGGCGCTCGTGCCCGACTTTTATGGTCTGAAGGGCGACACGTCCGACAACATCCCCGGCGTGCCGGGCATCGGTCCCAAAAAGGCGAGTGCGCTTATTGCGCAGTACGGTAGCCTGGACGAGGTCATCGCACATGCCGACGAGGTCAAGGGCAAGATGGGCGAGAACCTGCGTGCACACATCGACGATGCGCTGCTGAGCCGCAAGGTCGCAACCATTCGCACCGATGCGCCCGTCGAGCTCGATTTTGAGGCGACGTCATTCCCGGCGTTTTCTGCCGACGAAGTGTCCGCGGCGCTGGGCACGCTTGGTATCACCGCCATGCAGAACCGTTTCTTGGCATTGATCGGTGCCGACGGTGGGGCTGCGGCCACTGCAAGCACGTTTGAGATTCCCCCCGTTATGCGCGCTGCTGCCGGCGATGCCGAGGCGCTCGCTGCCGTTGCCGCCGAGATCGCTCGCGCGATCGAGGCAGGCGAGTGGATTGCCGCCGTGGTGGACGATGACAAGGAGGAGGGCGCGCTCTTTGGCCTGACGCGCACGCTGTGGCTGATGACGTCCAGGGGGCTGCTTGCGCTTGAGGAGGGCGACGGCGGTTCGCCTGCCGTGGTCGATGGCTTTAACTTCGCCCACGGCGTGATTGCCGGCGTGCTTGCGCGCCTGTTTATGGAGGGCCGCGTGGCGAGCCCGGATATGAAAGCGCTGCTGCACGAGCTTTCGCCCATCGATTCTTCTGAGCCCGAGCTCATGGATCCGCTGACAGTCGATTCTACGCGCATCTTCGATACCGTGGTTGCCGCCTACCTGCTGGATTCCGACCGCTCCGAGTTCGATGAGGCATATCTGGCCGATACCTATCTGCGGATGTCGCTACCTGCGGCGCGCGGTACAGAGGGTGCCGGTGATGACGCTCCTGCGCCCGCCACTCGCACGGCGGCCTTGACGCTGGCGCTGGTCGCACCGCTGCGCGATCGCATGGCCCGCGAGAAGGCCGCCAACGTGTTCGATGGCATCGAGATGCCGCTCGTTCCGGTGCTTGCCAAGATGGAGCGTGCGGGCATGCTCGTGGACCCCGACCGCCTGCATAGTCTGTCCGAGGGCCTGGCGACCCAGATTACCGAGGTCGAGCGCAGCATTCGCGACCTGGCAGGCGACGAGACCTTTAATATTGGCAGTCCCATGCAGCTCTCGCATGTGCTCTTTGATGTGATGGGGCTTCCGACCAAGGGCCTCAAGAAGACTAAGCGCGGCTATTATTCGACCAACGCCAAGGTGCTGAGTGACCTTGCCCGCGACCACGAGATCGTGCGCCTGATTTTGGACTGGCGTGAGAAGTCCAAAATCAAGTCCACCTATCTGGACACGCTGGGCCCGCTACGCCGTGGTGACGGTCGTGTGCACACTACGTACAACCAGACCATTACGGCAACGGGGCGTCTGTCCTCGAGCGACCCGAACCTGCAGAACATCCCGACGCGCTCGGAGCTGGGTCGTACCGTCAAGACGGCGTTTTCGGCAGGCGAGGGAAGCGTCTTTTTGGCGGTGGACTACTCGCAGATCGAGCTGCGTCTGCTGGCGCATCTCTCGGGTGACGAGCACTTGGTGCGCGCCTTTAACGAGGGCGAGGACTTCCATGCCGAGACGGCGGCGCGCGTGTTTGGTGTGCCGGTGTCCGAGGTAACACCCGACCTGCGCAGCCGCGCCAAGGCCGTGAACTTTGGCATCGTGTACGGTCAGCAGGCCTACGGTCTGTCGCAGTCGCTGCATATCTCGATGGCCGAGGCGCGCGACATGATCGACCGCTACTACGAAGCCTACCCGGGCGTGCGCACGTTCCTCGACAACGTGGTGGCACGCGCCAAGCAGACGGGCTACGCCGAGACCATGTACGGCCGCCGTCGTCATATTCCGGAGCTCAAGGCCAAAAACCCGCAACTCCGCGGTTTTGGCGAGCGCACGGCCATGAACCACCCCATGCAGGGAACCGCCGCCGACATCATCAAGATCGCCATGGCCCGCGTAAGCCGCCGCCTGGAAGAAGAAGGCTTTGCCGCCCACATGATCCTGCAAGTGCACGACGAACTGGACTTTGAGTGCCCCGTCGACGAAGCCGAGCGCCTAACCACCATGGTCCGCGACGTCATGGAACACGTAGTAGACCTCCGCGTCCCCCTAATCGCCGAAGCCAGCACCGGCATAACCTGGGCCGACGCGAAATAGAAAAGCAACCACAGTTCCAAAGTAACCAAAAACAGAAGGACGCCCCTTATCAACAAGGAGCGTCCTTCGTTCAATTAAATTCAGCCTAAGTATCTAGACACTCAAGACGCCATCTTGGCGGCAGGTAAGTAAACCTAGGGCCTGGCCGGCCGGCACGGGTTAACTTTTCGTAGATTCCGCACGCAAAGAAAGCCACTTAATGTGGCTTTCGTCTTGCGCAGGACCTGACCGAGCGAAAAGTTAACCCGTGCCGGCCGGCCAGGCCCGACGAGCCACGTTAACGAGCCGCCAAGATGGCGTCGATGAGCGTCAGTACGCCCCCGTCGTTGTTGCTCGGAATGCGCCACTTGGCGTGCGCGTTCATGTGCTCCTCGGCATTGTCCACGATAAAGCTGTGTCCAACGCGCTCGAGCATGGGGATGTCGTTGTAGGTATCGCCTACGGCGGCAGCATCGGCAATATCGATGCCTAGGTGCTCGCACAGGTGAGCGACGCCGGCACCCTTGTCGACGCCCAGGTTCATAAAGTCGATCCACTCGCGCCCGGCGTTGGTGACGTAGAGCTTGTCCGAGAACTCGGGGCTATAGGTCTCGCGGAATGCGGGCTCGGCATCATAGGCCGGGAAGAAGATTGAGATCTTGTTGGACTCGATATCAAGGCCCTCAAAGCTATCGACGTAGTTGATTGTGTTGTAGTAGACGCTGATCTCGTCGTGGTATTGATGGTCGCGGACAAGCACGTAGAACTCGTCGAAGCAGCACAGGACGGGGACAGCGCGAGGATCCTCCGAGGCACGGCTCAAGACCTGCTGATACAGCTCCACGTCAATATTGCTCTTATAGATATAGCTGCCGCGATAGATCACGCACGCTCCGTTGTCGGGACAAAAAGCGAGGCGGTTCTTGACGCCCTCGAACATCTCCTCGAGCTTGGGGGCGGGACGTCCGCTGGCGGGGCAGAATACGATGCCGGCGTCGGCGAGCTTGTCCAGGCGCTCATCAAGACCCTGGGGCAGCACGCGCTCGTCGGTCAGCAGCGTCTTGTCCATGTCGACGGCGAGAATCTTAATGTTTCCGATATTGGCGTCCGATTCGTAAGTTTGCATAAAAGCGAGCCTTTCGTTTCGAGATTGTTTCAGACGTTATAACCATCAATTCGTAGTCGGGCGTATTTTCGCAGGAACGGAGCGTATTTGCACCACGCTTCACAAAGTAATGAAAAAACTTTTCAGAAATTTGAATTTGTCGCTTGTGCTGCGGGCACTTTAGCGTAATATAGCGACCATCGAAAACGGAGACGGAAAAACAACCGCTTACCGAGGAAAAGGTACCGTTTACGATATTAGAATTGCGCCCGGCGATAGGTGAAAGGAGAGGCAGATGCAGTTCGTAACGATCATCACCACTGCAGACAATGCCATCCGACGCCAGCGCGCAATTTCCCGACGACGATAACAATCGTCTCTGTCCGCATGGGGCGAATTGCCTCAACAGAGTCATTTTGAGGTCGTTGGGTTTTAGCGCGACATTGCTGCATGTTTCTAGGGCATGTATGTGCTGATTTTTGCTATTTAACCTGATATTGCACGGTATATGACCTTGAAATGACTTGCAACTGACCGATGTTCTAACTAGCTACCAAGGGCGAAAGGAAACAGCCATGAGCAAGGAAAAAGTCGTTCTCGCATATTCCGGTGGTCTTGATACATCCGTATGTGTCAAGTGGCTCCAGGACGAGAAGAATCTCGATGTCGTTTGTGTCTGCGGCAACGTGGGCCAGGAAGAGACCGGACTGGATGCCAAGAAGCAGAAGGCGCTCGACCTGGGCGTTCTCGATTGCCAGGTGCTCGACCTGCGCGACGAGTTCTCCGATGAGTTCCTGACCAAAGCCATTGCAGCAAACTCCATGTACGAGAACAAGTATCCGCTGCTCTCCGCCCTGTCTCGCCCGCTGCTTGCCAAGAAGCTTGTTGAGGTCGCCCACGAGTTTGGCGCGACCTACGTCGCCCACGGCTGCACCGGCAAGGGTAACGACCAGGTCCGTTTTGAGGCCGCCGTCAAGGCCCTCGACCCCGAGCTCAAGGTTATCGCCCCGGTTCGCGAGTGGGACCTGAAGTGTCGCCCCGACGAGGTCGCCTATGCCCACGCCCACAACGTGCCGGTTCCCGAGGGTGCCAACGACAACCCCTACTCCATCGACGACAACCTGTGGGGTCGTGCCATTGAGTGCGGCCACCTGGAGGATCCCTGGAACGAGCCGCTCGACGACGCCTGGGTTATGACCAAGAACCCCGAGGACACGCCGGACACCCCGACCTACACCGAGATTGAGTTTGAGGCCGGCAAGCCCGTCGCCGTCGACGGCAAGAAGATGAAGCTCTCCGAGATCGTCATCGCCCTCAACAAGATCTCCGGCGACAATGGCTTTGGCCGCCTCGATCTGGTCGAGGATCGTCTGGTGGGCCTTAAGAGCCGCGAGTGCTACGAGGTTCCCGGCGCCCTGACGCTCATCACCGCCCACAAGGCGCTCGAGGACATCTGCGTCGAGGGCGACCTGCTCAAGACCAAGATCAAGCTCGAGCAGGATTGGGCCACCGCCGTGTACAACGGCCAGTGGTACAGCCCGCTCAAAAACGCGCTCGATGCCTTTATGGCCGATACCCAGAAGTTCGTGACCGGCACTGTCCGTCTGAAGTTCTTTAAGGGTAACTGTCATGTCGTCGGCCGCAAGAGCCCCTTCAGCCTCTACGACTACGGTCTGGCTACCTACGACCGCGACACCACGTTTGACGAGAAGGCCAGCGCCGGCTTTATCGAGATCGATACGCTATCGCTCAAGACGTGGGCAAAGGTCCAGGGCCCCAGCTCTGCTGCCGCCCAGGCCTAGCGCCTCCTTCCCTTGGTATCCGCGCGGCCCATCCGCGTGATACATAACGGGCGCACGGGGTCCCTACCTTTCGTTATGCTTGCTGACACTTCTTAACATCGGTGGCCCCTACGTTCCGCCCGCATATATGATGCCGCGTCTGCGGCTGAGTCCGAGCCCCGCCGGGGTTGTCCGGCGGGGCTCCTTCTATCAATTTGGCGGCTCTGCGCCTATATATATGAGGAGTATCCATTATGTTCATTGCTTTCGCGCATGCTTTACTTGCCCTCGCGCCCGAGTTCGATGCTGCAAAGGTCGAGGACGTTCCTATGAGCCTAAAGGCCTGGATTGATGGTTCGCAGGGCAACATCCGGAGGGAGACGTTGGGCGCCAAGTGCATGGCGCGTCACTTCTTTGCAAATTAGCTACATGGCTCCGCACACGGTGGGGAATGTGTAAAACTAGCGGTTGAAAAATCGCTTTAGCGATATGGCGCATTGCTTTGGGCGCTTGTTTTGGTATTTGGAGAAAGGGGACGGTTCCATGGCTCTTTGGGGCGGTCGTTTTGAGGCAGGCGTGGCCGAGGTCACGCAGGAGTTTGGCGCGTCGCTGCCGGTCGACAAACATCTCTATAAGCAGGATATCGCCGGCTCTAAGGCACATGCCAAGATGTTGGCGGCCCAGGGCATCATCAGTGCCGAGGACGAGCAGGCGATTACCAAGGGCCTGACCGGAATCGAACAGGATATCGATGCCGGCAACTTCACCTTCGACATCAACGATGAGGACATTCATATGTCCATCGAGAGCGAGCTGACGCGTCGCATCGGCGAGGCTGGCAAGCGCTTGCATACTGGGCGTTCGCGCAACGACCAGGTGGCGACCGATACGCGACTGGGCGTCAAGGCGCTGGCCAAGGAGCTCATGGAGGCCAATCTAGAGCTGCGCCATGTGCTGGTGGATGCGGCTAAGAAGTACGACAAGGTGATTTTGCCGGGCTACACACACATGCAGCACGCTCAGCCCGTGCTGCTGTCGCATCATCTGCTGGCGTATTCCTGGATGTTCGCGCGCGACTTTACGCGCCTGAAGGCCGCCTTTGATGCCGCCGACAACTGCCCGCTGGGTGCTGCCGCGCTTGCTGGTACGAGCTATCCGCTCGATCGCCAGATGACGGCTGCCGAACTTGGCTTTGCGGGCGTGATTCCCAACTCGCTCGATGCGGTTTCCGACCGTGATTTCCTGCTCGATCTGCATTACGCCGGCTCCGTCATGGCCATGCACCTGTCGCGTCTTTCCGAGGAGATCGTGCTGTGGTCGAGCTCCGAATTTGGCTTTATCACGCTTTCTGACTCCTACTCCACCGGCTCGTCTATCATGCCGCAGAAGAAGAATCCCGACTTTGCCGAGCTTATTCGCGGCAAGAGCGGCCGTGTGTATGGCAACCTGGTGCAGCTGCTCGTGACCATGAAGGGCCTGCCGCTTGCTTATAACAAGGATTTGCAGGAGGACAAGGAGGGCGCGCTCGATACCGCCCATACGCTCATGCAGTGCCTGTCCGTTATGGCCGGAATGATTTCGACTTGGGCCGTCAACGAGGATGCCATGGCGCGCGAGTGCGGCGTGGGTCACCTTGCCGCCACCGATGTTGCCGATTACCTGGCTAAGCGTGGTCTGCCGTTCCGCGAGGCTCATGCCGTGGTGGGGCATCTGGTTCTGATGTGTGAGAAGCGCGGCTGCAATCTTGAGGACCTGCCGTTTGAGGTGTTCCAGGAGGCAAGCCCGCTCTTTGAGCGCGACATTACCGAGGCGCTCGACATCCCGTCGATTGTCGCCGCGCGCACGACCGAGGGCGGCACCGCCCCTGCCGCCGTTGCCGTGCAGCTTGATCGCGCCGAGGCACAGCTCGTGGCTGACGAGGGTGTGTTTGGGTCACTGACCAAGGTCGTCGAGATGGGCCACGGGGTAAAGTAGGGATTTGGCTGAAGCCGTTTTGGCCATTTATTGATAAATCGTTTTCACTTTACGGGCGCCTGCTGATGTGGGCGCCCGTATTTTGTTGCTATGGGGGAGGGGCTTGTCGAGAACTTCTGTAGGACCTTTGGGCAGGTTGTGAAGGGGTTACGTTCGCGGGCGGCAACCGACCGCCTGCTCTGCTCGATGCGGTTGATGGGCGGTCGGATGGTACTCTAATCGGGCTTCGAAACAGAAGTGACACATATGGAGCGCTTTAATAAATTGCAACGTTTCAATAAACAGCTTTTTGTTTAACTGCAGCTAAAACTCTGTTACGATGCAGTCCAGGCGGGTGCCGGAATGGGACTTGGGCACGCGCGAACCTACTTGAAAGGCTACTTTTATGGCTATCGAGAAGACCTTCATCATGATTAAGCCCGACGCCGTGCGCGACCGCAAGATCGGCGAGATCGTTGCTCGCATTGAGCGCAGCGGCCTTGTCATCGAGCGCATGGAGATGACCACGCTCGAGCACGCTACCGTCGAGGAGCACTACGCCCATTTGGCCGACAAGCCCTTCTTTGGCGGTCTCTGCGACTTTATGACGAGCGGTCCGGTCGTCAAGATGGTCGTTTCCGGTCTCTCCGCTGTTGCTAAGATGCGCACCCTCATGGGCGCTACCAACCCGCTTGAGGCTGCTCCTGGTACCATCCGCGGCGACTTTGCCGTCGATGTCAACGCCAACGTGATCCACGGCTCCGACTGCCTGGAGAATGCCGAGATCGAGATCAAGCGCTTCTTTGGCTAAACCAGCTTTGACTCCTTAAAGCTGTTAGCGTGTGGCTTGGGCGCCGCGGAACTCCATCCGCGGCGCCCTTTTATTCCAAAATCTATGCAGGGGCCCGCTCGGATATGTGTTCCGAGCGGGCCCCTGCTGTTAGCTTGTGGCACTGAATAGTTTAGGCTTCGTCGACGATCTTAAGGCCGCGCGTGCGATCGATCTCGTTGAGGAGGTTAACGCGACGCTCGTGACGACCACCCTCAAACTCGGCGTCGAGCCACTCGTCGACAATCATCTTGGCGAGCTCGGAGCCCACGACGCGGGCGCCAAAGGCGAGCACGTTGGTGTTGTTGTGCATGCGGGAGAGCTTGGCGCTGAAGGGCTCGGAGCATACGACGGCGCGAACACCTTCGACCTTGTTGGCGGCCAGGCTGATGCCGACGCCGGTACCGCAGATCAGGATACCCAGGTCGACGTCACCGTTGGCCACGGCCTTACCCACCTTGTAGCCGGCGATGGGGTAATCGAAGCTCTCGGAGGTGTCGGTGCCAAAGTTCACGACCTCGCAGCCGCGCTCCTTCAGGTGCTCGGAGATGATGTTCTTGAGCTCGACGGCGGCGTGGTCGTTACCGATACCAATCTTCATGAGTGGTTCCTCTCTGGTCCGTGCGGCGGAATTGCTAAAGGTTTTACCGCGTTCGACTGCATGATAGCGCGACTTTTGTGGAAACACTCGGGCGTTTTTTGGTCAAACGCTTTAGCATGCAACAAGACTAGCTTTTCATGTATTAATGCCGTCAGTTTGCGCTTGAACGCCGTCCGCCGGAACTTGGGTTGCGGTTTTTGATGCATTGTTATCAAATAAAAGAGCTAATTATTTTCGAGAGCCCTGTCCGTTATACAAGTAGGAGATACCTATGCCTGCCGATTCTCTTCGCGATGCCGCGTTTTGCGATGTTTTGAACCGCGAGCTTGTCTGTGCACTCGGCTGCACCGAGCCCATTGCCGTTGCCTATGCAGCGGCGCTGGCGAGCCAGACGCTCGGTTGCGAACCCGATCATATGGATGTTGCCTGCTCGGGCAACATCATCAAGAACGTTAAGAGCGTGACCGTGCCCAACTCGGGCGGTATGCACGGTATTGAAGCCGCGGCCGTGCTGGGTGCCGTGGGCGGCGACGCCAAGAGCGCGCTCGAGGTGCTCGAGAGCGTTGACGATAAAGACCGTGCGCGCGTGGCTGAGCTCCTCGCTGACGCCGGCTACTGCGATGTGTCGCTTGTCGAGGGTGTGCCCAACCTCTACATCAAGGTGACTGCCACGGCCGGGGGCCATACCGCGGTCGTCGAGATTACCGACCACCACACCAATGTCACGTGCCATACGCTCGATGGTATTCCGGTATGCGGCAAGTCGGCGGGGGAGTGTGCCGCCTGCGCCGAGCGCGTGGTGGCCGAGCGTGCGGCGGATAAGGCCGACACGCCCATGTCGATTGAGTCCATCATTGACTTTATCGAGGACGGCGACATTGAGGACGCCCGCGCTGCCGTTGAGCGTCAGATTGAGCTGAATGGCGCGATCAGTGCCGAGGGCCTTGCGCACGCTTGGGGCGCCGAGGTGGGTCGTACGCTGCTGGGTGCTCGTGCCGATGACGTCGCCTGCCGTGCCCGTGCCCGTGCGGCCGCCGGGTCCGACGCCCGCATGAACGGCTGCGCGCTGCCGGTCGCCATTGTGTGCGGCTCGGGCAATCAGGGCATTACCTGCGCATTGCCCGTCATGGAGTATGCCGAGTACCTGCGTTGCGACCACGAGCGCCTGGTGCGCGCCGTGATGCTGTCCGATCTGATCGCCGTGCATATCAAGAGCTATATTGGTGCGCTCTCGGCGTTTTGCGGTGCTATTTGCGCCGCGTGCGGCGCCGGCGCTGCGATTACCTGGCTGTGCGGTGGCACGCGCGAGCAGATTGGCGCGACGGTCTCGAATACGCTCGGTAACGTGGGCGGCATCGTGTGCGACGGCGCCAAGGCGAGCTGTGCCGCCAAGATCTCGGCTGCCGTCGATGCGGCGATTCTGGGCCATGATATGGCCATGCAGGGTCGCGGCTTCCGCGCCGGCGAGGGCCTGATCCAAGATACCGTTGAGCAGACAATCGCTAGCATGGGCTACGTAGGCCGTGTGGGTATGAAGGACACCGACGTCGAGATCCTCAACATCATGATCGGCAAAACCCAAGTGTGCTAGGACAGTTCGTCGGCTATTTGGTGCTCGTAGAAGGCCTCGATTACGGCGTTAAAGTCGTGGGCGAAATCTTCCATGGTTCCGCGCCAGGTGGCGCGTCCCGGTTTTCCTTGGCCCACAAAGGCGGTTTGGATGCCGCAATCGGGGGACGGGAAGTCGCGTTTGGGATCGTTGCCCACCATAAGGACCTCGTGTGGCTCGAGCCCCATCACCTGAAGCTGCTCTAGATAGTAGGTGGCATCGGGCTTGCAGCGGGTGGTGTTTCCCATGTGCGTCACGAGTTCAAAGGGGGCGTCGGCCAGGTCGCCCCAGCCCATGCGGCACTCGATGGCCCCCTGCGGAAAGCTGGGGTTGGTAAAGAGCGCGCAGCGCAGCCCTGCGTCCTGTACGGCCTGGAGCGCGGCGTGTGCGCCCGGCATGGCGTGGGCGTTGATGACATCGTCGTTCTTGTACGGAAGAACTTCGCGGTCGTAGTAGGTAAACGCCTCGTAGATAAGTGGGTCCGAGAGGCAAATGCCGCACCGGCGCTCAACCTCTTCTTGGTAGAACTCCAGATTGGTGCGATTATCCGTGCCGCTTCGGCGATTGGCGTTGAGGTCGACCAAGATGGTGCCGAGGCGTGCCATCGTGCCACCGTGGCTGCGGCGACCGATATCCGCGAGCATCGACGAGACATCCTTAAAATAGCGAAGGATGAACGCGTTGAGGTTAATGCTAAGAAGCGTTTCGTCCATATCGAAAACGACTGCTTTGAGCACGCGGGCACCTTTCTCGAAAAATCGATCCAGAATCGTTGGCTCCGGATACTTTACCCCAAAGCCGAATGCCTGGCTGGTTATCGTCAAGTTGCGGAGACGTGTGTTCATAAGATTACGAAAAAGTCTCCACACGAGTAAAAAATCGCAGTTCACGCTTGAAATCGAACTCATTTCCCCGTAACCTATACGAACGTGATTGCATAAGCGTCACATTAGTATCTGTCGGCTCCCGAGTGTTCCTAAACGTTGTGTGCTTGTCGCACCCTTCTGTAGGTCCTAGCAATCGGGGCCCCGTAGTTCGAAAGGGGTCCACCTTTGAGTGAGATTCAGAACTCGTCCATTTTCTCTCTTGACGATGTCAATGAGGAGGAGATGAACAACCTCATCGACGGTACGATTACCGACTTTGATGAGGGCGATCTCGTTAACGGCACTGTCGTTAAGATCGAGCATGACGAGGTGCTCGTTGACATCGGATTCAAGTCCGAGGGCGTTATCCCGGTCCGCGAGCTGTCCATCCGCAAGGACGCTAACCCTGCAGACATCGTTGCACTCGGTGATCCCATCGAGGCTCTGGTTCTCCAGAAGGAGGACAAGGACGGTCGTCTGGTCCTGTCCAAGAAGCGTGCCGAGTACGAGCGTGCTTGGAACCGCATCGAGGAGAAGTTCAACTCCGGTGAGAACGTCGAGGGCGAGGTTATCGAGGTTGTCAAGGGCGGCCTGATCCTCGACATCGGTCTGCGTGGCTTCCTGCCCGCTTCCCTCGTCGACCTCCGTCGCGTCAAGGACCTCACCTCCTACATGGGCACTCGCATCGAGGCCCGCGTCATCGAGATGGATCGCAACCGCAACAACGTCGTCCTCTCCCGTCGCGTCGTGCTCGAGGAGTCCCGTAAGGCCGAGCGTTCCGAGATCCTGTCCAAGCTCAAGTCTGGCATGCGTCTCCAGGGCACCGTTTCCTCCATCGTCGACTTCGGCGCCTTTGTCGACCTCGGCGGTATCGACGGCCTCATCCACATCTCCGAGCTCTCCTGGAACCACGTCAACCATCCTTCCGAGGTTGTCAAGGTCGGCCAGGAGGTCGAGGTCGAGGTTCTCGACGTCGATCTCAACCGCGAGCGCATCTCCCTGGGTCTCAAGCAGACCACCGAGGATCCGTGGCGTGCACTGGTCAAGAAGTACCCCGTCGGCGCTATCGTCGAGGGCACTGTGACCAAGCTTGTCCCGTTCGGCGCTTTCGTCGACCTGGGCGAGGGCATCGAGGGCCTGGTTCACATCTCCGAGATGGCCAACAAGCACGTCGATCAGCCTTCTCAGGTCACCCACGTGGGCGACAAGGTTCAGGTCAAGGTCATGGAGATCGACCTCGACCGTCGTCGTATCTCCCTGTCCATGAAGTCCGCTGCTGAGACTCTGGGCGTCGAGATCGAGGTTACCCCGCTTCCTTCCGAGAAGAAGGACGAGGAGACCGACGCCGAGTAAATCGGTTTGACGATCACTTGTTTTAAGGGACCCGTCCGTAATGGACGGGTCCCTTTTTGCATTTGGTGCCGAGATGCACGATGCTGCCCATGCCATCCACAGGCTATTTGGTTGTCGGTGCATGAAAAAAATGCCGACATCCCGCCTCGGGGAGGAGGCGGGAGCGCACCGAGTAGACGGAGGGGTGCGGAGCGCGGTCGCGTCTCGACTGACGACGTTGCCCATCGACAGGACCATTGTAGCGCATGGCGGTTCTTGGTTTATCGTGTCGAGCGTTTGCGTTGTGCCATTGCCTGCGGCAACGGTGTGTTACACTCTTGCACTGCTGAGTGGGCCAGGCGGTCGCGCGATGTGCTGCTTGCAGTACGCGTGAGGAAAGTCCGGGCTCCAGAGGGCGGGATGCCGGCTAACGGCCGGGCGGAGTGATCCGACGGAAAGCGCCGCAGAAAAGAAGACTCCCACCTGCGCCGCAAGGCGTAAAGGGAAAAGCTGAAACGGTGGTGTAAGAGACCACCAGCGTCGTGGCAACACGGCGGCTTGGCAAGCCCCATCCGGAGCAAGCGCGAATAGGAACGCTATGGGCCGGCCCGGTCCGCGTTCGGGTAGCGTGCGTGGAGCTGCACGGTAACGTGCAGACAAGATAAATGACCGTTCACGACAGAACCCGGCTTATAGGCCCACTTGGCAACTATGTTGACGCTGCGAACCCGTCAGCGCGGCAATCTGCCTTACAAGCCTTCGGGCATGACCATAAGGTCAATGCCCTCGTCTTTCAAGGCACCTTGCTCGCGCTGACGGGTTCTCGCCTTCGACGGCGTCAGCTGGCCGATTTGGCGCTCATTCGTCGGTCGCCGCCATAAGGCGTGCTCCCTCCTCTTTCGGGCCAAATCGACTCAGCTGACGCCGTCTCGCTGTCTTTGGCTGGTCATTGGCGTTGCCGTTCTATTTATCGGGGTTAACGGTACGGGCTTTGCCGTATTATTGAGGCTGTTTGTTGCTTTGCTTGTAGTTGAGGGGCTTTGGTGGACAGCTATTTTACTCTGCAATCGAATATTGAGGCTTCGGGCGAGTTTGTGGACCGCAAGAGCCGGTTTATTGCCCAGCTGGTCCATATTGAGTCCGAGGACGAGGCGAATGCCTTTATCGAGATGGTTCGAAAGCGTCATTACGACGCTCGACACAATGTTCCCGCGTGGATTTTGGTCGATGGACGCGAGCGTCAAAGCGATGATGGTGAGCCGAGCCGCACGAGCGGTATGCCGACGCTCGAGGTGTTGCGCGGCGCGGAGCTCAAAAATGTTTGCTGCGTAGTGACGCGCTATTTTGGTGGCACGCTGTTAGGGCCCGGTGGCTTGGTGCGCGCCTATACCGCGGCGACGCAGGCGGCGGTGGCCGCGGCTCAGGAGGCCGGGCAGATTGTCGAGATGACGAGTGTCGTGCCTGTTGACGTGCATGTGGCCTATCCGCAGTATGAGCAGGTGCTTCGTTTGGCGCAGGATTCGGGTGCCAAGGTTTCGGATACCGATTACGCGGATACCGTGACGATTCATTTGGTGTTCAAAGCGGGGGAGCAGGAGCCGTTTTGCGCTAAGATGCGCGAGCTTATGGCGGGGCGTGAGGAGATTGAGGTCGGCGCTCCCGAATTTGCAGAGTTCTAACGGCGACGGCCGGCGCGCTTTGGATAGAT
>CABRDE010000019.1:0-21144 GCA_902469665.1 uncultured Collinsella sp. | reverse complement strand
TTCTCATAGGGGGAGCCATCGGAACCGATATAGATAATGCTCTCCCCGCCCTTCGGGAATTTAGCCTTACCATCAGCAATAAGCTTATGCTTCTCTTCACGAATACGCTCAAGCAGGACGCTTGCAGGCTCATCACTCGGGTCTTGTGGAACGAGCTTTCCCTCAATCGCCATTTGCAGGATTGAGTTCTTCAGGTCTTTTGCCTTCATCTATGCCTCAATCCCAAGAATCTCGCAAATACGAGCAAGCTTCTGGTCAATCTCGGCATCGAGCTTAGCACGCTCTTCTTTGTAGTTCCTAATCAGCTCGTCGGGCGGCAAAATCTCTTCTTCCTCGTGAGGATAGCCACACAAATCAAGATTGAAGCCACCGTCTCGCAACTCATCGACCGTATAGAACTTTGCCTTCGGATTACCGTCTTCCTCGATATTTCGACGGTTCTCCCACCATTCCTTTACGGGTGCAAAATGCTCGAGCCTAATGGGCTTAGTCTTAGAAAAGTGCTTATAACCCTCGGGCATATCCATCCGATAAAACCAGACGCCCTCAGAAGCTCCGGTGTTATCGAAGAACAAAACGTTGGTGGTAATACTCGTGTAAGGAGCGAAAACGCTCTGCGGAAGGCGCAGAACAGTATGTAAGTTCATCTCCTCGAGCAGACGACGCTTAATCTCAGTTTTTGCATTGTCCTGGCCAAAGAGGAACCCGTCCGGAATGATAACGGCAGCGCGTCCGCCCCGTTTAAGGCGGTAAAGAATGAGACCAAGGAATAGATCGGCGGTCTCGGAGCTACGGAGCGCAACAGGGAAGTTGTTTTGCACCGAAGCGCTTTCAGATCCTCCATAGGGGGGATTCATAAGCACGACATCAAACTGGCCGTCTGGCCTGTGCCTCCACTCGCGGACATCCTTTTCAAGCGAGTTATCGTGAAAGACCTCAGGGTTATCGATATCGTGCAACAGCATGTTGGTCACACACAGCAGGTAAGGGAGCTGCTTCTTCTCGATACCGTAGACCGATCTTGCATAGAGCTCGCGATCGGCTGGAGTCTGCACCTGGGAGTCGAGAATCTTGAGGGCACTCGTCAAAAAGCCACCCGTGCCACACGCGAAGTCCGCCACAGTCTCACCGAGCCTGGGCGCAAGCGCCTGGGCCATAAAGTCAGTCACCGCTCGGGGCGTGTAAAACTCGCCGGCGTTACCTGCGGACTGCAAGTCTTTCAGGATGGTCTCGTAAATTTCACCGAATGCGTGACGCTCTTTATACTCGGTAAAGTCAACCGACTCGTCAATCTCGTTGATGACTTGACGAAGCAGAATGCCATCCTTCATGTAGTTGTTGGCGTCAGTAAAAGCAGCCTTGACGACAACGTGTCGCAAAGGCGCATCGGGCGCAAGCTCAAGACTCTCAAGAGTCTTGAATAGATCGTTGTTTACAAAATCGAGGAGCTCATCGCCGGTAAGCGCCTTGCCGTCCTTCGCATCATGTGCCCAGCTGTGCCAGCGTAGACGCTCGGGGATGATGGATTGATAGGAGTCATCGTGAAACTCCCACTCCTGCTCCTTGGCATCGTAGATCTTGAGGAAGAAAAGCCAGGTCATCTGCTCGATGCGCTGTGCATCGCCATTGATGCCGGCGTCTTTACGCATGATGTTCTGCAGGGTCTTTACAAGAGATCCCAGTGCCATTTGCTATCGTTACCTTTCTCTATGCGATGTAGAGCTCGTCCTCGAGCATCTGTGCTGCCTGAATGTACTGTTGTTTGCCGCCGAATGCGGCAACGATCTTCATCGGGC
The DNA here is from genome assembly GCA_902469665.1 of uncultured Collinsella sp. GTDB lineage: Bacteria > Actinomycetota > Coriobacteriia > Coriobacteriales > Coriobacteriaceae > Collinsella. The sequence continues at coordinate 19,348 of CABRDE010000019.1, read as the reverse complement.
TGCCAAACCGACGGAACTCCTCGAGATCGAGAACATGGGTATCGTCCAAGTCTACGAGGTTCGACGTCGCATATTTGTCGAGAAGTGCCTCAAGGACCTCGCGCGCGACGCCGGCATACTCATAAAGCACGCCCTTCTTCTTGACGCTATTGGCTCTCTCGCTGCGCGTCAGGGGCCTCTGGTCGTAAGCAATATGGCAAATGAGGTCAAAGTCGCTCATTTGCTCTTGTCCAGTCTCAAGCCGCAGCTCATCCAGAAATACGCCATGAGCGCGCAGCTCATCGATAATCGCCTGCTTCTTATGTTCAGAGTTCCACGCCGCTAGGAAGTGGTCAAGAGTGTCGTATTCGCCAAGGATGTTTTTTCTCGTATAGTCCTTAAGGCTCTCAGTTACAAGAAGGCCATCGGAGGAGTAATACTGCACCATCTCCGACACTACATAGACATCGGCCCCATGAACGTGATATTTCACATGGGAGGACGGATCGTCCGGCGGTAATACGGGTGGGTCTACGATCGGAGGCGAAGGCGGGACGGGGCCGCCGCCATTGCCACCGGAATCCGGGTTCGCAATGGGGTCATCCGGATTGGGCTCAAACACAACAACAGGCTCGCCATCGAACTCGGGATCAGCGAACAAGCGAGACGCATCGCGAAAATCGAGGATAGTGAAGTAGAGCTTGCCATAGTCCTCGCAAATACGGGTGCCGCGACCAATAATCTGTTTGAACTCCGTCATTCCGTGCTCACCGAACTTGTTGTCGAGCACGACTACCTTACACGTCTTGCAATTAACGCCAGTGGTGAGAAGCTTCGAAGTCGTAACGATGGTCGGGTATTTCTCGTCGGGGTCGATGAAGTTATCTAGCTGAGCCTTACCTTCCCTGTCGTCACCCGTAATCTTCATGATGTAGGTGGGGTGATCTCTTACGATATCGGCGTTCTCGTTTACAAGGGCGCGTCGCATGTTTTCGGCATGCTCGATGTCAACGCAAAAGACAATAGTCTTGGAGTATCGGTCTGTCTCCTTGAGAAATTGAGTTATTCGCTTGGCAACTTCCTCGTAGCGCTCCTTGATGACAATCTCGCTGTCGAAGTCTTGCTTCTCGAAAACACGTTTGGGCAGAGCTTCGCCGCAATCATCTACGGTGCCTTCCTCAGTACGATATCCGTAAACGTCAACGTTCAGCTTAGGGCGAATAACCTTATACGGAGCAAGAAAGCCATCCTCGATTCCCTGTTTAAGGGAGTAGGTGTAAACAGGTTCGCCGAAGTAGGTAATGTTTGAAACCTCTTCAGTCTCCTTTGGCGTGGCCGTCATTCCGATTTGAATTGCGCAATTGAAATACTCGAGCACCTTACGCCATGCGGAGTCCGCCGCGGCGCTTCCGCGATGGCACTCATCGACGATAATCAAATCGAAGAATTCCGAGTCGAACTCGCGGAATATTTCCTCACCGTTTTCACCAACAAGCTGTTGGTAGAGCGAGAAATAGACCTCGTAAGCAGAATCGAGCTTTCGACCTACGACCTTGGTTGTAACCCTCTTGAGAGGCTTGAAATCGCCGTCTATGGTCTGGTCGACGAGAATATTGCGGTCCGCCAGATAGAGAACCTTACGAACCTCGGTAGTCTGTCGCAAGCGATGAACGATTTGAAAAGCCGTAAAAGTCTTTCCCGTTCCCGTTGCCATAACGAGCAAGATGCGATTCTTGCCTCGTGCAATAGCTTCAAGCGTACGATTGATGGCGATGCACTGATAGTAGCGAGGGTGATTGCCACCGTGCTCCTGGTAATACGGAGCGGTCACAATCTCCTGGCTATACGGATGCTCAAGCCCCTTAGCTTTTGAGTATCGTGTCCAGAGTTCCGCCGGAGCGGGAAACTCGTCCATGGTAAAAGCGCGCTCTTTCCCGGAAAGAAAATCGTGTTCAACAAAACCCTTTCCGTTTGAGCTGTACGCAAACGGAATATCGAGCAGCTGAGCATATCCCATCCCCTGTTGGAGACCGGCATCAACGGTGTGCTCCGTATCCTTGGCCTCGACGATTGCGATAGGGATGCCCGGAGCATACATCAGAAGGTAGTCAGCCTTCTTCTTGTCTTTACGGGTGACCATGCTTCCGCGCACAACGATCTCGCCACTGGTAAAGAAATACTCAGTGAAGACTTGGGTATTACGATCCCACGACTTCATAATCGCAGGATCAATGAGTTTAAGCCGTGTGTCAGACTCGTTCATACGTCTCGGAACTCCTCGTTGCGCAAGACGGCAACTGTTGGTGTTGAACTGATTAATTTTATCATCACCATGCAATCTAGCAGCCGCTTTATACGAAATGAGGCGAAGCAAAGTCAGCGCCGCAAGAAAGCTCCAAAGAAAACAAAAGAGCCCCGGCGAATCGAGTCAGAGGTCATTCCCGGAGCCCCACCTACCTTCCCTCCGCTTTCAACTTCAGCAGCAGATCGCTCAGCTCGGGGCACTTGCTGGAAAGGCGCGTCTGAGCTCGCTCGCCCATCCCCCATCGTTGGCGTATCTCCTGGGCGCGCGGGCTCACGCGGTAGTTCCCGTCCATCATCTGCTTGAGCAGCTTGGCGGTCACACGAGCATCGGCAAGGGCGCTGTGGGCGTGATCCGTCGACTCGTCGAACTCGATGCCAAACCACGTCGCCGCGTCACTCAAAGAGACGCGCCCATGGCTGCCCACGTCCATGATCGAGGTGTAAAACGCCTGCAGGTCGGCCCAGTCCGTAGGAAATGCGGCAAGGTCGATGTGCTTTGCCTGGCACTCGGTCAAAAGCTGTCGACGATCCGTCCCGCTCCAGCAAACTATCTGGGCGGAGTAGCGACCGATCCAATCGTTGAGCCTTTTCATCACCACGTAGAGAGGATCAGCCATGGCGGTATCCACGGCCGATATCCCCGTGAGCTCGCGGACGGGATACGCAACGCCTTCGGCATATTCCGTCTGCACAAACTGCGAGAACTCGCCCATCACGTTGCCGTGGTAATCGAGCTTAACAGCGCCGACCTCGATAATCTCGTTGCGCAGTCCGCGGCGCTGGCGCTGCTTTGGCACCGGCGCAAACTCAAAATCCAGCACAATTTGGCGCGCAAAGTTCGTCGTATCGATAGCCGAGATACACGGCGTCTTTTCAGCTGACACGGTTACGGCCTCTCTCCGTCAACTGCCGCTTGCTACATAGGTGGCTACATTGCCGTAAGGATAGGCGCCCGTGCGGACATGAAATCGCACAGCACGGCTTTCCGGCATCCTTGCGTAAAGCCACACTTTGAGAGAATCATGTCACTGTTATTAACGAACATATATTCGTATTTATAGCAGTACTTTGATAGAATTGCAGTTGTTGACGGCAGTTCCATGTGCCGGGCAGCGCCCTCCATGCGACGGGAGGTGATGCCCATGACCGATCTGACTGATTTCGTGAAGCTCCTGACCGCTTTGGTCTCGCTCCTCACGGCGCTTATCGGACTTACCGAGGCACTCAAGCAGTGTACGAAGCAGAAAAAGAGGGGTCGACGCCTCTAAGGCATTGACCCCTTAATCGAAGTAACGGCGCTGCCCAGCATTCCACCACTTGGGCTGCCGTCGACTTTATTTTACCCACGGGCGCCAGGTTTAACAAATGGAATTTCGGTTACGAAGTCCGGGGCTCGCCCCTCTACTCCAGCCACCATTCCACATCCACGGAGCACTCGACCTCGATAGGCTCTGGCTCCAGCACCGTCACCTTGGAATCAGCCGATCCCGCAGGAGCTCCGAGCGCAAAATCGGCCGCACTTGCATAGCAAAGCCGATCCATGCTGCCAAGCTGACTGTTGTAGGAGATATGCTTGACGCCATCCAGCTTAGAACCCGATGCCGCCGCAAGCGCCTGCGCATTGTTGCGGGCTCGCTTGACGACGCGGGCGATGAGGGCATCCTCGGCAGCACGCCGGTCGGCTAGATCAAAACCTACGCTCATGTCGGCGCGCGAACCGCAGGTGTTAAGAGCCGTCCATATAGCGGCGACATCGACGGCGTCAATCGACGCGGCGATTGTGCCGTAGGCATGGTAGCTATAGCCAGTGATCGTCGCCTTTCTGCGTGTCGTTCGCGCGTAGCAGGCGTAACCGCGACACGTTAGCTCGTCATCCAAACCAAAGGGCACCAATGCCGCAGCGACCTTAACGCGATCGGCGTTGTAGTCGTTCAGGCACGCCTCCTTGGTATCGAAGCTTCCCCCAAAGCAGATGCTAAACACGACGCGATCGGGCATCACCTCGTCCTCGATCTCGGCGCCAACGCTCACGAACCCAGTTTTATCCATCGACATGGCATCCGTCCTTTCCACGAATGGCTACGTTGCGGTAAGCGTAGCCGCCCGTGCGGACACAAAAGCGGGATGCAGTGCCATGCACCAGGCACGCGCCACGCAGACAGCCCCAAAAGAGTCGCCCGCCTATTCGAATGTGTGAAAAAGATATAGGCCCGGTGACTTGAATCAGCGGTCATCCCGGGCCCATCAGAGCTCACAGAGCTCTTGGTTGCTTTGGTCTCGCTCTTCACGGCGCTTATCGAACTTTCCGAGGCACTCAAGCAGCATTCGAAGCATAACAAGTCGCTGCCATTAAGGCGCTGACCTCTTGACCAAGCAACGGCGCTGCCCAGCTCTTCACCACTTGGGCTGCCGTCGACTTTATTCTATCCGCGAGCATCTGGTTTACCAAATGGATTTTCGGTAATGGAGGCCCAGTACCCCGCAAACCGCAAACCGCAAAATCACTACGCCCCAAGTGCCGCCATGGGGATCACCGCCACGCCGTCGTCGCGCGTGTAGGCAATGCTCCCCTTTCCAACCACGACCGCCAAAAACGCCGGCGCGGTATTCTAAGACGCGCTTTCCACTTGAAGCCATGTCGATTCTGGGACACAGTTTCCGCTTGAAGCCCATCCGGAAAGCACGTCCCATTCCGAGGCTTGAATCCGGGACGCAGTTTCCACTTGAGCTCCTGACGGGAAAGCACGTCCCACTCTGAAGCTCGATTCCGGGATACAGCTTCCGCCAGAGACCTCAGCCGGAAACGGCATCCCACTCTGGAGTCAGAATCCGGGACACAGCTTCCGCATGCGACCTCGTTGGGAAAGTTCATCCCGTTCTGAGCGCTCATTCCGGGATGCAATTTCCGTTTGAGGCCCGATCTGGAAACGACATCCCACTCTGGGGCCGAAATCTGGGACACGCTTTCCGCCGGCATTCCGCTGGCAGCTAGCATGACAACAGAGGGCCCCGTTCCAGCCATTCGAGGACAGGCTTTACCCCCGAGCAGCGTTATCCCGCCCTCACATCTCGTCAAACGAGATCAGCTTGACGTCTCCCCTACTCTCTGCGGCATCCCGACATCCCTGCGTAAAGCCGCTTTTTGAGAAAAGCGCATAACTTTTTCGTTGCCGTCTAAAGAGCTCGCTTCGATGCACGAGCTTTTGCAGTACGTCTTCGCCCAGCGATTCATTGCGCCATTTGCACTCCGCAAACAACGCAGTGCCCTCGCCATCGTCAACAATCAAGTCGATTTCTTCCTGCGTATGCGTGCGATTATCCGTCCCCCACCAGCGCCCGACGCTCGCCGGAACCACATCAAGCTGGCCCGCCCGCGCGAGTTCGTACACGTATTGTCTGCATATAAGCTCAAAGACCGTACCCATGTAATCCGATACGTGCGGCTCAATGCGCTTATACGCCATCTCGGCCATATCGTTTTGAATCAGCCCGATGTTCTGCGGAACAAACTTGTACCAGAACCTAAACATCTGGTCGCTCAGCAGATACACGGCTCGCTTATTGCTCGTCTCGTTTAGGGGCAGCTCGCGCTCGACAATCCCAAGCGACGCCAGCTTATCCACATAGCTCTTAACGTTGCTCGCAGGGATTCCCGTGGAACTCGCAATCTCCGAGATCTTCGAGCGCCCCTGAGCAATTGCTTGCACGATCGCATCATATTGCTCGGGATTGCGGCACTCTTGCAATAGCAGGTTACTCGGCTCCTCAAAGAGATAGCCCGTAGGAGTAAGAAAAAGACGTTTGATGTTGTCCTTGAGCGGTGCGACGGGATCGACTTTCTCGATATATGCAGGAATGCCGCCCGTCATGCCATAGCAAACCGCAGCGTCTTCGCGACCCATGCTCTGCCACAGGTCGAGGGTCGTCGTAAAATCGAGCGGCATGATCTTAAACTGGGCTGTACGCCTACCGTATAGTGGGCTCTCGTAGCCCAACACCTGCTCTTCCATAAACGAAAGCGACGACCCGCACAGGATAAGCATGAGCTTGGTCTCTTTGTACAAGTGATCGATCTTGTCTTGCAGCAACGAGCTGATCTCGGGATTCGATTGGGCGAGATAGGGATACTCGTCAATCACGACAATCAAACGTTCCGTGCGAGCCATGGTGGCCAATGCATCGAATGCCTCGTCAAAACTACGAAACGACACACCTGCAGCACCAACCGAACCCGCAAGTATCGCCTGGCTAAAGCCGTGCAGGTTTGCCTCCGCATTGGTACGACGTGCTTGAAAGTAAATAGCCTTCTTGCCTTGGATGAACTCTGTGATAAGGCGCGTTTTGCCCACACGACGACGACCGTAAATCACAGGCATCTCAAAGGAGTCCGTGCCATACAGTCGATTGAGCTCGGACATTTCCGCTGTTCTTCCTATAAACATAGGGCCATCCTTCCTTTACGTTATAGCTAGCTATATTATACCTTTCTATAATATAGCTAGCTATAACGTAATTCGACAAGCGGCGCACGCAAGAGGGGCGGTGCCCCACCGCACGTGGACCGTTCCGGAAAATGTATCCCGTTCTGGAGCCAAAAACTGGGCCGTAGTTTCCGCCAAACATGCCATCCGGAAAGCGCGTCCCGTTCTGAGCCTGAATTCTGGGATGCACTTTCCGCTGAAGCTTCTACCGGAAAATGCATCCCATTCCGAGCGCTCATTCCGGGACACAGCTTCCGCAGATACAAGGCGACAGTCCGCCACCCTTATCACATACCTTCAAATATGCGATCCAGAAACACAAAACAGCAGATAGAATGCTCTTTTTTCAAAAAGTACACGTCCCGAAACTTACCAAGACTTCATATCCAGCTACCGTTCACGGTCGCCGATTACCGCCCACCGATTCAAACAAGAAATATGTCGCCAAAAGCAGGTCATCTACCTGCATGGTTAGATTTTGGTCAGCTTTTGGTCAGCTGAGCGGCAAGTTCCAGCTGATACGTTTTTGCTACCCAAAAGGAGGCGGTAGCTCATGACCCATTGCAATGACCAGCTCATCGACCAACTGCTCACTCAAGCCGAACAAGAGGGGCGCTGTCTGATTCCCCCGAGCACGGCGATCCGAAAAGCGCTCCTTCGGCGCACCAGTGGCACGGTTGTCTCGCCCATGCCGGGGTTGTTTGCGCGAAAAACGCGCTGGGATGAACTCAACCGAGCGCAACGCCATTGCGAAATCCTCCGCGCCCTTGCGATCATCCATCCCGATTGGACGTTCTGCTCGTTTTCGGCAGCTTGCCTGCTGGGGCTCGAGGTCTCGTGGCGACACCTGAACGTCGTGCATGTTTGCAGCTCGACAAAGCCGTCGGCTCGTCCGGGCACACATATTCAGCGACACCAGATTGAGCCGGCCGGAGCAATACGCAGAGCCAGCATATCGGTAACGCCGCCCATCCAAACGGCCATAGATTGCCTGCTGCAAACTGGTTTTGCCGACGGCATGCCCATTGCCGATTCGGCGATCTCAAAGCTCGGCCTTGCGTCGGAACAGCTGATGGAGGCCGTTGAGCAACGAGCGACTGCCCGCAATGGTCGCGCGATTCGCACCGCCCTCACAACGCTTCGATATGCCGACGCCCGCGCCGAGAGCGGTGGAGAATCAGTCGCCCGCGCCGTCATGATCGAGACCGGCTTCGCACCCGACCAACTGCAATACGAGCTGACGGACCCCTTCGATTCGACCGAGACTATGCGAACGGACTTTGCCTGGGAGCGCCAGGCGCGGGAGCTCACGTTGGGAGAACTCGACGGGTTCGTCAAATATACCGACCAGGCCATGTTAGCCGGGCGCACCACCGCCGAAGCGCTCGTTGCCGAACGGCAACGCGAAGCGCACCTGTCGTTCTACGGCCATCCCTTGCTGCGCTTTACCATGAGTGAAGTCCGCTCGACAGGAGTGCTCGCAAAAAAGCTGCAGGCAGCAGGCATCTGGCAGACCGCGCTGCCGACATGGCTCAACGACGTGGACCTGTAGGAGCTGCTAGGCCACGCATCGCCGGATCGCACCCCCCTATTTGGGCCGCGTTTTCCCAACGACCACGCCAACGGAAAGCGCGTCCTAGCCTGGACGCTCAAAACGGGATGCACTTTCCGGATGGCGGGCCTGGCGGAAAGCGTGTCCCGGAATCCCGTCTCAGAGCTGGACAGGCTTTCCGGTTGAGTCCTTCAACGGAAACCGCATCCCGGAATAAACACTCAAACTGGGATGCGCTTTCCAAGTGAGCGGTTAACGGAAAGCGCATCCCACTCTGAGGCATGATTCCGGGACGCTGTTTCCGCATGCGGCCCCGTTGGGAAAGTTAATCCCGTTCCGAGGCTGGATTCCGGGACGCAGCTTCCGCATGCGGAGGCGCTCCAAACAAAAGGCCCCGGCTCGCGATGGAGCCGGGGGCCAAAGGCGCAGCATATGCAGTTGATATTGAGCGCGAACAGCCCATCAGCAATGGCTGTCCGCGCCCTACCCTACCCGCGGTTGCGAACGCGGCTGTACGGCGTATCCACCATGGGCAGATCCGGACGCAGCTTGCCGTCGAATGCGCGATAGGCGTTCTGTACGGCGGGCGCCGTGGGAATCGTTGCGATCTCACCGATGCCCTTGCCGCCGTATGCCACGGGCAACAGCTCGTCCTTCTCCACGTAGATGGCGTGGATATTCGGAATCTCGGGCGCACGGAACAGCCCGAGCGTACCGTACCTTGCCTGGGGTACGCAGTCCTTGAGCGGCCAGTCCTCGGTAAGCGCATAGCCCATACCCATGAGCACGCCGCCTTCGATCTGACCCTGGATGGAGATGGGGTTGACCACCTTGCCGGAATCGTGCGCGGCATAGACCTCGCTCACGCGGCCGTCATCATCCAGAATGACCACATGCGTGGCAAACCCGTAGCAGATGTGGCTCTTGGGGTTGGGAACGTCGGCGCCCAGCTTGTCGGTCGGCTCCAGGTACACGTAGCCAAACTCGCATCCCTCGAGCGCCTTGATGGCAGCCGCGGGATCCTGAGGATGCATACCCTGGCCGGCGACGAGCTCCTGCGTGCGCAGCTGATAGGCGCGGCCGTCGTCGTACTCGATCTTGACGCCGTCGCCATGCGCACTCACGGGAGCGGTGGGCGCAGGCTTGCCGGCCTCGATGCCAAGCATGGCATCGCGCAGCAGGAAGGCGGCACCGCGCACGGCCTCGCCGGTCACGACCGTCTGACGCGAACCAGACGTGGTGCCGGAGTCGGGAGCATTCTCGGTGGAGCACTCGCCGTTGGCGATGCAGCGAAGCGGCAGACCGCATGCCTCGGCAACGTCCTGCAAAAAGACGGTGTTGCAGCCCTGGCCGATGTCGGACGTGGCGGCATAGACCACGGCCACGCCGTTCTCGACGCGAATCTTGCAGCGGCCGGCGTCGGGCAGGCCAACGCCCACGCCAGCGTTCTTCATGGCGCAGGCGATACCGGCGTGTCCGGGATGCGCGTAGTAGGCATCCTTGACCTCGAGCAGCGTCTCCTTCAGTGCCGTGGAGCAATCGGCAATCTGGCCGTTGGGCAAAACCTCGCCCGGCTCGATGGCGTTACGGTAGCGGATCTCCCACGGATCTAGGCCGACCTTCTCGGCCAGCAGGTCGATCAGGCTCTCGAGCGCAAACTCGGACTGGCAAACGCCAAAGCCGCGGTACGCACCGGCGGGCGGGTTGTTGGTGTAGTAGCCAAAGCCGCGAATGTCGGTGTTCTGGTACTTGTAGGGGCCGACGGCATGCGTACAGGCGCGCTCGAGCACCGGGCCGCACAGCGACGCGTAGGCGCCGGTATCAAAGTTGATCTCGCAATCCAGGCCGGTAAAGTTGCCCTCGGCGTCGCAGCCCAGTGTAAAGGTGCCGTCCATGGCGTGACGCTTGGGATGGAAAGCGAGCGACTCGGCACGCGTGAGCTTACACTTCACAGGACGCTGGAACTTATATGCGGCGAGCGCGGCCAAGTGCTGGATGGACACGTCCTCCTTGCCGCCAAAGCCGCCACCCACGAGCATGGTCTCGACGACCACGCGCTCGGGCTCGCTATCCCAGCCAAACATGTGAGCGCACTCTTTGCGCGTGTCGTAGGCGCCCTGGTCGGTCGACTGCACCTTGACGCCATTCTTGTACGGGAAGGCAACGGCGCACTCGGGCTCCAAGAAGGCATGCTCGGTAAAGGGCGTGGTAAAGCGCTGCGTCACGGTAAACGCGCTCTCTGCCAGCGCCTTGGCGGCGTCACCGCGCGTCACGTGACGGCTCTGGCACACGTTGTCCTTGAGCTCCACCGTGTTGCCAAAGGCAAAGAAGCTGTCGTGCAGGCGCGGGGCGTCGGCAGACCTGGCCTCGGCGATGTTGCGCACGGGCTCCAGCGGCTCGTAATCAATCTTTACGAGCTTCTTGGCCTTCTCGAGCGTCGCCTCGTCCTCGGCAACCACCAGCACGATGGCATCGCCCACGCAGCGGGTGATGTCGCCCTGGGCGATCATGACGTCCCAGTCCTGGATAAGGTGGCCGACCTGGTTGACCGGCACGTCCTCGGCGCGCAGGATGCCAACCACACCGGGTAGGGCCTCGGCCTTGGAGGTATCGATGGAGAGCACGCGGGCACGCGGATACTTGGAGCGCACGGCGCTGGCGTAGGTCAGGCCCGGCTGGTCGATCTCGTCGATGTCGTCGGGGTACTTGCCCTCGCCGAGCACCTTCTTGCGCACGTCAATACGGAAGGCGCGCTTGCCCACGCCGTAGTCGTCGCCGCGCTCCAGATCCTCGTCGATCTGCTTTTCGCCGCGGAGCACCGCAGCGGCCAGCGCAATGCCCTCGATAATCTTTTTGTAGCCGGTGCAGCGGCAAACATTGCCGCGGATGGCGTACTTGATCTGCTCCTCGGTAGGCTCGGGATCCTCGGCGATGAGCGCTGCACCCGCCATGACCATACCGGGGATACAAAAGCCGCACTGCACGGCGCCCACGGCGCCAAAGGCGTACACAAAGGCCTCGCGCACGTTCTCGGGCAGGCCCTCGACAGTCACGATGTCGCGGCCGGCGGCAAGGGCGGTGGTCAGCACGCACGCCTTGACGGCCGCACCGTCCACATGGATGGTGCAGGTGCCGCAGGCGCCCTCGGAGCAGCCGTCCTTGGCGGAGTGAATGTGCAGGTCGTCGCGCAGATAGCGCAGCAGCGGTTTGTTTTGGGTCGTCGTGTGCTCGACGCCGTTAACGGTAAAAGTGAATTCCTGTGCCATGGTGATTCCCTTCTACACGCCGGCGGCGATGCCGGTGCGGTCGTGGATGGCGCCATGCGGGCAGACGACGGCGCACATGCCGCACGACAGGCAATCCGCACCGTCGATATGGGCGCAGTTGTCCTCGATGCGGATAGCGCCGGCAGGGCACTTTTTGGCGCACATGCCGCAACCGATGCAGCTCGTATCGCAAATCTTACGGGCGATGGCGCCCTTATCGGTGTTGTTGCAGCGCACCAGGATATTCTGGTAGCCGGGAACGAAGGCAATCACGCGCTGCGGGCACGCCATGCCGCACAGGCCACAGCCCGTGCACTTTGAGCGATCCACGCGGGCGATGCCATCGACCAGCGCAATGGCACCGTGGGGGCAGGCCGTGACGCAGGCGCCACAGCCAATGCAGCCTTCGCTGCAGCGGGCGTCGCCGCCTGCGGAGGCGCAACCGCTTCCGCAGGCAACGTAGGCCACGTTATGTTGAATGGATTTGGCCATAAGAGACTCGCCTATTTCTTAAGAAGGTACGAATAGTTGTCGCGCACGGCCCTGATGGTCAGGCGGACGGCCTCGGGCAGACCGGTGTTGACGGCATCGACCGAGACGGTGCGGACCGTGCCGGCGACGCGGACCTTAAAGTGGTCCTCGTCCACGGCCAGGAAGCCCTCGTTCTCGGAGTTCTCCATGTCCTCCTCGCTCCAGAACAGGGTGAGCTTGTCCTTGTAGGGACGGCCCTCCTGGTAGGGGCAGAACACGGCGCAGTTGCCGCACTCGTTGCACATACCGTCGACGTGGACGACCTGATGCTTGGCCAGGCCCGGCACCTTAATGGCCACGTTGGCGCGGTTGGGGCACACGTCGCAGCAGACCTCGCACACCGAGCCGCAGCCCAGGCAGCGGGTCTTGGTGCAGTTGCGCTTGTCGCGGCACAGCGACCCCTTGCGCTCGTAGCAGGTGCCCTCGCGGCCAGCCTGCTCGTTGCAATCGGCGTACTTGTTAAAGTCCACGCCGGCGATGGCACGGGCGACTTCGGCGGCGTCGGCAATGGCCTCGACCACGGTAGCCGGACCGCGGCGACAGTCGCCCGCAGCCCAGACGCCCTCGACACCGGTGGAGGTGGCGGCAAGGCGGCCGTGACGGTCGTGCTCGACGCCCGCGGCGTCGTACAGGCTGGCATCGATGCCCTCGCCCACGGCGCAGATCACCGTGGTGGCGGAAAGCTCGACGGTCTCGCCCGTGGCGACGGGGCTGCGACGGCCGCTTGCATCCGGCTCGCCGAGCTCCATAACATCGCAGGTCAGCACGGCGCCGTTAAGTGCCTTGGGCGCCAGTAGCTCGCAGAACTCAACGCCGTCGGCAAGAGCAAGATCGAGCTCTTCCTCGTCGGCAGGCATCTGCTTCTTGGTGCGGCGATACACCAGGCGCACGTTCTTCACACCAGCCAGGCGCTTGGCCACGCGGGCAGCATCCATGGCGGTGTTGCCGGCGCCAATGACCACGACGTCCTCGCCCAGCTCGAGCTTCTCGCCCTTCTTGGCGGCCTCGAGGAACTCCAGCACGTCGAGCTCGGCGCCCTCGCCCAAGCCCGCAGAGCCGGGCATCCAGGCGCCGGTGGCCACGACAACGTCGGTAAAGCCCTGAGCCTTGAGCTCGTCGATGGACTCCACGCGAGCATTGAGCTGCACCTTGGCACCAAAGGCCAGGCAGAGCTCTGCGTCGTGGAAGATATCGTCGCTCGCAATGCGGAACTCAGGAATCACGTGACGGACCACGCCGCCGAGCGAATCGCGAGCCTCGAAGATGGTGACGGGCACGCCGGCGCGCGTCAGGAAGAACGCCGTCGCCAGACCGGCCGGGCCGCCGCCGATAACGGCAACGTTGCGCTCGCCGTCGTTGGCGATAGCTTGGGCGCGCAGCTTGGGCAGCACCGCGGTCATGGCCTCGCGGGCGGCCTTGAGCTTACTGGCGCGAATCTGGGCGCCCTCGGGCTCGTAGAACGCACGCTCGCAGGCACGGCCGCAGGGATGCGGGCAGATGGTGCCGGTAATGAACGGCAGAGCGTTGCGCTCGATGATGATGTTGAGCGCGTCCTCGTAGCGGCCCTCGTCAACAGCCGCCAGATAGGCGGGAATATCCTGCTGGATGGGGCAGCTCGTGCGGCACGGCGTGGTAAAGCAATCGGAAAGCGGGCTCTTGCCGGCGACCTTGCGGTCGGGCAGCGGGCGCAGCGGCTTCTTGTAGAGCGGATTGGTGAGCGAGTCGGTCTGGATCGCGGTCACGGCGTCGAGAGAGACGCCCTCAAACGGCTTGCCGTCCAGATCGGTAAACTCGCCTGCCATCTGGCTAAAGCGCTCGTAGCCACCGGGCTTGAGCACGTCGGTCGCCAGGGTGACGGGCCAAATGCCGGCATCGTACAGGGCGCGGATGTTGTGGACCGTAGCACCGCCGGAGTAGCTGATGCGCAGCTTGCCATCGAACTGCTCGGTAATGCGACGGGCGGCCTCGATGGTCAGCGAGAACAGCGAACGGCCCGACATGTACATCTCGGTGGAGGGCAGCTCGTTCCTCGTCACGTCGACGGGGAAGGTGTTGGTGAGCTTGACGCCAAACTCCAGGCCGCGCTCGGCGCACAGGGCAATCAGGCGCTCGAACATGGGCACGGCGTCGGCCCACTGCAGGTCCTCGCGGAAGTGCGTATCGTCGAAGACGATGTAGTCAAAGCCCAGCTCGTTGAGGCGCTGACGTGCAAACTCATAGCCCAGCAGCGTGGGGTTGCACTTGATGTAGGTGTTGAGGCCCTTCTCGGTGATGAGGTAGGTCGCGATGCGCTCGATCTCGGCGGGCGGGCAGCCGTGCAGGGTAGACTCGGTGATGGAGTTGGAGACGCGTGCCGGGATGGACTCGACAAACGCGGCGTCGACATGCTCAAACTTGTCCAGGTTGGCGAGCGCCCATGCGCGGCACTCGTTCCAGACGTCGGAGCCGCTGGCGTCCTTCATGCCCTCGATGTAGGCGTCGACCTTGGGGCTCTTGATGCCCTCGAGGTCATAGCCCACGGACATGTTGAAGACAAAGCCGTCCGGGCTTCCCAGGCCGTACTCGCGAGCGATGAGGTGGCAGGCGAACCATGCCTTCACGTACTCGGCAAAGGCCTGCGGAACCTCGAGCTCGGTCGACCACTCGCAGTTGTAGCACTCGTCCTGTGCCACGATGCAGGGCTTGTTCACACACTTGGAGAGCTCCTCGCCGTCCATAACCTGAACGGTCTTGAGCTCAAAGAAGCGGGAGCCGGCCACGTAGGATGCCACGATGTTCTGGGCGAGCTGCGTATTGGGACCGGCGGCCGGGCCAAACGGGGTCTCGATGCGCTCGTCAAAAATGGGAAGCGCGCCCTCCTGGTTGGTCGTGACCATCTTGCGCACGCCAAAGATGGCGCCCTGAGTCTTGTGCTCCTCGATGATCCAGTTCATCAGCTGCGAAAACGGGATCGGCCTCATGATGTCGCTCATAATGAGCTCCTCTCTGTAACGCCCGGCGAGACCGCGCGGCGGGCGCAAATACGGTGTAGCGCTAGCACAGCGCCGGCGACCCCGCGGAGGTCGCCTATACGCGCGTCGGATGCGGCGAAACATCCGACGCGCGCGAATCTACTTGTGAATTAGTAGGTGCGATCGTTGAGCGTGCTCCAGAGCTTCTTGGACTCGGCCATGGTCCACGCGTTGATCTTGTCCTCATCGATACCGACAAACTCACGATCCTTGTACAGGACGCGGCCGTTGATGATGGTGGTGCGGCAGTTTTTGCCCATCATGCCAAAGAGCATGTGGCCGTCGATGTTCTCCTCGCTCAGCGGCGTAAAGGGCTTGTAGTCCATTACGATGACGTCGGCGGCAGCGCCGGCCTCGAGCACACCGAGCTTGCGATCGAAGTACTTGCTGGCCATCTTGGCGTTGTTCTCGAACAGCATCGTCATGGCCTCGCACCAGCCCACGTTGGGCATAGCGGCGTTGTGGCGCTGAATGATCAGGAAAACCTTGAGGCTCTCGAGCATATCGTGGGTGTAGGCGTCGGTGCCCATGCACACGGGGATGCCGCGGCGGAAGAACTCGAGCACGGGGGCGCAGCCCACGGCGTTTCCCATATTGGATTCGGGGTTGTTGACCAGCCAGGTGCCGGACTCCTTGACGATATCCATCTCGGCGGGCGTCACGTGGATGCAGTGACCCAGCATGGTGTCGGGACCGAGCAGGTTGTGCTGCAGCAGGCGCTCGACGGGGCTGATGCCGCCGCGGTTGAGGCGGGAGTCCCACACATCGTTCATGCCCTCGCACACGTGGATGTGGAAACCGGTCAGGCCGTTGTTGGCCTCGGCCATCTTATCCATGGTCTCGTCCGAAAGCGTAAAGGTAGCATGTCCGCCAAACATGGCGGCGATCATGTGGTTGTCGTTATCGCGACGCTCCTTGGCGGCCCACTGGGCAAATTCGGCGTTCTCGGCAATGGCCTGGTCGCACTTTTCCTGGCCGCGGCGATCGGAGACCTCGTAGCACAGGCACGAACGCATGCCCAGCTCCTGAGCTGCATCCTGAATGATAAAAAGGCTTCCCGGGATCTCGCAGAAGCTCGCATGGTGATCGAAGATCGTGGTGACGCCGTCACGGATGGAGTCCAAAATCGTGGCATAGGCGCTGGCCTTGGTGCCGTCGAGCGTCAGGTTGTCGTCGATCTTCCACCACTGCTGCTCAAGATTCTCCAGGAAGTTGGTGGGGTTGCAGCCCTTAATGGCGAGGCCGCGGGCCAGACCCGAGTAGATGTGGGTGTGGCAGTTGATGAGTCCGGGCATGATGAGGTTGCCCCGGGCATCGACGTACTCGGCATCCGGGTACTTGGCCTTGAGCTCGCGCTCGGGGCCCACTTCGACGATCGTATCTCCGTCAATGGCGACCGCACCGTTTGGAATGAACGGGGTCTGAGCGTTGCGGGTAAAGACGGAACCGTTAGCGACCAGAAGCATGGATGCTCCCTTCAACATCAGAGGCGGGGTTTGACACCTCTGACATGGCGGAGTGCGAAGCGCCGGCCTACACCGGAAACGGGCCCTCTCCCGTCAACGCTTCACCAAAGGGACAAACCCTTTGAAGTGCGGCTTGGCGCCGCATGGCGTCGGCGGACGAGGCGATGCGTCCGCCGACGAATAGCACCGAATTGGTTACTTCTTGCTCTCGGGTAAGACCAGATCCACGGCAGCGTCCTTGGCGGCATCGATGTGCTGAGCCACGACCGGCGTCTGCGGAAGGATCAGGTTAAGGACAATGGCCATGATGGCGGTGGGGGTTACGGCATTGGAGCCGATGACGGTGGACACCCAGGCGGGCATACCCTCGCCGGCAAGGCAACCGCTGGCCATCCAGATACCCAGGCCAAAGACGACGGAGGTGCCGACGATAGTGGTAGTGCGCTGCGTGAGGCCCTCGCGGGTGAACATGCGCACGCCGTTCATGGTGATGGTGCCAAAAACGCCAACGGTCGCGCCGCCGATGACAGGCTGCGGGATGGCGGAGAGCACGGCAGAGAGCTGCGGGAACAGGCCGGCGATGGCAAAGACGGCCGCGATGATCACAAAGACCCACTTGTTGACGACCTTGTTGGAGCAGATGATGCCCACGTTCTGGCCAAGGGCGCTGGTGGGAAGACCGCCCAGCAGGCCGCCGACCATAGAGGTGAGGCCCTGGGACACAATAGCGCCGGAGAGCTCGCGCTCGGTGGGCATACGGTCGATGGAGCCCAGGCAGGCGGCGGAAACGTCACCGATAACCTGGATAGCAACCATGGGGAACACGACGGCGAGGGTAATGCAGACCTCGGGATCAAACTCGAGCGCGTAGGGCATGAGCTTGGGAAGGGCGAAGACCTGAGCGGTGGCGACGCTGGAGAAGTCGATCATGCCAAAGGGGATGGAGACGATCATACCAACGATCATGCCAAAGAACACAGATCCCAGCTTGAGCGTACCCTTGCCAAAGTTGGCGAGCGCAAAGACCACGGCGAAGGTGATAAGAGCGACGCACCAGGCCTGCGGGGTACCCCACAGCGGCGTACCCATACCGCCGGCCATATACTTGACGGCCGTGGGATACAGCGAAACGCCGATGGAGAAGATGACCGTACCGGTCACGACGGGCGGGAACAGCCACTTGATCTTGCTGTAGGCCAGACCAAAGAGGACCGCGACGGCGCCGCCGACGATCTCGCCGCCCAGCAGCGCACCAAAGCTAAAGCCCGAGGCACCCATGGCCTGCAGGGCCGGCAGGAACGCGAACGAAACGCCCATGACGATGGGCAGGCCGCCGCCGATGCGACGGAAGGGAGCGAAGGCCTGAAGGGCCGTGTCGATTGCCGAAAGAATGAGCGCGACCTGGATGATGTCGGTGCTCTGCTGGCTATTAAAGCCGTAGACGCCGGCCATGATGACCGCCGGGGTAATGATGCCGGCAAACGATGCCAGTACGTGCTGAAGGGCACACGGGATCATTTCCTTAACGGGAGGCATGCCTTCGCGAGTGAACAGGGCTTCAGTGCCGTTCGTAACCGTCTCCTGGGTCATTTGACCACCAATCCTCGAAGTAGTTGTTTTCGCATCTAACGCTCTATTGTGACGCAGTGCGGGGTTGAGGTTGTGCCTTCATTGCATATCGTATTAAAGATGATTCTCATTCTCAATAATAATTTTTTGTTATCAGACTATTCTTCAGCTGAAATTACGCATTTCCGCAGGTCAGGAAAGTGTCTGGTCAAAATAACATCTAACATTTCTTTTGGTCAACCGTTTACCGCTAAATTCCTACCGTTCGTCTGCATTACGCAATGTACCTGCGAATATACGAGATGATGGGCAGCGTGTTACCATGAGAAAAAATTGTTATGAACATTTCCGATTTCACCCAAAGGAGTTGCCCGTGAACGAGACCGTACGTCGCTTTTTGCCGATGGTCGATTTTCTGGAGCAGATACTCGGCAAAAACAGCGAGATCGTGCTGCACGATTTCTCGGATCCCGACCATGCCATCGTCGATATTCGCAACGGCATCGTGAGCGGCCGCAAGGTCGGCGGTCCCGCCACCGATCTGGCACTCAAGATCATGCACGATGCCAAGTATCGCGACCTGCCGTTTATTACGGGCTACGAGGGGCGCGGTGCCGGCGGCAAAACGTTGGAGTCAGCGACGTACTTTATCCGCGAGGGTGACGAGATCGTCGGTATGCTCTGCGTCAACACCGACCTCTCGACCGTGCGCTCCATCAACGCCATGGCGCAGCAGCTCATGGCATGCTTCGACGCGGCGCCGACGCGCACGGAGCCCGCGTCTATCGAGGTCGAAAGCCTTTCGGAGTCCACGCAGGAGCTCATCGACCGCAGCATTGCCGAGTTGCTGAGCGCGCGCGGGCTGGATGTGGCGTCGCTTGGTCAGAGCGACCGCGTGGACGTCATTCGCCACCTCAACGGCAACGGGGTGTTCATGCTCAAGGGCGCCGTGGCCTGCGCCGCCACCGCGCTGGGCATCTCGGAGCCCAGCGTCTACCGCTACCTGCAAAAAGTTCGCAAGGAGGGCTAACGAGCAAAATGGAGCGCGGCTCCACAAGCGATCCGTCACTTAACAAAAGACCCTGCAGCTCGCACTGAACTGCCTCCCATTTCTTGGACATGAGAAATGGGAGGCTTTCTTTATGCGCGTTGATTTGAGGGTGAAGCATGATGTCGAGGCCAGGAAGGC
>CABRDE010000018.1:0-1355 GCA_902469665.1 uncultured Collinsella sp. | reverse complement strand
CCCAGCACCAGCACGAGAATTGCGAGGGGGACGATGGCGCCGATCATGGTGCGCCAGCCGTACGTGTCGATCACCGCGCCGCCTACGACGGGGCCGACCGCGGGACCCGCCGACATGACGATGCCCGCCATGCCCATAGCCGTTCCTCGTTTCTCGACGGGGAACACCAGCATGGGAACCACCGAGACAAGCGGCATGAGCACGCCTGAGCCCGCCGCTTGCAACACGCGACCGATGATGAGGAACAGGAAATCAGGGGCTGCGGCGCACAGCAGCGTGCCCAGCGCGAACACCAGCGTCGCCCCGAAGAATAGCGCGCGGGTGCTGAACTTGTCGATAAGGAACGCCGAAACGGGTACCATGATGCCGCTCACCAGCGGATAGATGGACATGATCCACTGGGCGGTCGAGGCATCGATGGAGAAATCGGACATGATGACCGGCAATGCAGGCGACATCACCGTTTGGTTCAGTAGCGCCAAGAAGGCACCCAGGACGACGACCGCGACGATGCGGATCTGGGTACCGGTAATGCGTCCGTTTGCGGGCGCGACCGTACAATTATCAGACATAAGCTTCCTTCGTATCTATTCGATTCTTCGCCGAAGGCGCGCTGGCCCACGGGTGAAATAACATGCACGTGCTATGCGTGCATCAGATACGACAGGAAGAAAGCGGCTGCTCAGAGCGCACTTGGGGAACAACAGGAAAGGCCCCGTATACCAGGGGCCGCCGAATTGCGATGTATGCTTTGGTCAAATCCTTCATAGCGGGGAGGTATTCTAGCAGCCGTCTTCGCCCCTTTCAAGGGATGTAACCCAGACGTTGATTTTCTTCACCGAGGCGCCATCGTTGACGGGTGGCGTGCTTCTCTATCGCCACACCGCGGGGCGAGGGAACGCCGCGGCGAGCTTGTACATCGGCTATGTGTGCAGCTGCGAGCGTGTCGCCGGCGCGCGCTGGGCGCCAGTCCGATCCGGCCGACTCTTGCCGACGGTCGGTCGCCGTCCTCCTCCATCTCCGCCTGCTCTGTTTTTGCTCGGCTCCCTTGTCGTATCATGGACGGACGAGAATTGAGCGAAGACGGTACGTATGAACATCCAGATATTCGGCACGAAGAAAAGCTTCGATACTAAGAAGGCGCAGCGCTATTTCAAGGAACGTCGTGTGAAGTTCCAGTTCATCGACTTGAAGGAAAAGGGGATGAGCAAAGGCGAGCTCGAAAGCGTGGCGCGCGCCGTCGGCGGGATCGACGCTGTGATCGATCCAAAGGCGAAAGATGCCGACACGGTTGCGCTCGTACAGTATCTTGCTGCCGACCAGAAGTTCGAAAAGGTGCTCGATAACCAGCAGAT
>CABRDE010000017.1:0-1109 GCA_902469665.1 uncultured Collinsella sp. | reverse complement strand
TTGCCGTTGCTGCTGCAAACCTCGCTTGGCGCTTCGGCCTTCGAAACCGGCATGGCCATGCTTCCCGCCGCGGCGGTGGGCATCATCATCAGCCCTATCTCCGGCGTGGTGTTCGACAAGCTCGGTCCGCGTGCCATCTCGATCGTCGGCCTGGCCCTCATGACCGGCGCCCTGTTCCTGCTCTCGCTTTCGACGGTAAACACGCCCATCTTGGTGGTTGCGCTGTTCTGCATGCTGCAGTCCGCCGGCCAGTCGCTCGCGAACATGCCGGTGAACACATGGGGTGTCAATGCCTTGAAAAATGACATGATCGCCCACGGCAACGCCATCGCGAACACCGGCCGCCAGGTCGCCGGCGGTTTGTGCACGGCGCTCATCATCACGGTCATGACAAGCGTCACCGCGTCGGCCGGCGTCGATGCGAGCATCCAAGTAGCCACCGCCGTGGGCGCGGGCGTCGCTTACAAGGTGTGCGCGGCAATCGGCCTCGTTTCCCTTATCTGCGCCATATTCAGCGTGCGCACCAAGAAAACCGCACCGAAAACGAAGGAGGCATAAGCGATGTCCGAGATTCTGTCCGAGCGCATCCCGCTCGAGCTCGAGGGGACGCCCGTTTCGAGCATCATGATTGAAGAGCCGTTCACCTGCACGCAGGATTGCACGATTTCCGACGTGGTGCGCATGCTCGCCGAAAACGAGGTGAGCAGCATGCCCGTAATCGATGAGCGCAACCAGGTGGTCGGGTTCATCTCCGACGGCGATGTCATGGGAGCCATCGCGCAGCATCGCGCTCACACCATCTTCACGGGCGGCGACGCGTCCATGCTGTACTTCGACGATCAGAGCCTTGAACAGCGCATCGAAGACCTGAAGGATCGCTGCGTCATGGATTTCGCGACGCGCCAGGTAGTGTGTGCCCGTCCCGAGCAGAGCATCGCCCGCGTCGCCGCGCTGCTGGCGAAGAAGAAGTTCAAGAAGCTTCCTGTGGTTGATGACGAGGGCAAACTCGTGGGGGTCATCCGCCGCTCCGCCATCACCAAATACATCTTCGGCATCCTTTTCCAATAGGGGCAGGTCGCACTTGAGGCGAACATCTCGAGGCATCGAGC
>CABRDE010000016.1:0-3653 GCA_902469665.1 uncultured Collinsella sp. | reverse complement strand
TTGCGGTCGTTCTTGGACGAGAGGTCGGCCGCCGACCTCGGGACCTTGGAGACGGCCGCGACGACGCAGTCGACGCCGAGCCCGGAGAGCTCCCTCTGCGGGGCGAAGCCGAGGTAGCCGCTCTCGTAGGCGGCGAGCGACGGGCCGGGGAAGCCCGACATCCACTCCGCGACCTCGCCCCAGGGGTTGCCGCGGAACCTCCTCGTCACGGCCTCGCCCGTCTCCGCGTCGAGCGCGCAGACGGTGGTGGACCTGAGGTGTACGTCCATTCCGAAGGCGGTAGAATATCTAGGCACGGGAGCCTCCCAACCTCGTTGCGGCGCGGCTGCGCCTCTGGCACTTCAACAACATTGTCGCAGCCCCGACCCGCGGTCACGAGCGGGGGCTCCTGTCGTTTCCGTGCCTTCGGATTGGGTCATAGTGTCTGACTCTGCCATTACATCGGTGTTGCCGTGGTTGTTGAGTAGTCATTGGGCACTTGGCACTTGGGGACGTTCCTTTTGTGCCGGCACCTGGGGACACTCCTTATGTCAAGAGATTGGTGCAAGAGGGATAGATTGCCTTGCATCAATCTAATAAGTTGCGGTGAGATAGTTCTTGAATTGGCCTTTTTGGGGCTAAACAGGAACTATCTCACCGCAACTGCGTTGAGCGCTTTTTGGCAGCTGGTTTACTTGCTTGCGAACAGCCAGACTAGGATGATTACCAGGATTGCGGCGGCGATGCAGACGATGGCGCCGGTGAATTTGATGCGGGAGTCGCGGGTACGCTCGCGCACCGCGTCCTCGGTGGCCTCGAGCTGGGCGACTTCTCGCTCGGTCTCGGCGTGTTCGGCTTTGTCTCGGGCCAAGGATCCTGCAAGCGACTCAGTGATCTCTGGGTGGTCGTGTACTTCGGTCGCCTGTTCGATAATCGACTGCGCATGCGCGGCATCTGCTTGGGCGTTGGCTATGCTCTGCTCTTGGTCGCGGCGTTCCTTGTCCTCGGCAGCGATCTTCTCGCGCAGTTCGCGCTGGCGCGTCGTGGCGGCAGTTTTCGCGGTCTGCAGCTCGTCGCGCGCGGCATCGGCCTCTGCCGTCACGGCTTGGTGCGCGCGTTTGGCTTCGGCAATGGGGGCCTGCGCCTGTTCGACGGCCTGCTCGGCTGCGGCAAGCGAGTGTTCAAGGTCGGCGGTGATACGCGGGACATCTTCTTCGGCTTTACGCAGGGCATCTGCCGTGTCGGAGATCTGCATCGAGAGCTCGCTGGTGCGCACCGTATAGTTGGCGGGATTTGCCGAGGGATTGCGTTGCAGCTCGGCATACTCATGACGCAGTGTCTCGAGCTGGGCGCGCGTGGCGTCGACGGTTTGTTGTGCGGCCGCAATGCCGGCGTCTCGCTCGGCCTTCACCTTGTCGCGGATGCGCTTGGAATCCTCAAGACGTCGAACGAGGCGGTTGCCGGTCTCGCGAGAGCTCGCCTCGCGGGCCTCCACGGCGTCGAGCGCGGCCTTCAGGCGGAGCTCAGTCGCGTCATCCTCTGTCTTCATTTGTTCGAACTGACCCTTGAGCTCTGTCGCTTTGGCGGCGTGGGCATCACGGTCAATCTCGGCTGCCGCAGCGGTCTTTTGCGCTGTGGCGATCGCCTGACGCTGGTCGGCGACGATCTGGTCGTAGCGGCCTGCGATATCCTGGCGCGTCTCGAGTTCCTCGGCCTGATCGGCAATGCGCTGCTCAAGTTCGGCCAGGTGGGTGCGGGCATCGGCAAGTGCCTTTTTCGCGGCGTTCATCTCGCGCATGGCCGAGGCACCCTGGGCGATAAAGGTGCCCACGGCGTTCGCAGTGTTCGAGACAGCGGTCCCCAGATCGCGGCTCGCGGCGGGGGAGTGCGGGGCGGTCGGGCGAGCGGTGTCGGCAGCGTCCGCATCGGCAGCCTGCGGCGCGGCGATATTGCCGGTACCGCCCTCGACCACAGAAAAGCCTGCTGCGTGCGGATCGACCGCATCGGCGCCAATCGTGGGGTGCTCGAGCTGCAGAAACGAGGGCATGGTGCTGCCCTGGTCGGCAACCGGAGTCTCGCCGGGCACAAAGGTCGAGGCCGCCTCGGCGGCCTCCTCTTCCTCGGCATCGATATCGGCATCGGCGACGGCGTCTTTCATCGCTTTGACAGCATCCATCATGGAGTCCATGACGGCATCGAGCTCTTCTTCCGAAGACACCTCGATGGGGCCCGCTGCTTGCGGGGCGTCGTCCTGTACAGGGGCGTCGTCCTGAGCGGGCGCATCGTCGTTTTGCTCATCGGCGTTTTCTGTTTCGGGGGTTTCCGCCGTAGCGCTTTCGTTCAAGATGGGGTCGTCGATGTCGATACCATCGCAGGTCACAGCGTCAGTATCTGCGGTGACGTCTGCGGAATCATCAATATGCTGTTGAGTCTGGGGGTCCAGCTCGTCTGTCATAGGCATGTGCTCCTCATCGTTGTTTGTCACCCTATGATAAAGTCTCGCGCCGACATCCCGCGCGCCGCAGCAAAGTTTCAAAACGTGTTCGATGGCTCGATCTGATAGCAATAACTCGATCGCTTTATTCAGTTTGTACTTGACAATCCCTTCGCCGAACGACGTGGTGCCGTTCGCCTGCCATGGGCTTTATTTTTCACTTGAAGAAGCTAAAGTTGCATTTCAGCTTTTGGCGCGTGAAGTTGGATGCGCGCAGTCGGCGGGCGTGCCCGTCGCGATTTGAAAGGACTTTGTATGGGACTTTTCACTGGTAAGACCGTGATCGTCACCGGCGGCGGCAAGGCCACGCTTAAGGACGGTTCCGCCGGCTCCATCGGCTACGGCATCGATATCGCATTTGCCAAGGAGGGCGCGAACCTCGTCATCACCGGCCGCAACGTCGCCAAGCTCGAGGCCGCCAAGGAGTCTCTCGAGGCCGAGTACGGCGTCAAGGTTCTGCCTGTTCAGGCCGATGTCTCGGCTGGTCAGGACAACGAGGCCGTCGTCCAGAACGTCATCGACAAGGCCATTGAGGAGTTCGGCCGCATCGACGCCGTCGTCAACAATGCTCAGGCCAGCGCCTCGGGCGTGACCATCGCCGATCACACCATGGATCAGTTCAACCTGGCCATTTACTCTGGCCTGTATGCCACCTACCTGTACATGCAGAAGGCCTATCCGCACCTGAAGGAGACCAAGGGCTCCGTGGTCAACTTCGCTTCGGGCGCCGGCCTGTTTGGCAATTATGGCCAGTGCAGCTATGCCGCCGCCAAGGAGGGCATCCGCGGCCTGACCCGCGTTGCCGCCAACGAGTGGGGCAAGGACGGCATCAACGTCAACATCGTGTGCCCGCTTGCTTGGACCGCTGCGCTCGAGAACTTCCAGGATGCCTATCCCGAGGCGTTCAAGGCCAACGTCCACATGCCGCCGGCGGGTCACTACGGCGACGTCGAGAAGGAGATCGGCCGCGTTGTCGTTCAGCTCTGCGGTCCCGACTTTAAGTACATGAACGGCGAGACCGTCACCCTCGAGGGTGGCATGGGCCAGCGGCCGTAGGGGTTACGTCTCAGGTTCCGCCGTTCTAACGAACGGCGGACCAGCCGACGCTGCGCGGGCCGCATTTGGACAATCTGACGTTCAACTTCAAGGGCGCGACCAGAAGGTCAGCGCCCTTTCGTTT
>CABRDE010000015.1:0-2959 GCA_902469665.1 uncultured Collinsella sp. | reverse complement strand
TGCCAAACCTTGCCGTCGATGTGGACTCTTGGGCAAGATCAGCCTGTTATCCCCGGAGTACCTTTTATCCGTTGAGCGACGGCCATTCCACTCTGAGCCGCCGGATCACTAGAGCCGACTTTCGTCCCTGCTCGGCCTGTACGCCTCGCAGTCGAGCCCGCTTGCACTCTTGCGCTCCCGGGACGGTTGCCGACCGTCCTGAGCGGACCTTTGCGCGCCTCCGTTACGATTTGGGAGGCGACCGCCCCAGTCAAACTACCCGCCTGGCACGGTCCCCGCGCCCGGTCTCGGGCCGCGGGTTAGGCCGCCGGCACGGCGAGGGCGGTATTCCAAGGGCGGCTCCCCCCGGGCTGGCGCCCGGGGTTCGAAGCCTCCCGCCTATCCTCTACACGCCGTACCAACGGCCAATGCCAGGCTGCAGTGAAGGTTCACGGGGTCTTTCCGTCCTTCCGCAGGTAGCTCGCATCTTCACGAACAGTGCAGTTTCGCCGGGTCCATGGTCGAGACAGCGCCCAAGTCGTTACGCCGTTCGTGCAGGTCGGAACTTACCCGACAAGGAATTTCGCTACCTTAGGACCGTTATAGTTACGGCCGCCGTTTACCGGGGCTTGGCTTCAGCGCCTCGCATCGCTGCTAACGCATCCGCGTAACCTTCCGGCACCGGGCAGGCGTCAGACCCTATACTTCGCCTCGCGGCTTGGCAGAGTCCTGTGTTTTTGGTAAACAGTCGCTTGGGCCGTTTCGCTGCGGCCCCCCCGCGCTCCGGAGGCACAGCTCCTTCACGCCGGGGGGCGCCCCTTCTCCCTAAGTTACGGGGCCAGTGTGCCGAGTTCCTTGACCATGGTTCTCCCGATCGCCTCGGTATGTTCTACCCGCCCACCTGTGTCGGTCTTGGTACGGGCGCGCCCGCGCCTGCCTAGGGGTTTTTCTCGGGAGCATGGGATGACCGGCTTCGCCTTGAAGGCTTCGTCTCGCGTCTCGGGGTGTCCGCAGGGCTGATTTCCATGCCCTGCCCCCTACGCGCTTTCACGGGGACGTCCAGAACCCCGCCCGGCTGCCCTTCTCCGTCGCCCCTTCGGTCATAGCGGCGCGGGAGCGGCGCTGGAATATCTGCCAGCTGCGCATCGGCTGCGCCTCTCGGCCTCGCCTTAGCTCCCGGCTGACCCTGGGATGATTAGCATCGCCCAGGAAACCTTGGGCTTGCGGCGGCGGGGTTTCTCGCCCCGCTCTCGCTACTCGTGCCAGCATTCTCACTCCCCGGCGGTCCACCGGAGGTCGCCCTCCGGCTTCGCCCCCCCGGGGAAGCTCCCCTACCACTAAATGATTTAGTCCGCCGCTTCGGCGCCATGCTTAGCCCCGTGTATTGTCGGCGCATGTCCACTCGACCAGTGAGCTGTTACGCACTCTTTGAATGCATGGCTGCTTCTAAGCCAACATCCTGGTTGTCTGGGCAGACGCACATCCTTTGCCACTCAGCATGGACTTTGGGGCCTTAGCGGGCGGTCTGGGCTGTTTCCCTCTCGAGCGCGCAGCTTAGCCCACGCGCTCTGACTCGCGGCCTCTCGGCCGCCGCCGTTCGGAGTTTGGTCCGCTTCGGTAGGCTGCGAGGCCCCCTCGGCGGTCCAGTGCTCTACCGGCGGCGGCTAACGGCCGCGGCTAGCCCTAAAGCTATTTCGGGGAGAACGAGATATCTCCGGGTTTGATTGGCCTTTCACCCCTATCCACGGGTCATCCCCTCCGTTTTCAACCGAAGTGGGTTCGGCCCTCCACAGGGTCTTACCCCTGCTTCAGCCTGCCCATGGATAGCTCACCCGGCTTCGCGTCTGCGCCCGGCGACTCAATCGCCGTCTTAATGACTCGCCTTCGCTGCGGCTCGCTTCTGAGCTGAACCTCGCCGCCGGACGCAACTCGCTGGCTCATTCTACAAAAGGCACGCCGTCACACCGCGAAGGGTGCTCCGGCTGCTTGGGGGCGCACGGTTTCAGGTGCTCTTTCACTCCCCTCTCGGGGTGCTTTTCACCTTTCCCTCACGGTACTTGTTCGCTATCGGTCATGGGAGAGTGCTCAGCCTTGGAGGGTGGTCCCCCCTGCTTCGGACCGGGTTTCACGTGCCCGGCCCTACTCGGGGACGCGCCTCGGAGTCCTAGGGGATCCGCGTACGGGGCTCTCACCCGCTGCGGCCGGCCTTCCCATGCCGTTCCGCTTCCTCTAGGATTTGTAACTCCGCCCGAGAGAGCAGGCTCTCGGGATGGCTCGCCCCGCAACCCCCGCGCAGCAACGCCCTGTCGCTTGCACGTGCGCGGGTTTGGGCTCTGGTCCGGTTTCGCTCGCCGCTACTCCCGGAGTCTCGGTTGATTTCCTTTCCTCGGGGTACTTAGATGTTTCAGTTCCCCCGGTTGCCTCCTCGCACCGTATGGATTCGGGTGCGGGTAGCAGGGCATGACCCCTGCTGGGTTCCCCCATTCGGGAATCCCCGGATCGAAGGCCGTTTGCGCCTCCCCGGGGCTTATCGCAGCTTGCCGCGCCCTTCTTCGGCTTCCCATGCCAAGGCATCCGCCGTGCGCCCGCGGTATCTTCTTCCCGCGGTCCCGGGGGGACGCGTCCCCCCGGTAAATGCCAGCCGATGATGTAGATCATCGGAGAAAGTAAAAAATAAAGTTTTGGGTAAAACGTATCTCGGCGATCCTAACTGATTTCGAAGATGCAGAATCTACTTCTGTCATTGGTTGATATCAAGTTGAGATCGTTCGGGGGCTTGGAAGCCTCCGAACATGTCGCGCGCTATGCAGTTGCCAAGGTGCCTCGGGGTCCCGTTGTCCGGGAGCCCTGGAGGCCGGATGCCGAGGATGGGACAGGACGCGCGCGGGCCCTTCAAGATGCTCTCCCTAGAAAGGAGGTGATCCAGCCGCACCTTCCGGTACGGCTACCTTGTTACGACTTCACCCCCCTCACCCTCCAC
>CABRDE010000014.1:0-50738 GCA_902469665.1 uncultured Collinsella sp. | reverse complement strand
TCGAAGTGCGCAAGCAGGAAGCGCACGGACTGCTGGGCCGCCACGTTTGACGCGCTCACGAGCGGCACGTCGATGTAGTCGCCCACGCGCAGGCCCGCGAAGTTGCCGTTGGCGGCTCGCTTGTGCAGCGCGTCGTACACGCTGCCGCTGCCGATCTCTCCCGCCAGGATGGTGGCGATGTTCTGCCCGCCGTACTTGCCGATTTGGCCCTGGCGGTTGTACTCGGCGTTGTTGAGCGCCGTCTGCGCGTTGCTGCGCGCGGTATCGTCGATGACCTCGTAGCCGATGCCGCCCACCGACAGGGTTTTCGCTTGTGCCATTTCGTTGCCTTTCTACTTGAGGTTGAGGGTTGTGCCGGACGCCGTGCAGGTGCTCCCGAACGTGATGGTGCTGCCAGATGCACTGGCCTTGGAGGCGGGGCAGTACACGGTGCCGTCGTCGTAGATGAACGCGTCCGTGGCGTCGGCCAGCTTGCCGTACAGGTCGGCTATCTGCTGCCTCTGCTTGGCCATGTCCGAGCTGCCCGCGCTGCCCTGCGCCACGCTGTTGGCTATCTGCAGGGCGATGTTTGCCGCCGCGTCGGCGTTCGAGGCCGCGCCGTTTGCCGCAGCCGTGGCGGCTTGCGAGGCCGTCTTCAGCTGCGACGCCTCGGTCACGCGGTCGCTTTCCGCCGTGGCTCGCTTCTTCTCGGTCTCTGCGCGCTTGGTTTCGGCGGTCTGGCGTGCCTTCTCGTTCGTGGCGCGCTGGTTTTCCGCGCTCGCGCGGGAGGCCTCGGCCTTCTGCATCTGCGCGTTCAGCGCGCTCACGTCGGCTAGCTGCCCTTCGAGGTTCGCGATGATCGCCTCCACCGCATCGACGTACGGGCCGGATATCTCGCCCGACGCGCTCGCCGAGGGCAGCACGTTCACCAGGACGTTCTCGGTGGTGGCGTCCAGCCCTGCCGCGTTCCGCACGCGCACGTAGCACACCTTGAGCAGCCCGGCCACGCCGAAGACGGCGGGGTCGACCGTCACGGTGGCCACGTTGTCGCTGATGCCGGTGAACTGCTGCTCCACGTAGGTGTGGTCGGGCTTCGCAGCCATGAGGTGCACCTTGCAGCCCGTCAGGGCCGCCTTCTTGTCGCCGTCGTAGATGGCGGCCTTCAGGACCTCGGCGCTGTCGCCCTGGTGCACGGTGATGACGGGCGGCGCTATGTTGGTCTTCTTGAGGTTGAGCGTAAGCTCGTGCGTTGCCATGCCTCACTCCTTTCCTTCGGCCGCAAGTGTCCGCGATATGTCGCCGGGCTGCGCTCTGTGGACCCCGCATATCTCCTCGTCGGTGAGCGCCGAGAAGTCAACGGCGTTGGCCTCGCCGCCTTCCGCGTCCATGACGGCCACGGGGCTGGACACGAGCGTGAAGCCGCCCTTGCCGTCGAACTCGAACACGTCTTCCGATTCCACGATGGCCCGCGCCGTGGCCGGGTCGCTGATGCACTCGAACACCGGAAGCGCCTCGGGCGGCTTCGGCGCGCCGTCGAGCGCCTGCGGCGCTTCGGGCTGCTGCACAAGGTGGTAGAACATTCCGTTTCCTCTCTTGCTTGGTCTAGTTTCCCGTGATGCTGCTCATGCCGGTGATGATTCCGTTCACCACGTTGATGGTGCCCCACGTCCAGTTGTTGCCGTTGTTGGTGATGCACCCGATGAACTGCGTGGAGCCCGTGTACCCGTAGGTGCCGCCGCTGCTCGGGTTGGTTCCTATGGCGAACTTCGGGGCGAGTATCCTGGCGGTGCCCGACGACCCAATGTCTGCGCGGCTGCTATCCAGGTACACGTAGTTGTTGGAGTTCTCCTGCAGCTTCACGTACGCCGAGCCGCCCGCGTTGCTGTTGCCGCTCCTCATGTACAGCTGCTCGTCGGGATGGCTCATGTAGCCCGCGTAGTAGGGGGTCGTCAGCCACGTCTGGCGGTAGTAGCGGTTGACTGCCAGGAAGCCGTAGCCGCAGGCGGATATGCCCACGCCGTCGGTCGAGCTCGCCGTGGGGCTGTCCTTCGCGTGGACGGCCTCGATGGTGCAGTACTCGGTCGAGCCGTTCACGAACGACGCTCCCGGGTGGTCGTTCGTCGTCGTGCCGGTGGTGATGTAGTTGGTTGACGACGTGCCGACCATGTTGCAGCGGAACATGGAGGTGCTGCCCACCAGCACGGTGCCCGCGATGATGGAGCCGTTCTTGTCGTATATCTGGAAGCCGTTGGTGGCGTTGATATAGACCCTGTTGCCGTTGCTGTCGGTCATGAAGATGGAGCCGTCGCGCAGGTAGAAGGCCCCGCTGTCGAGGTCCCAGTACGAGTTCCCGCCTTTGATACGGCCCGTGGTCAGCTCGTCGGCGGTCACGCCGTCGCCGGTTATGGCCGTGCGCCACTTCCACGCGCCGCTGGAGTACTTGGAGTTGGCCACGCCGATGATTCCGCCGCCTATCTTGACGCACTTGGTGGCGCTCTCGGGCTTTTTGTCGTACACCAGGATGCCTTGGCCGGGCTCCTCGTACACCCAGCCGCCCGTGGTGTTCACCTCGCTGTTGAGCATGTCAACGATCTTCTTGCGGATATCCGTCGGCAGCTGGTCGAGCTGTTTCTGCAGCCCATCCACCTCGCCCTCGGCGCTCGTCAGCCGTTTGTCCAGCTTGCCCGTGACGCCTTCCAGGTATTCCTTGTTGGCCTCGTCTATCTGCTTGAGCACGCTCTCGCTTTGCTCTATCGACGTGTCGGTGTACAGGCGCAGCACCTCGTCCAGGTCCAGGTTGCCGTCGTCGGAGTACTTCTTCAGCGCCTCCTCCAGCGTGGTGTCCCCGTTGTCGGCGTACTCCTTGAGGGCCTTGTCCAGCTCGTCCCTTATCTGGTCGGTGTAGTCCTGGGCAGCGCCGCCGACCTCCTTGGCGTACGCCTTCTGGCGCTCCTCGGCGGCCGCCAGGCTATCGCCCCATTTGCCGGTCGATGCCTTGTTCGAGGCGTTCACGGCCTCGGTCACGGTCGCCCGGATGGTCGAGGCGGTGGACTTGGCGGCCGACTTCTGCGCGGCCATCAGCTCGGCGACCGTCTGGTAGTTGCCGAACGTGTAGGTGACCTCGCCGGGGCGCAGCTGGTCCTCCACCACCTTGGTGATGCGCGTGCGCACGCGCAGCGGCGGGTCGTACACCTTGTCCACCACGGTCACCAGGTCGCCCTCGTCCGCGCCCTCGAAGCCCTCGCCGGCGCGCGCAAGCGCCACGGCGTCCGCAGTGTAGGACACGGTGGGAACGCACGACTTCGCCAGCTGCGCCTCGGTGAGCTTCTTCAGCTCGGCGGCGTCCTCGCAATCGGAGAACTCCACGTCGCCGAACACGTGCGCCTTGCCGCCCTTGCCGTCGGGCCGTCCCCAGCGCGCCAGCGCGTCGGCCGACCCCACCCAGTTCTGCCCGCCGTTCACGTCGCCGAAGGTCAGCTTGCGATCGTAGCCGCCCGTCAGGTTGCCGTCCTCGTCGGCGGTCTGCAGGGACTTGCCGTAGCCGTACAGGGCGGTACACACGTTGCCCTCGTCCACGCTGCGCTTGACGCTCACGAGGTCCTTGGCGTAGGTGAAACGCTTGCCGTTGTCCTCGCCGACCTGCTTGGCCATGCACACGCGGCGTGCGGTCACCTTGGTGCCGCTCACCTGGATTTCGAACGACAGCTCGCCGCCCCAAGTGTCTGCCACGTCGTGGATGGCCGCCCATGCGTTGGTGTGGTAGAAGTTCGTGCCGGCCTGCCCGAGGTCGGCCACGGTTCCGACCTGCCAGCGCGAGGAGGACAGCGCCGAGGCCAGCGCGGCGTAGGCGCTCACGTCGTAGGGGCGCTTGTCCTCCAGGTAGTCGCCCAGGAGCTCGATTTGCGCCGAGGTCGGGCAGTAGTACGTGTAGAGGATGCCCGCGCTTGCGCGCTCCTCTTCCACGCCGTCCACGATGTTCTCGTGCCAGCGGCCCTTGAGGTCGCGCCACACCAGGCGGTCGCCCTTGTCCAGGCGCGCCAGCGTTGTGATGCTCAGGGCGTTCTCGCCGTTGACCTCGCGCGTGTCCTCGCACTCGAACAGCGTCTTGATGGGTCCCTTGTACGCCTCCCAGCGGTCGCATGCCCACAGAATCATCAGCCCACGTACCTTTCCGTCCACTGTACCGTCGCGGTGCCGCTGGACAGCTTGAGGCTGTTGGCCCCCGGCTCCAGCGGGAAGAAGTCACTCTCGAAGGTCACGGGCGCGGGGCTGCCGTCCACCGTGGCCTGCGGGGCGGCCATGTCGATGACCACCGCGCTCGATGCCGTCACCGTCTTGTCGATCTGCACGAACTCGCCCGTGCCCATGTTCGTCAGCCGCAGCGCCGACGTGCTGCCGCCGGGCCTGACGGTCACGGTGGGGTAGGTGCGGAACGTCCCGCCCACCTGCACGCCCGAGGTGCCCGACACGGTTGCGCGCCCCTCGGCCCCGTAGGCCACGGGGTCGTATGCCGTGAACGTCAGCGTGGCCTCGCCGGTGTGCCACAACGTGTCGAGCGCGCCCGGCGAGGTCAGCACGGCCATGTAGCGCAGGCCCAGGTGCCTCTCGTCGTCCAGCCACAGCTCGGCCTCCTTGAGGCACAGCAGGCGCGAGGCCATGAGGCGGCGAAGGGCCGCCATGTCGTCGGCGGGGCGTGCCCTCCAGGCCGCCGCCACGTCTATCGTCAGGGGTTTCAGCTCTGCGCGCATGAAGCGCGAGCCGGGCTGCCCGGGCACGTCGCGCGTGGCGATTTCGTACTCGGGCAGCAGCGAGCGGGTCACGAGCCGGGTGTCGAACCACGGCGCGAAGTCGAAGCCGTTGTATATCATGCGAAGCACTCCTGCCGTTTGATTTCCTTGGCTATCTGGCGGGAGATTTTCTCGATGTCGGCCTCCTCCCGCACGGTCGCGTACAGGTTGATTGTCACGTTCGTGTCGCCATGGGCCGCGCCGCCCTTGCCGTCGAGCAGCTTGGCGATGCCCTCGGCCAGCGGGCGCGCGCCGCGCTCGTTGAACGGCACCACGCCCTCGGGGCCCGCCTCGCCGACGCCGATGACGCTGGGGCCGTTGAACACGCCGCCCTTGGCGTACCAGTCGATGCCGAAGTGCGGCACGCTCGGCGGGGCGATGCTGAAGCTGCCGGAGATGGACAGGTGCGGCAGCTTCAGGTGGGGCAGCGACCACGAGAAGTTGAAGAACCCCTTGATGGAGTCGATGACGTTGCGCACGGTGTCGCGGGCGTTCTGTATCGGCGTCTCGATGGCGCTCTTGATGGAGTTCCACACGCTGCTCACGGTGTCCTTGGCGGCGTTGAACACGCTGGAGATCGTGTCGCGGATGCCGTTCACGATGCTGGATATGGTGGAGCTGATGCCGCCCCACACGCTCGACGCCGTGCTGCTCACGGCCCCCCATATGGAGTCCCACACCGCCTGAATTGCCGACAGCACCGCCGATATGGTGGAGCTGATGGCATTGATGGCCGCGCCTATCGCCGAGCTGATGGCATCCCATATGCTGGAGGCGGTGGAGCTCACCGCGCCCCACACCGTGTCCCACACGCCCTGGATGACCAAAAGGGCTGCGCCTATCACGTCGCTAACGTACTGGATGTATGCGCTCACCGCGCCGTAGATGGCCTCCCATATGGCGCTGGCGGTGCCGCTGATGCCTTCCCACGTCGCGCCCCACCATTCGGAGAGCGCCGTCACCACGTCGGTGATGACCTGGCTCACCGCGTCGATGTAGCCTCCCACCGCGCCGCAGATTGCGTCCCATGCCGCCGTCAGCTGCTCGCCGAAGTTCTCCCAGATGAAGTTCCAGGGTATGAGCAGCGTCTCGATGGCCAGGTTCAGAATCTCGCCCAGCAGCATCACGGCGACCTGCACCACGTTGCAGATGCCGTCCCAGATGGACGAGGCGGTGCCGGCCAGGCCTTGGAAGAACCCGGCCATGGCGTCGATGGCCCCCTGCACCGTGGAGCAGATGCCGTCCCACACGCCGCCCAGCGTCTCGCCGAGCTGCGAGAAGAACTCGCCGACGCTTTGGGCCACGTCGCCCGCCACCTGGATGCCCACCTCGAACGCGGCGCACACGGCATCCCACACGGCGGTCACCGCGTCGCGGAACTCCTCGCAGTTGTTCCACAGCAGCACCACGGCGGCGATGATGGCCGCTATGGCCGCTACCACGGGGTGCGCGGCTATGAGCCCCAGCGCGCCGGTGCCCAGCTTGCCGACCACCTGGAAGGCCGCTCCGATTTTCGGCACGGTGTCCACGACGGTGCCGACCGTCGACAGCACGGGGCCTATGGCGGCCGCTATCGTGGCGATCGCCAGCACGGCGGTCTGGCCGCCCTCGCCGATGCCGGCGAACCACTCGGAGAACGACTTGACGACACCCGCCACGTTGGTGGCGATGTTGAGCAGCGGCTCGCCAAGCGGCTCGATGGAGCCCTGCAGCTCGCGCATGGCCTCCTGCGATTTCACGGCGAAGCTGTCGGAGGCGGCCTCCTGGGCCTGCTGCGCAGCGCCCGCCACGTCGCCGAAGCTGTCCTGCACGCCAGCCAGGGACTCGATCATGCCCATGGCATTGTCCTCGCCCAGCGAGGACCACAGGGTGGAGGCCAGCGCGGCCTTGTCGTACTCGTTTGGCATCTGCGTGAGGTCGCCCAGCACCGCCTGCAGCATGTCCTCGGCGGTGGCGCTGCCGTTCTTGAAGTTCTCGAAGACCTCCTGCGTGCCCTCGCTGAACGAGCCGATGGATTCCTCCATGCGGCCGTCGGACAGCGCCGTCAGGAACTCGTTGAGGTAGTCGCCCACCTTGTCCAGGTTGTACGCGCCGTTGGACGTGCCCGCTTCGAGCAGCGAGAAGTACTCGCTGGCGCTCATTCCCGCCTCGCCCCATCGCACGGAGTATTCGCTCAGGTTGTCGCCCAGCTCGTCGGTGTAGTTCAGGCCGCGCTGCATGCCCGCCGTCAGCAGGTCGCTGGCCTCGGTGGCGGACAGCCCGAAGCCCTCCATGAGGGCGTTGGTGCCGCGTATGGACTCGTTCACGTCTGCGCCGAAGGTGTCCGACAGCATGAGTGCGTTGGTGGTGACGGTCTGCAGGTCCTCGTCGGACACGTCGCGAAGGGTGGACTTGCACTGGATCAGCGCATCGTTGACCTCGTCCAGGGACTGGCCCCAGCCACCCTCGTATATGCGCTTGCCTATGCCGCTGAAACGCTCGGCCTCCTCGCCGGACACGCCGAACGCGGCGGCTATGCGGGCGTTGGCCTGCTCGTAGTCGCTGGCCACGCCGAATACGGCCTTGCCGGCGGCCACCACGGGCGCGGTCAGCGTCACCGTGGCGGCCGTGCCGGCCTTCTTGAACGAGGACGACAGCTTCGCGGCCTTCTCGTCGCCCTCGGCTATGTTCTTCCAGGAGATGCCCTGGAGGTCGCGCTCCAGGGCCTTGATGTTCTTGGATACGTCAACGGTGTCGAGCACCGCTTTGATGATGACGTTGTCGTCCATGCTCACCTCGTCGCTCTCTTGAGCGCGGCGAACACATCGCGCATCGCCGCGTCGCTTCCTTCCTCAGAGCCGTGTGAGCTGCGGCCTTTGCCGAGTTCGAACGCCTTGTGGGCGGCGTTCCAGGCCTCGACCTCCTGCCTGTTGTATTTGGTTGGCTTCGGCTTGGTCGCCGGGTTGCGGTAGTGGATGGCCGCGCCGAGCGGCGTGTCCTGCGGGCAGCCGCCCACGAGTGCCACGAACTCGGCAAAGCTGATGCGACCGCGCACCTCGTCCCACTCGATGCCGTAGGCCTGGCGGAAGCTGGTGCGTATGCGCGCCGCGTCCTCCTCCAAGTCCCACAGCGGGGTCTCGTGCGGGCGGTCGCCGGTCAGGTCGAGCCCGCACATGTCCCATACCGCCGCGTCGCGCATCCGCACGAACTCGGCGGCGTCGTAGTCGCATGCGCACCACGCGTCCGCCCAGTCCACGAAGAACAGCGCCAGGAACTCGTCCCGGCGCTGGTCGTCGGACTTGCCCTCGTCGGTCAGCACCTCGATGACGCGGATGATCGTGAGCGCGTCGTCGCGCACCAGCACCTCCTCGCCGTTCCACGGGTAGCGCGTGGCGCTCGTGCCGTCGGGCAGCCGCACCCGCTCGGCCGTGAGCGCGGCTGGCAGCATTACTTGCTGCCCTTCTTCTTGCGCTTGGCCTTGGCGCGGCGCTGGGCGCGGTTGAGCGCCTGGACCTGATCGGCGCGCTCGCTGTATGCAAGGCCGCACGCCATCAGCTGCTCGCTGGTCGCGTGGCGCGCCAACATGTTGAGGAACGTGGCGAAGACCTCGCCCAGGATGCGGATGTTCTCCTCGGGCGCGATGGGGCCCTCGTCGCCGCCCATCCACGCGAGCAGCTGCTCCCAGCCCTCTGTGCCGATGAACGCCGAGATGGTGCGCTTCATGAGGCGGGCCTGCGCGGCGTTGGCCTCGGCCGCCTTCTCGGGGGTGTCGGCCTCGCGGGCCATCTGCTCGTTGGCCTGCGCGCGGTCGATGGCGTTGCCGACCTTGGCCAGGTACTCCTCGATGTGCTTGTCGTCGAACCACACGCGGAAGCGCGGCGTGTCGGGGTTCTCCTTGGGGTCCTCGAAGAACACGTCCTCGTACGCGCGGATGTTTTTCAGAAGTTCCATTTGTTGCCCCTTTCGTGAGCGGTGAGCGTCGGGCATAGAAAAGGGGCGCGGGCCGCTCACTAGCCCGCGCCCCCATGTCCAGGAGGTTA
Source organism: uncultured Collinsella sp. (assembly GCA_902469665.1). Taxonomy (GTDB): domain Bacteria; phylum Actinomycetota; class Coriobacteriia; order Coriobacteriales; family Coriobacteriaceae; genus Collinsella. Next base: position 41,953 of record CABRDE010000014.1, on the reverse strand, counting down.
TGTCTGGTGTCGCCTGCGGCTACTTCGCCGTCACGGTGACCTTCACCTGCGTGCAGATGCTCGGCTTGGACGCGCAGCGCACGGTGATGACCGCCTCGCCTGCGGCCACGCCCGTCACGTTGCCGTCGCTGTCGACGGTGGCCACGTCGGTGTTGCCCGATGCGAAGAAGCACTTGGCGTTCGCCTCGGCGGGCGTGACGGTCGGCGCGAGCTTCATGGACTTGCCCACGGCCGGGCCGGTCGGCGCGGTGCAGGTGACGCCAGTGGGCTGCTTGAGCTTGTTGGCGGGGATGTAGCGCATAGCGCCAGCGCCCGAGATTGTGCAGGAGAACGCGCCGGGGTCGGACGCCGCGCCCTGCTGCGAGCCGACGGTCAGGCCCAGGTAGGTGCAGTCGCCCTCCACCACGTCGCCGTTGGGGTCGGTGTGGCGGAAGTGGCCCGTGCGGCCCTCGCCGGTCTCAAGCGCCAGGCTGGCAACGAAGTCCTGCGCGGGGTCGCCGTAGCAGCGGTCGCCTGTGACCTCGTACTGCGGCTGCACGCTCTTCACCTTGTCGGTGGGAGTGCCGTAGCCGTCGTAGTAGTCCTTGGTCTCGGTGGTCTCGTTGGTGGTCGGCTTCACCTCGGTGATGCCGCGCGAGAAGATGGCCCACGTGGGGCTGGCCGCGTCTGGCGTGGTGTCGATCTCCAGCGCGCTCATGTAGTTGGGCGCGAAGCCCAGGTCTTGTTTCTTTGCCATCGTTATCCCTTCTCTATGGTTATGGTCGCTTTGATTCGGAACTCCCACAGGTACGGCCCGCCCTCCGGCGGCGTTATCTCCTGCGGCTCTGTGTACAGCGCCGCGCTGGTGAAGCCGTAGGAGCCGGTGGGCGAGGACAGGTCGGCCCCGTCCAACGCGTCGGCCAGGTCGTAGGCGTCGCCCATGGCCTTGGCCTCGGAGGTGTCCTTCACGATGACCTGCAGCACATATCCGACACGGCGGGTGCCGTCCATGTGGCGCACCGCGTCGGCCGTGGGCATGGGCCTCAGCACCACCGCGTCGTCGTGGCCGCGCGATGCTGCCAGGCGGGTGAGGAGCACCGGGCCGTAGCCCAGGGCCTCTATGGCGGCCTTCGCCGCCTCCATCACGTCCGGGGCCATGTCACGCCCCCTCGGTCAGGAGGTCGACGGCCAGGCGCTCCCAGTCCTCGCCGTGCGCTTCCTTCGCGGCCTTCGGCCAGTCGGCCTTGGCCCTCGGGTTCTTGCCGTGCTTGATGGAGCTGTCGGGCAGGTCGCGCACGTAGGCGGCGTAGTCGGCGTCCCATATGACGAGGCCCTGCCTGAAGTCGGAGGCGGCCTGCATGGAGTTGTGCATGCGCTTGGTGTCCTCTGGCGTGAACGCGTTCATGTCCTCGGCCACGCTCATGGCGAACTTCACCTGCTTGGCCTCCAGCTCCTTCGCGCTGAAACGCTTCATGAGCTTGGTCAGGTCGACCGTAACTGCTGCGGGCATGGCTACCTCACCTCCAGTTCCCAGTGGTGGGGACGGGTGCCGAACGCGCGGCGGGGCGTGCACCTCGCCACGTTCATCCACTCGCCCCCGTCGATGCTCACGCGGCTGCCCACGGGCACGTCGAACATGCCGGGGCTGTCCGCGCCGTCTGCTATCACGAGGCCCTGCGCGCCGTCGCCCAGGGCGTACTCGCGCACGAGCCACGCCGAGACGGGCTCGAAGCGCACGCGGCGCACCTCGACGGGCTGCTCGAACTCGCCGCCGTAGCCGCCCTCCCTGGGCACCTTGACGGACATGGTGGAGGGCCGCGCCGAGCGCGGCACCCGCATCATCTGGTACCCCCGATGCCCGCGTAGAGCAGCGGCGTTCCAAGCAGCTCGCGGCGGACGGCGGCCTCCATGTCGCTGCGGTAGGTGCTGGCCCCTTCGGTACCGGGGTTCCACGAGAACGAGCCGACGGTAAAGCCGCCGCCCTCCATGATGCCGCCCGAGCATCCGTATGCGGCGTCGACCTCGCAGGCCGCCATGACCGCGCGCGCCCACTCCTCGGAGCCGTCCGGCTCGTTGGGGAAGATCAGGTCGCGCACGGCTGCCGTGGCGTGGGGGAGCGCCGCCTTGAACTCCTCGGCGGACAGCTCCCCGCGCCCGGCTGCCAGGTAGTCCTCGTGGGTCGGGGCTCTAGTTTCCATCGTCCTCGGCCGCCTCGGGCTTTTCCGCCTTGCCCTTGGCGGGCTGCTCGTCTGCGGCCTTCGCCTCGGGCTTTTCCGCCTTGCCCTTGGCGGGCTTGGCCTTCTTCGGGGCCTCCTTCTCGAAGGCCAGTCCAACGGTGCGCATGTCGCGCCTCCTTCCTACGCGGCCTTCATGCCTGCGGTGATGTAGTGCGCCAGGTTCTCGCGGACGCCGCACACGCCGTACTTGCGGTACTTGAACAGGTGGCCGAAGCCCTGCTGGTTGTCTTCGGCGTCGATGACCTTGCCGTGCGCGAAGTTCCAGCGCAGCACCACGGCGTCCTTGTGGACGATGAGGAAGTTCATGTCCACCGCGCCGGTGCCCTTCTTGTAGTGGCCGATCTCCTCGTCCTTGGTGGTGCCGTCCAAAAGGTCGATGGCGCTGTAGAAGCGGGACTGCGGCACCTTCACGATGGAGGAGAAGCCGTCCAGCGCCTCTCGGGACTTGGTGGTGTCCAGGTCCTTCACCATACCCAGCAGGGTGGGGGTGATGAACAGCACGCGGCCCTCTTCCGGCACCTCCTTCTCGTCCATGTCGCACATGGCGGCGTTCAGGCCCTTGAGCATGTCCGCGCCGTCGGCGTAGGTCTTCTGCTCCTTGGTGATGCCGGTGCCTGCGCACAGCGTGGAGAACACGAACGCGTCTCCCTCGGGCACCACCTTGGTGCGGTTGAAGTGCGCGGCGGCGTTGCCGAACGCCAGATTGAAGGACTGGGCGTCCACTTTCTGGTCGATTTCCAGGATGGTGCCGCGGTCGTAGTTGGCGCTGATGGGCTTCCAGGTCAGGGACGCGCCGCTGTTCTGCGGCAGTCGCCCGTTGGCCTGCACGTCGCCCAGGCCACCCATGGAGTAGACGGGATAGTAGAACTCGCCCAGCTGCTCCATCTGCGCGATGTTGCCCTGCGGCGCGGCGCTCTCAAGCACTGCGGTCAGGGATTCCTTGCGGTACGCCTCCATGAGCACGTTCTCGTAGCCCTTGGGCAGTTCGATGCTGTTTGGCATGATTTACTCCTTTGAAGATTCGTCGGTCAGTCCGAAAGCTGCGCGGAAGTCGGCCAGGCCGTCGGAACCTGCGCCGCCCTTGGGGTCGCCGCCCGCGCTCTCGCGGGGCTGGTCGGTGAACATGTAGGCGTTATCCTTCTTCAGGGCCTCGAAGTCGATGCCCGTGAGGTTGCCCTGCTCGTCCAGCTTCGCGTCAGCGATGTTCGGGATGATCGCGCGCGCCGCCTTGGCGTTGCGCACCCCCATCTGCGCCAGCTTGGTGTCGATGGCGAAGTCGCGGCGCATGTCGGCCTCGCGCTTCTCGGCGTCGGCCTTGTACGCCTCGTTGTCGGCCTTGGCCTTGTCGAGCGCGGCCTGCAGCTCCTCGGCGTTGCCCGCCTTGGAGGTGAACTCCTCGATCTGCTTGTCGCGCTGCTCCAGCTCGGCCTTGAGGGCCTTCACCTGCTCCTGGTACTCGTCGGTCTCGCGCTTGTACTTCGCGTAGGACACGACCTCCTTCGCCGGTTCGGTCTGCTGGCCGTTGTCGCCGCCCTCGTTGCCTTGGGGCTTGTTGTCGTCCGCCATCGCTTGCTCCTTCCGTGTTTGGTTTTCGCGCTTCCCTGCGCGCTTGGATGGCCCGCCGTTGTCGCCGCGGTCGCGTGCGGGGCCGTTGTCGCCGCCCCATCGCGTGACCGCATCTTCCCCGAGGTGTCGCCAGGCAAAAGAAAAGGCCGCCCGTGATGGGCGGCCTTGATGCCGTGCGTCTGCTCGGTTGTCGCTTGGTCTACTTCATCAGCCCCGCGTCGCGCAGAACCTTGCGGGACTTGGCAAAAAGCTCCTCGCGCTCTTCCTTGGTCAGCTTTTCGGCGGCTTTCGACTCGGAGGCGCTGTCATCTATGACGAGCACCCAGTCCTCTTGCGTCACTTCTTTTTTGTCAGCCTGAACCATTTCGCTTCCTCGTTTCGCTCGTAGAGCATTTCGGTGGCAAGCTGGTCGATAACGTCGCCGCCCACGTTCGGGCACTCTCTTTTCGCCAGCTCTCGCAGCTCCTCGTACGCTTGTACGACGTTGCGGTCGTTCACCTTGATTTCGTAGATTGTACCATCGTGGCACGCCACCACCGAGCTGCGCACCCAGTCGTTTTCCGCCACCGTTCGAATGTCGGTCCACGACGGCGGCGAGCTCATGGGGTGGTTGTGGATCAGCACCACGCCGCCCTTGGTGCGCCTGCACGCCTCCACCTGCTTGGCGGTCAGGCCGCACGCCTGGCTCTTCAGGCCGTGCCCGAAGGTGTCGGTGACGCGCTCGCCCTTCTTCCACGACACGGCGGACATGCGTTCGTAGCCCGTGCCGTCGCGGTCGCGCAGGATGCGGCGGCTTTCGGCGTACACGGCCTCGCTTGCGCGCTTCGGGATGGGAAGGGACGCCACCTTGTCGTGGTAGGCCCTGCCGTTCACGGCGCGGCGGCTCACGTCTGCGGCGGTGCCCGCGCCCTTGCCCGGCATGAACTTCTCGCGCACCCAGGTCTTGTCCGTGGCAAGCGGGTAGATGCGCTCCTTCGATTCCACGGCGGCCTCGCGCGTGCGCTCGCGGGACAGGTAGGGATGGGCGGCTATGTGCTCGCGCTGGCGCTTCTGCAGCTTGCCCAGGCGCAGGCGCTCCTTGGTGTTGTCGAGCCCGGCGGCCTCCAGGGCCGTTGCCTCGCGCTTGGCGGCGCGTATGCCGCGCTCAAGCTCACGCTGCTTCTGCTCTGCCTGGTATCGCTCCTCGCGCTTCTCGTCGCCGCCATCTGGATCGCGCTCGTACCGCAGCTGCTGGCCCTCCACGTAGATGCCAAAGTCGTGCTTGCAGTTCGCGCCGCACAGGCCTTCGACAGAGCCGTAGCCCGTCTCGCGGTAGAACGGCGGGTACTTCTTGGACTTGCCCGACAGACTGAACACGCGGCCCTGCCACTTGGCGTGGCTCTCGCGCGCCCCGCCGTGCGAGGAGGTCTGCACGAGGTCGTGCCCGGTCTCTTCAAGCAGCTCCAGCGTGTTGCGGCTGCCGGCCTGCACCGCCTGCGTGCGAATGTGGCGGCGCATGGCCACGTCCGCCTGCGCCCACGCCCCGCTCTTGTAGTCCACGACGGACACGCCGCGCCGCGCCAGCTTCAGCACGGCCTCGCGGGCGGCCTGCTCGTAGCCCGCCATGCCCGAGTTCACCCGAGCCACGGCCTGCGCCACGACTTCGAGGTAGGCGCGCTGCACGTTGGCGGGCATCTTCAGGTTGTCGCGGCTCACGACGTCCTGCACTCCCGCCGCCGTGGCCCGCGCTGAGTTGTGAAGCCTCCACTGCATCGTCTTGGACAGCGCGCCCATGGCCGTGCCCAGCGTGGCCAGGTCGGCCTCGGCGCTCTTGGCCACGGCCTCGGCCGTGGCCTTGGCAGCCTCGCGCGCGGCTCTGCGGCCCTCCTCGTTCATGGCCTTCTGCACGTCCTTGGCGGCAAGCGCCGCCTTGCGGGCGGCCTGCGAGTAGGCGCTGTCGCCCTCAAAGTCGATGGAGCCTATGAGCGCGGCGTAGATGCACACCAGGCGCAGGGTGTATTCGTCCATGGCCCCCTGCGCTGCGTCGGTGAAGTGCTCTATGTAGTCCGGCCCCAGCATCAGGCGAGCCCGTCGCCCAGCATGTCGAACGCGCCGCCCTGCTGCTCGGGCACGTTGGCCTTGGCCTCGTTGCTGGTCTCGCCGTAGAAGCGGCGGCGGTACTCCCACGGGGCCATGATGCCCGCGCCGACCTCGCTCATGGCCATCTCGCGCGCGCTCTGCGTGTCGCTGATGATGGAGTCGTCGAAGTCCACGGTGACGTCGCCGTAGGGCACGGCCTCGCCCTTGATGCTGCGGCACGCGTCGGCCATGCCGTTCACGAGGCGCACGATGGACTTGCGCAGGGCGTTCTCGTGCCGGTGGATGGATCGCATCAGCTGCGAGTTGTCGGCCGCCACCTCCTTGGCGGTCTTCAGGCCCGTGTGCGACTCCCAGGAGAAGTAGCCGTTGCCGAAGCCGCACGCCACCGACAGCAGGCGCAGGCCCGTGTTGATGGCGCTGGCGTTCTCGTCGGCCTTGAGGTCGCTCTGAACGGTCTGAATCTTGGCCGACCCCTCGTCGCCGGGGTTCATGCTGAAGATGGTGTCGTCGGCCTCGCCGAAGGCGTAGTAGGTCTTCGTGAGGCTGCCGTCCGGCCCCTTGTCGGTCTTGGACTCTATGAGGGTCTTGTCCACGAACGTGCGCGGGCGGCTCACGCGAATGTGGTCGAGCATGGAGGTGGCGGCCTCGTCGACCACCTTCATGGCCCCCACGGCGTTGCAGTACACGCTCGCGCCCATCGCGCAGTAGTCGTAGAAGCGGTTCGACACGGCGGGGCGCACCAGCGCGAAAAGCGGGCGGGTGCAGCGCGTGTCCATGTCGGCGCTGATGCCCTCGACCGTCACCTGCTTGTGCGTGCGGGTGTCGAACAGCTGCGTGAGGATGTGGTAGGTGCCGCCCTTGAGCACGTGGGCCTGGCACTGGTCGTAGTCGCGCCCGGCGACCTCCACGCGGCCCACGAACGCGCATTGCGTGCAGTCGTCGGCGCTCCACGTGAGCGGGACTATCTGCGTGGCGTCGTAGCGCACGATGCGCAGCTCGGCGTCGGGCGTGTAGGCGCTGTCGGTCACGCCTCGCGGCTCGATGACCCACGCGCCCGTGCCCATGGCGAACGCGCGGGCTATGAAGTCGGCGTTGTCCATGGCGAACGATGTGGGCGCGTCGCTGTCCTCCGTGGGCTGCTGCGCCGGCGCGTTGCCCTCCGTCGCCTCCTGGCCGTCCCCGCCGGTCGCCGTGGGGTTGGCGAAGTATCGCGCCATCCACTCGCGGCGCTCGTCGCTCGTGCTGGAGATGATCGTGCTCTCGTTCATGAGCAGACTGGCCCACTCGTCGGCCACGAGCGCCGCCGGGTGCAGGCTCGCGCGCTCGCGCTTGTACACGCGGAAGCCGCGCCGCTCGCTGTAGTGGTACCAGCCGTTGTTCGCCGCGAACCACCCGAACCAGACGCCCACCATGCCCTGCATGCGGGTGTCCGGCTGGTATCCCATGCGGCGCAGCCACGCCTCGGCGTAGCCCGTGTTGCCTCGCTTCTCCATCAGAGGTTGCTCCTTATCCACAGTCCTGCGGCGTAGCCCGCCGCGTCTATCGCGTCGTCGTTCACCTTCGGCAGTGTCTCGGTTATGTCGCCCTGCCCGTTCGACACGTACTCGAACTCGGGGAACTCCTTGGCGGCGAGCGGGCAGCGGTCGGGGTCGATGACTATGCGCGTAAGGTTCTGCATCCACCTGATGCGGCTCTTGGGCGCGTTCAGGCCCTGCTTGAGCGACTTCTGCGCGCCGATGCCCTGCTCCTGGTAGTAGAGGATCATGCCGCGCGCCGCGCTGTCGCACCACACGTCGGCGGCGGGGTCCTCGGCCGCCTGCAGCTTGGCCGCCACCAGCTCGGCGGTCTTGACGTCGATGGCCTCGGTTCCCTGGCGGCTCTCCTCGTCCAGCAGGTACAGCACGCGCTCGTTCTCGTCGTAGCCCGCCTCCATGAACACCCAGGGGTGCACGCTGCCCGCGTCCACGCCGAACGAGCGCAGGGCGATGGACGCGCGCTCCTCCGCGGTGATGGGGCGTATGTCCAGCAGCTCGTCGGGGAACACCTCGGAGCCTGTGCCGATGACCTCGCCGAGCCATTGCCAGCGGTAGGAGTCGGGGGTCTTGCGGCGGCTGCGCTCCGCCTCCGCCAGCGCGGTGGCGCTTATCCATTCGGGGTGCTCGTCTATGACGTCCAGGTACGTGGTGTGGCATATGAAGCGCCCGTCCTCGCCCGGGTGGGCCTCCAGGTCGCGCGCCTCCTTGTTCACCCAGTTGCGCGCCGAGCGCGGGGGGTTGTAGCTGTAGAAGACCCAGAACATGTCGCCGCCGCGCAGGAACGTGGCCAGCACGCTGCGCACCTCGTCCATGCCGTCGAACTCGTCTACCTCCTCGAACCACACCACGGCGCAGTAGCCCGTGCGGAACTTCGCCGACTTCAGCTTCTTGGGCTTGTCGCACCCCAGGAAGCGTATGACCTGCCCGGTGGGGCGGTACGTCACCTCCATGGGGGACAGGCCGAAGTCGAACAGGTGCGCCACGCCCAGCACGTCGCACGCCCAGCCTATCTGCTCGTACACGGACGTGCGCAGCGTGTTGCCGACCTTGCGCAGCACGACGGCGTTGGCCTCCGGGTTGAGCATGATCAGCAGCACGATGGCGATGGATATGAACGACGACTTGGTGGAGTTGCGCCCGCCCTTGAACCAGTAGTGCGTGAACTCGTGCGCCTTGATGGAGCGCCACACGCCGGCGAACACGGAGGCCACGACGTCCGAGAGCCTAACCGAGGTCGTCAACGATGGTCACCCCCGCCTCCGCCATGGCGGCCTTTGCGCCGTCCACGCCGAACATGTCGTTGAGCAGCTTCACGCTCTCGGTTATGGCCAGGCGCGCGTCGCCGTTGATGCTGCCCTCGGCCGCCTGGCGGCGGAAGATGGGCAGCGCGCCGTCCAGCACCTCGAACAGCGGGGCGGCCGCGTCCTGCAGCTCCCAGCGGCAGTCCTTGGCGGCCGCGTCGCGGATTTCCTGGATTCTGTGCGCGATTCGTGGGTCGCGCATCAGCTTGGACGCGGCGCAGCTTATCGAGTTGTAGTTCATGCGCTTGCAGTCGTAGGCCGCGCGGTACGCGTCCTGCTGCTTGGCGCGGGGCTTGGCCATCTCGCGGGCGAACGCCTCCTGCTTCGCCGTGAGCGGCTTGTCCTTCTTGGGCACCTGCGGCCTCCTTCCTGATTAGTTTCGCGCTAGCCAAGCGACGCGATCACATCGCGCTCGCGCGGCGAAAGCGCGAAACGCTCTGCGGCTGCACGCTCTGATATGAGGTAGCCGCTGCCGTATATCGCCTTGTTCTGCACGCGCTGCGCGTCGAGCGCCCTCGTGAAGCTGCACTCCTGCGGCCCCACGCGGAAGTCGATGCCGTACTTGGAGTAGCGCGCCAGCATGGGCGCGGTCAGCACCTCGTCCGGGTACTCGTACTTCGGCAGCGCCTTGGCCTTCTCGCGGCGCAGGCGCTCTATCGCGGCATCCAGCTCGGAGCGCAGGTCGGACGCGCTGCGAGCCTGGGCGGGGTCGAGGTTGGTCACGAACGACGTGTTGACGCTCGCGCCGTTGGCGTACGTCACGCCGACGCCCGTCACGACCTTGCAGCAGTTGCGGATGCCCATGCACGTCAGGGTGGGGGCGAACAGAAAGAAGCCCACGCCGCGCTCCTGGTAGTGCTTGACGATCTTGCTCAGGATGGAGAACGGCGGGTTGTCCACCACCGTGCAGCCTTCCGGGTAGTCCTCGCGCTCATAGTCGCCGCCCGGGTAGAACGGGCGCGCCACCTTCGCCAGGTCGAACCCGTACTCCCGGTGCGCCCACCGCAGCACGCAGTCGTACACCTCGGGCGGGGTGTAGCAGTCGTCCGTCGTCCTCTTCGGCTCGAACTTGGCCGTGAACTCCTCGTATGTCTCGCCTCTCGCCATGCGTCTCCTATCTCTCGGCCCATATGGTCGCAAGCGTGTCGCCGGGCACGGAAAAGGCCGCCCCGAAGGACGGCCCTCTGCCTGTTTCCGTATTCGGTTGTCCCTAGCACGCCGCCACGGCCATGGCCATGAGGCCGAGCACCAGCGCCCTTATGGCGTAGATGGCCGCCGCGTCTATGGCGATTGCCGCCACTATGAACAGCAGGCACCCCCAGTTGCATCCCGGGCGGTTCATCGCTCCTCCCACTCGACGGTGCCGTCGTCGTACTCGGCCTTGAGCCATTCCAGGTAGTCGGCCTCCTCGCAGAAGCTGGCCAGCAGCCGCTTGCTGGTAGTGCAGCTGCTCATGCGGCTCGTCTCATACACGGCGATGAAGAAAGGCCACGAGTGGAACTCCGTCTCCGTGTGGATGGCCCGCTCGGGCGTGCCGAAAAGGTGCTCCCAGTTCGTCATCGCGCCCCCTCCTTCGCGCTCGGCCCGACCTTGCGGTAGGTGAAGTCCTCGAACAGGTGACCGCACCAGCGGCAGCGGTCGCCGCCCTTGGGCAGGTGGTGCCAGATCTCGCGCATGCCGCACTTCGGGCAGCGCACCTCGATACTGGGTCGGCGCTTCGGCTTCTCGGTCTGCTGCTCCATGGCTACTCCACCGCCATCCGCATGGCCGGCTTCATGGCGTCGCGCAGGCTCTTGGCCGGCTTCTCGGCCGTTACCTCGGCCTTCACCTCCACGTTCACGTCGGGCATCGCGAAACCGTGCGCCTCTTCGGCCTTGAGGCAAGGCATGGCGGCGTCCTGGGCCGCGCCCTTGAGCGTCGGTGACGCTGTCGCCCTCAGCTCGCAGCGCCCCAGCCACAACTCGCACTCGTCCAGTTTCGTGAGCGCCAGGGCGCGCTCGCGGCTCGCCTCGTAGGCCGTCTCGATGCCCTTGCGCAGGTTCTGCACGGCCGTCTCTTCGGTTCCGGCGTCCAGCTTTTCGCGCAGTCGGGCGTTCTCGAACCTCAGGTTGCGAGCCTCGCGACGCGGCACTGCTACCGTATGGCTTTGCTGCTCGCCCCAGCAGTCCTCGCACAGCGGCGCGTCTACGCCCATGTTGTCCTGCCCCAGGGCGTCGATATCGCGCCCGCAGGTATCGCAGATGATTCCCATGGCTACTCCCTTCCTTCCGGCTTCACCGCGCCTGCGAGGAACCACGCCCGCAAGCTCTCGGCGCACTCCGGGCACAAGGCCCTTGCCTTGCCGTCGATTCGCGCGCTGTTCCTCAGCACCATCTTGGCGTAACCCGCCAGGGTCGCCGGCACCTCCTTGCCGCAGCGTTCGCATGCGCACATGTACAGCCTCATGCCTGCTCGCCTCCCTTCGGCAGAGCGTCGGCGATTCGGTCCCAGTCGGTGGCCGGCTTCTCGCTGGGGTACTCGTAGGCCCCCACGCACGGCACCGGCAGCACCGCCATGCCGTCGTGCTCGCCTGCGTACTCGTCTGCGTCCGATCTGCTCTCGAACGCCAGCACCACGTCGCTCTCCGTGGCCACCGCGTAGATCTTCTTCATCGTTTCGTCTCCTATTCGAACTCGAAGCACTCGCATGCCTCGCTTGTCTCGTCTACCGCCTCCACGTCGGGGCCGCCGCCCGTCATGGCGTCGCGGGCGCACACGGCCTCGCCGCCAGCGCCCTGCACGCGGCCGCAGAAGCGGCACTCCCGGCACGTGCGGCCCTCCCACGGGTCGGGCCGGTTCCACGGTGCCCTGGGGTCGGACTCGAAGCACCCGGGCGGGAGGTTCCACCCGCTTGAAGGCTCGTACCCGCTCACATGCACCGCCTGCCCCTCGGCAGCCGCCCCCAGCCGTCCATGGCCAGGGCATCCGCGTACTTGGTCGGTTCCGGCAGCAGCAGGTACTCCCAGTGCCCCGAGCCCGGCGGGGCGGGGCGGTTGAACCTCTGCTCGGCCCTGACCCAGCGGAAGTGCAGCCGGTTGGCGTGCGCCAGCCCGTGGCAGCCGCTGCCGTTGCCGCTGCCGCACAGCATCACCGTGGGCTTGGGAACCTCGCGCCCGTCGCGGAACAGCTTGCCCGCCCCGCGCCTCACGATGTGGTGGCGGTTGAGCGGCCACGGCGCGCCGCACACGGCGCACCTGGGCGTCTCGATGCTCGGCCCCTCCATGAGGGGGCGCAGGATCTCGGGCAGCGTGTCAACGTTTGCCATTCGATAGCCTCCTGTCCTTGCCTTGCAGCTCGTACTTGTCGCACATCTCCGACAGGCGGCTCACGATGGCTACCGCCGTCTCCTCGTCGCCGTTCTTGGCCAGGCGGCGTATGAGGTCGCTCTTGCCGTACTGCGTGGTCACGACCACGGGCCTCATGTTCTCGTACCTGTCGTTCACGACGCGGAACACCTGCCCCAGCGTCCAGTCGGTGGGGGACTCCTTGCCCAGGTCGTCCAGCACCAGGCACCCCACGCGGAAGAGCCTGGACAGCACGCCGTCCTCGGTGCCGTCGCCGCCGTAGGTGCCCTTGATGGCGGCCAGCACGCCCAGCATGTCGGTTACCCTCACGCTGGTGCCGCCGTCCACCAGGAGCCGCGCCACGGCGCTCGCCAGGTGGGTCTTGCCGGTTCCCACGGGGCCGCAGATGTACGCCCCGCGCCCTTGCTCAACCTTCGCGGCAATGCCCTCGGCCATGGGGGAGGCGGCTGTCATGAAGCGGGGCTTGATTCCGGCCCGCTCGTAGGCCCGGCGGCGTTTGGCTGCGGCCTCCTCGGCCTTGGCCCTGGCCTCAAGGCGCGAACGCTCGTCGCGCTCCGCCACGGCACCCGGGCAGCCGCACGGCTTCCAGCCGCAGAAGGTGCGGCGGCCAGCCAGCACCACGTAGCGGACCTCCAGCTGCGCCCCGCAGTGGGGGCACTCAGTCGTACTCGGCATAGCCGTCGGCCTCCTTCCGGGTCCTCGGGCTGCGGTTCACGTAGTCCTCGAACTTCGGCGAGAACAGCGTGGAGGGCCGCAGGTACTTGGCCATTTTCGGGTCGTCCGCCCACTCGGCTGCCATCGTGTCGATGACGGCCAGGAAGTCGGGGAGGCGGTAGCCCTCGGCCCAGCGGGCGTGTATCAGCCTGCGGGTCTTGGCGCTGCTTGAGCGGTAGCGGGTGCCGGCTGCCTCGTTGAGCGCATGCACGATTTCGTCAAAGGGGATTAAGGGGTTATCTATATACTCAACCTCAACCTCTGCATTGCCGCAACTCGATGCGCCTGCATGTGCATCCGCATCTGCTTGCGCATGTGCGACTGCATCTGTATCCGCATATGCTCCCGCATGTGCTTGCGCATCGGCTTGCGCCCGTGCCGCCGCATCGTCCACCGCGTCTTCCTTCCCCGGCCTGTTGCCCCAGCGGGCGTTGGCCGCCTTCCTTGCGCGCTCGCTCTTCTCGTCGCCCATGTCGAGCCTGCCCTTGAGCACCAGGAAGGTAGGCAGCCACGCGGGGCTGCCCTGCGGCTCCTTGCCCGTGAACCGGTACTCGACGATGGCGTAGATGAACGGCGCGCGCTGCTTCTCGGGCATGGCCTGCGCGGCCGCCCAGAAGTCGTCGTGTATAACCATGCCCATAGTGTCGCCGTCGCCTTCCCTAAAACGGGATATCCTCGTCGTACAGATCGGGCATGGCCTGCTGCTGCGGCGCGGGCTGCTGTGGCGCGTACGCCTGCTGAGTGGCCGGCTGCGGCGCGTAGGCGGGCTGCTGCGGCGCAGGTGCCGGGGCGGGGCGTCCCTGGCCGTACGTGCGGGCCTGCGGCGCTTGCGGGGCCGCCTGGGGCGCGTACTGCTGCGGCGCGTAGCCCTGCTGCTGTTGCTGGCCGCTCATGAACTCCAGCTCGTCCACCACGACCTCCAGCGCGCTGCGCTTCTGGCCGGTCTGCTGGTCGTTCCAGCTGCGGTAGCGCAGCTTGCCCTCGATGGCCACCTTGCTGCCTTTGGCGAGGTACTGCGCCAGCTTCTCGCCGCGGGTGCCGAACAGCGTGCAGTCCACGAAGTTCGGGTAGTCCTCCCACTGCCCGGTCTGCTGGTTCTTGCGGCGGTCGTTGACGGCCACGCCCATGGACAGCACGGACATGCCGCCAGACGTGGAGCGCAGCACGGGGTCGCGGGTCAGGTTGCCGGATATGCACACGCGGTTGATGCTCATAGATACCCTCCTTGGGTTACGTCCCCGCTGTTCCAGATGCGGGTGATCTGCGCGTCCACCATGCGGATACGCAGCTTGATTACGTTGATGGCCTCCTGCGAGGCCTTGTAGATGGCCTCGGAGCAGTCGCGGCGGCGCTTGGCCTCCGCTATCTGCTCCTGGCCCCGGCACACGTCGCCGATGATGGTGACGGGCGTGCCCTTCTGGCGCTCGTTCAGGATGGCGATGCGCAGGGCCTTGCGGTACTCGGCCTCGTTCTCGGCGTACTGGCAGCCCGACTCCTTGCAGGTCTTCAGCTCGGCCTCCAGCCTGTCGGTCAGCTCGTCCAGCTCCTCGGTGAGCGCCTGCATCTACTCCACCTGCCAGTCGGGGCGCGGGCAGCACGGGCTGTTGGCCACGAACTCCATGTACTGCGGCATGCTGGCGAACTGGTAGCGCGCTCCGCAGCTGCGGCAGTGGGCCGTGAAGGGGCCGTCTGCGGGCGGCTGCTTCTCCTCGGGCGCGGGCTGCTCCTCCATGGCGTCGGGATCGCTCTGCCCGTCGATGGCGAACGCGCCGCACAGCGCGTACTTGCGGGCGTAGCTCGACGCCATGCCGGTCACCTGGGCGTCGTCCGAGCCCTTCTTGTGCTCGTCCTCGCGGGCGTAGGCGCTCACCTGCAGCAGGCCATCGCCGCCCTCGGCGGGGAACACGCACGCCGTGGACTTCACGTAGTAGCGGTCGCCTATCTGCACCAGCTCGTCGGTCATGAAGAACGCCAGGCCCTCCTTGGCGCACGGCTCCTTCAGCGCGGCCACTATGTCCTCGTAGCTGCGGTAGCTGAACTTGCCGAAAGCGTTGTACTTGGCCTTGGGCACCACCACGGCGCGCTGCACGCGGGCAACGGCCGCCATGAGGTCGATGGACTGCTGTTCCTGGGTCATGCTAGTAGCCTCCGTTCATTCGCTCGTAAACCTGGCCCACCGTGCCGTGCATGATGGTGCCCACGACGCCCTGCGCCTTGAGGGCCGCCGCGACGCCCTGCATCTGCTCGCGCGTGGCGCACGGCACCACGACCGTCCACGGGTCGCCCGCCATGGCCACGGGTGCCGGTGCGGGCGGCGCTGGCGGCACCGGGGCGGGCATGGGCGCGGGCTGCGGCTCGGGCATCTGCTCAAGCGGCTGCGGGAACTCTGCGGGCTGGCATTCCGCGGGCTCGGGCACCGCTTCGGGTTCGGGTTCGGGCTCTTCCACGGGTTCCGGCTCCATGGCAGCCTTCAGCTCGGCGATGCGCCGGCGCTCCTCCTCGGCCTTGTGCGCCGCCGTTATGGCCGCGCCCAGGTCCAGGGTGGCGAACAGCTCGCGCTCGGCCTCGTCGTAGAACGGCTCGCCCTGGAACTGCGCCTTGAGGGTTTCCCAGTCCTGGGCCAGGCGCTCCACCTTGGCCTCCAGGGCCTTGAATGCCTTCACCTCGCCGAAGGTCTTGTTGGTCCACTGCTTCTCGTGGAAATGCTCATAGGGCACGACGGGGGCCAGCAGCCCGGCGAACTCCTCGTAGTGCTCCCGCAGCCTGGCGTACGCGCGCAGCTGGCGCTCCTCCTCGGCCTCGTCCAGCTGCGCCTTGATGCCGTCGGCCGCCTGCTTGGCGATGCCCGCCACGGCCTTGCACCTGTCCTCGAACGCGGCCAGGGGCTTCGTGTACTCGCGGCTCACGGCCTTGCGGCGCTCGTCTATCTCCTTGGCGATGCCGTTGAGGTAGGCGCGGTCGCGCTTGGCGGCCTTCACGTTCTCGTCCTTGCCCATGTCGTAGGTCGCGCCCTCGTAGTCGGCCACCAGCCTGCGCACGTGCGCCTCCAGGGCATCGAAGTTGGCCTCGATCACGGCGGGGGAGTACGCCACGGTCAGCTCTGACGCCTCCTCGGGCTCGATGATCTCGGCCTCAACTGCTTCGCTCATTTACTCCTCGCTTCCCAGGCGCGCCATGCACGCCTCGTAGGTTTCCGTCTCTGCCGCGTTCGGCTCGTAGCCGTCGGCCTTCATGGCCTCGTAGATGATGGTCACGTTCTCGACCGTCGCTCGGTTGAGGTACACGGAGCTGCCGCCTTCCATGAGGCTCCAGGCTGTCCAGCCGCTCATGTTCCACGCTGCCCGCCAGCCCATGGCCACGGCCAGCTCGGTGGGCGTGCGGTCGATGGGTCGGCCCAGCAGCTCCTCGAACGATTCCACGGCCTCGGACTCCATGGCGAACGCGGTCAGCGCCAGAGCCGTGCGGCGCATCGACTTGAGGTCTCCCGCGTGGGCGGCAAGCCACTCGCGGCGGGCCTTCGCGCCGTCCTCGTAGGCGGCCTGGAAGTCGGCCTTGCGCTGGGCTGCGGCCTGTGCGGCCTCGTCGGCCCCCTCGGCCACCGGCGCCAGCAGGGTCACGCCGAACGACGTCTCCTCGGCCAGAAGCCCCGCGCCCGCGTTGTCGGCCACGTAGGCGTCCAGCGCCGCCAGGTCGGGGCGGTAGTCGGAAAACGTGCGGCATGCGGCGAAGCCCTCGGGGCATTCGTCGACGAACTCGACGCCCGCGTCGGCAAGCACCGCCACCACCTCGGCGCGGTTGCGCCTCTGCTCGGCCTCGGCCTTCAGGCCCGCGTACACGCGCTGCCATTCGGACTGCTTGCAGTCGCGCAGCTCGGCCACGGCCTCGTCGTCGCCCTCGAACTCGGCGATGGCGGCCAGGCGGTCGAGCGTCATGTCGTAGGCGGCGTCCTGCACCCTGCGGGCGGCGCGGCGCGCCTTGGCCACGGTGCCCGCGTCGGTGCGGGCGGCCACGGCCACCTCCTCGTCGGGAATGTCGAGCGCCAGCATGGTCTGCACGCCGCGCGACTTCTCCTCGGCGGTCAGCCCCAGCTTGACGTCGGTCTCCACCATGGCCTTGGCGGCCTCCACGCGCGCCAGCTCGGCGTCGTCCAGGTCGTCGTAGACCTCGGCGAGGAAACGCTCGGTGCCGATGGCCCTCATGGCGCGCACGCGGCACTCGCCGTCGATGATCCAGTAGATGCCGCCCTCCTTGTACAGGATGGGCTTCATGACGGGCTGGCCGGGGTTGAGGCGGTTGGCCTTGAACTGCGCGGCCAGGCCCGCGATGTGCTCGGCGCTCTCCCCGGTGGTGAAGTCGCGCGGGTTCATCGGCTCGCCGTCGGCGCGCTCGTAGGGGTACACGTCGCAGATCGCGACCTCCTCTAGCGATTGCATGCGCGGGCCTCCTCGTCTACGACCACGCGGCACTCCATGCCCACCAGGCGGGCGCGGCACGCCACGCGGGCCACCTCGCCCATGAGCGCGATGCGCTTGGTGGGCACGGGGCCGTTCTTGATTTGCGCGGCCATGCAGGCGGCCCCCATGTTGAACGCCTGGCGCATGGCGGCGTCGAAGCCGCCGTCGCCCGGCTCGGGCACGGGGACGGCGCGCTCGATGCGCTTCAGGATGCTGTCCACCGTCTTGTCCGCGACGGTCTTGCTGATGATTTCCGTGAGCATTTGGGTCTCCTAACTGGGAAAACTAAAAGTGATAAAAACTTTTCAGGATTTCGGAACTTTTTTCTCTATGCGCTCCTTGCGCTTCTGCGCCGCCTTGACCCTGCGGTACAGGTAACGGCACAGCCACCGCTCCATGGCCTCGTCGTGCGCCTCTGCTGCCTTGTCGGCGGCGTAGCGGCTCATGCCCGAGGTGTCCGGGGCCTGCGGCATGGGGTCGGCGCGGCTCTCTCGGCCGCACTCGGTGCGCTCGTAGGTGCGGCGCTCCTCTGCGGTCAGCCTCGGCAGCAGCTCGGCTATGCGGGCCTCTATGGCCTCAAGCTGCTGCTGGCGTCTGCACGGTTCGCAGATGCCGTCCTTGCCGAGGGTCGCCCTGCGGCACCCGCACGACGGGCACAGCTCCAGGCGGTGGCGGTAGCAGCACAGGGACACGTGGCCGCCGCTGGCGTTGATCACGCGCCGCGCGTTATCCAACTGGTTCTTGGACAGCCGCAGCTCGCGGCGAATCTCGCGGGCGGGCACCTTTCCCGCCAGCTCGGCTATGCGGTCGAGGTCGGCCTTGCGCCACGCCCTGTGCGGCCTGCCCTTGTCTCGGCGGGTCACTCGTCGCTCACCTCCACGACCACGCGGGGGCGCGCCCTGTCGGTGAGCACCCTGTCGGGGCACTGCTCCACGTACTTGCGGGAGTCGTCCTTGATTACGCCCGCCGCCACCAGGCCGTCGAGCACGAACTTGCGCGCGAAGCCCACGTTGTCGGCGTCGCGGCGCATGTCGGGCTCGTAGAACGTGGTGCGCACGGTCACCCGGCGCTCGAAGCGCGGCGCGCGCTGCTGCATGGCCGCCGCCCTCACGCGCGCCGTCTCGCGCTTCTTCATGGCCGCCGCCTTGTAGCGGTTGGCGCGCTCGGCGCTGATGTAGTCGTTCAGGCTCGGCATTCGGCCCTCGACCGTGACGGTGCACCTCATTGCGCCCCCCCGTCGTAGATGCCCTGCGCCTCGGTTAGCGTGGAGGCGGCGAAAACGGCTGGGCCCACGATGGCCTCCCACGTGCCCACCAGGTCCACGGAGTCCACCGGCGTGCGGCGGAAGCTCACGGCCGCCAGCATGGAGGGGCGCTGCAGCACCATGTAGCGGGACAGCACGCTCCACAGGTTGTGGTCGCGCTTGAACTCGCTGGCCTCGCTCACGGTCATGCCGTTCTGGCACGCCAGGGTGTACACGTTGTCGCGCTGGATGACGTGGCCCTCCAGCATCAGGCGGTAGCAGATGCGGCGCAGCTTCGCCCATGTATCGGGGTTCGAGGCAACCCAGCCGCACGCCTTGGCCACGAGGGCCTGGGCCTTGGCGTCTACCTCGGCCATACTGTTGCCTCCAGCGCCCATGTGGCGGCGATGCACGCGCAGACGAACAGGGCGGCGAAAACGGCCTGCAGCCTCTCGCGGCGCTGCTCGGGTGTTACACTGGTCTCGGTTCGGAAGTGAACCGTTGCGGTGCGCGTCTTTCGCTTGCCGGCTGCGACGCGCACCCTCTTTCCCTTGATCTTTTCCATTCCTGGAACTTCCTCTCGTTCTCTGGGTCCTTGTAGAACTCGCGCATCATGGCGGCGCACTCGTCGCACATGGCGCGCTGTATCGGGGTCATTCGCCCGCGACGCCCGGCAGAAGCAGCGGGGCGTCCTCGTAGGCGACCTCACCGGTGTCCCTATCCACGAACATCACCTCCTGGTCGTCGTACACGTGGATGTTGAGCATCTGCCCCGTGAACTCCACCAGCTTGGGGATGGAGTCGCGGAACTTCGGGTCCAGCTCAAACTGCAGCACGCACTTGCCGCTCTTCACGTTGAGGGCGGTGAACCCCCCCCGTACGGTCACCTCGTTCAGCATGGCCTACTCCTTCTCGTCGTACGCGGTGTCGCGCGCGATGGTCTTGAAGTCGGTGCTCCAGCCCTTGCCGTTCACGCTGAACTGCACGGAGCTGTAGACGTTGAACTGCATGCCGCCGAGCTCGAACCAGATCGTGCTCGCCTCCAGAAGCTCGATGCCGCTCGTCTGGAAGCCCCACATGGCCGCGATGCGGCGCTTGAGGCTGCCGTGCGTCTCCTCCATGCAGCCGTTCTCGGCCAGCTCGAAGTCGACGGCCACGCGCTTGCGGTCGTCGATGAGGTGGTCGAGCGTTTTGCCGACGATCTCGGCGACGAACTCGGGCTGGTGGCTCTTGGTGGTCATGGTTTCTCTCCTATCTATAGGTTTAACTATCGTTGCTGCCGAAAAAAATATCAGCCACACGCACGCCGAAAAGTTTTGCCAGTTTTTTGGCGTCCTCGATAGTCACGCTATCGGGGTTGCTTTCCATCTTTGCGTACGTGGGCCGCGAGATGCCGAGAAGGCCAGCCACGGCCTCCTGTGAGTACCGTGCCTTCTTGCGCGCATCAACCAATTCCATCGAATCACCTCCTTGCTTGGTATGCCTAAGACTATAACCAAACATATAGTGACTGTAAAGAAGATTTGTCATATTCTGTAAAAAGATTTTAACGGTCGCAGCGGAAGGAGGACACGTGAGCATAGCCGAGAACATCCGAAGGATTAGGACGCAGCACGACATGACGCAGGAGGAGTTCGGCAAAGTTGCCGCCGTCTCCGCTATGGCCGTATCTCAGTGGGAAAACGGGCGAGCAGTGCCTCGCATGGGCGCAGTTCAGCGCATTGCGGATTATTTCAATATCAGTAAAGGCGAGGTTATTGACGAGGGAACAGATGGCGTTGTTTTGCCTTCCGGCGCCATGCCCGTGGTGGCCAGCAGCGCCACCGTGCCGATGCTCACGCTCGGGCGCGTGCACGCCGGCGCGCTCGCCGACGAGGAGGAGAAAGCGCACCGCGTTGAGGTGCCCGCCTCGGTGTGCGCCGGGCACCCGCGCGCGTTCGCCCTGGAGGTCGAGGGCGACTGCATGAACCGCGTCATACCCGAGGGCAGCCACGTGCTGGTCGACCCCGACCGCCAGCCCGCCAACGGGTCCATCGCCGTGGTGGAGACCGAGGACTACCGCGCGGTCATGCGCCGCTGGTACAAGGGCAGCACCAAGCTGATGCTGTCGGCGGATAGCTTCGAGGACTACGAGGACATGATTTTCGGCATGGACGACGGACCCGTGCGCGTGATCGGCACGGTGGTGTGGTTCCAGGCCGCCGACGAGATGGAGTAGCCGTGGGCGGGCGCGCGGCGATATACGCCCGCTTCTCGAGCCACAACCAGCGCGGCGAGTCCATAGAGATACAGGTGGAGAAGTCCCGCGCCTACTGCGCCGAGAACGACCTGCGCGTGGTGGCCACGTACTGCGACTTCGCGCAGACGGGCACCAACACCGACCGCGCCGAGTTCCAGCGCATGATGGCCGACGCCAAGCGAGGGCTGTTCGATTTCGTGGTCATATATAAAGTTACCCGAATCATGCGCAACCGCGACGAGATGGCCATGGCGCGCATCATGCTGCGCCGCTGCCGCGTCGAGATACTGTACGCGGGCGAGGACATTTCGGACGGCTCGGCGGGCGTGCTGCAGCTGGGCATGCTGGAGGTGCTGGCGGAGTACGAGAGCGCGCTCGACGGCGAGCGCATACGCGACGGCATACAGAAGAACGCCGAGCGGTGCATGGCCAACGGCTGCGTGCGCTACGGCTGGGACATAGTGGACGGGCGCTACGTGGTCAACGAGGAGGAGGCCGCCGCCATCCGCCTGGGCGTGCACATGGTCTTGTCGGGCAAGTCGGTGGCCGACGTGGTGCGCGCCTGGGAGCCGTACCGCACCAAGCGCGGCGGCAAGTGGCGCTTCCAGACGGTGCGCCGCATACTGATGCGGCGGGAGAACGGCGGGGAGTACCGCTACGCGGGCGTGGTCGTGCCCGGCGGCATGCCCGCCATCGTTCCCATGGATGACGAGGAGAGGGTGATACGGATGCTTGAGGACTCGCACAGGCCCCGCGCCAAGACCGAAGCGTGGGACTTCCCGCTCACGGGCAAGCTCTACGACGGGCGCGACGGCGGGCTGATGACCGGCACCAGCGGCACGGGCAAGTCGGGCAGGCCCTATCACTACTACCGCTGCCGCAGCTGCGGGCGCACCGTGCGCCGCGATGTCGTGGAGAAGCGCGTGGCCGACGCCGTGCGCGAGGCCCTGGGCAGCGCCGACAGCCGCGAGCGCATCGCTCGCATGCTGGCCGACGCCGAAGAGGAGCGCGCCGACGAGAAGCCCTTGAGCGAGACCATAAAGGGCGAGCTGGCCAAGATCGAGACGGCGTTCTCCAACATATGGGCGGCCATCGAGTCGGGCATCGCGCCGCCGGGCGGCAAGGAGCGCATAGACGCGCTGAAGCAGCGGCAGGCGCTCCTCAAGGACGAGCTGCGCACGGCCGAGGCCCTTGAGGCCGCCCGCCTTGACTACGACCGCGCGCTGTTCTGGCTTGAGGGCATGGCCGCCGCCGAGGTGGACGACGCGCAGCTCCTGCGCACGTTCGTGGCGCGCGTGGTGCTGGGCGGCCCCGACGATGACGACGGCCTGCGCGTGGCGTTCACGTTTGACGATTCTGCCGGCTTGGGCGATAATCCGTCGCTGCCTGGCGCTATAGGTCCAGGTGGCGAGGTGTTCGACCGAATGAACGCCAGCTCCACCAATAGTTACAGGCAGGTAGAGAAGTGTCTCTACCTGCTTTTTTATTACTTACAGATACCGCGGAGAATCGAACTCTATGCAGGGCGCGAGCGTTAAGCAAACGCGAAGCGTTTGTAGCGAGCGGGCGAGGACGCCGGCAGGCGGCCGAAGCCGGTGCGGATTTGCGAAGCAAATACGCGGATTCTCCGCGCAATGCCCCAGCTAGATATAGATGCGATGCCGATCGGGCGTCTTGCCCCGGCCTCAACCCATCAACGGATCCCCCTACCCGCGGAGAATCGAACTCTATGCAGGGCGCGGGCGTAAAGAAAACGCCTTGGCAACGCAGACCGGGACGTGCTTTCCCAATGGCGGCCCAGGCGGAAAGTCCATCCCGGAATCCGCGCTCAGACTGGGACGTAGTATCCGGATGGCACATCAAGTGGAAACCGCATCCCGGAATCCTCATTCGGAATGGGATGCAATTTCCAAATGAATGGCTAGCGGAAAGTCCATCTCGGAATCCGCGCTCAGACTGGGACGTAGTTTCCGGATGATGCCTCAAGCGGAAACCGCATCCCGGAATCCAAGCTCGGAATGGGATTCATTTTCCTGATGGCGGGCTCAGCGGAAAATGCGACCCGGAATTTGCTCTGAGAACGGGACACGCTTTCCCGCCGACCGCCCCGCCCTCCTCAACTCCAAAACCCATGCGCTCTCCATCCCAAAACTGGGTAGAAGAAGGCCAAAACGCAATCGCAGGAGGTCAATATGACTGCAGAAGATAAGGCAAAGAACGCCGGCAAGGTCGCGCTCGTCCTGGAGGGCGGTAGTTTTCGCGGGCAGTTTACTGCGGGCGTGCTCGACGTTCTAATGGAGGCCGGCGTCGAGATTCCGGCTGTCTACGGTGTATCGGCCGGCGCCCTCAACGGCGTGAACTACAAGTCGCACCAGATCGGCCGTGCCAACCGCATCAACCTGGCTTTCTGCAACGACAGCCGCTTCATGGGCGCCGCATCGTTTGCGTCCACGGGCTCTATTGTGGGTTACGACTTTATTTTCAACGATGTCCAGGACCGCCTGGATCCCTTTGACAACGAGACGTTCGACGCGAGCCCCATCGAGATGTACGCCGTCGCGACGGACATGCTCTTTGGAACCGCCACGTACCTCCCGGTCAAAAGCGCCGTGCTCGACCTCGACGCCGTGCGTGCCTCGACCTCGCTGCCGCTGGTGACGCCGTCAGTCGAGATTGACGGGCACAAATACGTCGACGGTGGCGTAGCCGACTCGATCCCCATCGAGCACGTGCTGGAGGAGGCGGGCTTCGATCGCGCGGTTGTCATTGTCACGCAGGACCGCTCGTACGAGAAAAAGCCCTACGAGTTTATGCCTGCCGCGCGCGCCCGCTATGCCGACTACCCCTATCTGCTCGAGGGAATCGAGACGCGCCACGACCGCTACAACATACAACGCATGCACCTGTGGAAGTATGAGCGCGAGGGCCGCGCGTTGGTCGTTGCTCCGCAAAAGCCGGTCGAGGTCGGCCATGTCGAGCACGATTCGGCAAAGCTTTTGGACCTGTATATCCAGGGCCGTCAGGAGGCAAAGCGCCTGCTCGCGGAAATCCAAGAGTTCGTTGAGCGCTAGCGACGGCGAACCCTCAAAAAATGACAACAGCTCAAGAGCTGGAAAAATCACGGCTCGTGGATGACATGTGCAGAAACTCTGGTCGGAGCCAAAATACCTGTTGACTCGTACGGCGAGCGGGGTAATATGGACGGGTTACTTGCAGAGCCCCGTGAATCTCTGTAACAACACGTACTGTACATGGAGGAGTCTAAGTGATTTCGAAATCGACTCACTACGCCAAGCAGGGCGAGGTCCAGCGCAACTGGGTTCTCGTCGACGCCGATGGTGCTGTCCTGGGCCGTCTTGCCACCCAGATCGCAATGATCCTGCGCGGTAAGAACAAGCCCCAGTTCACGCCCAACAGCGACTGCGGCGACTTCGTTGTCGTCATCAACGCCGATAAGGTCCAGCTTACCGGTAACAAGGCCGACACGAAGACCTATTATCGCCACAGCGGCTACAACGGCGGCCTCAAGGCTGAGAGCTTCCGCCAGGCTATGGAGAAGCACCCGGAGAAGGTCATCGAGCGCGCCGTTCGCGGTATGCTGCCCAAGACCACCCTCGGCCGTGCCCAGATGAGCAAGCTTAAGGTCTACGCTGGTGCCGAGCATCCGCATGCTGCCCAGAACCCCACGAAGATTGAGCTGGAGGCTTAAAGATGGCTGAGAACACCGTTGTCTACCAGGGTACCGGCCGTCGTAAGAACGCCGTCGCCCGCGTCCGTCTCGTCCCCGGCACCGGCAAGGTGACCATCAACAAGCGTGACGCCGAGCAGTATTTCGGCCGTCATCAGCTCGTTGAGAACGCCCTTGCTCCCTTCAAGGTGACCGACACCGCCGGTCAGTTCGACGTTATCGCTCTGTGCGATGGCGGCGGCATCTCCGGTCAGTCCGGCGCTCTGCGCCTGGGCATCGCTCGCGCTCTTCTGAACGCCGGCGACTACCGTGCTGACCTCAAGAAGGCCGGTTTCCTTACGCGCGATGCTCGCGTGGTCGAGCGCAAGAAGTACGGCCTCAAGAAGGCCCGCCGCGCTCCCCAGTTCTCCAAGCGCTAAGGTTTTATCTCCTTTCGAGATACAATGTACAAGCGGGGCCTGCCGATTCCTCGGCGGGTCCCGCTTTTCTTTTTCGACTAGGGTGGGCGGTTGCATATCGCCTGCTAGGGAAGGAGCGATCCTATGCCCCAGAACATCTTCGGTACCGACGGTGTCCGTGGCGTCGCCAATGCCGACCTCTCGTGCGACCTCGCGTTTCGCCTGGGCCGCGCGGCGACCAAGTTTCTTGGTCCGGACATCTGCATCGGCCGTGACACGCGCCTTTCGGGCACCATGCTCGAGAGTGCTCTGACCGCCGGCATTATGGCCGAGGGCGGCCGCCCGCACTGCTGCGGCGTCATCCCCACGCCCGCCGTGGCGCTGCTCACCGTCCAAAACGAGCTCGACGGCGGCATCGTTATCTCCGCTTCGCACAATCCGCCGGAGTTCAACGGCATCAAGTTCTTTAGCCGCAAGGGCATGAAGCTTCCTGATGCTGTCGAGGAAGAGATCAGCGCCTGGGTCATGTCCGAGGAAGCCATGGCTGCCGACACGCTGCCGACCGGCGCCGGCGTGGGCCACATTATCAAGATGAAGGATGCCCGCAAGGCATACGTCGACCACGCCATCGATACGCTTGATGGCCTGAGGCTTGACGGTCTGGTCGTTGCCGTCGACTGCGGCCATGGTGCTTCTTGCCAGACTACGCCCGCCGCGCTGCAGCGCCTGGGTGCCACGGTGCACGCTATCAACACCGATTATTGCGGTACCGACATTAACGTTGAGTGCGGCTCTACGCACCTCGAGCCTCTGCGCGAGCTCGTGCTGCGCACCCACGCCGATATCGGTCTGGCCCACGACGGCGACGCCGACCGCGTGCTGTTCGTGGACAGCGAGGGCAATGAGATCGACGGTGACTACATCCTGGCTATCTGCGGTTCTGACCTCGCCGCTCGCGGCAAGCTCGCCAACTCCGAGATCGTCTCGACCGTCATGTGCAACCTGGGCTTCTCCATCGCTATGAAGGAGCAGGGCTTCGAGATGGTCCAGACCGCCGTGGGCGACCGCTACGTTCTGGAGCGCATGCTCGCGGACGGCGCCGTCATCGGCGGCGAACAGTCCGGCCACATCATCTTCCTGGAGCACAACACCACCGGTGACGGCCTGGTGACGGCTCTGCAGCTGCTGGCCGTGCTCAAGCGCACCGGTCGTACCCTCACCGATCTTGCCGGCATCATGAAGAAGTACCCGCAGGTACTCGTCAACGTGCATTCCGACAACAAGGCTGGTCTGGACGATTGCCAGCCCATCTGGGATGCCGTCGCTGCTGCCGAGAAGGAGCTTGACGGCCGCGGCCGCATTCTGGTGCGCCCGAGCGGTACCGAGCCGCTGGTCCGCGTGATGGCCGAGGCCGAGACGCACGAGCTGACCCAGCGCGTTGTCGACGACATCGTCGAGGTTGTCAAGCGCGAACTTCCCTAATGGTCAAAAACGGGTGCCAAGTGGTAAACTGTTAAGGTTATTTTTGATTGATCGGTATGTCCGAGGGGGAGCATGTTCACTAAAGTCCTAAGGTCTTTTGGTATGCGTGGTCGAGTCCTTACGTTGGATGCTCCCATCTCGGGCGACGTCATTCCGCTCTCCGAGGTAAACGATCAGACGTTTGCTACCGGCCTTTTGGGCCAGGGCGTGGCGATTCAGCCCACCGGAACGCGCGTGATCGCGCCGGCTGATGCCAAGGTCGAGGCTATTTTTCCCACGGGACACGCCGTTGCGCTTAACACGGTCGATGGCTTGGACGTGCTCATCCACGTTGGTTTGGACACCGTTCAGCTCGAGGGCAAGCACTTTACCGTACATGCGCAAGTGGGTGACATCGTCCATAAGGGCGATGTGCTCATTGAGTTCGATCGCGAGGCAATTGCTGCCGAGGGCTACGATGTGACGGTTCCCATCTTGGTATGCAACTCCGTTGAGTTCTCGAGCATCAAGGGCTCCGTTGGCGTGCATGTCGAAGAGATGGACCAGCTCATCGTTGCTCGCGAGCGCTAGCAAGTGCACGTGGCCATTAGCCTACAATTCAAACACGTTTACGGAGGGCGCCCTTGAAAGAGGACGCCCTCCGTGGCAAGATGGGATTTGTCCGAGGCTAAACAGCTTTGGGTCACCGTGGACGGGCAGGGGCCTCGACGCGGTTAGACACGAGACACATACATTACGCGACCTCGCCCTGGTGGCCGCACACGTTGGTTGCGGCCGACGCGGGCCGCGGGCAAGTGCTTGTAAGGGAGCCTTGCCTCTCTTGTACGAGAAAGGACGCGTAATGAAGATCATTAAAGCTAAAGACTACGAGGATATGAGCCGCAAGGCCGCTAATATCATCTCGGCCCAGGTTATCCTCAAGCCCGACTGTGTGCTGGGCCTTGCCACCGGCTCCACCCCGATCGGTGCCTACAAGCAGCTCGCTGCTTGGTACGAGAAGGGCGACGTCGACTTTGCCGAGGTCAGCACCTACAACCTGGACGAGTATCGCGGCCTTTCGCACGACGATCCCCAGAGCTATCACTACTTCATGCGCGAGAACTTCTTCGATCACATCAACATCGACCTTAACAACACGCATGTGCCCGACGGTTCCAACCCCGACGCCGCCGCTGCCTGCTCTGAGTACGACAAGATCGTCGCCGAGGCCGGTTACCCGGATCTGCAGCTGCTCGGTATTGGCAACAACGGCCACATCGGCTTCAACGAGCCCGATGACCACTTCTCCAAGGGCACGCACTGCGTCGACCTCACCGAGAGCACCATTCAGGCCAACAGCCGCCTGTTCGACAGCATCGACGATGTTCCCCGTCAGGCCTACACCATGGGTACCCAGACCATCATGTATGCCCGCATGATCCTGGTTGTCGCCAACGGCGAGGCCAAGGCTCAGGCCGTGCATGACATGTGCTATGGTCCGGTTACGCCCGAGTGCCCGGCTTCGATCCTGCAGCTGCACACCAACTGCGTTGTCGTTGCCGACGAGGCCGCCCTTTCGCTCTGCGAGTAGCGCGAATCCTGCAGCTCGACATAGCCTTGCCTAAGGCCTCCGCTTTGCGGGGGCCTTTTTGCTATCCCTGTCCGCCCACTTGACCAAAATCTTGCCGCAAGCTTGACGAATGCCGGATGCCCAACAGCTTGATTCATTCCATATCAGATTCTATGCAAAAATGCCACTAAAAGGTCGTAGACGGTAGCGGGTGCTAGGCGAGTTGAATGACATAACTGAACCTTGTTCATCTGCGTTACACTGCCGCTTAGATGGGACAAGCTGACAAGCTCATTTACCTGCTTAAAGACCGATTAGTCGGGGGATTAATAACAATCGGCCCTCGCTGTACAAAAACTTGCCGCTTGCGTACCAAAAGACAACCTAAAACACAAGGTCGCTCTATTCATAGCGCGGCTTGTATGGTCTTGCGGCTACAGTGTCCATACGGTCGAGTTGAGGAGCGGGCATGGTAAACGATTTGGGCGGTATAGACGAGCTCGAGCTGATGCCGTTGGGCGGAGGCTATATGGTGCGACGCGAACGCTTGATGAATGAGCTTATCGCCAAGGGCCGAAAGGCCGGCATCGTGGTTCTTTATGCGCCCGACGGGTTTGGGAAGACCTCGGTGCTGCTGCAGTACACCCATGAGGTTAAATGCGACCCGACGCGAGGCCCCGTGCGGATTATCGAGGCCGATCGCGCCACTGGGCGCGAGGTGTTTATGCAGCTTGAGGTGGTTGCCGAAGAACTCAAAGACAAACCGCACTCCCTTATCGCGATTGATAATGTGCCAAACCTCGATCAGCACGATATCGAAGACCTCATCGACAGGATTCGCGGCCTGCGCGCTATGGGGGTAGGGGTCTTTATCTCCTGCCGTCCTTCAAATCGTCAGCTGATTCATGGGCTGGGCGATTCGGTTAAGATCAATGCGCAGATGCTCAAGGTGCATGCCTATGAGTATTCGGCGTGGGCATCGGCGTTTTCGATCAGCACATCGCTCGACTTTTATCAGCTCACGCAGGGCGTGCCCGAGCTCGTTTCGGCATTGCAGACAGGTCTGTATGGCCAAGGCGACGTAGCCGGCCTGCTCGAAAACGAGATTGTGAACGTATATGGCGCGGCACTTGCCGATCTGGCTTCGCTCGACAATAATGCGCTGTTTTGCGTGGCATGTCTCATGGTTTTGATGGGCGAGGGCAATATCGCAGAACTCGAGGCTTGCGGGGTAAGGTTGTCGATGGTCGACCAGTCCTACTTTGTACGCGACTACCCGATCTTTGGCTTGGACCCCGCCGAGCGGAGTTTTACGTGTCTGGGCACGGAGGATAACGGACGCTTGCGCTTGCGTAAGTTGGTGGCCGAGGTTCGCCCCGAACTTGTTCCGAGGGCGGCCCGGATTTTGCTTAAGGCGGGCCGATGCGATGCGGCGATGGGCCTGGCGGACGCCTTTTTGGACCGTGAAGCGGTCCTTGAACTTGCTGGGCAGTATGGGGTCGATCTTGCTCTGACGGGGCACGGGGCCGATATCTGCCGAGCAGCGCTGGGCACGATCGATGCCGACGATCCGGCTCCAGAGCCAACGCCTGCCGAAGCGCTTGGCGTATATCTGGCAGCGGTCAGCGTGTCCAATACAAAGCTCGCTCGCTATATGGCATCGGTCATCGAGCGCGGGGGCGAACGGGCGGCCTGCGAAATAGACCCTGTTTCATGGAGGGTGGCCCAGGCACTGACGGCTGTTTGCTATGGGGACAACGGGCTTGGGCTTCCTACGAACCTGGCCGTGCCAGAAATCGAGACATCCCATACCGCACTCGATATGTTGTCTGCGCATATCGAGGTCAAGCGCTATCTGACCGAGCGGGGAGATGACGTCGGCGTTCTACAGCAGCTCAAAACGTGCAAGGCCTACGACTGCGAGCTCGACGTCGCGGGGATTGTTATACGGGCCGATAGCATGCTGGTGGAGCTCTTTGACGGGTCGTTTGCGGGAACCGACGAGCGCGACGACGAGATGACGGTGGTGCGGGAGGCGCTCGACGTACGTGGGCTTAAGGCGATGGCTATCTGGGTGCGCATGGTGTTGGCGGCACGGCGGCTCCTTTCCGGCTTGCCGGTAACCGACGATGCGGCGTTCAACGAGCTCGATCGTTTTGCCGTGCGCATGCGCGACAACCAGATTCAGCTGTTTGGCCTGTTGTTAGAAGGCTGGCAGTCGCTGGCAGAGGGACGGCCGGTTAATGCAAAATTCCGTGCGGTCCAAGTGCTCAAACTTGCCGAGGAGTCGATTGCGTACATGCGCGATAACGCATTGCTGCTGGAGCGCGCAGCGTATCTGCGTAACACGTCGATGGTTTCGGTACGCGAGGAAGCGGAGCTACTCGATATAAGCCAGACGCAGGTTGGTGGCGCAGAAGCCTGGATGGTGGCGCTGCATTTGGCCTGTGCGGGACGAGATAGCGATCTTGCGGCCTGGATGTCCATGAATCGTGCGGGGATTCTAGAGCCATCGTATCGGCTCTTTGCGCGCCTTGCCATGCATTGTCTGGGCGAGCCGGCGGCCAGGATACGCAAGAAGCTTCCCGTGCGCGAGCTATCGCGGTATTCGCTGCGCGACGATTTGGAAGGGGAGGGCGAGCGCCTATTCCAGACCGGCGAGGTTGAAGCCGTTGATACCATCGACCATATCGAGATTCGCATGTTTGGTGCGTTTCGCGCCGAGCGCGACGGGTTTCCCATCACGGATAAGATGTGGCGCCGCAAGAAGGCGGCGACGCTTGCCGAGCGGCTTGCACTGGGCATGGATGCGCTCGTCGATCGTGAGACGCTGGCCATGGAGCTGTGGCCCCATGCCGAGTTCAATAGCGCCCGCAACAACCTGTACTCGACGATATCGCGCTTGCGGTCGGCTTTGGGGCCGACGCCGGACGGCAAGTCGTGTGTGCTCATCCAAAATGAATGCATTGGGCTCAACGGCGACTACGTCAAGACCGATGTACGGCTGTTTGACCAGATAAGCCGCGAGGTTTTGGGAAATCGCACGGGTGCGCGCGGGCCCCATTTAGTTGAGCTGTGCCTTAAGATTGAGCAGCTTTATGCCGGACCGCTGTATGTTCCCAATGGCTGTAATCCCACCTACTTTTTGCGTATGCGACGCATTATGCAGTCAAAGTACATCGATTGCATGATTAAGGGAGCAAATGCCGCTCTAGAAGAAAACGATCTGCAGTCGGCGATTTGGCTGGCGGAGTCGGGGCTTCGGCAGGAAACGGCACGTGAGGATATGGTGCGCTGCGCCATGCACGTCTACAGTGCGGCGGGGCGGCGGCGCGATATCGTCGAGCTATACAGCGGGCATATGCACCATCTGAGGGAGCAGGTCAATGGCGTGCCCGAGCCCGAGACCCGGCGTCTATACGAGCGCTTGGTGGAGGGGCGGCTCAATCGCGTGCTGGTCGAGCGATAAAAAACGGGCGCCCGAAGTACTTGGGCACCCGTAAGCTTGCTATGTGTTGGCTCGCCGGTTTATTGGCTCTTAGACGAGCTTGATCTTCTCGATGTCCTTGCGCGAGGACTCGCGATACAGCGAGAACTTGCGGCCGATGACCTGGACGACCTCGGCGTGGCAGCGCTCAGCGAGCTCTTCGGCGGCTTCGCGGGCGGAAAGGCTGGAGCCATCGAGCACGGAGCACTTAACGAGCTCGTGCTTCTCCAGGTAGGCGACCGTCTGCTCGACGGTGCCCTCGTTGACGTCGGACTTGCCGATGATGATGGCGGGGTTGAGGTGATGGGCCATGCTGCGAAGCTGCTTGACCTGTGCTCCTGTCAGTGCCATGGGTTCTCGCTTTCTATGTATGGGGCGCCCCGCGACGGGGCCTTAATCTACGTGAGCTGTCCCACGATAGCGCAGGAACGGCGCGGTGTGGAGCGCGTTCGCCCAGTTCGCAAAGAATGCGGATGCCGAGTGAGTGGGCGGTGCGGGCTGCGAACAGGCTATGAGCTGGGCGCAGAGACCGGCTCCCATGCAATAAACGCCCAACGGACCTTACGGACGTGGTCGAGCATATAGCGCCCCTGCGGCACGCCCTTGGAGCCCGGCTCACCGGCATGGGGGTTCTCGATCATGTGCTGGGCGATGTAATCGCGCAGGCGGTCGATCTTATCCTCGTTGCCATGCTCGAGCATACGAGAAAAGTCCGCCACGCCTGCCTCAAGGCTATCGAAGGTGTCGCGACGAGGCGATTCAAAATACGTGACCTGCGGCAGCGCACCCATCTGAATAAGGATGTTAAAGGCATACACAAAGCCATTGCTGCAGGTAACGGAGGCGCCGATAGCGTTCATCAGGTGCAGATCATAGCGCGGGCTGGAGTTGGCGACCATCGTGACAGCACAACGCCGACGAGCCGTACGATCAAGCTTGGCAAGCGCGCCTTTTAGATTGGTCGTCGTAACTGACCGACTGGCAAAGGCGACATCTACCGCTTTCGCGACCGGTCCAACCAAATCCCAATCATCATCCCAAGCAAGCTCAAGCGGCGTAATGAGATCCTCGAGTCCATAGTACTCAATGCCGGCATCAAGCGTGCCCAGCATGGCAGGGGAAAAATCAGCGGCAATCACGGGATGTCCGTCTTGCGCAAGCGGAATAGCAATCGACCCAGCTCCGCACCCCATATCGAGCACCGACTCGTCGGGCTCAAGGGCCAACAGCTTTATAAAATCCCGGGCATACGGAGCAGTCTCAAGCGGCCGAAAATGCCGAGCCCGCTTATCCCACTCAAAAGAATCATCAGCCCGATGCCGAGCGGCCTGCAGACGCATCCATTCGCCATTCCAATCCGCAGAAAGCAGCTCAGAACGAGTATCCCCATCAACCACGGGCCAACCTCCTAGCAACAAAAAAGCGGCCCCTCCCAAAAGAAGAGCCGCAACCAGCATATATCAGAAAGAACCGATCCAACGCCAAACCGTCATACCAGCAGAGTAGGGCAGAAGCGAAGCGACTGCCAAAGGGATAGAACCCAACCGAGGTCCCGTTGTGCGGGAGCCCCGGGGAGGGCAAATATATAAGGTCAATCGCGAGTTCCGCACGAGCCGGAGAGCACTTAATGTGCTCTCCGTGCGAGTCAGGACTGTCCGAGCAGGCGACCTTATATATTTGCCCTCCCCGGGGCTCCTCGCCAGTCCCCCTCAGCTAGTTCTTCAGCGAGTTCAGCGGCGCCGGGAAGCGTCCACCGCGGTGGGCAAGCACGGTGCCGGCGTTGGGGTTTACCGGCATGATGGGCGCACGGCCAAACAGACCGCCGTACTCGACGCAGTCGCCCACGCCCTTGCCGATGGCAGGAATCACGCGGACGGCCGTGGTCTTGTTGTTGATGACGCCGATGGCCATCTCGTCGGCGATAATGCCGGCGATGGTCTCGACCGGGGTGTCGCCGGGGATGGCGATCATGTCCAGGCCAACGGAGCACACGCAGGTCATGGCCTCGAGCTTCTCGAGCGAAAGCGCACCGGCCTCGACGGCGGCGATCATGCCGGCGTCCTCGGACACGGGGATGAAAGCGC
The DNA here is from genome assembly GCA_902469665.1 of uncultured Collinsella sp. Lineage (GTDB taxonomy): Bacteria > Actinomycetota > Coriobacteriia > Coriobacteriales > Coriobacteriaceae > Collinsella. The sequence continues at coordinate 8,575 of CABRDE010000014.1, read as the reverse complement.
CGGAGAGACCGCCCACGCTGGAGCTGGCCATGACGCCGCCCTTCTTGACGGCATCGTTGAGCATGGCGAGCGCGCAGGTCGTGCCCGGGCCACCGCAGGTGCCCACGCCGATGATCTCGAGGATGCGGGCAACGGAGTCGCCGATGGCAGGCGTGGGAGCCAGCGACAGGTCGACAATGCCCTTCTCGACACCCAGACGATGGGCGGCCTCGCGGCTCATGAGCTCGCCGGCGCGGGTGATCTTAAAGGCGGTCTGCTTAATCTTCTCGGCGACTTCCATCATCGATGCGGAGTCGGGCAGCGTCTCCAGGGCTGCGGCCATAACGCCGGGGCCCGAGACGCCTACGTTGATGACGGCGTCGGCCTCGCCACCGCCGTGGACGGCGCCCGCCATAAACGGGGAGTCCTCGACCATATTGGCAAAGCAGACAAACTTGGAAGCGCCGACGGAGTCCTGGTCGGCCGTGAGCTTAGCGGCGTCGATGATGGTCTGCGCAGCCATGAGTACGGCGTCCATGTTGATGCCGGCACGCAGACTGGCGACGTTGACGCTGGAGCAGACGCGGCTCGTGGTGGCGAGCGCCTGCGGGATGGACTGGATGACGCGGCGGTCGGCGTCGCCGATGCCCTTCTGGACGAGTGCGGAGAAGCCGCCCAGGTAATCGATGCCGAGCGTCTCGGCCGCGCGGTCGAGGGCATGCGCGATGGGGGTGAGGTCCTCATCCTTGCAGCACGCGGCGATCTGCGCCACCGGGGTGACGGAAACGCGCTTGTTGACGATGGGGATACCGTACTCGCGCTCGAGGTTCTCGGCGGTCTCGACCAGATGCTCAGCCGTGTGCGTCACGTGGTCGTAGATTTTCGTGCACATGCGGTCGAGGTTCTCGTCGCCGCAACCCATGAGCGAAACACCCATGGTGATGGTCCTGATGTCGAGGTTCTGTTCCTCAACCATGCCGCGGGTTTCCGCGATTTCTGCGGGCGTGATCGCCATCCTTGCGCTCCTATCTGCCAAAACGAGCATAGTCTTATCTATTCTAACGTGCCGCACGTGCCAAGTGGCGCGTGCGGCACGTTTTGGTGCTCGGTTGTTTCCGTTGTGTTACTGCCCAAAGACCTCTTCGGCAATACGAGCGCTTTCGGCGGCGTCCTTGGCGTAGTAGTCCGCGCCGATTTGCTTGGCGTATTCGGGGGTGAGCACGGCGCCGCCCACGATGATCTTGACGCCCGGAACCTCGGCATGGAGCAACTTGATGGTCTCTTCCATGGCGACGACGGTGGTGGTCATAAGCGCCGAGAGGCCGACGAGTTTGATATCGCGCTCCTTGACGGTCTTGAGTACCTCCTGCGGATCGACGTCGCGGCCCAGGTCAAAGACGGTGTAGCCGTAGTTGTCGAGCAGCATTTTGACGATGTTCTTGCCAATATCGTGGATGTCGCCCTTGACGGTGGCCACGCAGATCTTGCCCTTGTCGGCAATCTCGCCGGCGGGCATCAGGCGCTTGATGGTGTCGAAGCCCACGCGTGCGGCTTCGGCCGAGGCCATAAGCTGCGGCAAGAAGAACTTGCCCTGGTCAAAGAGGACGCCAACCTCGTCGAGGGCGGGGATAAAGTGATTGTTGATGAGGTCCATGGCGTCGTGGTCTGCCAGCAGACGCTCGGTCTCGGCAGCGATCTCGCCTTTGCGGCCCGAGACGACCATGCGACGAATCGGGTCGTCGTTGCCGTCGGTGCCGGCGGTGCCAGCAGCGGGCACGGTGTCGGTCGATGCGGCCTGAGCTGCTGCCGGGTTTGCGGCGATCTTATACGGATCGGTCCAGCCGGCGTAGCGCTCGATGTATCCGGTCGAGCCCTCGTCCTCAACGCTCAGGACGCGATAGCTGTAGACGGTATCCATAAAGCGCTTGGAGCCCGGGTTCATGATGGGGGCGTCCAGGCCCGCGCCAAAAGCGGCAGCCAAAAAGACCGAGCCCAGCAGCGGGCGGGCGGGCAGACCAAAGCTGATGTTCGACACGCCGAGCGCGCATTTGACGCCCAGGCGCTCCTTGCACAGGGACATGGCGCGTAGGATCTGCTCGGCCTGGCGTTGATTGGTCGAGGCGGTCATGACCAGGCAGTCGATGAGGATGCGGTCCGGTCCGATGCCGTAGCGGGCGGCCTCGGCCACGATACGCTCGGCGATGGCGAAGCGGGCCTCGGCGGTATCGGGGATGCCGCCTTCGTCGAGCGTAAGGCCGACAACGTTGGTTCCATAGTGGGCGACCAGCGGAAAGATCTCATCCATGATCCGCTGCTTGCCATTGACCGAGTTGATGATGGGCTTGCCGGCGTAGCGGCGCACGGCGGCCTCGACGGCTGCGGGGTCGGTGGAGTCGATTTGCAGCGGCAGCAGCGTGGAGCCCTGGAGCTGTTCGGTCGCCTGTTGGATGATCTTGACCTCGTCGATCTCGGGCAGGCCTACGTTGACGTCCAGGATGTCGGCGCCTTGTTCCTGCTGGCTGATGCCCTGGCTCACGACGTAGTCCAGGTCGCCGTCGCGCAGGGCCTGCTGCAGACGCTTTTTGCCGGTGGGATTGATGCGCTCGCCGATGACGGCAATCTTGTGGCCGTCGCAGGGAAGGTCCACGACCGTTTGGGCGCTCGTGACCGACATGCTGGGCTTGCGGTGGCGCGGGCTGGGCGTGTGGTTGTCGATAAGCGTGCGCAGGGCGGCCATGTGCGCTGGCGTGGTGCCGCAGCAACCGCCCACGACGCTTACGCCGTCGGCGATCATGCCGGCGACGGCCTCGGCGTATTCGGGGGCTTGGATATCAAAGACGGTGTTGCCGTCGTCGTCCACATGGGGGAGTCCCGCGTTGGCCTGCACCATAACGGGCTTGTCGGTAACGGTGAGCATACGCGCGGCGAGCCCTCGGAGCTCGGCCGGTCCTTGGCTGCAGTTGATGCCCAAAACGTCGGCGCCGATGGCGTCGAGCGTGATGGCGGCCACCTCGGGACTCGTACCCAGGAATGTGCGACCGTCTTCCTCGAAGGTCATGGTGGCAAAGACGGGCAGGTCGGAGTTCTCGCGGCAGGCGAGGACGGCCGCCTTGATCTCGGCCAGGTCGGTCATAGTCTCGATAATAAAGAGGTCCACACCCGCGGCGACGCCGGCGCGCACTTCCTCGGCAAAGAGGTCGTAGGCCTCGTCGAAGCTCAGGGTACCCAGGGGGCGAAGCAGCGCGCCGATGGGGCCGATATCGCCGGCGACGTAGTGGGCACCGGCCTCGCGGGCGCAGGTGACGGCCGCGGCAAAGACGTCTGCCACGGTGGCGGCACCGTCGAGCTTGTGGGCGTTGGCGCCAAAGGTGTTGGCGGTGATCACGTCGCAGCCGGCCTCGACGTACTGACGCTGAATGTCGGTAATGACCTGGGGTTCCTCAAAGTTGAGCAGCTCGGGCAGGGCGCCCGCCTTCATGCCAGCGGCCTGCAACATGGTGCCCATGCCGCCGTCGAACAGCAGGTGTCCCGTGCCCTCGATGGCCGCACGCAGGCGATCGTCCTTAATGCGCAGATCGTCGATCGTGCGCGTCTTGTACGTGGCACCGTTGCGACGTGCGGCATCAACGGGTGCCGCCAATGCAGTGCCGTCAGAATCATGAGTGATAAGCGGAGTAAACATCGGGGGCTCCTAATGGCTGGAATAGCAGGTGGTGTGGGCGGCGCGGAAGCGGCAGTTCTCGCGCATGCGGCAGATATTGCAGGTGGGGCGGCTCTGGGCGTCGTGGACCTCGCCGTCAAACAGACCGATCACCGCGGTCACGCTTTTGGTGGGCATGAGTAGGCTGGTGGGGGTGACGGTCAGGCCGATGAGCCGCGTGGCGTTGAGCGCATTGACGATCGAGCACTGGGCCGAGAGCGGGCAGTCGCCGTAGCCGGGACTAAAGCGCCAGTTGCCGGCGAGCCCATGAACGGCGGCGTCCGTCTTGACCTGCTGGTCCATTTGCTCAACGGCGGCTTCCACGTAAGCGGAGCACGCGGCGTCGAGCACGGCGCCCTCCAGGGGATGTTGGGCTCCCGTGGTGCGCAGGCGACGCTCGGCGTCCATGCCGAGGGTGCATGCCATGAGCGCGGCAAAGCGGGCATCTTTGAGATGTCGATAGATATCGCGACCTCGCAGCTCAACGTTGGTGCCAACCAGACGGATGCTGGGCTCGCCCTGCTCGTCAACGCCCGTGGCATCGACGGCAAACACGCGTCGCACGCCACGGGGCTCAATGTCCAGTTCCAGACGTTCAACGACAAGCTCAATACGTCGTGATAGTTCGGGCTCAATCTGCTGGCCGCCGTAACCCAGATACCGCAGCATCTCGGCACGGTCGACACGGGGACGGTGCGCGGCATCGATACGGTAGAGCGCCGGCGACGCAAGGTCGGCCGGCACTTCGACAGCGGTTGTATCGATGTGCGGTTTTTCCATTACCCCAGGCGCTCCATAATGGTCGCGGCGATCGCAGGACGGTTCATAGTGTACAGGTGCAGGCCGTCGGCGCCGTGCTCCTTGAGGTCGCAAAGCTGGCGGGCTGCATAATCTACACCAGCTGCCTGCAGGCTCTCAGGGTCATTCTCGTACTTGGCGAGAATCTTGATGACGGGGGAGGGCAGCGACGCGCCGCACATAAAGACCATGCGGCTGATCTGTGACTTGCCCATAAACGGCATGATGCCCGCGGTAATGGGCACGGTGATGCCGACCTTGTCGGCAAGCTCGCGAAAACGGAAGAAGCACTCGTTATCAAAGAAGAGCTGCGTCACAAAGAAGCTCGCACCAGCGTCCTGTTTTTGCTTGAGGTGCTCGACCGAGAGGTTGAGATCCTCACAGGCAATGTGGCCCTCGGGGTAGGCTGCGGCGCCCACGCAAAAGCCGGCGTCGACGAGCTCGGGGATGAGGTCGCGGGCGTAGGCGTAGTCCGAGGCGGGCTTGTCGTCCTCGGTTGCGCCGGCAGGGAGATCGCCACGCAGGGCCAGGATGTTTTCCACGCCGGCGGTGCGATACTCGTCGATTTTGGCGGCGATATCGGCGTGCGAGCGGCCCACGCAGGTAAGGTGTGCCACCGAGGGTGTATCGAATTCGCTCGTAATCATATGCGCGATGGGGGCGGTGGTGGCGCCGTTGCCCGAGCCGCCAGCCGAGCAGGTGACCGAGACAAAGCTCGGCGAAAGCTTGCACAGATTGCCTGCCACTTCGCGAGCCGTGTCGAGGGTCAGCTCGCCCTTGGGCGGGAACATCTCAAACGAAACGGGTGCGGTGCCCTGGGATGCTGCCTGCTTAAAAACCTCGTCGACGCGCATATCGTGCTCCTCTAGATACGTAATAGTGTGATGTGTTGTAAGGATTCTACAGCACCACTGTGCCACGGTGGAGTTTCACTCGCTATTTGAGGATACCAATCAAAGATGCCTTGCTATCGGCTTTCTCTATAACAGAGCGGCTAATCTAGGCACGGACTATAAAGACTGGTATCTGATGCAAAATACCAGTTAATAGAGCTCCATCCCAAATTGACTACCCTTAAACCATGGGGAGAGGTCTGCAATTTATGCAGTTGATTGGCTGTTGAGGGTGGCAACGCCGCCTCGATAGGGTAACCTCATTGATTGGTTTCGCGACAGCAACATAACGGTAATGTCGCGGAAACACGGCGAGTCTAAGCTATGACTCGTTCGTTAGTAATCAACACCGCTTCTCACGCGGTGCCGATACGAAGGGAGTTCCGTATGGCCGATCTTACTGACCGCTTCGGGACCATGGTGTTCTCTGAGGAAGTCATGAAGGACTACCTCCCCAAGGACATTTGGAAGCGCCTTGCTGCAACCCTCGAGGGCGGTGAGCCGCTCGACCTGGATGTGGCCAACGCCGTTGCCCATGCCATGAAGGTCTGGGCCATCTCCAAGGGCGCGACGCACTACGCGCACTGGTTCCAGCCGCTTTCGGGCATTACTTCCGAGAAGCACGACAGCTTCCTGGAGCCCAACCACGACGGCACCGCCATTACCAAGTTTACGGGCAAGAACCTCATCCAGGGCGAGCCCGATGCCTCGAGCTTCCCCAACGGCGGCCTGCGTGCTACCTTCGAGGCCCGTGGCTACACCGCTTGGGACCCCACTAGCCCCGCCTTTATCAAGGACGATGTCCTGTGCATCCCCACGGCTTTCTGCTCCTACACGGGCGAGGCCCTGGACAAGAAGACCCCGCTGCTGCGTTCCATGACCGCGCTCTCGCGTGAGTCTAAGCGCGTTTTGGCGCTGTTTGGTAAGACCCCCAAGAAGGTCGTTCCTTCCGTGGGTGACGAGCAGGAGTACTTCCTGATCAAGAAGGACGCCTACCGCAAGCGCAAGGACCTGGTCATCACCGGCCGCACCCTCTTTGGTGCTGCTCCATGCAAGGGCCAGGAGCTCGAGGAGCACTACTTTGGCGCTATCCGCCCCACCGTCTCGGCCTATATGAAGGATCTGGACGATGAACTGTGGGCGCTCGGCATTCCGGCAAAGACCAAGCACAACGAGGTTGCTCCCTGCCAGCATGAGCTTGCCCCCGTCTATGGCGAAGTCAACGAGGCCATCGACCAGAATCTGGTCATGATGGAGAAGATGAAGCTCATCGCCTCTCGCCACGACTTGGTCTGCCTGCTGCACGAGAAGCCCTTCGAGGGCATCAACGGTTCGGGCAAGCACAACAACTGGTCGCTTGGCACCGAGTCCGAGAATCTGCTCGATCCGGGCGACACTCCGCTCGACAACCTGCAGTTCATCGTCTTCCTCACCGCGGTGATCGAGGCCGTCGATAACTATCAGGAGCTCCTGCGTGCCTCCGTTGCCTCGGCCGGTAACGACCATCGTCTGGGCGCCAACGAGGCTCCTCCGGCGATTATGTCCATCTTCCTGGGCGACCAGCTTACCGAGGTCGTCGAGAAGATCATCGATGGCAAGGCTTCCGTCCATGCCACGCGCGGCGTGCTCGACCTGGGCGCCGATACCCTGCCCAAGCTGATGCAGGACAACACCGACCGCAACCGCACCTCCCCGTTCGCCTTCACCGGCAACAAGTTCGAGTTCCGTGCCTGCGGCTCCGAGCAGAACGTCTCCGACTCCAACCTGGTGCTCGATGCCGCCGTGGCCAAGTCGCTCAAGTCCTTCGCCGACGCGCTTGAGGGTACGCCCGAGGATGAGTTCCAGGATGCCGCGCTCGAGTACTGCAAGAAGGTGTTGACCGATCACCAGCGCATCCTGTTCTCCGGCGACGGTTACTCCGACGAGTGGCCCATTGAGGCCGAGAAGCGAGGCCTTGCCAACAACAAGACCACGGCCGATGCCCTGCCCGCCTTTGTTTCCGATAAGGCTATCGCGCTCTTCGAGGAGACGGGTGTCCTGACCAAGGCCGAGGCTCAGTGCCGCTACGACTGCAAGCTCGAGAAGTACAACAAGCTCATGAACATCGAGGCTACCACGATGGTTCGCGAGGCGCGTCGTACCTATCGCCCGGTCATTACCGCCTATGCCACCAAGGTCGCTAAGGGCCTTGAGACTATTCGTGCCGCCGGCGCCGAGGCCGCCATGCAGTGTGAGCAGAACACGCTCAACAAGCTCTGCAACGGTATCACCACCATCAACGACTCCATCAAGGCGCTCGACGCCGTGCATCAGAAGGCCGAGGGCCTCGATGGTCAGGAGCAGGCCAACGTGTATGCACACGAGGTCGTCCCCGCTATGGATACGCTGCGCGCCGCCGTGGATGCCATGGAGGAGATCGTGGCCGCCGACTACTGGCCGGTCCCGACCTACGACGACATCCTGTTCTACGTGTAGAGCGTAACTGACATATCGTTACGGTATTGAGCCGGGGTCCGCATCATGCGGGCCCCGGTTTTGTTTGCGAAGGACGCTTTGAAGCCCGTTTTGCCGCCGATATGCCTAGGTATAAAGGGTTGTGGGCAAAAAACGTCAAATATGAGTACTGTCACAAGTCCTGTAGCATTATTTATTTGCAAAATATGTAGTGTTACGCAACATATGTCCAAGTACTTAGCCGATAAACGTCTGCAATTTTTCCGCCGTAGGACGCCTGACGGCTAAATCGCCTTCTGAAGGCATGAAATCGCTGTAACTAAAATGGTAACAGTACTCATATTTGCCATTTTTTGACCACAGGCCTTGCGATGATGCCGGGATCCGCACCCTGTCGGGTTCGAATCCCGGCACATCGGTAGCAAAAAGCCCGTCGCCGCGAGGGCAACGGGCTTCTCGATTTAAATGGTGCCCCCAGCGGGATGTCCGCGTGCGGCTGGCGCCGCCCGCTTTCGCCGCGTCGCTCCGCTCCTTGCGTGCTGCGCTGGAAAACGCTTGCGCGTTTCCTCAGCTCCGCACCCTGCCGGGTTCGAATCCCGGCACATGGATAGCAAAAAAGCCCGTCACCGCGAGGGCAACGGGCTTCTAGTTTCAAATGGTGCACCGTTTGCGCATCTCCTCGAACCGAGGTGTGCGCAATCGGCACGATTATCTTCGTTAGGATACCACGAGCGGCCTAGGAAACAACCAG
>CABRDE010000013.1:0-10023 GCA_902469665.1 uncultured Collinsella sp. | reverse complement strand
TTGAACTGCCTCCCATTTCTTGGACACGAGAAATGGGAGGTTTTCTTATGCGCATCGACCTCAGGGTGAAGCACGATGTCGAGACAAGAAGGCTGGCGGCTGAGCTCTTCGCGGATGGCTTAGGGTACGCGGCGGCCGCAAAAAGGCTGTCCGTTCCGAAAGCGGCCGTGAGAAAATGGCAGCAGATATACCGCGCGTTCGGAAGCGAGGTGCTGCTGACCATGGACGGCAAGCAGGCCAGGTACACATACGAGCAGAAGGTCGCCGCCGCGAGGGCCGTCGTCGAAGACGGCGCGGCGAAGCCTGCGGCGATGGCTGAGTTCGGCATCATGTCGATGGCGCCGCTCGACCGGTGGTGCAGGCTCTACCGCGAGGGCGGGGCCGAGGCGCTCAGGCCCAAGCCGAAGGGCAGGCCCAAGGGCTCGAAGGCCAAGCCGCGCGAGCTCACCCGCGAGCAGGAGCTCGAGGAGCGCTGCCGCAGGCTCGAGACGGAGGTCGCCTACCTAAAAAAATTGCGCGCCCTGGTAGAGCGGGACGGTCTCTGACCAGGGCGAAGGCCGAAGCGGTGGCCGCGCTGCGGTCGGACGGGCACGACCTGGGGCGCCTGCTCGCGTGCTCGGGGCTCGCGAGGTCCACGTACTACTACGCGCTGGCGCACCCGGCAACGCCGACCCGCCCGGAGCTGCGGGGCGCGGTGGCCGAGATCTTCTCGCGCACGCCGAACGGCTGCGGACACCGGCAGGTGGCCATGTGCCTGCGCGCCGAGCTGGGCGCGCGCGTCGCCGACAAGACCGTGCTCAAGATGATGCGCGAGATGGGGATCCGCTGCGGCATCCGCCGCGAGACCGACTACCATAAGTACAATTCGTACAAGGGCGTCGTGGGCGAGACGTTCGAGAACGTCATAGGGCGCGACTTCTCCGCCGACGCGCCGTGGCAGAAGATGGGCACCGACGTCACGGAGTTCAAGCAGCCCTGGGGCAAGGCGTACTTCGCGCCGGTGTACGATTTCGGCAGCAAGGAGATCGTGGTGTGGTCCACATCGACCAGCCCGGACATGGCGCAGCAGGTCGAGCTGCTCGACCGGCTGATAGCGAAGATGCCCGAGGGCGCGACGCCGGTGCTTCACAGCGACATGGGCTGGCAGTACCAGCACGAGGCATGGACGCGCCGCCTGAAGAAGGCGGAGATAACACAGAGCATGTCGCGCAAGGGGAACTGCCTGGACAACGGGGCGACCGAGCAGGTCTTCGGCCACATCAAGGACGAGTTCTTCCGGGGCCGGACATGGCCCGACTTCGAGTCCTTCGAATCTGATCTTGACGCCTATGTGGCGCACTGGAACACCCGAAGGCGCCAGGTTAAGCTGAAAGGACTGACCCCGGAGGAGTTCCGGAGCCAGTCCTTCGCGGCGTAGTCTTTATTTAGGCCGTCCAAGTTCTGGGGCGCAGTTCATCGTTGTGAACGGGAGCCCTTCAATTATTGTGCGGCGGAGTGCGCTGAGAGCGGTTCGCGTCGAGAACGTTCCTCGCAGCCTTGCAACCTTACGAAAGGCCGAGCAGGGCGGCAAGTGAGGTCATGAAGCTCGACATGTTGCGGTAGCACATGAACAGCGTGATCACGATGAACACGACGCCGCAGATGTTCGCGAACGCATGGTTGCGCCACTTGCCGAGAGCCTTGCCATTTGCGACGTACATCACGAAGAACGCCATGATCGGGAGCAGGATGGCGTTCGCTGCCTGCGCGACCAGAATGAGCTGCGTGGGGCTCTTGCCGAGCGTGACGGCCATAACGCAGCCGAGCACGAGCACGATCATCCAGATAACCTTGAACTTGATGTCCTTGAGCGTCTTGCCCCAGCCGAGCACGCCGTTCACCGCGTAAGCAGCGGAAAGCGGCGCCGTGATGGCGGAGGAGAAGCCGGCGGCCAAAAGGCCGACGCCAATCATGAACGTCGCCCAGGAGCCGAGCAGCGGTTCGAGCGCCATAGCCATGTCCTTGCCGTTGGAAACGGTGATGCCGGTGTTGCCGTAGATGTTCGCGGCAGCGCAGATGAGGATGGCCATGGAGATGATGCCGCCAAGGCCGATGGAGAGCACGGTGTCGAAGCGCGCGTCGGCGATCTGCTCGGGGTCTTTGAAGCGTTCGGCAGCGCCAGAGGCATGCAGGAACAGGTTGTACGGCACAATTGTGGTGCCGATGAGACCGACGGCGGTGAGGATGCCCTTGGAAGCTTCCTGGCCGGCCGGCAGCTGCGGCGTGAACAGGCCGGCGGCAACCGCGCCCCAGTCGACGGGGGAGAACAGGGCGGTTACGAAGAACACGATGCCCATTAACACGACGATGCCCGTGAGAATCTTCTCGACCAGCTTGTAGGAGCCGACCCACATGCAAGCGAAGGCGAGGATGCCGAGCACGATGACGATGGGGATCATCGGCACGTCGAAGACTGCCTGGATACCCAGGATACCGCCCGTGATGTTGCCGGTTTCATAGGCGGTGTTGCCGATGAAGATCGCGATGATAACAATCACGATTGCAATCCACTTAAGCGCCGGATTCGAAATGCGATCGCGGATGTTCTCACCCAGACCCTCTTGGGTGGCGATGCCGATGCGCGAGGCCATCTCCTGGAAGATGATGGTCGCAACGGTGGCGAACAGGAGGCACCACAGCATCGTGTAGCCGTAGCTTGCACCGGAAACCGTGCACGTGGTAACCGTGCCGGGTCCGACAAAGCCAGCTGCTACAAGCGCGCCAGGGCCGATGTTCTTAAACTTTTGCTTGAGCGAACTTGCCATTTTCCACTCCTTTCACTGGAGTCTCGTCCGTTTGTCGCGACCTGCTCCTCGAGGTGTTGGCAAGCGGATATGAAGATTACTCGAATCACTTTAGCAGAATGTAGTGCTTGAGAGTTTTTCAGCTTGGTTAACAAGGTGCGCAAGGCGGAAAATAATGTCCTTTCGGCACGCTCATCGCTCGCTTGCCGGGCGCATCTCGATTCCCGCCTCTGTGAGTGCCCGGCGAATGTCGCGGGCGAACTCGAGCGCGTGGGCGTTGTCGCCGTGCACGCAGATCGTGTCTGCGGCGATGTCGATCGTTTTTCCCGTGACGCTCTCGATGGAGCCCTCTTGGATGACGCGAACGACGCGCGCCACGGCGAATTCCTCATCGGTGATGGTGGCGTTGTCCTGGGTGCGAGAGACGAGCGTGCCCTCGTCGGTGTAGTTGCGGTCGGCGAAGAACTCCTGCGCCACATGGAGCCCTGCGGCATTCCCGGCGCGTGCGAGCTCGCCGCCGGCGAGTGCTACCAGAGTGAGGTCGGGGTTGAAATCGGCCACGGCTTGCGCAATGGCCTGCGCGAACGGCCCATCGACGGCTGCGCGGTTGTACAGCTGCCCATGGGGTTTCACGTGCGCGAGCTTTACACCCTCGGCGCGACAGAACGCTGCGAGCGCGCCCATTTGGTAGAGCACATACGCGTATCCCTCGTCGGGGGAGAGCGCCATGTTGCGCCGCCCGAACCCCTGCAGATCGGGGTATCCCGGGTGTGCGCCGACGGCTATTCCCGCTTCTGCGGCGAGCTTCACGGTGCGACGCATGACCACAGGGTCGCCCGCGTGCATGCCGCACGCCACATTCACGCTTGTCACCAGAGGAATCACCTGCTCGTCGAGTCCTAAGGTGTATCGACCGAAGCTTTCTCCCAAATCGCTGTTCAAGTCTACACGCGCCATGCCGTTCCTTTCCCTTAAGAGATGCGGCCCCGCGGCAAGACGCCTGCGGGGCCGCACGTTTTAGTTGCTTGCCTCGATTATCCTACATGATTCCAGCGTTGATGGAGTTTACGAAAACCTGTGCGGCCTGGCAGCGGGTAAGCTCTCCTTGCGGGTCGAGGGAGTACGTTCCGTCATGGTTGTCGATGCCGTTTATGACGCCCTTGTCAACAGCCCAGATGACGTACGGTACTGCCCAGTCGCTCGTCTGCTCGGTTCCCAGGAGTTTGTCGTACTTCTCCCGGCTTGCGTCCGCCAAATTCGAATAACTGCAGCCGAAAACCACCTTGCACATCTGCTCGCGGGTGATCGTGTCGTTGGTCCCGAAGAGGTTCGACCCGTCGTCGTACCCCGTCATGATCCTCCGATCGACGCACCAGTTAATGGCTCTCGCATACCACTCGTTTTGATCGACGTCGGGTTTGTTGCAGCTGGGTGAGATAACGTACGGCGCGTTCTTCTTGTAGATTACCTGGGCAATCATCGCGCGAGTCATGGGCTTGTAGGGGTCGAACATGCCCGTCACGCCGTCGCCGGTCATGGCACCGCGCGCCTTCATGGAGTACGCGGCGTCGAAGAACCAGTCGCCGGAGGACACATCGGGAAATGCGGTTCTGCCGAGCCCCCAGAGGTGATTGACGGCCTTCTCGGCGTCGACGACTCCCTTGCTGCCGCTTGTTTTCGTGCGGTCGTTTTCCAGATCCTGGATGGGGGTTGCTGTGAGGTATATCGCCCTGCAGGCGTCGTCGACCGTGGCGACGGGCTCGGCGGCGAACAGGAGCGCGAAAACACCCGAGACAATCGGCGCCGCCATCGAGGTGCCGCTGGCCTTGGAGTAGCCCCCCGTAGCATCGGTCGTGGTGACCAGCAAACCGGGGGCGCTGATGTTTTTCTTCTTGTTGTAGTCGGACCAGTAGCAGTTCGTGTTGTCGGTATTGAGTGCCGTTACCGCCACGCATTCGTCGAAGTCGGCGGGGTAGATGTTGTCGGTTCGCGGCTTGCCGTCTTTGCCGTTGCCGCCAGAGCATACCGTGACGATGCCGGCGTTTTTCGCCGAGACGATGGCCTTGCGAAGAGCCTCGTCTTTCAGGCAATAGCCGCTTGAGGAGTAGGTGTTGTAGGACCCGAAGCTCGTGTTGATCACGCGCAGGTTGGAAACGGTCTTCGATGTTGCGAGGTCAACCACGTATTTGTAACCGGAAAGAACAGATGCGGTAGTCGCCTCCGGGGCGCCTGTGTCGTTGAAGACCTTCACGGGGAGAATAGTCGCGTTGAATGAGGCGCCTGCCAAGCCGATCCCGTTGTTCGCCCTGGCAGAGATGATTCCCGCAACCATCGTGCCATGCCCGATTCGGTCGCCGTTAGGCACGCTCGCGCTCAGTGGCTTGCTGTTGTACGCATCCCACGCGTAGTCCATAAGCAGGTTGTCTTCCAGATCCGCATGGTCGAAATCTACGCCCGTGTCGAGCGTGGCCACGGTGACGGTATTGTCCGTATGCACGAGGTTCCACGCCCTTGTGATGCGCGTGGTGTAGAGCCAGTATTGGTTGTAGGGTTCGTTCGGATCGCGGGTGTATACGTAATCGTCGTTCGGCATGCCGAGCGCCTGCGCCGAGATGTCCTCGTCGCCTTCGGCCTGCTCGTCGGCGATGCTTGCGGCGCTTTCGTCCAGCGCGCCGGCGGGCACCTCGTCCACCAGCCTGTACACGAAGTTCGGCTGCACGGAGACGACGCCGGGGACTTCCTGGGCGGCGGCAACGGCCTCCGACGCGCGCATGTCGTCCGCCACATCGGCAACGGCGAGCGTCGATCCGTCCGCGGATTCGATCTGATTGGTGACGGCGAGCCCCGCATCGGCAAGCCCTTGCGCGAGCTCGCTTTCCCCGCCGTCTTCGGAGAGAAGGTTGATCTTTGAGTCCTCATCGAGGGTCACGAGAAGGCCTCGGTAGTCCACGCCCTCGACAAGCTCGTCGAAGAGCGCGGGATCGTTGGCTTGCGTCGCGCCCTCGCTGATTGCGGTCGTGTCCACAGCGTTTTCACCAGCCGATTTGTTGGCATCGGCGGCATCGTCGGCAAAGGCGAGCGCAGGTGCGGGGAAGGCGATTCCCACCGCGAGGATTGCGGCGAGCATCGTTTTAGGTAATCGGCGTGGACAGCGCATGGGGGCCTCCTATCCCTTGAGGTCAACGTTCTTTGTGTCGGTTATCAGCATGCATCCGGGCGCATGCGTGATGGCGAAGGGAGGCTTGGAGTTCATGACCACGGCCTGGGGCGTCACGCCGCAGGCCCAAAAGACGGGCACCTCGCCCTCGTGGATATCGACGGGGTCGCCGAAGTCGGGCTTCGAGATGTCCTCGATGCCGATGACCGACGGGTCGCCGATGTGCAGCGGAGCGCCGTGCACCTTGGGGATGGCGCCCGAGATCTGCACCGCCTTCACCACCTGGTTGTAGGGGATGGGGCGCATCGACATGACGGTGTTTCCCGACATGGACCCTGCGGGCGTGCACGCAACGTTGGTCAGGTACATCGACACGTTGCGGCCCTGGGTGTTGTGGCGCATCTCGATGCCAGCCTCGATGAGCTCGCTTTCGAACGAGAACGAGCACCCGATGACGAACGACACCAGGTCATCGCGCCAATACGACGACACGTCCGTGGCCTCGTCGACCAGCTTGCCGTACTCGTAGATGCGGTAGCGTGGGAAGTCGGTGGCGATGTCGCAGTCGGTGGCGCAGATGGTGGCTTCGCGCGCGCCGGTCTCGGTCACTTCCAGAAGCGGGCAGGGCTTGGGGTTGCGCTGGGCGAACAACAAGAAGTCATAAGCCTGCTCTTTCGGCAGCACGATGAGGTTCGCCTGCGCGTACCCGGGGCAAAGCCCGCTTGTGGGCGCGTCGAAGCTGCCCTCGCGGATGAGGTGGCGCGCCTCGGTGGGCGTGGCGGAGAGCATCTTTTCCCAAACCGCGGCGTCTACGCCTTCCGGTTTAACGGGTGCCGGCATCTTGATAGTCATGAGTTCCGCCTTTCCTTCATAGTTCAGGGTAGTGCGCTTCTCTTTGATGCGCACTACCCCGACGTCTCAACAATGCTATGCTATGAAGCCTTGAAGGCCCAAGCCCGTGGTTAAACCTCGCCTGCGAGGAAGCGCTCGATGAAGCTCGTGTTCGCCTCACCTGCGCAGAAGGTCTCGTTCTCCAAGATGGAGTATTGGAAATCGAGGTTCGTCTGCACGCCGACGACAACCATCTCCTCAAGTGCCGTGCGCATCTTGGCGATTGCCTCGGTGCGGTTGCGGCCGAGCACGATGACCTTTGCGATCATCGAGTCGTAATACGGCGTAATCTCGAAGCCGTCGTAGGCGGCCGTGTCCACGCGCACGCCGTTGCCGCCCGGCAGATGGGTTTGGGAAATCGTGCCAGGCGAAGGCATGAAATTCTTCTCCGGCATCTCAGCGTTGATGCGGCACTCGATGGCGTGCCCGTGCAACTGGATGTCGTCTTGGGAAAACGAGAGCACCTCTCCTGCGGCGACGCGAATCATCTCGCCCACAAGGTCGGTGTGCGTGACCATCTCCGTCACGCAGTGCTCCACCTGGATGCGGGTGTTCATCTCCATGAAGTAGTAGTTGCGGTCGTCGTCGAGGAGGAACTCGATCGTGCCCGCGGAGGTGTAGCCCACGGCGCGTGCAGCCTTTACGGCGTCGTCCATCATGCGGGCGCGCAGCTCCTCGTCGAGTGCGGGGGAAGGGCTTTCCTCGATCATCTTCTGGTGGTTGCGCTGCACCGAGCAGTCGCGCTCGCCAAGGGCCACTACATTGCCGTGGTTGTCCGCGATAATCTGCACTTCTACATGGCGCGGATTCTGCACGGCACGCTCAAGGTACATCGTGTTGTCGGCGAAGGCATTCACACTCTCGCGCTGCGCGATGTTGAACATGTCGGCGAAGTCCTCTTCGGATTCCGACACGCGCATGCCTTTGCCGCCACCGCCCGACGATGCCTTGATCATGATGGGCCAGCCGATCTTGCGCGCCTGTTCGAGCGCCTCGCCCACGTCGTGGATGCCCTTCTTCGTGCCGGGGACCACGGGTACGCCTGCATCCATCATGGTGCGGCGCGCCTGACTTTTGTTGCCCATACGGTCGATGACCTCGGGAGTCGGGCCGATGAAGGCGATGTCGTTTTCGCGGCACATCTTCGCGAACGTGGAGTTCTCGGAGAGAAAGCCGTAGCCTGGATGGATAGCGTCAGCGCCCGTTCCCTTCGCCGCCGTGATGATGGCGGGGATGTTCAGGTAAGAATCGCGTGCTTGGGCGGGCCCGATGCACACGGCCTCGTCCGCAAGGTACGTGTGGAGCGATTGGCGGTCTGCCGTGGAGTACACGGCAACGGTCTTGATTCCCATGGCGCGGCAGGCGCGGATTACGCGCACGGCGATTTCGCCACGGTTTGCGATGAGAACCTTCTCGAACATCGCTGCCCCTTATGCGCTCGCCTGAGTGGCGATGCGGAAGAGCACCTGGTCATATTCGACTTGAGCGCCGTTCGCCGCGAGCACTTCGGTCACGATGCCAGGTGCGGGCGCGGTGATCTCGTTCATCATCTTCATAGCCTCCACGATAGCGAGCGTCTGGCCGGTGAGCACTTCCTGGCCCACCTTCACGAACGGCTCCTCGTCGGGGGAGGGGGAAACGTAGAACGTGCCCACGAGCGGGCTTTTCACCAGCGTGACCGAGCTGTCGTTGCCGGCGACGGGCACGCTTTGGGCGCCTGCGGTCACGTCGCCGTGCTCGCTTCGGGCGTCGAGCAGCCTTCCTACGCGTTCCGCCATGAGGGGAAGCGCGGCTTGCGAGAGCGGGCCGTGGTTGCGCTCGAGCTCGATTTTCACGTTGCCGTCGTCGAATCGCAGCGCCGAGAGGTCGCCCTCTTCCATGAGCGCCATGAGGGCGCGGATGTCGCGGTCCCTCTCCTCGCGCGCGGCGGTCGATTCATCCATGTTGACCTGCTTTTTCTCGTCGTTTGCCTTGCCCATTTTGTTCCTCCTATGCCCGACCGCCGGCTTGTGCGGCGTTATGTCCGTCCTCAAATTCTATCCAAAGCTTGTTTCCAGCGCTTTTCTTGGCTTGCGCCTCCAGAATCGGAGTGAGGCGCCGTGCGGTCCTGCGCGGCGAAACTCCTCCGTAGCAGGGGCGCTTTACCACTTTCGCGAGCGAGCGCATTTCCTGCGCTTCCTTGCGGCACGCGGCTTGCGCCTCTTGGACGCTTATCTCCGCGAAACGAATCGCCCGCCCCGGCTTGCATTGTACGAGCTTGGGTATATCGACCGAGGCGACGGTGCCGATTTTGGCGTAGCCGCCCGTGGTTTGGCGGTCGGCGAGCATGATGATCGGGCGCCCATGATTGGGGACCTGCACAGCGCCGAGCGCGATGCCGTCGGAGATGATGTCCGACCCGTTGACAGTCTCAATTTCGGGACCATCGAGGCGAAATCCCATGCGGTCGCATTTCGCAGTAGTGGTGTACGTTTCTTTGAAGAACGTGTTAACGCCCTGTTCGGTGAACATGCCTTCTTGCGGCCCCGGCACTACGCGCAAGACGATTTCGTCTGACGAGAAACCGTAGAAGCTGTCATCTTTGAGCGCGTGCGAGCCCAGATTGTCCAGGAAGTCGACGTTCTTGGTGACGAAGGGCAGGTAGTCGCCCGCCGACAGCGCGCGTCCTTCCCAGCCTCCGATACCGCACTTCAGGTTGGTCGATGCGCTGCCCATCACCTTGGGGACCGCGATTGATCCGCCCGCGATGGCGAGATATCCGTAGACACCGGTTTTCGGCGCGCCGAACTCGAGCACCGACCCGCGATGCACCATGATTGCGGCGTACATCGGGATGGCGGCGCCATCTACGGTGGGTGAGAAGTTGCCGCCCGTGAGCGCGATGCATGTGTTGGTGGTGAAGCGCAGCGTGGGTCCCGCCAGGCAGAACTCGAGGACGGGCGCGTTCTCGCCGTTGTCGACGAGCAGGTTCGCGATGCGCGCCGCGCGCTTGTCCATCACACCCGAGGGAGAGAAGCCGCTGCCGAGGTATCCCCGACGGCCGAGGTCTTGGATGGTGGTGCAAATGCCGGGCTTGTTGACGGTTACACCCATAGCGCGTCCTCGTCTTCCTCTTTTTGATTGGCTTGCGGGACGGCATCGACCTGCGGGGCGGCGGCGCGCTCGCTCGCATTGCGCTCAGAAGCTTCGCAG
>CABRDE010000012.1:0-10098 GCA_902469665.1 uncultured Collinsella sp. | reverse complement strand
CTTCCTGGCCTCGACATCATGCTTCACCCTCAAATCAACGCGCATAAAGAAAGCCTCCCATTTCTCATGTCCAAGAAATGGGAGGCAGTTCACCCACGGCACCCGGGCCTTTTTCTATCGCTACTCGATGGCTTCGGGTTTGCCGTCCCGTCATTCCGGTTGCATCCAGTTTTCGGTGCCGTCTCGAATCGAGTGCCGCCAGGTGACACCCTGTCGCGTTTCGTCGGCTTCGGTGACAAAAGCCGGGACAACTCCAAAAACTATTTTCGAACTCAGGGCTTTGAGTTTTTGTTTTAGTCCCAAAGGGCGCGGCGGGATGCCTTTGAAGGCTCGATAGCGCCGAAACGCCCGTTTTGAAACTCAAATGCCTTTTCGCGTGCAAGACGCCAGCTGCAATAGGAAGTGAATCAACGCAGGTGGCTTTCAAACAGTTTGCAAAACTGCAGGTCGCAGGTCTTCATTGCCAGTAGGAGAAATGAGTAGTCTCAGGTGGCTTGCTCATGAGTTGACTAACGGGATTTGAGATTACGCTGACGTCCGGAAACGCTTCGAACACGGCGTTAAGTTTTTGGGGTTTGGGCGCAGCCCCTGCACCCGCGAGCGCGGGCCTTAAGCCCGCCGAGAGAGTGACGCGTCGAAAACGAAAGGGAAAGAGAGAAGGGGCCGTTCCTATCATTCAGGTTGCGACCGAAGAAGACAAGGAGACCCCCTGAGCCTGAATGATGCCCCACAGACCGCGTCCGACCGAGCCCAAGCCGAGCTTTTCCTGACGTCCGCCTTCGCGGAGATGATGGCTGGATTGGCTATGGATTGGCAACACCAATTTGGACGATTCCGGGAGGGACGGTCCCGCCTCCCTGAACTCGACCGGCGACATGTAGCCCAGTGTCGAGTGGATCCTGAAGTTGTTGTACCAGTGCACGTAATCCGAGAGCTTGGCTCGGAGCTCGCGCGCCCCTCCTCGGTCCTGCGGAGTGGCCGACGATCTCCCCGTTGCAGAGGTCGACGAGCAGGCAGACGTAGTTCCACGATGCCCCGACGCGTGCGCAGGCCAGGTCGCTGCATATTTGGGTGCGCGGCGCCCTGCCGCCGAAGCCGCGCGCGACGACGTTCGGCACGTCGGCCTCGTTGACCGCCCCGGGGTGCACCTTGAACCTCTTCCTGCCGTATGTGCCGGCCAGGCCGTTCTCCCTCATGATGCGGCAGACGCGGCGCCGGCTGACGGTAACGCCCGACCTCCTGGGCGACGCCTTGATCTTGCGCGATCCGTTCCGGCCCTTGCTGGCGGCATGCGCCGCCGCGGCCGCCGTCGCCCCCGACATTAAGGTCCTCGAGGGCCGCGTCGTCTCCGGCGACCAGTTCGTCTCGCCCGCGGAACAGAAGGAGCGCATCCTCGCGACCTTCGGCGACCTGTGCTGCGAGATGGAGGGCTGCACCATCGCGCAGGCCGCCTATCTCAACGGCGTGCCCCTCGTCGTCGTGCGCGCCATCAGCGACAAGCCCTGCGCCGAGGGCCAGGTCGTCGACTACAACACCTTCGAGAAGAAGGCCGCCTGCGACTGCGCCCGCATCGCCGCGCGCATGGTTAAGCTTTAGGCCCTGCGCGCCGGGGCCCTTCTTTATGTTGGGACCCCGGCGCGCAGGGCCCTTTCCAAAGCGAAGTGTCGAGCCGAAGTGTTGAGCGTCGGCCCTGAATGTTCAATGGCCGTTGTTTTCTGCCCCTCAAGTGGTGGACTTTTCCTCGGGGCTGTTGATTACCCCACGCGCCCCTTTCCGTTCTCTGTGTTCCCCTTATACTCCTTGTACGAGGAGGTAAGAAGTCATGGACAAGACCGCACAGGACAGCTTGGCAAAGAAACCCGTCGACATGAGGGACAGGATTCTCGAGCATCTCGAGGCCCTCACCTCTGCCGTCTCGCTCGACGACCTTGCCCGTCTGTCCACCTCCGACATCGCCGAGACGCTCATCATCTCCAGGAGCCTGGCGAGCCAGTACCTCAACGACCTTGTTCGCGCCGGCTTTGTGGTTAAGGTGGCGGGCAGGCCTGTCCGTTATTTTCATCGCCGCGCGTTCCAGAAGCGTTTTCAGGTAAAGCTCTCTGCAAGCGAGTACGCCTCGCTCGCCGACCTCATCCAGGCGACGGGAATCGCCGATCACCGCGACTTCGCGCGTGCCGTGGGCTTCGACCTGAGCCTCAGCTCCGTTGTCGAGCAGTGCAAGGCTGCGGTTCAGTACCCTCCGTTTGGCCTGCCCATCCTCTTGAGCGGCGGCGTGGGTGTCGGTAAGTCTTTCCTTTCTCGCCTTGTGTACGAGTACGGCAAGAACCAGGGCTTGCTGTCCCGCGACTCCTCCTATGTGCGCATCGACTGCGCCGGGGTCCCGGACGCCGCCTCGTTCAACGGGCTTCTTGACGAGTCGATCGCGAAATCGCGCGGGGGTGTGGTCTTTGTCAACGGCATCGAGGCACTCTCTCCCTCTGCGATGGAACACTGCCTTGCGACGGCCCTCGGGCTCGATGCCTCCCAGGATGCGCCGCGCGCTCGCCTCGTTCTTTCGACGACGCTTTCCGCCGATGACCCGAAGGTTTCCTCGGCCTACAGCAAAATGCCCATCTGTGCCCGCGTCCCCTCACTCAAGGAGCGGACCCCCGAGGAGCGCGAGGATCTCATCTTGAGCTTCCTGCGCAGCGAGGGGTGCCGAATCGGTTCTGATGTGAAGATCAGCCGCAGCGCATACCGTTGCCTCGTGAACGCGGACTTTTCCGATAACATCGCCGGCTTGCGCGCCTGCGTGACGAACTGCTGCGCCAAAGCGTTCCTCAATCGCGAGGGCGACTACGTCGTCGTTCGCCCGTATCTTCTTCCCAGCGGGCTCCTCTCCTCCGCGCAGATCGATCAACAGCCCGACGATGGCGTTCTGATCGACGCGTCCCTGGATGCCGCCGAGAGCACAGGGCCGGTCGAGCAGGCGCTCGATGCCCTGTGCTCTCTCGATGAGCGATTCTGCGCCGGGGAGCTCTCTGTCTCCGAGCTTGTCTCGCAAGCTGTCTCCGCTGTGCGCGGCGTTGAGGATCACTTGATCTTCGGCCACGGCGTCGCCTCATCGAGGTCGCGCGCCTTCGAGCGCGTCGTGGGCGCGGTCCTTGCCGACGCAGGCTCTTCTTATGGCATCGAGCTTTCGAGGAAGGTCACTTTTCTACTGGCCCAGGAGATTTGCCTGCAGTTGTGGCCGGGCATCGGCCTGGCTAAGCGAAAGTCTGCCTGTGCGGAGCAAATTTCCCATCTCCTCGGTGCCGTGACCTCCGAATTGCCGTTTGCCTCGAGCGTCTCCGATCAGGTCGCCGCAGACATGGAAGGGGCGCTCGGAATCTCGCTCGATCACTTCACGAAGACGCTTCTGACGTTGTGCGTCGCATCGGAGTCTCGCGACGCGAAGGCCCTTCGGACGCTCTGCGTCATCTTGTCACACGGCTACTCGACGGCGACGAGCATCGCCGACGCGGCGAACCGTATGCTCGGCGTGCATGTGTACGAGGCGGTCGACATGCCCTACGACCAGCAGCTGAAGGACATCGTCGGTCCGCTCCAGCGCCTCGTCGACCGCCATTCCTACTGCACCGGGGTCGTGTTTCTTGTTGACATGGGCTCTTTGGAGGAGGCCTATAAGGCCCTCGAGAACGTTACCGACTCCACCATCGGGGTGGTGAACAACGTCTCCACCGGGCTCGCGCTCGAGATCGGGTCCGGGCTGCTCGGCGGCAAGTCCATCGCCGAGGTTCTTGGCGATGCGACCGCCGTGTGCGTGACGCACTGCAAGGTAATCGAGCGCGTCAACCGTGAGGACGCCATCGTCTTCTGCTCCGAGTCCGGGGTCGACGCGGCCGAGAGGATACGTCAGCTCGTCTCGCAGAGCCTCTCGCGCACCATAGGCGCGCGCCTGCTCACGAGGCCCTTCAAGCAGCTTGCCGCGAACGGGTCGAACGACGCCGTTTTCTCCGAGTACCGCGTCTGCGCCGTCATCGGCACGGGAGACCCCAGGATTGCCTCCGTTCCCTTCGTCGCCCTCGAAGACATTATGTCGACGGCGTCCGCCTCGAAGGTCGATGCCGTGTTCGGCAGGTGGCTCGACGTCTCCGAGCTCGCTTCTTTCCACGAGAAGCTGCTTTCGAATATGACGCTGCAGAACGTTATCCGCTCCATCACCATCCTCGACCCGGAGCGGCTGTTCCACGAGATCGAGAGCGCCGTGCACGAGCTTCAGCGCAGAACGGGCGAGAAGATCAGCAGCAACGCCATCATCGGGCTGTACGTTCACCTCTGTTGCCTCGTCGAGCGCCTCGTCACCCGCAACCCCATCGAGACCTACGTCGGCCAGGATCGCTTCGAGGAAGAGCACGCCGACTTCATCGAGTCCTTCAGGCAGAGTTTCTCGAGCATCTCGACGCGCTATCGCGTGGAGGTTCCTGTAAGCGAGATCGCCTACGTCTTCGACTACATCAGCGTGAGCGCCGCCCCGGCGCGAGAGGAGCGTCTCGGCTCCTCGAGCCTCCTGTTCGACGAGTGACCCCCCCGCGCCGTCACGAGCTGACCGCGCGTCTTCAATAATCCGATAATCCCTCGCCGGCGCGAATCCGGATAGCGCCAAGGCAGTGCTGAATGAAAAACTTGATTTGATAGGAGCAAACATGAGTGTTGTTATGGCACGAATCGACAATCGCCTGCTTCACGGCATCATCGTGACGCAGTGGGCCCCGGTGTCGGGCGCAACCCGAGTCATGGTCATCGACGACAAGGTCGCCGGCGACGAGGTCCTGAAGTCCACCATGAGGATGGCGCGCCCCGCGGGCATGGCCGTCTCGATCATCTCCGAGGAGACCGCGCTCAAGAACTTCGCGGCGGGCAAGTACGACCGCGAGAAGGTCTTTGTCATCGCCAAGGAACCCGAGACGATGCTTCACCTGGTCGAGTCGGGCATCGAGCTCCCGTCGCTGATCGTCGGCGGCTCTCTTGTCAAGGAGGGCGGCGTCCAGCTCACCCAGCGCGCCTATGCCTCTGCCGAGAACGTCCAAAGCTACAAGGCGCTCATCGCCCACGGCGTCAAGGTGACGGCACAGTTCGTGCCCGCCGACAAGCCCGTCTCCGTCGCCGACCTCATCTAAGGAGGGATCATGGTCAACTTCACTATCCTGCAGGTCGTCCTTTTGACCCTGCTTGCCTTCATCAAGCACGTGGACTACTACGGCATCCCGATGATCTTCGTCAACTATGCCGTCTTCTGGGGCCTTATCACCGGCGTGGTCATGGGCGACTGGCAGACCGGCCTCGTCATCGGCGGCACCATCCAGCTCATGCAGCTCGGCGTCGCGGGCTTCGGCGGCTCGTCGATTCCCGATTACGGCACGATGGCCATCATCGCCACCGCCTACGGCGTGACCCTGGGCTCCGACACGGGCCTCGCCATCGGCCTGCCGGTCGGCATGCTCGGCATCCAGCTCGACGTCGTCGTCAAGATCCTCAACGGCTTTGTCGTCGAGAAGTCCCAGAAGTTCTGCAACGAGGGTAAGTTCAATCAGATGAACGCCATCCTGTGGGTCTGCCCCGCGCTCTTCGGCCTGTGCGCCGCCCTGCCCGTCTTTGTCTCCGTGACGCTCGGCCAGCCCGCCGTCAACTGGCTCCTCGAGGTCATGCCCCAGTGGTTCCTCTCCGGCCTCACCCTCGCCGGCAAGATGCTCCCGGCCATCGGTATCGCCATGCTGCTCCGCTACATGCCAACCGCCAAGTACTTCCAGTACCTGCTCGCCGGTTTCTTCCTCTCGGCCTTCCTGAACGTGCCCATCATCGGTGCCGCCATCGTCGGCGTTGCCCTCGCGATCGCGTTCTATCAGCGTGCCGAGAAGGACGCCGAGCTCACCGCCCACGCTTCCGCAGACGCCTTCATCGGAGAGGATGAGTAACCATGGAAAACGAGAACATCACCGTCGCCGAGGGCAAGCCCTCCGGCTATAAGGTCACCAAGAAGGACCTGCGCAACGCGAACTGGCGCTGGCTCATGAGCGTGTGCACCTTCAACTACCAGACCCAGCAGGGCGCCTCGGTCGCCTACGCCCTCTCGCCGATCCTGAGGAAGATCTACACGAACGACGAGGACTATAAGCAAGCGCTCAACAACCACTTCCGCTACTACAACACCCAGCCTTGGCTCGCCGCCATCATCCTCGGCGCCTGCGTGGCCATGGAGGAGCGTGACGGCCTCGCGGCGGCGGACGCCGTCCAAGACCTGAAGATCGGCACCATGGGACCGCTCGCCGGCGTCGGCGACTCCCTGCTCATGACCATGATCCCGACCATCATGGGCTCCATCGCCGCCTACATGGCCATCGAGGGCAACCCCGTGGGAGCCGGCATCTGGTTCGCGCTCATCCTGGCCATCTTCTGGGTCCGCATGCACGCCCTCGAGTTCGGCTACAAGCAGGGTGTGAAGCTCGTCACCGACTTCAGCGAGAAGCTTCCCAACCTCACTGCCGCCGCCTCCGTGCTCGGCCTCACCGTGGTCGGCTGCCTCATCGCCTCGGTCATCGGCGTCACCTGCCCGATTAGCTTCAGCTTCGGCGACGTCTCGATGGAGATTCAGCCGCTGCTCGACAAGATCCTGCCTGCCATGATCCCCGCCGCCATCACGGGAAGCGCGTATTACCTTCTTACCAAGAAGAACGCGAGCATGACGGCCCTCATCCTCGTGGTGATCGTCCTCGCGATGGTCGCCTCCGCCGCCGGCATCCTCGCCTAGCTTCGACCCAAGAGATTGGTGAATCAATGAGAAAGATAGTTGTGGCGAGCCATTCCCTTCTCGCCCAGGGCTTCAAGGACACCCTCGAGTTCCTTACGGGTAAGAGCGACGCCGTCACCGCCGTTTGCGCCTACGTGAACGACAACGGCGAGGGGCTCGACGCGGCGGTCGAGGCGGCGCTTTCGGGCACTGACGAGGTCGTCGTCCTTACCGACGCGCTCGGCGGCAGCGTGAACCAGCGCTTCTCCCGCTTCGCCTCCGACCGGATCCACGTGATCGCGGGTGTCAACCTCCCGCTCGCCATGACGGTCGCGCTCGCGCGCCCCGACGAGAAACTCGACTTCGACGCCCTCGTCGACGAGGCGCGCCAGCAGATCGTCTACGTGAACGGTGCCAGTTCCGCCGAGTGCGAAGACGACGAATAGAGGAGGTCGACGATGAGAGAGTTCCTTAAAGACGTGTGGATGCACGGCGGTGAAGAAAGCCGCGCCATCACCCCCGAGAACATCACGGGCGAGAAGGGCCACGCCGCCATGTCGGCCAGCCACCTCGGCGTCGGCCGCAAGGGCTCGTGCTGCGTGCCCCTTGAGTCCGGCGAGACCATCACGCTCGCGGACATCGAGGGCCCCGGCATCATCCGCCACATCTGGATGACCGTCCCCGACAAGACCGCCGCCGGCAGCTTCGTCATGCGCGACCTCGTGCTGCGCTTCTACTGGGACGACGAGGAGACCCCCTCGGTCGAGTGCCCTGTCGGCGACTTCTTCTGCAACGGCTTCGGTGAGCGCGCCATCGTCAACTCGATGCCCATCTGCGTGAACCCGACGGGCGGCATGAACTGCTACTTCGAGATGCCCTTCAGGAAGCACGCCAAAGTCACGCTTACGAGCGAGCACCCCGGGTTCATTAAGTACATCTTCTACACGTTCAACTACGCGCTCACCGACGTGCCGGACGACGCCATGTACTTCCACGCCCGTTTTAACCGCGAGCGCAGCACCCGCAGGGGCGTCGACTACACCGTGCTCGACGGCGTGCGCGGTAAGGGCTACTACGTCGGCACCTACATGGCCCTGTGCGCCCTGGAGCGCTATTGGTGGGGCGAGGGCGAGATGAAGTTCTTCCTCGACGGCGACGAGGAGTTCCCCACGGTCACCTCGACGGGAGCCGAGGACTACTTTGGCGGTGCCTGGGCCTTCCTCGACAGGCCGCCCCACGCGCTGCCCGAGGCGCAGTGCTTCAACACACTGTTCGCCGGCTACCCGTACCGCTCGACGCGCGACGCCACGCGCGACCGCTTCAGCGCGGGCAAGCCGAACCCGAACCCGATGCTCGCGACCAACGACGACGCGCTGCCCAGGCACGGCCTCTACAGGTGGCACCTTCCCGACCCGATCTCGTTCAAGGAGGACCTGCGCGTGACGTTCCAGGACCTCGGCAACGACGACATCAAGCTCTACGAGCGCGAGGACGACATCTCCACCGTCGCCTACTGGTACCAAAGCGAACCGCACGCCGTGCTCGCCCCGTTTGCCGCAAGGCAGGACCGCGTGCCCAGGTAGGGTCGCCTCGAAACAAGCCAACGTTATGGGCGTCCGCGGTTGACCATGACTGCGGGCGTCCCTTTGTAAGGAGGATCGCATGAGCGAAAAGCAAATGAGGCTCGGCGCCCTCGAGGCCGGCGGGACCAAGATGGTCTGTGCCGTGGTGTCCGGCGACGGCGAGGTCCTCGACCGTATGGAGACCCCGACGCTTGCGCCCGCCGAGACCGTCCCGCAGATGATCGAGTGGTTCGCCGCCCGCGATGTGGACGCGTTGGGCATCGGCGCCTTCGGCCCGACCTGCGTCGACCCCGCCGACGAGCGCTACGGCTCCATCCTCCAAACGCCCAAGCTCGCGTGGCGAGGCTATGGTCTTCGCGCCGCGTTTGCCGACGCCCTCGGGATTCCGGTGGCCTACGATACGGACGTGAACGTTGCCTGCCTCGGCGAAGCGGTCTTCGGCTGCTGCAAGGGGCTCAAGGACGCCGTCTACGTGACCATCGGCACCGGCGTGGGCGCGGGCGTCATGTGCGCGGGCAGGCTCCTTCACGGCATGCTGCACCCCGAGGCCGGCCACATGCTGGTAAGGACCCGTCCCACCGAGGAAGGACGCTGCGTCTGCCCGAGCCACGCGAGCTGCCTCGAGGGCCTCGCCTCCGGCCCCGCCATCGCCGCGCGCTGGGGAAAGCCCGCGGCCGAGCTCGCGGACAACGATGAGGTGTGGATGCTCGAGGGGGATTATCTGGGGCAGATGTGTGCGAACCTCGTGCTCATGTACTCGCCTCACCGCATCGTCCTCGGCGGCGGCGTGATGCGCCAGGAGCAGCTCTACGGCATCGTCCGCAAGAAGACCCTCGAATATCTGGGTGGCTACATCCAGACCGCCGAGCTTAAGGACATGGAGAGCTACATCTGCGCCCCGGGCTGCGGCGGCGACCAAGGAATCCTCGGCGCGGCCGAGCTGGCAAGAAGGGCGCTCGCGTAACTTGCGCTCTCTCCGCCATACAACGCGTTAAGAAAAGACGAGCGCTTCTTGCCAATTGGGCGGCAAGAAGCGCTCGTCTTTTGCATTTGTTTTTGGGCAGAACGCCCCGCCTCCGCTAGAGTCCCTGGACCGCTACACCCACGAGGTTTGGACCGGTGTGGACAAGAAGCGCGGGGCTGATGTCGGAGCGGACGATCTCCACCGCGTTGGCCACGCGCTCGCGCAGGGCCTGCTCCATGCGGTCGTAAAGGTCGGCGTAGGCCGAGGTGTAGCTCACGGCAAAGCGCACCTTGGGGTGCTTCTCGGCGATGGCGGCGACGAGCTTGACCTCGGTGCGATGCGGTACTTGCATAGCCATTTCGTGTGCGCGAGGCTGTCGGCTTTCTGGGCCACAGCAATCACATTCCCCCTAGCATGATGACCTGAACAATCCTCATGCTAGGGGGAAGGTTTTTGTCGCGTAGCGGAAATTGGCCTCCACCCGCTGAGCGGGTGGCTTTCTATGCCGCGCGTGCCGTGCGGCACGGACTAAAGTCCATGAATAAAAACGAGGGAGGCCGTTTCCGACCTCCCTCGCAAAGGGTCTCTGATTACTCCCACTCATTGGGGACAGACTTAAATGAGTGCTCTTGAAATGCCGGCGCCTGGGGACGTTCCTTTTAATATGAGCAGGACATTGTCAAGAGGCATAATCGGGCCTGGCCCCAACGATATGGGGTCAGGCCCTCTCCCTATATCAGCCCGTCCGCGGCGACCTCGGCGTGTCTTACCGACGCTCGTCTTTG
>CABRDE010000011.1:0-78184 GCA_902469665.1 uncultured Collinsella sp. | reverse complement strand
GCCGGCCACATGGTCCGGCGGGGCGCCCTTTTACCTATTTATGGCCGGGACACACAGCCCAAGGCTCGCAAGCTCTTATTCAGCCGCTTCGCGCAGGGCCGACATCGTTGCCGCATATTGCTGCTGCAACGCATGCATTCCCTCGCGAGCGCCGTCAACGGCATCGGCGCCGCGCAGCGCCTCGGTCACCGCAACCGCCGGCTCGTACAGATTATCGAATCCCAGGTTCTGGCTCACACCCTTGAGCGTGTGCGCTGCCATAAACGCACCTTCGGCGTCTCCTGCCGCCATGGCGGCCTCCAGCTTGTCCATGCTCTCGTCATCCAAAAACTTGAGGGCAAAGCGGGCAAGCATTTCCCCGCCCATCAGCCGAGCGCACGCGTCATCATAATTAGCGCCGATCTTCTCATACGCCTCACGCATGGAAATCATGGATTAAAACTCCTTTGGTCAAACTAAATCGTGGGAAACGCGACAACATCGGCGGGGCGTGCCAACGTCTCGGCAATACGGTCTTGCACCTCGAGCAGGCAGTCGAGCAACAGCGGATTAAACTCACCGCACTTACCGTCCAAGATCATCTGGATAGCCTCCTTGTGCGGGATAGCGTCCTTGTACACGCGCACGCTCGTCAGCGCATCATACACGTCGGCCACCGAGACCACCTGCGCGGCAATGGGAATCTCGTCGCCCTTAAGGCCATCGGGATAACCCTTGCCGTCCCAGCGCTCGTGATGCCAACGCGCAATCTGGTACGCATATTCCATAAGCGCATTGCCGACGTGATGGCGGCTCAGCTCAAGCAACATGTCGGCGCCCATCGTGGTATGCGTCTTCATAATCTCGAACTCCTCGGGCGTAAGGCGCCCGGGCTTGTTGAGGATCGCATCGTCAATCGCCATCTTGCCAATATCGTGCAGCGCCGAAGCCAGGGCACTCGTGGAGCGCTCCTCATTGTCGAGGGAGATCGTGTCGCTACGCTGGACCAGACAGCCAAGCAGCAGCTCGGTCAGCTTCTCGATGTTCGTAACGTGCCTGCCGCTCTCGCCGTTGCGAAGCTCCATGACGCCGGCCATGATGTCGATGAGCATGCGACTGTTCTTGACGCGCTCGTTGTACTGCTGGGACAGCAGGCTCGTCAGGCGGCGCTGTTTGGCGTATAGGCGGATGGTGTTGCTTACACGGCGGCGCACGACACGGGAGTCAAACGGGCGGTTGATATAGTCCGAGGCGCCCAGCTCGTACGCGCGCAGAACCATATCATCGGAATCTTCGCTCGAAATCATGATGAAAGGCAGATTGTCGATACCCGATCGGCGAGACAGATCGGCCAACACCTCAAAGCCGCTTATGCCCGGCATGACAATATCCAGCAGCACGAGCGACAACTCATCGCCATAGCGGTCGACCATGTCGAGCGCCGTACGACCGTTGTCGGCCTCGAGGATGCAATACTCGTCCTTGAGCATCTCGTTGAGAATGGCTCGGTTCATCTCGGAGTCATCGACAATAAGCACCGAAGGCTTTTCGCTTTGGAAGGCTTCGATGGAATCGGCATCGGTCACGACCGTACCGGCTTTTGCCTTAGCGCGGCTCAATAACTGGACAGCGCGGCCAACGCCCTCATCGACCGTCTCGCCATGAATGCGAACGCCACCAACACATGCCGTCAAGCTCACGTACTCATGGCCCGGAACAATCGTGGCATGAACGGCATCGGACACCTGATGCAGGCGACGGGTGAAGTCATCGGAGGGAATATTGGGCATGACGACCACAAATTTGTCGCAGCCATAGCGTACAAGCTCGTCAGTCGAACGAATTCCGCTGCGTATGGCCGTCGCCACGGCACCGAGCGCAAGGTCGCCGGCATGACGGCCACACGTATCGTTGAAGACCCTAAAATCATCAAGGTCGATCACCGCAACGCCGGCATTCATGCGGGCGCTACGGAGCTTTTCCTCGTAATATCGGCGATTGCGCACACTCGTCAGCACGTCGGTGTAGACAAGGTCCTCTTCTGCAGCCTCTTGTTCATCGATCGGACGCACCATCAGCAAGACACGAGGCTCACCCTCGACCTTTAGAGGGCGTAGGCGAGCGCGGTACTCAACACCATCGTTGAGCAGTTGCTCCGACACCTCATCGGAGTCTGCCAAAGCCTCAAGACTCGACTGACGCAGACAAGGGCAGCGATCGCCGGCGAGCAGGCAGTTAGGCTCGCTCTTAATCTGATCGGCCGACAGCAAACGCACCACGGGGTAGGTCTTCGCGACGCGGGCGACCTCAGCGGCAGCCTCCTCGTCGGTTAGATTGACCTCGTGATTATTGAGCATATGGGGCCCTTTCGATAGTTTCGCATGGTAGCGGTGGGTTCCAAATGCTACAAGGGTAACACCTTGCCGATGCAGGTAAGCACGTGAATGCTGTTACATTTTTATGACCTGGCAAACGGCGGTGATGGAGCCGCGGGCGCGTGGTTATGGACGCATTCGTTAACAATGACGAAACGCTAACAACCCCTCTCCCCGCAGGTCATCGAGCGTGCTAACGCTCCAAGACATCGCGAACGGCATTTGCCGCCGTAACGGGGCGATCGCGCAGACCGTTATGCGCGCCCGGAATCGTCACAAGGGGGCAATCGAGATATTCGGCAGCCACCCTCGTGCCCGCCTCGCGGGGCGTGCCAACCGAGAGCTCGCCCAAGAACACGGCCGACACCGCCTTTGACGCGCGGGCGCGCTCCCAGTCGGGAGCATATGTCATATTTGTTCCGTATTCATTGGCCATAAAGCAACGACCATTGCGCAGGGCATGTTTGGCTTCCGCTTCGGTCGTCCCAGGAGCCTCGGGGTCCAAGTCGCCGAGGGCTCCCAAGAAAAGCCGGAGCGCCCTTGAAACCTTTCCCGCCGCAATCATATCGAGCAAAACCGGAGCTGCGCCCATACCGACGCCTTCGGCCGACACAGCCGGCTCATGCAGAATCGCACGGGCGACGAGATGGGGTTCGGTGCGAAGAAGCTCCAGCGCCACCAACGTACCGGCGCTGTGCGCAAGCACATTTGCCGGAGCGCCAACGTGTTCGATCACGGCTTGCAGGTCGGCGGCCTGGGCGGCAAGATCATAGCTGCCGTCTGCCGCATCGCTGCTGCCACCGCAGCCGCGGCGGTCGTAGGCAATTACGCGGTAGTTGCGGCTGAGCTCACAAGCGATACCGTCGAAAAATGTGCCGTCGACACAAGCGCCGTGCACGCACACCAAGGCAGGAGCATCAGGCGACACATCCGGGCCGGCATATTCGCAACAGGCAATCGTGGTGCCCGCATTCTCGACCGTAAAATCCATGTTGTGCCCCCATCATCAATGCTCATCCAGTTGCACGTCAGTGCAGTTGGATGGACCCGCATTGCCTTACGCCTTGTTAACAGATTAACTGTACCCCACCCGAGGCTTTTCATGGCACCGCATAATGAGCGACGTGAAAAAACGAAACTTGTAAAGCAAGGGCCCGCACCTTGCTCTGGAGCCGATGCTATGCTTAGGCACAATTGTCTTGAGGAGCATATGCCTATGTCTACGTTTTTGAATGCCAGCCCCATCTTTGGGCCCGTTCGCAGCCGTCGCCTTGGTCTCTCGCTCGGCGTCAACATGATGCCGGCGAGCGGCAAAATCTGCACGTTCGACTGCATTTACTGCGAAAACGGCCTCAACGCCGAGCGCCCCTGCCATGAGCCGTACAACACAGCTGCCGTGGTACTCGACGTGCTCGAGGCAAAGCTGCGCGAGATGGCAGCTGAGGGCGAGCTCCCCGATGTGATCACCTTCGCAGGCAACGGCGAGCCCACCGCCGCACCGGAGTCTCCGCAGGCCATCGCCGGCGCTGTCGCGCTTCGCGATCAGCTGGCCCCTAACACCAAGATTGCCGTGCTTTCCAACGGCACGCGCGCCGACCGTCCCCAGGTGCACGATGCGCTCATGATGGTCGACGACAACATCCTCAAGCTCGATACGGTCGACCCGGCATTTATCCAGCTGCTCGATCAACCCGTTGGCCCCTACGATGTAGAGCACCAAATCGAAACGTTCGCGAGCTTTAACGGTCATGTCATTATCCAGACGATGTTTTTGAGCGGTGAGTACCGGGGCAAGTCTCTCGATAACACCGGCGAGGAGCACGTTGGTCCTTGGCTCGCGGCGCTCGAGCGCATTCGCCCGCAGGAGGCGACCATCTACACGGTGGCGCGCGAGACACCGGTCGCCGGCCTTGCCAAAGCAGCGCCCGACGTCCTCGACGCCATTGCCGCGCGCGTCCAAGCCCTCGGCATTCCCTGCCAGGTGAGCTACTAACAAAACCACGCAGCAGCTAGTGCCCACCACCCCGCTCCATCAGTTGCGGTGATATAGTTCCTATTTATGCTGTTAAACCGCTTAAATCGGAACTATATCTCCGCAACTCTTATGGACGCGTGGGTGGGCTATACTAGCTGCGGATGAAAGGAAGTTAGCCATGTATGACAACGGACCCGTACCCGGCCGCAACGACGCCTGCTGGTGCGGCAGCGGCAAAAAATACAAGAAATGCCACAGCGCCTTTGATGAGCGCCTCGAGCGCCTGTGGGAGGAGGGCTGGGAGGTCCTGCCCCGCACGCTCTACAAGACGCCCGCCGATATCGAGGGCATCAAGCGCTCGGCCGCCATCAACGTGGGCGTGCTCGACTACGTAGGCGAGCACATCGCCGCGGGCATGACCACCAACCAGATCGACCAGATGATCTACGACTACACCGTCGAGCACGGCGGCACGCCGGCCGACCTCAACTACGAGGGCTATCCCAAGAGCGTGTGCACCTCGATCAACGACGTCGTCTGCCACGGTATCCCCTGCGATACGGACGTGCTGCACGAGGGCGACATCATCAACGTCGACTGTTCCACGATCTTGGACGGCTACTTTAGTGATTCGAGCCGCATGTTCTGCATCGGCGAGGTCTCGGCCGAGCGCCAGCGCCTGGTCGACGTCACCCGTGCCAGCGTGGAGGCGGGTCTGGCGGCCGTCAAGCCATGGCTGCCGCTGTCCGTTATGGCCGAGGCCGTGCAAAAGACCGTCGAGGACGCCGGCTTTAGCGTGGTGCGCGAGTACGGCGGACACGGCATCGGCAAGGAGTTCCACGAGGACCCGTTTGTGGGCTTTACCACCGAGGCGCCCGATGTGGACACCATCATGGCCCCGGGCATGGTCTTTACCATCGAGCCCATGGTCAATGCCGGAGCGCCCGACATTAAGATCAGCAAGGGC
Organism: uncultured Collinsella sp.; assembly: GCA_902469665.1. Classification (GTDB taxonomy): domain Bacteria; phylum Actinomycetota; class Coriobacteriia; order Coriobacteriales; family Coriobacteriaceae; genus Collinsella. The sequence goes on along the minus strand of CABRDE010000011.1, from coordinate 72,888 downwards.
GACGGCTGGTGTGTGCGCACCAAGGACGGTAGCGATTCGGCGCAATGCGAGGTACAGCTCGTGGTGACCGAGGACGGCTACGAGCTGCTGAGCTGGTAGCCGTAGATGCGCCGGGCTTCGCGATGGATATGCTAACCATCGCGTAGCCCGGCGTTTTTTAGCGTTTTATCTGATATTACCTGCCAAAATAAACCTGTCCCTTTTTGGCAGGTCAAGCGGAGAGGACTGCTTGTGAACATCCTGGTTTTGCTGCCCGTCAACGACCGCCATTGCGCAATTCTTGAGTCGAGCGCTCCGGGCGAGGACTTTATCTACACGAGCGCCGACGCCGCCACACGTGAACAGGTCGCCGATGCCGACGTGATCCTGGGCAACATCGACCCTGGCATGCTCACGGCATGCGAGCATCTCCAGCTGTTGCAATTGCAGACCGCCGGCTATGACGACTACCTTGCCGCCGGCACCGTGCCAGCCGACGCTAAGCTTTCCTGCTCGGTGGGCGCCTACGGCCAGGCCGTGAGCGAGCACATGTTTGCCATGGTGCTGTCTATGATGAAGCGCCTGCCCGGCTATCACGACTTGCAGCGCGAGCATCGCTGGGAGGATTTGGGCCCGGTTACCTCGCTCAAAAACGCCAACGTGCTGGTGCTGGGCGCGGGCGATATCGGCGGCCACTTCGCCACGCTCTGCCGCAGCATGGGCGCGCACGTCCGCGGCATCAAGCGCCATCCGCTCGTCTACCCCATTGTATTTGAGGACATGGACGGCATGGATGCCCTGTCTGAGCGCCTGGCCGAGGCCGATGTCGTCGCATCCTTTATGCCGAGCACGCCCGAGACCCGCGGTCTGGCGAACGCCGAGTTCTTCGCCGCGATGAAACCGGGCGCCTTCTTTGCCAACGGCAGCCGCGGCGATCTTGTGGTCGCCGACGACTTGGTTGCCGCTCTGGAGTCGGGACATCTCGCCGGCGCCGCGGTCGACGTCACCGACCCCGAGCCGCTGCCTGAGACAAGCCCGTTGTGGGATGCGCCCAACATGCTCATCACACCGCACGTCTCCGGCTGGTTCCACCTGGCAGCCACGCTCAACAACGTGGTCGACATCGCCGCGGAGAATCTGCGTCACCTGCAGGCCGGCGAGACCCTGCGCTGCTGGATCGAGCACTGATTGTTCCGGCGTTTTACCAAACGCCGGAACCTCTCGACGCTGCGAGCCCGCCGTTTGGCCAATCTGCCGTTCAATTTCAAAGGCGCGACCAGAAGGTCAGCGCCTTTTCATTTCACGGCACCTTGGCTCAAACGGCGAGCTCTCGCTGGCGTTTACTCAACCTGTGGGGTCTTCAAATTGTTAGAGCGTTGCTAAGTAATTCTTTGCGTCTTCTACGCTCATTGCGGCGACTGGTGCGTGTGAGCAGAGCTTGACATCGTTGGTGACCAGAAGGTCTGTCTTTGCGCGCATCGCTGCCGCGATGATTAAATCGTCTTCGTAATCGCTATGGAGATTACGCTGCTTACTCGCCATCCATATGTCGCTCAGGTCGCAGGGCACGGGCGTAGCAAGTTGCGACAACACATCAAGACAATCCCATGCGAGTGATGTCGCCGCCGAAGCGGCATCTTGAGACAGCGAACCGTGCTCTCGCCGATACCACGCCTTATGTTCGCTCGAAATCAAATAGAACAGGTCTTTGGACGATGTCGCCGCATACAGCAAATCAACCTGAGCCGCGCATGCATCACGTAGAAACTCAATCGCCGCCGAACGACCGCGTCGCTGGGGAATGAAGTAATCGAGCCACACGTTGGTGTCAACCAAGATGCGCTTTGGATTCTCACTCACAGAGCCAGCTCATCTCCTCGCCGTAGCGATCCGCATAGGCGTTCCGTTTGAGTTCTTCATCGCCCGAGGGCTGCACCTTAGCCAAGTCAATTTCCGATTCACGGCAAGCAGCAGCGAACAGTTGCGAACCCTGGTCGATGAGTTCGAGCTTATGTTTGGCGACTTTCTCCCGCTCGCGCTGTTCCGCCCGGGCACGACTGGGCGAAAGGAGGTCCTGGAGCGCGCCGGGCCGATCAGCCAGAGATGCCGCAAGTTGCCAGAGCGCACGCACCGCTTGGCTCGGCGTAATGCCAGCGCTAGAGAGCGCAGCATCACCACTCCGCTTGAGATCGGCATTGAGACGCACGTTGATCTGAGCCGACGCCGTAGTCATGGCTCCTCCTTATCATCCTATACCAATCATAAAACACAAAGGTCAATACGTAAAGCATGTATAGCATATATAAGAATCAGGCATACTCTGTACAGCAAAAGCCGCCGAAGCACACTGCGCCTCGGCGGCTACGCATCACCAATATTGTTCGGTTTTATTCTCTGCATTTGCCCAGATAAAACCTGCCAAAGTAAACCCGTCCTCTTTTGGCAGGTTTTAGAGCTCCACGCTTTCGGCGCCGTTGATGGTTAGGTTTCGCTCGTAGAAGGCGGTGAGGGCGCGGATGGCGTACATCACGTCGCGCACGCCGCCGGTCTCGTAACTCGAGTGCATGGCAAGCTGCGGCAGGCCCACGTCCACGGCATGCATGCTCGCCTGCATATTGGACAGATTGCCGAGCGTGGAGCCGCCGGCCATATCGCTCTTGTTGGCGAAGGCCTGCGTGGGTACGTCGGCGTCATCGCAGATGGCCTGGAACACCGCGCGGCTAAAGGCATCGGTGCAGTAGTGCTGGTTGGCGGCTTCTTTGATGACGATGCCGCCGTTGAGCACCACCTGATTGCGGGCATCGCACTTCTCGGCGTGGTTGGGGTGCACGGCATGTGCATTGTCGCAGCTCACGAGCATCGAGGCGGCAAGGGCGCGATGGTACGACTCGTCGTCAAAGCCCAGCGATCCGTTAATGCGGCGCAGTGCATCGGCCAAGAACGTCGACATGGCGCCCTGCTTGGTCTCGGAGCCAACCTCCTCGTTATCAAAGCAGCAGAAGACCGAAACGTCATGCGCGTTCTCGGCACCCAAAAATGCCTGCAGCGAGGTGTAGGCGCAGGCCAGGTCGTCGAGCTTGGGCGTCGAGATAAACTCGTCGGCCCAGCCCCAAATGCGCGCATCCTGACGATTGACCAGGAACAGATCGCGACCCAGGATCTGCTCGGGCTCGACGTCCAGCTCGTCGGCGATCAGGGTGTCAAAATCTCCCTGCTTAAGGTCACCGGCGCTGATGAGCGGGCACAGGTCGACGGCTCGGTTGGGAGCAAAGCCCTCGTTAACACCGCGGTTCATATGGATAGCAAGACTCGGAATGATAGCGACCTCGCGCTCGGTGGCAAGCAGGCGGCTCTCAATACGGTCGCCCTCGCGCACCAGCACGCGGCCCGCGAGCGCCAGCGGGCGATCGAACCAAGTGTAGTCAATCATGCCGCCGTAGGCCTCGGTGTTCAGGCGCAGCGTCTCGCCCGCGCCGCCGAGTTCGGGCACGGCCTTGACCTTAAACGTCGGAGAATCGCTGTGCGACGCCGTGAGCTGAAAATGATAGTCGCCGGCAACGCCGTCCTCGCCCCACGTAGCAGCCAGATCCTCGCCCACCTTAAAGGCAATAACGCTCGAGGTGTTGCGCTGCGTGTAATAGCGACCGCCCGGCTCGATGTCCCACGCCGCGTTCTCGGGCAGGTAGGTAAAGCCCGCCTCGTCGAGCTCGGCCATAATGGTCGCTGCCGTATGGAACATGCTGGGGCATGCCTCGATAAAGTCGATGAGATCGTTGGCAGCCTCGATATCGTCGGCCGTCACATGCGCGCACTCGGGCGCTTCCTGATCCGTCATGCTCTCCCCTTTCGCTGGGTTGATGGTCCCCTCCAGCATACCCCGATGTGCCAGCACCGCACTCTTCATTCCGCGCTTAATTCCGCGTTGCCCACCGGCTTGCGCATTTCTAACATTGCTTACATTTCCATACACTTGAGCTAACACGTTTTACCCCCGTATCAACAGTGTGCGGGGGTAAACTTATGCGCATGTTATAACTTGCCCGGAAGGATTCATCATGCTTAGGATCGGTCTTCTTACCAGTGGTGGCGACTGCCAGGCGCTCAACGCCACTATGCGCGGCATCGTCAAAACGCTTATGACCAATAGTGAAGAACCTATCGAGATCTATGGTTTTGAGGACGGCTATCAGGGCCTTATCTACAGCAGGTTCCGCGTCATGACGCCCGCCGATTTTAGCGGTATCCTCACCCGCGGCGGTACCATCCTGGGCACGAGCCGCACGCCGTTCAAGCGCCTGGATACTCCCGAGGCCGATGGCGTCGAGAAGGTGCCCGCAATGGTCCACACCTATCATAAGCTGCAGCTTGACTGCCTGTTTATGCTGGGCGGCAACGGCTCCACCAAGACCGCCAACCGCCTGCGCGAAGAGGGCCTCAACGTTATCGCCCTGCCCAAGACCATCGATAACGACACCTGGGGCACCGAGCTGACGTTTGGCTTTACGAGTGCCATCGACGTCGCCACCAAGTGCATCGACGACATCCACACCACCGCTTCGAGCCATGGGCGCGTATTCGTCATCGAGATCATGGGCCACAAGGTTGGCTGGATCCCGCTGTATGCCGGCGTCGCGGGCGGCGCGGATGTCATCTTGATTCCCGAGATCCCCTACGACATGGATAACGTCATCAAGACCATCGAGCATCGCATGGAGACCGGCAGCCGCTTTACGATCGTAGTCGTCGCCGAGGGCGCCATCTCCAAGGAGGACGCGGCACTGTCCAAGAAAGAGTACAAGAAGAAGCTCGCCGAGCGCACGAGCCCGTCAATCGTGTACGACATTGCCAAGGAGATCGAGGCCAAGACCGGTCGCGAGACCCGCGTCGCCATCCCCGGCCACACGCAGCGCGGCGGTCAGCCCGACGCCCAGGACCGCATCTTTGCGACCCAGTGCGGCGTCGAGGCAGCGCTCGGCTGCCTGCGTGGCGAGTTTGGCTACATGATTGCCCTGCGTGACGGCAAGATGTGCCACATGCCGCTCGAGGATGTCGCCGGCAAGCTCAAGTTTGTCGACCCCCAGAGCGATCTGGTGCGCGAGGCCAAGGCGTTGGGCATCAGCTTCGGCGACGAATAGTCTCGGCTGGAATCCATCCCATCGGGCCCTCCGACCCCGCCCGACGTATTTCGATTTGGCTCCTCCCTTGACTCCGTCAAAGGTCGCCAATCGAAATCGTCGGGCGGGGTCGGAGGGCCCTGCGTTTACATACTCGCCGAGGTTATTCGTCTTCTTGCTGCGGGTACCTGGTCTGAAATTAAGTTGCGGTGAAATAGTTCCTGTTTAGCCCGCAAATGGCTGAATCTAAGAACTATTCCACCGCAACTTACGAATAATCGGAGCGGCTACAGCACAAGCGTCGGCGTTCGTTTGATGGTCCACCACGAAAAGGGGCTATCTACTACGTTTAACTCGACGGGGCCAACCATGACCGCCTTTTTCGAAAATTGACAGGCCTTCTACCTGCGGTTTTATTTTCCGTTTTGCCGGCATGGTTGAGGATATCCGATTAAACGTAGTAGATAGGCCCGTTTTGTGGCATACGACCCATTCAAGCCCAATCTCGAAGGCTAAAGAGAGCCTCTCATCCGCGCCTGCGAGCGAAAACCAAATAGAATGAAAGGCAAATGGAAAGCCCGTTTGACGAGCGGAGAACATATGCGCGACGTAGCCGAAAGCGACTGGAAGCTGTTTAAGAAAATGCTTCCTCAATGGCAAGAACGTTATATGGAAAAGCTCATCGGCCAGTACGTTGAGATGCTGAACGGCGACAGCGAAGCGTCCAGTAGATTTTGGGCACTAGAAGAGCGCCTCAATAGAGACAAGCTGTCCTCAGGCGTAATTGCAAACGACATTCGCCGCAGCACAATGCACCGCGAGATAGCCAATTTGCTTATCGACAGCGTGATCACCCTTGACGACCTTGACGGTTTTACCGAAGACATTAAGAGCTATGCGCAACACTGGATTGGCCAGTAAGAGCACTGAACGACAGACATCCCCAGCAAAACGGGGCAAACGCCGGGTCGCCCGTAGGTGCCCGGCGTTTGCCCAGATAAAACCTGCCAAAATATACCTGTCCCTTTTTGGCAGGTTACTCGGCGCTCTTGAGGGCGCCGACCATGTCGATCTTGTTGAGGGTACGATTGGTAGCGAGGTTAACGATAAACGTAAAGCCGAAGGAAAGCACCACGGCAAGCACGTAGCTCAGCGGCTCGACTTCGACGTCAAAGTACAGCGACGGCATCTGCAGGATGTACGTAAAACTCTCGGCCAGCAAGCCACCCAGCGGCACGCCCAGCGCGGCGCCAATCGCCGTGAGGATCAACGTCTCCTTGTTGACGTAATGGTGCACCTCACCGCGACGGAAGCCCAGCACCTTAATGGTCGCCAGCTCGCGTTCGCGCTCGGAGATATTCGTGTTGGACAGCGTAAACACCACCACAAACGACAGGCACGCCGCCATAAAGGTCACGAGCACCACGACCGAATTGATAATCGTAAAGTTCGCCTCGTAGTTCTGCCAATGCTCGGCCGTGCTCGAAATCGTGAGCCAACCGTCACTCTTAAGATTCTTGCTAAACGCAATCTGGTCGGCCGACGAACCCTTAAGCAGCACAAAGACGCCGTTAAGGCGTGCACTTCGACCGAACGCACGCTCATAGGTGCCCTGCGTCATGTAAAGCGTGTTGCCCAGATAGTTGAGCGAAATGTCACTGACTTTGACCTTGGCAACATTGAGCGACGAATCCTGGACGTGTGCCGTATCGCCCGGCTGAATCCCCAGTACCAGCTGTGAGCTCTTGCTCAGATACACGTCTCCGTCACGCAAAGACAGCGGTTCTTTGGACTCATCCTCCAGGCGCACGTAATCGCCCAAGTCACCCGTGCGGTCGTCGGGAATCACGATGAGCTGCACGGTCTCGCTCTTGCCGCCAAACGTAAAGGTGACGTTGTCGGTCATAATCGGCAGCGTCGAAGTCACGGTCACGTTGGAATCATTGGCTGCGCTGCGCTCGTCCAACGCCGCGCACGTCTGCAAAAAATCGTCAGGATTGGCGACCGCCAGCAAGTCATAGCGCGTGATATGCCCGTACTGTTTGGGCGAAAGCGCCACCGACGTGTCACGGATGCCCATACCACAGATCACGAGCGCCGTGCAGCCCGCGATGCCAAAGATGGTCATAAAGGCGCGCTTTTTGTAACGGAACAGATTACGCGCGGCGACCTTGTTCAAAAAGCTCATACGGTGCCAGATAAAGCCGATGCGCTCGAGCAGAATGCGCGAACCGGCGCGCGGGGCCTTGGGGCGCATGAGCGATGCCGGAGTCTCTGCCGTCTCGTGGCGACAGGCGATAATCGTGGCGCCCACCACACCAACGGTAAACAGTGCCACCGACACGAGCGATGACACGATGTCGTACGAAAGCAACATCTGGGGCAGCGAGTACATGTCGTCGAACACCGTAAACAGGAACAGCGGCAAGCCCACAAAGCCGATGATATTGCCGAGCACGCCACCGATCAGGCAAGCCCACAACGAGTAGTCCACGTATTTGGACAGGATGCGCCCGCGCGAATAGCCGAGTGCCTTGTACAGGCCGATGAGCGTGCGCTCTTCCTCGACCATGCGCGTGGCGGTGGTAAGGCTGATGAGCACGGCGACGATAAAGAAGATGAACGGGAACACCGTGGCGATGGCCTCAATCGAGGAGCTGTCGCTTTCGACGCTCGAGTAGCTTGCGATGTTGCCGCGATCCTGGATGTACCAGGTGCATTCGCCCAAGTCAGAGAGCTCGGCGCGGGCATCGGCGAACTGCTGGTCGGCAGCGGCGCGACGCTGGTCCAAATCGGCCTGCGCCTGGGCGCGCTCTTCGCTGCCTTCGGCCATGCGATCGATGTTTCTCTGCTCAACCCCAAAGAGCATCTCCGCCTGGCGCTCGGCCGCGTCAAGGCTCGCCGGCGTGTCGACCGTCAGCTCCTGAGCGCGCGCCTTCTCACGCTCCTCGCGGATCTTCTCGATATTGCCTTTAACCTCGTTGATCTTTGTCGTGTAGGCATCTGAATAGGAGTTAAGACTCTTGGCTCCCTCGACGATCACGTGGACCGCAGAGTAGGAAGAAGATGTCGCGGCGTCCTCGCTCACATAGAACTTATAGTCCGCCGCCGAAGCAGCGCGAAAGGCGTTGACGGTCGAGTCGGAGCTCACGTCGGTGGGGTCGAGGACCTCGGCCGTAATGGTGTAATCGCCCGCGGCAAACTGATCCTTGGCACTTTGGTTCGACGAGCTTGCGTCATTGGCGGCGAAACTCACGGTATCGCCGAGCTTTTTGCCCGAATCCTTCAAGAACTTCGAAGTTACCGCGACCTCATCGGCGCTCTCGGGCAAATCGCCGTTCACGAGCACCGGCTGATCGATGTTCTCCTTGGAGAGACTCTGCACGACCACGCGCTCGCGCGTTGTGCCCACGTCGGTGTAGGCGGTCTCGGTGTAGATGCCCTCGGCCGTCTCGACGCCGTCGACCTCTTGGATAGCCGCAAGATCGTCGCGCGTAAGGCCATAGGTCGACTGCACGTTAATGTCATAGACATTCTGCTGGTCAAAATAGGAGTCGACCGAATCGCACAAATCCTCGCAGCCTGCCTTAAGGCCGCACATCACGCTCACGCCAAGCGCGGTGATGACCACGATAGATAGGAAGCGCTTAAGACTGCCACGAATCGTGCGGTAGATGCCACGGCGAAATACCGTCGGCACCATATCGTTTGAGCTTTGAGCGGCGCGGTAGGTCGCGAACTCCCGGTCGCGACCCTCGTGCTCCGTATCGTGGTTTTGGCTGTTTTGGCGGTCCTGGTCCATGGGTGCTACCACTCGATCGTCTCGATAGACACGGGATTTTGCTGGACCGTCTCGCTCTCCACGCGGCCGTTCTTAAAGCGGATCAGGCGATCGGCCATGGGCGCCAGCGCGGAGTTATGGGTGATGATAATGACCGTAATGCCCTGCTTGCGACAGGTGTCCTGCAGCAACTGCAAGATTTGCTTGCCAGTTTTGTAGTCGAGCGCGCCCGTGGGCTCGTCGCACAAAAGCAGCTTGGGATTCTTAGCCAGTGCGCGGGCAATGGACACGCGCTGCTGCTCGCCGCCCGAAAGCTGTGCGGGGAAGTTGGCGAGGCGCTCGCCCAGGCCAACCTGACGAAGCGTCTGTTCGGCATCAAGCGAATCGGGGCAGATCTGAGCCGCGAGCTCAACGTTTTCGAGGGCCGTCAAGTTGGGGACCAGATTGTAGAACTGGAAGACAAAGCCGACGTCGGCACGGCGGTATTCCACGAGCTGCGCCTCGTTGGCGGAGCTCACGTCGCGCCCGTCCACCGTCACGGTGCCGGAGGTTACCGTATCCATGCCACCCAGAATGTTGAGCGCCGTGGTCTTGCCGGCACCAGAAGCACCCAAAATGATGGCGAGCTCGCCGCGCTCGACCGTAAAGCTCGCGCCGTCGAGTGCGTGAATGCGGGCGTCGCCCTCGCCGTATGTCTTGATGACGTCTTTGAATTCGATATAGGCCATCGATCGGTTCCCATCTGGTCGGATAACTCTTTAGTATTACCCATTTCGCACCGACCAAAAAGGGACAGGTTCATTTTGGCAGGTTTTATATGGGGAAATGGAAGCTATAGATGAGACGCCGGGGAGGCAGAGAAATCATCGATTGGGTCAGGCCGACCGCCAAACACAACGCACGCATCTCAATCTGTCAGCCAAATCATTCGAACAGCTGTTCGTTTCTATGATATGATTCGGCTATCTAAGCAGGCCAATACGCAGAAAGGCGGCCAACATGGCGTTCGACTTTAAGAAGGAATGCAAGGAGCTCTACAAACCTGCAAGCAAGCCGAGTATCGTAACTGTCCCGCCTATGAGCTACGTTGCCGTTCGCGGAAAGGGCGACCCAAATACCGAAGGTGGCGAGTATCAAAACGTCCTGCCGCTGCTTTACGGCATCGCCTATACCATCAAGATGTCGAAGAAAGGCTCAAGGAGTATCGAGGGCTATTTCGACTTTGTGGTACCGCCGCTCGAGGGTTTCTGGTGGCAAGACTCCCCGAGCGGCGACATCGATTATGTACGCAAGGACGATTTCAACTTTATCTCGTGCATCCGCCTGCCCGATTTCGTCACCCGAGATGACTTTGACTGGGCGGTCGCGGAAGCCACAACCAAAAAGAAACTGGACTTTTCCGCCGTCGAGCTGCTTAAAGTTGACGAGGGTCTCTGCGTTCAATGCATGCACACCGGGCCCTACGACAACGAACCGGCGACCGTAAACGCCATGCATGAATACACGACCGAGCAGGGCTATGTCCCCGACTTCTCAGACACCCGTTTACATCACGAAATCTATCTCTCCGATCCACGCAAGTGTGCGCCGGAGAAACTTAAGACTGTGGTTCGTCATCCTATCAAGCGCGCTGAATAGCGTGGGGCGTCATTTCACGCGCTAGGTTTTAAGCCAGCCAACCAGCCGCCTCCTAGGCCGTCCGGTAATAATCTTGACACGGCCCGTCGCATCTTATAAGTTATTTTTGCTAAAGCTGGAAAGCCTCTCAACGATGCGCAACTCCAGCTCTTTTTCTATCAAGAGAGCAAGTGTCGGAAAGCAAAATGTCAGAAAGCAGCGCTTCGAGCAGAATCAAACGCCTGGTCAGCACCTATAGCGGCCTCGTGCTTATGGGTGCCGTCGGGATCCCCGTCGGCGTTATCGTTGGCGCCATCTGCGCGCTCTTTGGACGCGTGCTTCTGACGATCGGCACCTTCCGCGACGAGCGCATCGCACTGCTCCTTCCCTTCCTCGCCCTCATGGGCTTAGCCATCGTGTTCGCCTACCGTACTTGGGGCAAGGGCACCGACCGCGGCATGAGCCTGGTATTCGACGTAGGCCACGGGCGCGAAGACGCCATCTCCCCGCGTTTGGTGCCGCTCATTATGCTGAGCACGTGGGGGACGCACCTCTTTGGCGGCAGCGCGGGACGCGAGGGCGTAGCCGTGCAGATCGGTGCAACCGTCTCACACTGGATCGGCCGGCGTCTACCTTTCCGAGACCCCGGCAACACGTTTTTGCTTATCGGCATGGCTGCCGGCTTTGCCGGACTCTTTCGAACGCCACTCGCCGCCACGGTCTTTGCTATCGAAGTACTGATCGCAGGACGCATGGAATACCGCGCGCTGTTTCCCGCGCTTACGGCCTCACTTGCCGCAAATATGACCTCCGGCGCCCTGGAGCTCGAGAAGTTCGAGGTCGCCGTTACCGCCTCGTATGCACTCGACCTCCCCGGTCTTGGACGGCTTGCGGTGTTGGGCATCGCGTTTGGCATGGTAGGCGGCGCCTTTGCCTGGTGCCTTGCCCACGCCAAGACCCTTGCGGCGCGGCTGCTCCCCAACCCTTATATGCGCATTGCCGTTATGGGCCTTGCGCTGTCGGCGATTCTGTTCGCACTATGGCAGGGGCGATACTGCGGCCTTGGCACCAACCTGATATCGGCGGCGCTCGACGGTGACGGCAAGGTCGCCATCATGCCTTGGGACTGGGCACTCAAATTCGCACTCACCATTACCACGCTTGCCGCAGGATATCAGGGTGGCGAGGTGACGCCGTTGTTTTCCATCGGAGCCAGCCTGGGTGTCGTACTCGCTGGGATTCTCGGCATGCCCATCGAGCTTTGCGCCGCGCTGGGCTACGCAGCCGTCTTTGGCAGCGCCACCAATACGCTGCTCGCGCCGATCCTCATTGGCTGCGAGGTCTTCGGTTTCAGTAATCTGCCGATGTTCTTTATTGTCTGCGTCGTGGCTTACCTGTTCAACATGGATAAGTCGATCTACGCCCCGCAAGAGCGAGCGTAGAAAGATGTCCAAGCAGGTGGTCTCAACCGGAAACGGCGTCCCACTCTGAGGCTGTATTCCGGGACACGGTTTCCGCTTGGAACGCCATTCGGAAAGCGTGCCCCGTTCTTTCACGGCGTCTTGGCCATGCAAAGTGCCCTGGCGTTACTCCTCGTACGCGCCCTCAAGCCGGAGCAGCCATTCCTTGCGGTCAAGCCCGCCGGCATATCCGTTGAGCGATCCGTCGGCCGCCACCACGCGATGGCACGGCACGATAATCGAAATGGGATTACGCGCGACCGCAGCCCCCACAGCACGGGGAGATACAACGGGCACCTCATTTCCCGGCACACGATGTCGGGCGGCAACACGCTGGGCGATCTCGCCATACGTGGCGACCTCGCCGCGCGGAATAGAAAGCAGCTCAAACCAAACCTCGCGCTGAAACGCCGTACCAATCATATGCAACGGCGGTGTAAACCGAGGCTCCTGCCCCGCAAAATAAGTATTCAACCAAGCCCAAGAACGCTCAAGCACCGAAGAAGCCGCGCCATTTGCCGGACTCACCGAAGACATCCCACCGGTACCAGAAACCGCATCGGCACCTTCAACATGTTCGGGATCTTCTTTCAGAAGCGTGGAGCCAAAGTGCTCCTGCCCCTCAAACCAAAGCCCCGTCAGACCGCGGCCATCAGCGGCAAGCAAGATTTCGCCCAGAGGCGAAGCAAACGTCGTCGTGACCACCAGCGGCTCCTTTCAAAACTTCGCAAACATAATACCGCGAATTGTGCAGACAACCCCGCAGATACGTCTGGGCGGGCTCGCAATTGCTTAAGCGAGGCTGTTTTCCCCAATCAAGCGAAGATGACGCGGGGGCTCGACGCCAGTGCGGCACCTCCGCCAGCTGAGCTCTAATACTTTCCCGAGAAGTGAACGAGTAAAAACGAAGCCCCGGAGCATCCGCACCTTTAGACCAAAAAACCGCAGGATCGTTCCTGCAAAACCGCAGGAAATAGCAGTCAAAATATGCCAATGCTTCGGGGGTCAAAATAAGGTCGTTCACTTCTCGGGAAAGTATTAGACCCCGATTCACCCCAACCCCACAGTCCCCCAAGGCGGCAGGCGCGAAGCGCCGGAGCCGCCGCCGGGACTAGGGCCCGCAACAGCCACGTGCCCCCCCCATCAGCCCAGCGGCCCCAATCAACAACGACCCCATCGCAGGCCGCGCGCAGCCAAGTCACCGCAGGCGGGGGCCGGGCTTAGTTTTCAGAACACTCCGCAGACCAGTGCGGCGCCTTGTCCGCGGCTCCGAAGGAGCAGGACAAGGCGCCACACATGGTCGAGGACGTTCTGAAAACCAAGCCCGGCCCCCGCCGGACAGGTCACACTACTCGCAGAGCAGCTTAGCGATCTGGACGGCGTTGGTTGCCGCGCCCTTACGGATTTGGTCGCCGCAGCACCAGAAGGTGATGCCACGCGCTGCCTCGGGGTTCGAGATGTCGCGACGCACGCGACCGACCCAAATCAGGTCCTGGTCGGACGTATCCATCGGCATGGGGAAGCGATCGTGCGCATCCTCGGCGCTCATGTCGTCAACCAGCTTCACGCCCGGAGCGGCAGCCAGCGCAGCACGGGCCTCGTCAACCGTAATGTCACGCTCGAACTCGAGCGTAATGCTCTCGGAGTGCGAGCGCAGCACAGGCACGCGCACGCAGGTGCAGTTCACGCGCAGCTCGGGCAGGTGCATGATCTTGCGGCCCTCGTTCTGCAGCTTCATCTCCTCGGAGGTAAAGCCCTCCTCCTTGACGCCGCCAATTTGCGGAATCAGGTTGCTCGCGAGCTGGGCGGCAAATGCGCGCGGCTCGGGAATCTCCTCGCCACGGCCCAGGGCGGCCAGCTGAGCCTCGAGCTCGGCCATGCCGGGAGCGCCGGCACCCGAAGCCGCCTGATACGTCGAGACGATCATGCGCTTCACGCCGGCGAGCTGATGCAGCGGCCACGTGGGAACCAGGCCGATAATGGTCGCGCAGTTGGGGTTGGCGATAAGGCCGTGATGCCACTTGATGTCGTCGGCATTGATCTCGGGCACAACCAGCGGCACCTCGGGATCCATGCGGAAGGCATGGCTGTTGTCGACCACGACGGCGCCGCGCTTGACGGCCTCGGGCAGTAGCTCCTTCGCGATGTCGTCGCCGGCAGCTCCAAGCACAATGTCACAGCCCTCAAAGGCCTCGGGACAAGCCTCTTCGATCACGATCTGCTCGCCGCGGAACTCGACGGTCTTGCCCGCAGAACGCGCGCTCGCCAGCAGCTTGAGCTTGCCAACCGGGAACTCCTGCTCGTTGAGGCACTCGAGCATCTGGGTGCCCACGGCTCCCGTCGCGCCCAAAATAGCAACCGTGTACTGTTTCATGCTTCCCCCTTTAAAGGTTGTGGCTTTTGCCCGCACGCCAAGCAGGCCGATTATTGTTGCCAGTGTATACAAGAACGGGGCGGGCACGAAACCCGCCCCGTCGAAACGAAACCGAAACGAAACGCCCCGCCATAGATTTTTGAGGCAAGTCCAAAAATCTACTGGGATAGCAGCTACTTGTGGAGCGCGACCAGAGCGGGATCGACCGGCGCGGGAGCCTCCAGATCGGAGACCTTCACAATGCCGTTCTCGTCGGAGAAGGCGCGGTAAATGGTCTGAATCGCCAGATCAAAGTCCTTCTCCTCCACACCGATGATGATATTGATCTCGTCGCAGCTCTGCGAAATCATACGCACGCTCACGCCAGCCTGGCCAAGCATGCCAAACAGGTGGCCCGAGATGCCGGCACGACCGCGCAGGTTACGGCCGACGGTCGCAATGAGCGCCAAGCCCTCGACAACCTCAATCTCGAGCGGCTCGACCTCCTGCTGAATGTCGCCCACGAGCGAGTACAGTGAATCGTGAACGTCCCGCTCCTGCACCACGGCGCCAAAGCGGTCGACACCGGTGGGCATGTGCTCGACGGAAACGTCATAGCGCTCGAACACCGAAAGCGCACGGCGCATAAAGCCGACGCGGGGCTTGGTGCGGTCGCGGGCGACGTTGATGGCGACAAAACCGCGCTTGCCGGTCACGCCGGTAATGATGGGCTCCGCCTCGCCTTCATCAGCCGTCTCGCTAATGATGGTGCCGGGGTCCTGCGGCGCATTGGTGTTCTTGATGACCAGCGGAATGCCTGCCTCGCGCACGGGGAACACGGCTTCCTCGTGCAGGACGCTTGCGCCCATGTACGAAAGCTCGCGCAGCTCCTCGTAGGTAACGCGCGCAATGGGCTGAGCCTCGGGAACAATACGCGGATCGGCAGAATAGAAGCCCGAGACGTCGGTCCAGTTCTCGTACAGGTCGGCACCCAGGCACTTGGCCAGGATCGAGCCCGAGATATCGCCGCCGCCACGATCGAGCAGCTTGATCTGGCCCTCACGCGTCGCGCCGTAGAAACCGGGCATAACAAAGCCGCCCTGCTGACCGTACTCCTGCACCAGCTCGGAGGTGCGGTTCATGCTGAGCGTACCGTCGTGATGGAACGCAACGACCGTCGCGGCATCCAGGAACGGCAGGCCCAGATACTCGGCCATCAGGCGAGCGGTGAAGTACTCGCCGCGGCTCACGAGCTCCTCGGTGGAGTAGCCGCCCGAGCGGGCGCGCTCGGCAAAGGCCGCAAACTCCTCGCGGATGGGATAGGTGAGTTCCAGCTCGTCAGCGATATCAAAGTAGCGCTGGCCAATGTCCTCGAGTAGCTCCTCGCACGACACGTGATACTTAACGTGTGCGTTAACCAGGTAGAGCAGGTCGGTCACCTTGGTGTCGCCCTTAAAGCGGCGACCGCAGGCAGAAACCACCACAAAACGGCGGGCAGGGTCGGCATCGACGATGGCCTTGATCTTCTTGAAGTGTTCGGCGTCGGCGACCGACGAGCCGCCAAACTTGGCAATCTTAATCATGGGCTGGAGGTTACCTTTCTAAAAGCCTCTGCAAAGCTGTTTTGCGCGCTCTGATACCATGGGTTCACCGATTGGGACCAAGGCATCCGAGGAGCAGTGTTATATGGGAACTTATCATAGTACACGAGGACGCACTTTATCGTGCTCAAGTAAGGTGGCAATCCGCACCGGCATCGCTCCCGACGGGGGTTTGTTTGTCTCGGACGAGCTCGGCACCCAGCAGGTCGATATCAGCTCGCTTGCAGCTAAATCGTACTTTGAAATCGCTCAAGATGTGTTGGGAATGTTACTGAATGATTACACGGCCGAAGAAATTTCGGCGTGTGTCGACGAGGCATACCGCGGCACGTTCGCGAGTGAAGAGGTTACGCCGCTCGTCAAACTCGACGCTGCGCCGGGTGTTGACGCCCCTCAGACCTATGTGATGGAACTCTTTGGCGGCCCCACGAGCGCCTTTAAGGACGTCGCCCTACAGATGCTCCCCCGCCTGATGGCCCGCACCTCCGCCAAGGACGGTGGCGCCGAGCGCATCATGATCGTCACCGCCACATCGGGCGACACAGGCAAGGCAGCACTCGCCGGCTTTGCCGACGCCCCGGGCACGGGCATCACCGTCTTTTATCCCGAGGGCAAAGTCAGCCGCGTGCAAAATCTGCAGATGTCCACTCAGGAGGGCGATAACGTCGCCGTCTGCGGCATCCGCGGCAACTTCGACGATGCCCAGAGTGCCGTCAAGCGCATCTTTGCCGATAAGGAGCTTGCCGAACGTCTAGAGGCCGCCGGCACGGTGCTTTCGAGCGCCAACTCCATCAACGTCGGCCGCCTGGTGCCGCAGGTCGTCTACTACTTTGCCGCCTATGCGCAGCTGCTGCGCGCCGGCGCCATCGAGGCCGGCGACGCCGTGGAGCTCTGCGTACCGACCGGCAACTTTGGCGATATCCTGGCTGGCTACTATGCCAAGCGCATGGGTCTGCCCGTCGCCAAGCTCATCGTCGCAAGCGACAAGAACAACGTGCTGGCTGACTTCCTGACCACCGGCGTCTACGACCGCAACCGTCCGTTCTTCACGACCATCTCGCCGTCGATGGACATCCTCATCAGCTCCAACCTGGAGCGCATGCTCTACTTCCTGTCCGATGGCGACTGTGAGCTCGTTGCCGGCCTTATGGAGCAGCTGGCACAGACCGGTCGCTACGAGGTTCCCGCCGACCTGCTGGCAAAGATTCAGAGCGTCTTTGGCTGCGGTTGGGCAAGCGAGGACGAGGTCCGCGCTGCCATCAAGAGCTGCTGGGACGCGAACGGCTACGTGATCGACCCGCACACCGCTTGCGGCTATCACGTCTTTGACAAGGTCGCCCCCGCCGAGGGCGCCAAGGCCCGTGTGCTGCTTTCGACCGCCAGCCCCTACAAGTTCCCGCGCGCCTGCTGCGACGCCCTGGGCCTCGACGTTCCCGAGGACGACTTTGAGGCTATGCGCGTACTCGAGCAGGCCACCAATGCGGTCGCCCCGGCGCAGCTCGCCGAACTCGAGTCCAAGCCCGTCCGCTTCGAAGACGTCTGCGACGTAGCCGACATGGCCAACTACGTAGAGTCTGCAGCAAAAAAGATGGCTACCAACTAAAACCCCTTATAAGGCGCCGGCGAAAGCCGGCGCACTTTCTTTTATCAGATACCCACCGGGATGATGACGAACTGACATGCGGGTCTGCCTGTTTAGTTCATCGCGAGTTCCGCACGAGCCGGAAAGCACTTAATGTGCTTTCCGAGCGAGCCAGGACTGCCCGAGCAGCGAACTAAACAGGCAGACCGCCCAGGAGATTCCCATGATCAAAATCACCGTCCCCGCCACCAGCGCAAACTTAGGCATTGGCTACGATACCCTCGGCATGGCCGTCAGCCTCTACTCGCACTTCACCTTCGAGCGCGCCGATAAGCTCACCATCACGGGCTGCCCCGAGGAGTTCCAAAACGAGGACAACCTGGTCTACGTCAGCTTTGTGGATGCACTGGCCGCGTGGGGCGAGCCGGCTTTTCCCGTTGCTATCGACATTCAGACCGACGTGCCCGTCGCCCGCGGCCTGGGTTCCAGCTCCACCTGCGTCGTCTCCGGCATTATGGCGGCCGCCGCGCTGACGGGCCACACCGTCGACCGTGCCGAGCTCGTCCGCATTGCCACCGAGGTCGAGGGCCATCCCGATAACGTCGCCCCCGCCATCCTGGGCGGCGCCGTCTGCTCCTTTACGCCGACCGATTCGCTCCCCCGGTGCCTGCGCTACGAGGTGAGCGATCGCCTGCGTTTTATTACCGTGATTCCGCCCTACGAGGTACACACGAGCGAGGCGCGCAAGGTCGTGCCGCAGGAGATTCCGCTCTCCACCGCCGTGTGGCAGATGGGCCGCATCGCCGGTATGACGCGCGGCTTGGAGACTGGTGACCTCGACCTGATTGCCGCCGCCAATGACGACCGCATCCAGGAACCCTATCGTTGCCGTCTGATTCCCGACTACAACGCCGTGCGCGACACCTGCCTTAACGGAGGCGCCAAGACCATCTGGATCAGTGGCTCCGGCTCGACCCTCATGGCCGTGACTGACGACACCATCGTGGCAAAGTTCCTACAGGTCAAGCTGCGCGAGCAGTTCCCTAAGTGTGATACGCATATCCTCACGTGCGACACGGAAGGCGCCCAGATCGAATACCTGTAGTCGCCGTCCCGTATACTCGCCGGGGAGGCCAGGGGCTTTGCCCCCAAATCGTCCTCGGACATGGCAGGACCCCCGCTGTGCACTTCGTGCGGCGGGGGTCCTGCCGTCCTGCGGAAAGATTTGGGGGCAAAGCCCCTGGCCTCCCCTATGTTAACTTCGCCGGCGGCGGCTACAGGGACCTACGCTCTGGAAAGTCGCCGGGCTGATAATTCGGCTTTTTATTGGTAGGGGCTTTTGCTGGGCTGGAGCACCTGCTAGAGATGGGCTTTGGTGCTTTGTTTGGTTTACGCTGCGCTGGTTTCTTTGTATTCGAAGACTGGTTCTAGGAGGTCTTCGATGTTGCAGTGGAGGGCTTTTGCTATAGCTCTTACGGTTGTTACCGAGGCCTCGTTGATGTTTCGTTGGCGCTGTTCGTACATTTGGATTGAGCGGAGTGATACGCCCGATTCGTATGCCAAGTCTTGTTGGGTTTTCTTAAGCCTCTTTCTTGCTAGTGCTAGCTTGGTTTGACGAGGTGTTTTCTTCGCCATATCGCAAACAAGACTCGCCACACGTTCCTCTGAGGCTTCATGCCAGGGGTAGTACAGGTTGCGCAGCGCGTCAAACGGAACGACATGCAGCAGATCTTCGAAAGACTCTCCTAGGCGCCACTGCAGGTATGCCAGTATCCAGCCCGTCCAATATTCTGGTGTCTTCTCAAATCGGTAGGTCCGATCTGGCATCGACCCTGTTTGGTAACCAGATCTTTCGGAGATGAGCGCAAATAGTTCAACGCCCGATTTTCCCGACACTACCCATGCGTTGCCGCGCTCAAACTCGCGAGCTACGCCGCTCAGACAAAAGAGTTCAGCGACTTCTGATCCTTCTGCTCCATAATCGTTAACGGCATAGTCAAAGCAGTCGCCGAGGTTGTTCATTGCATCCTCGAGGTAGTAGACGGGGTATGTCCTACTCGGCCCACAATCCGTTAACTCTTGGATCATTTAAATCAACCCTCCCTGCCATCAAATCCCTAATGTCGACACCATCAGAGTCAAATCCGTTTACCGTATCCAGGTACTTACGTCGAGCATTCTGTTCTCGCTCAAATCGTTTGGGATAAAACTCGGCTCCCGAGGCCTGTTTCCAATCGCGGAACCTGATCGCCGAGAACGCGCGCTCACTCATAAGCGCATATTGAATGCCCAAATCGCCCAAACGCATAATGCGCTGCAATTGCCTGAGCGAAATCATGCCGTTGACAAACTGTCTTGCAAACGAGAAATAAGAATCGTCTGCACGATAGCCTCGAATAACGTCATAAGGAGATATATCAATTAAGCAGTTATCAAGTAGATAGCGAAGCCCCTCGCGTGCTACTGGCGTTGAAACATTGAACTCTCTGTTATTCGCCAGAATTGCAAGCCAGTTGAGAATCGAGAACTCACCTGATTCCAAATCCAAAATCGCAAGGCCATCTAAATCAAGCTCATATCGATTGGCAATGCCATCAGACTCAGTCCGGCATGCCCACTCCATTGCCATTTCTTCATGCGGCGTGCAATAAAACCCGCGCCCATAGTCATTGAATTGCCTACATTTATCCAACGATGGATGCTCGACAACAACGTCCGATCCGTGCCATAACTCCATATCGACCTCCAAACAAAAATATCACCCCAGTGATAGTGTACCAACAGCTATCACTGGGGTGATATAGATAGATGCAAACTATTGCCTGCGATGAGCCCTTACTAGAGGCAAGCCTCGGCGATGCGCTTTTTGAGTTCGTCGATGCCGGTGCCGGTCTGGGAGCTTGTGATGATTACGTTCTCGGCCGGGACGTTGAGCTGCTTTTTGATGGCTGCCGCCTGGCGGGCCTGTTGGGTGCGGCTGAGCTTGTCGGCTTTGGTGAGGCAGACGATAAAGTTGAACTCGTTGCCCTGCAGGTAGTCGATCATGTCATAGTCGAGTTTACTGGGGTCGTGGCGAATGTCCACCAGCGACACAACCAGGTTGAAGCTGCGCTCGGAGTCGAAAAAGTCGCCAATGAGCTCGGCCCAACGGTCGCGCTCGGCCTTGGAACGGCGAGCGAAACCGTAGCCCGGCAGGTCCACAAAGTGCACGTCGTCGGCCTCGAAGAAATTGATATTGCTCGTCTTGCCCGGCGTGCTCGAAACCTTGACCAGGTTCTTGCGGCCAAAGAGCTTGTTCATGATAGACGACTTGCCCACATTGGAGCGGCCGACGAAGCTCACCTCGGGACAGGTGGACTCGGGAATCTGCGAAACTTTGCCGTAGCTGGCGACGAACTTGGCAAGCTGGTAGTTAATGGAATCGGCCATGGACACTCCTTGGTCGTAGGTTTTTACAAAACGGGCGTGCTATTACGCGGCGGCGATACGACGAACGATGTCAAGCGTGATGCCGCTCGCGGTGCGGGCGTACTCGTCCAAATCGAACTCTCGCTCGCAAAACGCGTCATATGCCTCATCACAATTATCGCTGATAGCGCGCAGCACCAGGCAATCGACACCATTCTTGGCCGCGATGTGCGCAATTGCCGCGCCCTCCATCTCGACGCAATCGGCATGCGTGGCCTCAATCGCAGCGTTACGCATGGCGTCACCCGTAACAAAGCGGTCACCCGTGGCGATAGTGCCACACAGGAACTGCTTGGGGTCCTTCTCCGCAGAAGTCTCATTCGCCGAGGCATCCACAAATCCATGCTCGGCAAGCACAGCGGCGGCAACATCAGCCAACGCCGGCGTCGAGACAAACTCCTCGAGTCCCGGCGCCGACTCGGCGATGAGCGCCGTGTCAGTATCGAGATAGCGCAGGCACTTGCCTATAACCACGTCGTTAATATGGAGCTTAGGGTTTAGGCCACCCGCAATGCCCGAAAACACAACGGCCTGCGGGGCATATTTGCTGATGAGATGCTGCGTTGCCGCCGCGGCGTTTACGGTTCCCATGCCAGCGGTCGTAGCAACAACGGACAAACCGTCGAGCTCGCCGCTGACAACGGTCAAGCCCGCCTCTTGTGCCACACGAGCGCCGTTCAGTTCTTCTTTAATCTGCGCAACCTCTTTTTCGAGTGCACCGATGATTGCGATGGTAGGCATACCATCCCCCAAACCCGTGAAAACTGCTATCCACGGTATGGTACCAGCATTTCGACTCAACCGTGTCAGCACCAAGCCGTTAGGCCAGTACAGCTCGGGTATCATTTGGGGGCAAAAATGACTTGCTAGCCGATGGCGGATTTAAGCTCCGCGCGGCGCTTTTTCATGCCCGTCATAACGGCATTGCGCAGCTCGGGCATGCGCGCGGTATCCATCTGGGGCACGCCCTCGAGCTTATAGGGAATCCCCAGCTGCTCATACTTGACGACGCCCATCGTGTGATACGGCAGCATTTCCAGGCCCACCACGTTGTGCCATGGAGCTATGAGGCGACCGAGCTTCTCACACTCCTCCACCGTGTCGGTAATGCCCGGCACAACCACGTGGCGGATAACGACCTTGATCTTGCGACGTGCAAGCTCATCGCCAAACGCCAGAATGCGTGCGGGATCGCACCCAGTCAGCTTTTTATGCTCGACGGGATCGGCGTGTTTAATGTCGAGCAGTACCATATCGGTCTCGTTGAGTACGGCATCGAACTTCTCGGGGTGGTTGGGATCGAACGCATAGCCGCAGCTGTCGAGGCAGGTATGCACGCGGCCATCGGGATTGTTGTGCATTGCACGGAAAAGGTCGGCCAAAAACTCGGGCTGCAGAAGCGGCTCGCCACCCGAAACCGTAATGCCGCCGCTGCGATAGAACTCATGGTTGCTCTGGAACTCGTCCATGAGGTGCTCGACAGTCACCATGGTGCCGCCGTTAACAGACCAAGTATCGGGATTGTGGCAATACGCGCAGCGCATGGGGCAACCTTGGACAAACACTACGAAGCGGATGCCGGGACCGTCGACCGTACCCATCGTCTCAATCGAATGTACGCGGCCCAGGGCAAACGCAGAGTCCTCGGGACGAGCGTCCACACCCTCGAGCGTCATCTCAGCCATTCCCGCTACCTTGCCTCTCTTTGGTTTTAGTTACATAAATACCAGAGCCATTCTAGCCCATACGCTTGCGTTTAAACGTCTCGGACCAGAGTGGCATGCTTTAATCTGCCCCCTACCGCCATGGCAGGGACTTATATCGATCATATGGCTGCTGAGCACTCGCGAAAGCGAGAAAATGTTCGTCTGCAGCCTTTACGCCTTAAGCGTGAGCACCGCACCGAAGGCGGTCGGGCCGCAATGGCTCGAGATGACGCCGCCGACCTGAGTCCAGGTAGCGTCCTTAAAGCCCAGGTCGTGCGCATAGACCTCCATGTCGTCGCGCAGCTCCTGGGAAAGGCCCACCGAATACGCCAGGCCAATGTGCGAGTAGTCAATCTCTCCCTTCGCAACCATGTGGTCAATAAAGGCACGGGCGCATTTGAGCATAGAGCCGCGGAACTTCTTGGTTGCCACGAACTTGCCGCCCGTTACCTCAATGCAGGGCTTAATCTTGAGCAGATGGGCGCCAAGGAATGCCATGTTGGACAAGCGACCGCCCGCCTTAAGGAAGGCAAGATCGGTAGGAACAAAGCCCAGCAGCACGCGGTCCATGACGGAGTTCGCGAAGGCGAAGAGCTCGTCGACGGTGGCATCGGGGTGAGCCTCGATGTATTTGGCGGTCTCGACGACAACAAGCGACTGGCCCACCGAGACAAAGCGCGTGTCCATGGAGAACACGTAGTCGCGCCCCTGGGCCGCAATCTTCGAGGACTGATGCGAACAGGTCGTGGCCTCGGAATATGCAAGATGCAAAATGGTCGCGTCGGGCTGCTCGGCATGGATGCGGTCGTACACGTGAGCAAAATCCGCAGGCGCGCAGCCACTGGTCTTGGGCATCACACCAAACTCGTTGCAGCGCGAGTAAATCTCAAGCGGATCGATCGAACCATCCTCGACGGTTTCGTCACCAATCGTGACATGCATGGGCACACGCACGATGCCATAGCGTTCGCAGAGCTCCGGCGTCACATCCGACCCAGACTCAACCACGATTACGTACTTGCCCATTATTATCACGACCCATCTCAACATTGGCTTTTCAATACACGGCACGCGCCGCCGCACTGTTGCACAACAGCGTCCAAGCGCCAAAGAGACGCCGCCCCTTGCACATAACAAAGGACAGCGTCTCCCTGGAAAACTCCGTGCTTATCTAGGATTCCATACGGTTTATTAAGGAGGGTTACTTATTCCGCAAACGGTCGCTATGTGCGGTAAGCGGTAGCAAGAGAGTATCCAGATCACTCAACCCATTAGGAGAGTTCCGCCTAAAGGGTGACTACACAGGACGCCCGCCGGGCCGCCTTGGGTTACTTTCCAAAATATTCCGCAGGACGCAAAGGGCTCCGCCGCGCGAAGCGCGCAGCGGAGCCCTTTGCATGTCCGAGGACACCAATTTAATTTAGTGTGGTTCCCTAAAGGGCGACAACGCAGGAGACCCGGCAAGGCCGGGAGCACTTTGCCTCGCAAACATTCCGCAGCCGCGAAGCGGCGAGGACGTTTGAGAGGCAAAGTGCGTAGGCCTTACCGGGTCTCCGGTGGGAGTTGAGTCCCTTTAGAACTTATCGTGGAAGGTACGCGCAATGACCTCGTCCTGCTGCTCCTTGGTGAGCGTGTGGAAGTTCACGGCATAGCCGGAAACGCGGATGGTCAGCTGCGGGTACTTCTCGGGGTGAGCCTGAGCGTCGAGCAGCGTCTCACGGTTGAAGACGTTGACGTTCAGGTGGTGGCCACCCTTCTCGGCGTAAGCGTCGAGCATGTGGACCAGGTTATCGGCCTGAGTCTCGGAAACTTCAGAAACCTTCATAATGTGTCTCCTTCGATTGATAGGCGCCGGCCGAAACCGGCGCGCTAATCAGTAATCGTTATTGTTAGTATAGCACTAACAATAGTTACTCGCCCAGCTGATCAAGGTCGATATCGCCAAAGAACACCTGGTCCTCCTTGCCGAGCGCACTCGGGATGATGGAGAAGGTGTTAGAGATGCCGTCCTGAGCATCGCGGAACGGAAGCTTGGAAACCGAAGACAGCGAAGCGATGGCGCCGTGGCTATCGCGCTTGTGCATGGGGTTAGCACCCGGGGCGAACGGCTGGCCAGCTTTGCGGCCGTCGGGCGTGGAGCCGGTCTTCTTACCGTACACGACGTTGGAGGTAATGGTCAGAACCGAGGTCGTGGGCACGGAGTTGCGGTAGGTGTCGTTCATGCGGATGTACTCCATGAACTGGTGCACAACGTCGTGAGCAATCTGGTCGACGCGGTCGTCGTCGTTACCGTACTTGGGGAACTCGCCCTCGGTCTCGAAATCGACGATGATGCCGTTCTCATCACGGACGGGGTGGACCTTGGCGTACTTGATGGCGGACAGGGAGTCAGCCACAACGGAAAGGCCAGCGATGCCCGTAGCGAACCAGCGGTGCACGTGCTTGTCGTGCAGAGCCATCTGGATGCGCTCGTAGCAATACTTGTCGTGCATGTAGTGAATGATGTTCAGCGAGTTGACGTACACGCCAGCGAGCCACTTCATCATGTCGTTGTACTTGGCCACAACGTCGTCGTAATCGAGCGTATCGCCCTCGACGGCGCGATACTTGGGGCCGACCTGCTTCTTGGAGACCTCGTCAACACCACCGTTGAGCGCGTAGAGCAGGCACTTGGCCAGGTTGGCACGGGCGCCGAAGAACTGCATCTCCTTGCCAATGCGCATGGAGGACACACAGCAGGCGATGCCGTAGTCGTCGCCGTGGTAAACGCGCATGAGGTCGTCGTTCTCGTACTGGATCGAGGAGCTGGCGACAGAAGTCTTGGCACAGAACTTCTTGAAGTTCTCGGGCAGACGAGTCGACCACAGAATAGTCATGTTGGGCTCGGGGCTGGTGCCCATGTTCTCGAGCGTGTGCAGGTAACGGTAGCTCATCTTGGTAACGAGCGTACGGCCGTCAACACCCATGCCGCCGATGGACTCGGTGACCCACTGCGGGTCGCCGGTGAACAGTGCCTGGTACTCGGGGGTACGGGCAAACTTGACCATGCGGAGCTTCATGATGAAGTGATCCACGAACTCCTGGATCTGTTCCTCGGTGAAGGTGCCGTTGGCAAGGTCGCGCTCAGCGTAGATGTCGATGAACGTGGAGGTACGGCCGATGGACATGGCAGCGCCGTTCTGCTCCTTGACGGCAGCAAGGTAGGCGAAGTACATCCACTGGATGGCCTCCTGCGTATTGGTAGCAGGGTTGGAAATATCGAAACCATAGGTCTCGGCCATCATCTTGAGCTCGCCGAGGGCGCGGATCTGCTCCTGCAGCTCCTCGCGGTCGCGGATGTTGTCGGCAGTCATGACCGTCGGGGTGGAAGCCTTCTGGGCCTCCTTGTCCTTGATCAGGTAGTCGACACCGTACAGGGCGACACGACGGTAGTCGCCGATGATGCGGCCGCGGCCATAGCCATCGGGCAGACCGGTGATGATGTGAGCCGAGCGGCAAGCACGCATCTCGGGGGTGTAGACATCGAAGACGCCAGCGTTGTGGGTCTTGCGCTCGAAGGTGTAGCGCTCGACAACGTTCTCGTCGACCTTGTAGCCGTGCTGGCTGGCAGCCTGGCAAGCGATGCGGATACCACCGTTGACGTGCAGAGCGCGCTTGAGCGGCTTGTCGGTCTGGAGACCGACGATGGTCTCCTTGTCGCGATGGGCGTTATCGATGTAGCCAGCGGGGTGGCTCACGATACCTGTGACGATCTTGGTGTCCATATCGAGGACACCACCCTGCTCGCGCTCCTTAAGCAGCAGGTCGAGAACCTCGCCCCACAGCTCCTTGGTACGCTCGGTCGGACCGACGAGGAACGACTCGTCGCCCTCGTAGGGGGTGTAGTTCTTCTGGATGAAGTCTCGGACGTCAACCTCTCCCGTCCAGATGCCTTCCTTGAAGCCTTCCCATGCCTCCTGCATTGTGTAACCACGCTCCTAGTTACGTGTAATGCGGCGCTCTCTCACACCGCTGCTTATTGAATTCTTGATTTTCGGCTTGCACTACCGGCTTCTTCCGTTCTTCACCACACGTTGGTGCAGAGAAAACGTTTGTCCACCTTGGAACTACAACCCAAAACCCAAGATTTCACCCGTTTGAGAAGGATAACATAGCGACCCTCTCCATCTGGGCTGTTATATGTTTCTTTTTTTATATCATAAAGGCGTTTTTTACAAACCCGCAGGAAATGCGAGCGCGAACAACTACCGTTCACCGATTTGTATGTTATTTTTCCTTGCCTTTGTACGACGTTCGCTCTAGCTGTTATGCCAGCTTTAGCAGGGTAAAGTGTCCCAGAGACCCTACAGAAACTGCAGGGCGGCCACGGGATCCCCCGTGGCCGCCCTGTGGCGTAGCTAGTTTTTAGCTTTGATTGCCGCTTGGCATTAGGCGGCTGCGGCGGCCTTGTCAGCCGTTGCCTTGCTATCGCCGTTGCCCTGGCCCTCAAAATGCTTGTAGCACCAGCTGGTGACCAGCGGGGTCAAAATAGCCGTCACGATTGCGCAGGCAGCAACCTGTGCCGTAGCCGTCGCGAGCATCGCACCGCCGTACAAGGCCTCGTTGACGCTTGCCATGGCAGCAGGCGTGGCCACATTGGCTCCGGCGCAGCTCGAAATGGCCGCACCTGCGACACCCGTACCGCCCGTGAGCTTATCGACCGCGATAACGGGAATTGCAAAGACCACCGAGCAGATCACGCCGAGCAGAATACCGGGGAGACCGCCATTAATGAGCTGGCCAAAGGTCATGGTCGAGCCCATGGCAAAGAAGACGAGCACGATGATGGCGGAAAGCGCCGGGGCCATCATCTTCTTAAAGCTGGGGAACAGGTTACCCAGAATAATGCCGACGACGATCGGCAGAATGGCACCCACGAGCGACCAGCCGATCGGAGCCTGACCGGCAGCGCCGAGCACGATCATCGTGACCGGAGGGCCAACGACCAGCGTGGTGATGGCGACAGCGCCACGCTCGGCCTCGTTACCCATGGTGCCCATCAGTCCAGCGTACATAGCGTTGTTGGCGCCGGTGCAAGCCGCCAGCATCACCATGGCAGAGATGCCAAACAGGTTGTCGTTGAACACATAAAGGATGAGCAGCGACACGGCAACGACCACGATCTGCTTGACGGCGATGATGATGGCGCCGCGGGCAGCGGCGGCAGGAGCACTCTTAAACGAAATCGTCGTACCGACGATGAGCAAAAAAGCGCCCACGAGCGGGCCAGCGCCCTGCTGGGTCATGCCAAGCGTAAAGCTGCCGAGCGTTTTGAACAGGTCGGGGAATAGCGTGTTGAGCAGACAGCCCAACAGAAGCGGCACCAAAATATTGGCGCCCGGGATGGAGGACATCTTAAAGAACGGCTCCTTTGCCGCCGGCGCCTCCACCGCAGTCGATTCACTCATATATATCTCCTTTGGATGCATGCGATTCGTAGCCGCACGCGCCTATGTTAGAAAGAAGGCGACAACCCCGAGTCGCCAGGGTCGCCGCCAAACGATCACCGCGGGGTATTACCCGTCCAGGACGATGCCGCCGTCGCAGTCACCGATCTCGCCGTTCACGAAGCTGGCGAGGTCGGAGGCAAAGAAGAGCACCATCTGCGCGGGCTCGCTGGCCTGGGCGGCGCGGCCCAGAGGAATACCGTTGATGATGCGCTGAGAGTTCTCGTCAGAGAGAATCGAGGTCATATCGGTCAACGTGAGCGACGGGCACACAGCGTTGCAGCGGACGCCAAACTTGCCGCCCTCCTTGGCGACCGCCTTGGTAAGGCCATTGACACCGGCCTTGGAGCTCGCGTAGGCCGCGGTGCCGAGCAGGCCGCCGCCGATCTTGCCAGCAACAGAGCTTACGTTGACGATAGTGCCGGCATGGGCCGCCTTAAAGTGCGGGTACACGGCGTTCATCATGGTAAAGGTACCGTTGAGGTTGATGTCGATGGTGCGACGCCACTCGGTGTCGTCGATCTCGTCGAACTTCTTGGTGCTGATGACGCCAGCGCAGTTGATCAGGATGTTGGTTTGCGGCAGGTCCGTAAAAATCTGCTCGACGGTCTCGCGCGCCTTGGGCGCATCGGCGACATCGAGCTGATAGAACTTGTTGCCCTCGCCGAGTTCGGCCACCGCGGCCTCGCCCTTAGCAGCGTTCCTTGCGATGAGCGCGACATGTCCGCCGCCCGCGACGATGCCCTTGGCGATCTCGAGGCCAATGCCCTGAGTGCCGCCCGTGACAATCGCGGTCTTGCCCGTGAAGTCAAATGCCATGACTCCATCCCCCTTTTTGTAAGGTGTCTCCTTGCGGGAAGTTGGAGCATCGCACGTGGCGATTATATGAGTCCCAGTCGTCATGGTGGTGACAACCCCTCGGCTAACCGCGTGCATAATAGTTCTTTGAAACGCTTCAGCAATTGAATGATTTTAAGTCTTAATGCACTCTTAATATTGCCTAGCGGCCAAGTAGATTTTTGGGAAGTGCCTAGAAATCCACCGAATGGGATGGTTGAGCGGTGGTATCATCTTTCACCGAAAATAGTTTCTAGTGTTAGGGGTTTTCGGTGGAAGATACCGATTTCCGTGAACTTGGGCGTCAGCTCCTTACCGAGTTCGGCAGCATGCATCAGCGCATTTCGCGCTTTGCGGACAAAGCTCTCGGCGGCGAAATGGCTGTCATGCGCGCCCTCATACTCGCCGGCGGTTCGCTCACGCCGAGCGAACTCGCTGATCGCGCCTGGGTCTCGAGTGCCCGCATCGCCAATATCCTACGCGCTCTCGAAGCCAAGGGCTGGGTCGAGCGCGAGCACTCAAAGACTGACCGTCGTCGCGTACACGTCATAGTGACCGACAAGGGATTCCAGGATCTCGAAATCAAACGTCGGGAATTCGAGGCCCGCACTGCGGCTTTCCTCGAGCAGCTCGGCGAAACAGATACCCAGGAGATGGTGCGTCTTCTAAGGCGTGCCAACGAAATTATCGACCGCAATCAAGAAAGGAGAGATGCCGAGTGAGGATTCTCAAGCTCTTTAAAAAGCATATCCTGGCACTGTTCGCAGCTATCGTGCTTATCGTAATCAGCTGCAACGCCGATCTGGCGCTTCCTACCTATATGAGCGACATCGTCGACGTGGGCGTGCAGCAAGGCGGCATTGCCTCGCCCGTGCCCGACACCGTTCGCGCCGAATCGCTCGACGACCTCGAACTCTTTATGAGCGCCAAGGACGCCAAGGCTGTGGAGGCCGTGTTTAGCAAGGCTGACAAAAACGGCATTCGAACGTACAAGGGCACTGAGGAAGAGCGTGCCGATGGAGGCAAGATTGCCGACATCATGAGCCTGCCCGAGACTGTCGTTCTTTCGCTCAGCCAGGGCATTGACGCCAACTCCATGGGTGACATGATGGGCTCGTCCAGCGAGAAAGACAACAACGCTGCCCAGACCATGCCCACCCCCGAGCAGATGGCTGCCATGACGCCCGAGCAGCTCGCCGAGATGCAGCAGAAGGCCGCAGCCGCGCAGAACATGCAAAAACAGATTGATGCCGACGGCGGCAAGATCACCATGAAGAGCCTGCGCCTGGGCGTTGAAGGCGGCCTAATCGACCAGGGCAAGCTCGTCGAGGGCGCCAACGATATGGCGGACAAAATGGGCTCCATGTCGGGCTCCATCGTCACCCAGCGCGCCGTGAGCTATGTACAGGACGAGTACAAGGCACAGGGCATCGATCCCGCCGACGTGCAGAACGCCTACCTGAGCCACATGGCGACCACGATGTTCGGCCTGTGTCTGGTGTCGCTCGTCGCCACCATCCTGACCGGTGCCGTGGCTTCGCGCACCGCCTGCTCCATCGCCCGCGACCTGCGCCGCGAGACCTTCAACAAGGTTATGCACTTCTCGCCGGCCGAGGTGGGCAAGTTTAGCCAGGCCTCGCTCATCACCCGCTGCACCAACGACATTCAGCAGATCCAGATGGCTGCAACCCTGTTTATCCGCATGTGCCTGATGGCCCCCGTCATGGGCATCGTCGCCGTCATGCGCGTCCTGGCCAACCACACCGGCCTGGAGTGGACCATCGCCGTGGCCATCATCGCGGTCTCGGCCGTCGTCGGCGTGCTCATGGGCCTCACCATGCCCAAGTTCAAAAAGATGCAGAGCTTTGTGGACCGTGTGAACCTTACCGCCCGCGAGCTGCTCGACGGCCTTATGCCCATCCGCTCGTTCAACCGCGAGGAGCATGAGCTCGAGCGTTTTGACAAGGCTTCGCTCGACCTGATGACCACGCAGCTCTACACCAACCGCGCCATGAGCTTTATGATGCCGCTCATGATGCTCGTCATGAACTGCATCACCGTGCTTATCGTTTGGTTTGGCGCGCAGGGCGTGTCCGACGGCGTGATGCAGGTCGGCAACATGATGGCGTTTATCTCCTACACCATGCAGATCGTCATGGCGTTTATGATCCTCACCATGGTTTCGGTCATCCTGCCCCGTGCCGAGGTCGCAGCCGAGCGCGTAGATGAGGTCATCACCTGCCCCACGAGCATCAACGACCCTGCCTCGCCCAAACTGCCCGCGGCCAGCTCGCCGCGCGGTGAGCTCACCTTCCGCGACGTGAGCTTCCAGTACCCCGATGCCCGCGCCGATGTCATCAGCGGTGTGAACTTCACCACGCATGCCGGTCAGATGCTCGGCATCATTGGCTCCACGGGCTCGGGCAAGTCCACGCTCGTACAGCTGATTCCGCGCTTGTACGACGTCACGGGCGGCAGCATTTCGCTCGACGGCATCGACGTGCGCGACATGACCCTTTCCGAGCTGCGCCGCCGCATTGGTTACATCCCGCAGCAGGGGCGTCTGTTCTCGGGCACCGTCGAGAGCAACCTCAAGTTTGCCGGCGACATGGTGAGCGACGAGGATATGCGCCGGGCAGCACGCGTCGCCCAGGCGGAGGACTTTATCGCCAAGCGCGAGGGCGGCTACGACTCCCCCATTAGCCAGGGCGGTTCCAATGTCTCGGGCGGTCAGCGTCAGCGCCTGGCCATCGCCCGCGCCTTGGCCAAGAAGCCCGAGGTCGTGGTTTTCGATGATTCGTTTAGCGCGCTCGACTACAAGACCGACGCGCGCCTGCGCGAGGAGCTCGCCAAAAACGTCACCGACGCCGCACTCGTGGTCGTGGCCCAGCGCATCGCGACCATCATGCACGCCGACCAGATCATCGTGCTCGACGACGGCCACGTAGTGGGCACCGGCACGCACGAGGAGCTGCTGCGCAGCTGCCCGGCGTACCTGGAGATTGCACAGTCGCAGCTTTCCGCCGAGGAACTGGGGCTTACCCAAGAAGAAATTGCAGCCGTCACGGAAGGAGGCGAGCGCTAATGGCAGACGAGACCAAGACTCAGATTCCCAAGCCCACCCGCCAGCGTGGTCCCATGGGCCGCATGGGCGGCATGCGTCGCGGCGAAAAGGCCAAGGACTTTAAGGGCACCATGAGGCAGCTGCTCGGCTATATCGGCCAGCACAAGATTGCCGTGCTTGCCGCCGTCGCCTTTGCCGTGTGCTCGGTCATCTTTAACATTGTGGGGCCCAAGGTGCTCGGCCAGGTTACCACCAAACTGTTCGAAGGCCTGGTTGCCAAGGTCAACGGCACCGGCAACGTCGACTTTGCCTGGATCGCCAAGACGCTCGGCTTTTTGCTCTGCCTGTATCTGGCAAGCTCTGTTTGCGGCCTCATCCAGGGCTGGCTCATGACCGGCGTCACGCAAAAGATCTGCTATCGCATGCGCAAGGAGATCGCCGCCAAAATCGCCGTCGTGCCGATGAGTTACTTTAACGGCCACAGCAAGGGCGACGTACTCAGCCGCATCACCAACGACGTCGACACACTGGGTCAGTCGCTCAACCAGAGCGTGACGCAGCTCATCACGTCGGTGACGCAGATTATCGGCGTGCTCATCATGATGCTGTCGATCAGCCTGCCGCTCACCGGCGTCACCGTGCTCACGCTGCCGGCAGCCGCGATAATCCTGACCGTAATGATTCACTTCTCGCAGCCGTACTTCCGCGAGCAGCAGCAGGTCCTGGGCGCCGTCAACGGCATTATCGAGGAGGACTTTGCCGGCCAGAACGTCATTCAGGTGTTCGACCGCGCCGAGGCCTCGATCGAGGAGTTCGACCGTCAAAACGACCGACTCTTTATTAGCGGTTGGCGCTCGCAGTTCCTGTCGGGCCTGATGATGCCGCTTATGAGCTTGGTGGGCAACATGGGCTACGTGGGCGTCGTCGTGGTGGGCGCGCAGCTCGCGCTGACCGGCAATGCCACGCCCGGCGACATCCAGAGCTTTATCCAGTACGTTCGCAACTTTACGCAGCCCGTACAGCAGCTGGGCAACGTGAGCAACACGATGCAGTCGATGGCCGCCGCCACCGAGCGCGTCTTTGAGTTCCTGGCCGCGCCCGAGGAGGAGCAAAAGGCCGACGCGCAGATTCCCGAGAAGCGCCCCGGCCACGTGGAGTTCGACCATGTCAAGTTTGGCTACACGCCCGACAAGACCATCATCCACGACTTTAGCTGCGAAGCACAGCCCGGTCAGACCATCGCCATCGTCGGCCCCACCGGCGCCGGCAAGACCACGCTCATCAAGCTGCTGCAGCGCTTCTACGATGTGGACGGCGGTTCGCTGCGCGTTGAGGGCATCGACGTGCGAGACTGGGATCGCGCGGCGCTGCGCGGCGAGTTTGCTATGGTGCTGCAGGATACCTGGCTGTTTAACGGCACCATCCGCGAGAACATCCGCTACGGACGCCCCGATGCAAGCGATGCCGAGGTCGAAGCCGCTGCACGCGCCGCACGCTGCGATCACTTTATCCATACGCTCGCCGGCGGCTACGACTTTATGATTAACGAGGAGGGCACCAACCTGTCGCAGGGTCAGCGCCAGCTCGTGACCATCGCTCGTGCCATTTTGGCCGACCGCCCGGCGCTGATTTTGGACGAGGCAACCTCCAACGTCGACACCCGCACCGAGGAGCTCATCCAGCGTGCCATGAATGCACTGATGCAGGGCCGCACGAGCTTTGTCATCGCGCACCGCCTGTCCACGATCCGCAACGCCGACGTAATCCTGGTAATCTGCGACGGCGACATCGTCGAGAAGGGCACGCACGACGAGCTGCTCGCCCAGGGCGGCTTCTACGCCGATCTGTACAATTCGCAGTTCGACGAAGCGGCGTAAATTCGACCGCAGGGAATGGATAGTTCCCGAGAGCGGGGGCGCAGGACAACCTGCGCTCCCGCCTTTTTTGCTCTGCGGCCCTCGAACCACCTCCCCTGGGACCTAATTGGCAGCCCCTTCGAGGCCCCGTGGGCAAAAAAGGGCAAATATGAGTACTGTTACCTTTTTAGTAACAGCCAAAACAGCCCCAAATACCGTTTTCACGGCTTACACGCGTCCCTAAATTGATCAAACAGCCCTATAGCGGACTTATATGTGTTTGCGTTAATGAACATATTTTGCTGTTATGTCTATTATTTTGCGAAGGCAATATGATACTAGGTTAGCAACCGTACTCATATTTGGCATTTTTTGCCCACAGGGTGTTTCCTGGGGAAGCAACAACAGCCTTAGGCTCCCGCGCGACGCCACTCCCTCCCGGCATTCACCGACGTTTCCCCAGATAAAACCTGCCAAAATAAACCTGTCCCTTTTTGGTAGGTTTCGGGGTGACAAGGGCTTGCACTTTAGCGTGCGACAGCGGATAATGCCGTGCATTCGACAATTCACGCTTTGACTTATTTGATTGAGGAGGCCCCGCATGGCCATGGATTTCAAACGCAGGCTGCCGATCCCCACGGAGATCCGCGAGGAAATGCCGCTTTCTGCCGAGCTTACCGCCAAAAAGCAGGCATTTGACGCCGAGGTCGCCAAAGTCTTTACCGGCGAGGACGCACGCAAGGTGCTCATCATCGGCCCGTGCTCTGCCGACCGCGAGGACTCGGTCCTCGAGTACATGAACCGACTGGCCAAGACCGCCGAGGAGGTCAAGGACAAACTCATCATCATTCCGCGCGTCTACACCAATAAGCCGCGCACCAAGGGCACCGGTTACAAGGGTCTTCTGCACAACCCCAACCCCGAGGCTCCCGACGACCTGCTCGAGGGCGTCAAGGCAATCCGCCATATGCACCTGCGCGTTATTGAGGAAACGGGCTTCTTCACCGCCGACGAGATGCTCTATCCGTCCAACTACCAGTACCTCGTTGACCTACTGAGCTATGTTGCCGTGGGCGCGCGCTCGGTCGAAAACCAGGAGCATCGCCTGGTGTCGAGCGGTATTTCGGTGCCCGTCGGCATGAAGAACCCCACCGCCGGTTCCACCACCGTCATGCTCAACTCCATCTACGCCGCCCAGGCACATCAGAGCTTCATCTTCCGTAACTGGGAAGTTGAGTGCGACGGCAACCCGCTCGCACACGCCGTCATGCGTGGCTACATCGGTCTCGACGGTCGCACCTACCCCAATTACCACTACGAGCACCTGGAGCGCCTGGCCGAGCGCTATACCGAGCATGCCGGCTACGCCAATCCGGCGGCGGTCATCGACTGCAACCACGACAACTCGGGCAAGCGCCCGCTGGAGCAATACCGCATTTGCAAGGAGGTACTCGACAGCTGCCGCCGCAACGAGTCCATCTCCAAGCTGGTCAAGGGCTTTATGATCGAGTCTTACCTTGAGGACGGCAACCAGCCGGTCGATGGCGGCGTCTTTGGTAAGTCAATCACCGACCCGTGCCTGGGCTGGGAAAAGACCGACTACCTCATCCACGAGATCGCGGAGCGGGTGTAGGTTACGGCGTTTTACCAAACGCCGTAACCGGCCGACGCTGCAAACCCGCCAGAGCGGCAATCTGCCTTTCAGCTTCGACGGCATGACCAAAAGGTCAATGCCGCCTCGCTTCAAGGCACCTTGCTCGCTCTGGCGGGTTTTCGCTGACGTTTTTCTACCAGCGTCGTTGCCAAAGCTGGCACTTGGGGACGCTCCTTTTGGGGTAGTCGTTGGGAACGCTCTTGTTTGACTAGTCGTTTAAGAACGTCCCCAATGACCACCGCAAAAAAGTGCCGCCGCGGACGCTCATGCGTCCGCGGCGGTCTGTGCTAAATCGCGACGACAGCTGGCAACCAAGCGTTCTGCCGAGCAAATCGTCCGTTGTTCACCTCAATCGACCGATTATCCCTCGTATACGATACGGCCATCAGAGACAGTGAACAGAACCTTGGTATCGGAGATCTTCTTGGGATCGCAATTAAGGATGTCTTGGTCGAGCACCGTGAGATCGGCGAGCTTGCCCACCTCGAGCGTACCGACTTTATCCTCCATGTAGTTCTCGAAGGCAACGTTTTTGGTATATGCCTCGAGCGCCTGATATGCCGTGATGGCTTGCTCGGGCCAACGGTACATATCAGTGTCCTCCTCCTCGGGAAACGGGCTGTTGCGCGTAACGGCCACCTCGATCTCCTCGAGCGGCGCATAGCCGGTGACCGGGCCATCGCTCGCACCGGAGATAAAGCAGCCGGCCTCGAGCATGTTCTTGACGGGGTAGAACTTCATGGCGCGATCCTCGCCCACCATGGCGATCTCGAGGTCGCACAAAGAATCGTGATACATCCACAGGAACTGCAGTGCGCACACGATGTCGAGATCGGCGACGCGCTTAATGTCCTCGTCGGTGATTGCGCACACATGCGTCATGGTGTTGCGGCGATCATCGCGCTCGCCGTTCTCCTTGACGCAGCGCTCGTAGGCATCGAGTGTATTGTGGACGGCGCCGTCGCCGATCGCGTGAACATGAATCTGAACACCCTCTTTGTCGAGGGCGGCCACCATGTCGCTGAACTCCTGCTGGTCCCAGACGGACTCGCCGTGCCAGTTATCGCCCTTACCGGCGGCGGAGGTATATGGCTCGAGCATCACGGCGCTGCCGCCCTCGGTAACGCCATCGGAGTAGATCTTGACCGTACCGGTAGAGATCATGTTGCTATCGAACTTCTTGAGGTCCTTCACGGTTTTAAGAGCCTTTTTAGCCGTCATGCCGGGCACAATGGTAGGAAGTACTCGCATGCGCAGGTTAAGCTTGCCCTCTTTCTCAAGGTCAGTATAGAACTGGCAATCCTGTGCCGTAGACTCTCCCACGACGCTTATGTTGGTAATGCCGGTGATGCCGTATTTCGTAGCCACCTGCTGGTACTTGTCGATAGCGTTCTCAAGCTCCTTGTCCGTATGCTTGACGGAGACAACCTCCCTCACCATAGTGGCAGCAGAATCAATCAAGTAGCCAGTCGCCTCGCCGTTTGCATCGCGGGTGATGATGCCGCCCGTGGGATTGGGGGTATCGTTATCGATGCCCGCAAGCTCGAGCGCACGGCTGTTGACCCACACCGAATGATGGGAAACATCGGTCAGCAAGATGGGCTTATCGGAGCAGATCTCATCGAGGATGGACTTGTTGGGGCCGGGATTGGTGCCATCCTCTTGCTCGAAGGCGTTGATCATGAACGAGCCGCCAACGTAAGCCTTATCATCGGGATGCTTGGTTACAAAATCACTGATCACCTTCTTATACTCATCGATCGTGGTGCTCTTGGTAAGATCGATCTCGTACAGCGCGGTCACCCAGTTGCCCGGAGCGTGGATATGGCCGTCCATAAAGCCGGGGGTCACCATACCGCCATCAAGATCGATGACGCGCGTGTTGTCATCGATGTACTCGTCAACACCGGAGTCTTCGCCTACATATACGATCTTGTTGCCCGAGACAGCCAGGGCGGCCGCAGTGTCGCCCTCTTTGACCATCGTCTGAATCGTGCCGTTACGAAAGACGATGGATGCTTTATCGGAACTCGCGCTGCCGGTGCTTCCGGCATTTAAAGGATTGTTGGCGCAACCGGCGGCACCCACCGCAACAGCCGCGGCGCCCAACGTGCTCAGGCCGAGAAAGCTTCTACGGGAAACGGAGGGGATAGAGGTCTTCATATAACCCACCTTTCTGTTGACATCGCCGCGCTTTCGCGACGCTTGCTATCACCTGAATAGCACCCCCGGGTATAAACTTGCCTGCACAAACGGGGTTATTGCCGTAAGCGGAGGCTTATATCCCCTATAACCCTGCCTTTAACCTGCCCAAAAGCTCTGAAGAAGCTCGGATCGCGATGAGACACCGCATTTACGGAATATCGCGTGAACATGCGATTTGACCGTGCCGACAGAGATAAATAGATCATTCGCTATGGCGCGATTATCCTGGCCATCGAGCAGAAGGTCGAGCACTTCGCGTTCACGCGCGGAGATATCGTGCTGGTCGCAGAATGCCGAGAAGCGGACCTCCGCAATCTGCTTGGCAGAGGTGCCAGACGTTGTGGGCGGAGCAGAAAAGCGCAACGACAAGATCCGCGACGCCGCACGAATGGTATATATCGCGGCCACCACGCTCATGATGTTCTCTGGGATGTTTCTGCCGTAGGCAAAATACAGGTAATCGATGACTTCGATCCGCCCAATATTCAGCCCGAGAACGCGTACATCCTCGATCAGAACAAACGCCGTCAACACAGCCATCACAATAAGAAACCTGCCGTAGCGTGCATAGAAGCTCTTTCGCGCCAACGGCTTGCTTTTGCGGTAGCAGACGAAAATCATGCCAAACGCCACGAACATGAACAAGGAGCGTAACGCATAAAAGGCGAGTTGTTTGATTGAATCGGGCTGCAACACAAGCGACATGGCCTCGAAAGCAGAAAAGGCGATGCAGGGCACGAGCATGCGAAGCCGGCTCGTCTTGTTTACGATCGCCAATGCAAATGCCCACATGCTCGCCATGATTCCAATCGATAGGACGAGTTTCGTTATGGGGTGAGTCATGGGAAATTGGCTGCTGAGGACATCTGCTATCATCTTACGGCCCTGATACTCATCGAGGAATACGATGGCGCTTTCGAGCATGTCGAAGAAAAAGAAGGCCGAGACCGTCAAGTAGCTTGTTCGATGTGAGACGAGGTACGTGCATACCGATACGCACACCGCCACCATGCAAACCAAGACGAACGTGATTCCGTAGAAGAAGTAAAACGCGCTCACTACCGGGCCTTTCGCTTATTGATATGTGCTGCGGATAAACTTTACGCCAAAGACATACAGGTCGCTGCCTTCAGTGCAAAATCCAACCAAAGAAAGGAGGGTGGAAGACGCATATCCCCCACCCCAGCGCATGGGCGAAACTAGCCAGAATGAGAGTGGATAATCTCCCGTTTTTTGCCTATACCAGCACTAAAAGTGGGAGATTATCCACTCTCATCGAGCAAGTGTCCGAAAATCCACCCTCATTCCTTCTTAGGGCCCTCCGTCCCCGAGGGATCGAGGCTCGTCTGCCGAATGGTCGATGCGGCCGTCCTGCGTCCATGTCACACTCATAGATGGCCTGACCCAACTTGGAAGGAGCCTCCATGAGCCTTGACAACGTAACGCTGCGCGCCGCCACGCTTGATGACCTAACCGGCATCGCCGCCATCTACAACCAGCTGTGGTGCAATACGCTGCGCAACCGCGGCGACGTCGAAGCTGCCGATTTCTGTGCCCGCTTCAATATTGCCATGCAGCTGCAGCGCTCCCCCATCGCACTCGTCGCCGAAGCCGAGGGCCGCATTATCGCTGCCTGCTGCATCGGCATCTTCGAGGACGGCAAGCCGCGCACCAATCCCGCATGGGTGCCTTGCTACGACGAGATGTTCGTCCAGGCAACCGAGATGGCAAAGACCGCCGATGCCAAGCTCGAGGGCTCGCTCTTCGGCGATAGTCGTGAAAAGGCCACGGCCGACCGCTTTGCCGCCACGGGCAACGAGTATGCCCAGGGCCAGCTCAACCTGATCATCATTGTTCCAGAGTGGCAGGGCAAGGGACTCGGCCGCGCACTCATCGACCTTT
The DNA here is from genome assembly GCA_902469665.1 of uncultured Collinsella sp. Taxonomy (GTDB): domain Bacteria; phylum Actinomycetota; class Coriobacteriia; order Coriobacteriales; family Coriobacteriaceae; genus Collinsella. The sequence goes on along the minus strand of CABRDE010000011.1, from coordinate 33,223 downwards.
CGCGCGACGAGCTCGCCAAGGCAGGCTGCACCAAGTTCTTCCTGATGAGCGACTGCAACTCCGATTGGCAGTTCTACGAGCACCTCAACATGAAGCGCATCCTAGAGGATCACAGCCAAGACACCGGCGACGGCTTTATCGTCTACATGTACGGAGGCGACACGCAGGATTAGCCTGTGTGCCGCCTCACGGGCTTTCTCCAAGACAGCCCAAAGCAATCAAAGACGAGTTAAAAGGGCGCGCTCCCCTCTGCAATAGGGACATTCGTCCTGCGAAGCGTGGTATAGATGACCGCGCCGCGGACACTCAACCGTCTCGGATAGGTACAGGTCGAGTAGGCGCGCCCATGTGCGTGCGTCAAGGCGCTCATGCGCTTTGCCAAAAAGCGACCGGCGGAAAGCCTCGCCCATAAGCTGGCCAAAGTCATTGATCGCAAGAGCGTAGCTAGGGACAACATATCCAATCAACGTCCCCACGAAAGGACTGCGCGCGTTGCACACGCAGCTATTGAGTGATGGAGCGGGCGGAGCGTCGTCTAGGTCAAAGATGTCTAGGTCCAGCTCGCCAGAACTGTACGGATGAATTCCGCGATTGAGCATCTTGAAGATATGGACCGCGAGTCCAAAGTCGTCCGTCTGAGGCGTAAACACCGGGGCATTCGTGGCGGCTGCCAGGCTCTCGAAATCGCTGACGCCAGTTGTCTCCATGAGCTTGAGCACCTCCGGTGCGATATATCCTGGTGCTGCACAGGTGGTTTGGTAGCTCACATCTGAAAGTGTGAAAGCATACGAATCGGTGTCAAGTAGCATCAGGCTGCCCCTCTCCCCCACAAGGATGTTGCGAGGATTCCAGTCATCCACGGTGATGCCGATGTCATGGAGCCCCGAGGTAAGCTTGCACAGATCGCCAAGACCCAATCGAGCGCCAATGCCCCCACCGGTGCCGCGCTCAGAATCGGCGCAGCCGCACGCTCCATCTTGGCAAGATTTGTATAGAGCCTGGTGACCGACTGCTTGTATCCCTTGGCATAATTTGGCACCAACAGGACTTTTTCACCGTGGCGGCAGTAGTGCACACCGCCCAAGAGATGAATGAGCTCGGGACAGTCGCAGCGCAAAAGCTCGACGAGCGCCTTGATGGTATCCATGCCCGCACACGCCGAAACCTCGCAGTCCTTCTGCCCGTTGAGCACGCATTCGAGCAGCGTATCGTATGCGCGCTGGGCTTCGGGAGCCAGATGCGCCCTGTTAAACATGCCCTCGAGCCGCACGCTTCCCTTCGAATCGATCATACAAGCCCCCAATCTGTTTGGTTTTCCCAGATTGTGAGCCCACACACCCAAGCCGCACGGCCCGCCGTTCAGCTGAAACCGCCTACCAAAAAGGGACAGGTTTATTTTGGTAGGTTTTATCTGGGTAAACGCCCATGCCGCCACACAAAAAGTCCGCCGACCATTGAAGTCGGCGGACTTTCGTGTGCGGACAATCAAGCCCTGTTCACCATGGAACTACTATTTACAGCGCGCCTTGGGCTGCTGCTGGGTGATGCAGTGAATGTTGCCACCGCCGTAAATAACCTCGCGGGTCATGATACCGATGACTTCGCGGTCCGGATAAGCAGCCTGGATATCCTTGAGCGCCTGGGCGTCGTTAGGGTCACCGAACTGCGGCACAAGCACCGCTCCGTTGATGGGCAGGAAATTGAGATAGCTCGGCTCGAAGGCGTCCTCGGGGGTACGCGGCAGCACGCCCTCGACGGGATCAATCGTGCTGGCCTCCTCTTCGGTCATATATACCGAGGTCGCAGGCATGATTACCTTGTGGACCTTGAGTTTGCGGCCACGGGCATCCGTCGTCTCGGAAAGCGTCTTATACGCCTCCTGGCACTCCTTGTAGAACTTATGGTTGGGATCATCGGTCCACATGCAGCAGACTTCGCCGGGTGCACTAAAGCATGCGACGTCGTCCACATGACCGTTCGTTTCGTACGGATCGATACCGTCCTTGATCCAGATAACTTTCTCGATACCGAGGTACTCAGAGAGCTTCTTCTCAACCTGCTCCTTGGTGTACTGCGGGTTGCGGTCCTCGTTGAGCAGACACATCTCGGTGGTCACGACGGTGCCTTGACCATCACAGTTGAACGAGCCGCCCTCGAGGATGTAATCCTCGGGACGATAACGGTTAACCTGCTCAAGCTGTGCCACCTGCAGGCCAATAGAAGCGTCCTTGTCCCACGGGAAGTACAGGCCGTCAATGAAACCGCCGTAAGCATTAAAGTGGAAGTGCGAAAGGGCCACCTCCCCATTGTCATTAACGAGGAACGCTGGGCCGGGGTCGCGAATCCAGCTGTCGTTGTACTCCATGTGGATAACGCGCACGTTCTCAACACCGTCGAAGATCTCGCACACCGCGGGGAAGTCTTCGGTGTTGACGCCTACCGTGATGGGCTGAAAGCGTGCAACGGTCTTAATAATCTCGGTGAAGACCTTCTGCGCCGGCTTGGCGCCGCAGCGCCACACGTCGGAGCGGTGCGGCCACAGAATCCAGGTGCGCTCCTGCTCCTCATACTCGCCGGGCATATAGAACCCGTCCTTCTTAGGCGTGGACTCACTCTCGTAGATAGTCTTCATTTCAAGCTCCTTGATCTCGGTGCTTTTGCTTGACGAGACCATAATGCAGCCGCACCGAGATGTCCTCAATGGTCCCTCGAGCCCCTTTCAGCGACCGACGGTATACCATTCGCTGACCTAAAGTTCTATTCACGCCGAGAACATGACATACTGGGTTCCACAATGGAAAGGACGTCCTATGCCCCCATGCAATAAACAGCAGACTATTGAGCTGGACAGTACGACCTGGACCGCTCTCAACGAGCTCGCGCTCGCAATCCACGCATCACACGGTGTCGATATGCTGCAAAAGGAGACACTCGAGGGAACGACAGGGCTCGTGCCCCATCGGATCGCCATGTTCGACCTGATCGAGGCGGCGGGCAGCGATACCCCACGCTACGTCCACCCCGTAAGCAGCGGAATGGACGACCGCGCACTGAGCGACTACTACAACCGCTACGCCGCGATGGACTATACAACATGGTCCTTTGACCTACATAAGGTCGGCGTCTACCGCGACCTCGACCTCGTCGACGTCGAGCGACGCGATGCCACGCCCATCTATCGCAAATGGATGGAACCCCAGGGCGTCTACTTTGGCTGTACGGCCACGCTCGCGCACAACGACAGCCCGCTGGGAAGCATCACCCTGTTTCGCGAACGCACGGCCGGAGACTTCACCGACACCGAGCTCGCAATCCTGCTCGAAGTCGCTCGGCACGCGAGCCTCGCGCTCGCCAACCTCTATCCTCGGGGCATTAAACTCACCCAGACCGAAGACACAAACCAGCTGAATGTTTTCATTGCAGAACACAATATCCAACCGCGCGAAGCCGAAGTCATGCGGCTCATGCTCGACGGCAAAACAAACAAACAGATGGCAAACGAGCTATTCATAAGCGAGTCAACCGTCAAGAAGCACGTCAACGCCATCTATCGCAAGCTCGGCGTCAGCAACCGCCTGGGCCTCATGACTGCCATGCAAAACATCCCGCGATAAAAAAGGGCGCCCTCCATGCGGAGAACGCCCTTTGATTTCGCCGTTGAATGAGAAGCGGCCCTACGCTATGCAATGAGCCCATTCAGGCGCTTTTGTTCCTTTGCAGCAAGTGCAATGGAAACCAGGCCGGTAATGGCATCGGCTGCAACCAAGGCAATCCAAACACCCTGCGCGCCCATCATGCTGCCAAGCAAGTACATGAGCGGTACGGAACAGATCACGTAACGGAGCAGGCCGCAGAACGTGGCGATACCCACCTTCTCGTTCGCCTGGAAGTACATCGACATGGTCATGGCAAGATAGCCCAGGGCAACAGCCAGGATGACGGTACGCGTGGCGTTGGCGGCAACCTCAACGAGCGCGGGATCGCTGCCGGCAAAGAAGGCACACACCGGCGTGGCGGCAAGCCAGAGTACAACGGTGACCAGCGCCAGCGTCACAACCTGGTACTTAAGCGTGCAGGAGAGCGTCTCCTTAAGACGCGCCCATGCCTTGGCACCGGCATTGAAGGCAGCGATGGGCTGCAAACCATAGGAGAAGCACTGGGCGACCATCATGGTGATGTAGAGAATGTAGCCGTTGATTACGCCGAATGCAGCGATGTAGAGCGAACCCATGTCACCGCCAAGCGTGCCGAGCAGCGAGTTGGCAACGGTATTGAAGACGAATGTCGCACCCTGGACCAGGAAGAACGGGAAGCCAATCTTAACGATCTGCCCGCAGATACCCATGTCGAGTTTGAGGTCGACCAGGTTAATCTTGAGCTGAGACTTCTTGCCGCCAACATACCAGAAGATGCCGATGGCCCAGATGCCAATGGACAGGCCATAGTACACGCCAGCACCCATGACGCCAAGCTTGAGCACGAAGGTCGAGAGCGCGAGCCAGCAGATGGCAACGATGGCAGATACGGTCATGAGATTTGCCTGGACCTGGACCTTCTCATCGACGCGCATAACAGCGGTAACCATCTGGCCGATGACCGTGAGCGGCAATAGAACGGCGAACGTGCGCACGCCGGCGACCGTGTCAGCCATGATATCGGGCGTTGCACCAAAGAATGCACAGATGGGCTCGGTGAAGACTGCCATCACGACGGCGAGCAGGACCGAAACAATCGCCGTGAGCCAGAAACCCTGGCTAAATGCCTTACTCGCCCCCTTGATGTCGCCGGCGCCGAGCAGATTGCCCACGACGGCCGGCACGCCCGTACCGAAGAGATTGCCGAAGGCCAGATTGATGTACTCGACAGACATGATGATCGAGACGCAAGCAAGACCGTGAGCGCCCAGGCCCCAGCCCATCACGAGACCCTCGAGCACGACCATAATGATCTGCGCGAGCATGCCCTGACCGGTCACAATTGTGTAGCGGCGCACGAGTTCTGGAATCGGCTTTGAGGCGAGCTCATGCTCCTCCCCAACGACAGCGGTTGTTTCTTCTGCCATGGTTCTCCCCTTTCCTTGAGAGATTGAAAGACTGTGGGGCTATTTCTCGTAGACGACCTTACCGGCGATCACCGTAAGCTCAGCCGTGGCGCCGAGAACCTCTGCCGGCTCGCAGGTAAAGAGATTGCGGTCGAGTACGCAGATGTCGGCTTGCTTGCCGCAGGCGAGTGTGCCGATGCGGTCCTCAGCATGCATAGCGTAGGCAGCGCCATAGGTGTATGCGCGCAGGGCCTCGGCCATGGTGATTCGCTCCTCGGGGAACCAACCCTCAGGATTAGATCCGTCCTCGAGCATGCGATAGACCGCGCCATAGACTTCCTCCATAGGCTCAAGCCCCACAACCGGGAAGTCGGAGCCCAAATGCACGCAGGCACCGCTCGCAAGCAGGCTATGAATTGGCCACGAGAGCGCCGCGCGCTCGGGGCCAACGGCGTCGTCCTTTGCCAAGTCGGCCATATCAAGCAGCATATGCCACGGCTGCATGGCCGGACAGACGCCGAGTTCCGCATAGCGCGGCAAATCCTCAGGTTGAACAGTCTCGTTGTGCTCCATGGAGTGACGACAGCCCATAAGACCGTAACGCTTCTCACCCTCCTCGAAGCAGTCCAGGACAAAGCGTACGGAACGATCGCCTATGGCATGGATGCGCGTGTCGACACCCCACTCAAGCGCTTTAAGGATGGCATTGCGCACATGCTCTGGTTCCTCAGCCGGCTCGCCACAGGTCTCGGGAGCATTGGCATAGGGCTCGAGCATCCAAGCAGTATGATCGGAACACACACCGTCGATGAACTGCTTAAAGCCATGCCACTCGACCTGCGTGCCCGGAAAGTCGTATTTAGCTCGAATTTCCTCGAGTGTCATGGTCTCGTTCTCAAAAAGGTCTGTGTACATGAACACGCGTAACGGCAGTTCACCCTTACCGTTGAGCTCTGCAAGCACCTTGTAGGGGTTGTCCATGCTCACGAAGGTCGGATTAACCATGCCGACGGTCGTAATACCGAGAGCGTTGGCGCGGCGTGCAGTCTTGGCAAAGGAGGCATCGACCACTTCGGGAGCAGGGTCGTATACCTCGTCCATAAAAAGGGCACCAGCGTTGTTCGAGAAAACCCCCGTGAGGTTGCCGAGCTCATCCTTGAGAATCTTGCCGCCTGCAGGATCGGGCGTCTCGGTAGTAATGCCGACTTTCTCGATAGCGCAGGTATTGGCACTAAACGTATGCATGTCGACCTGCTGCAAAAATACCGGACGGTCCGAGATGTATTTGTCAATCATCGCGGCCGTGGGCATCTCGGGCACATCCCACTGGAACTGAATGATTTGGCAGCCCACAATCCACTCGTTGCTCGGATGGCTTTCGGCAAATGCCTGAACACGCTCCATACACTGCTCGAAGCTTGTGCAATCGATGAGATTGACGGCGAAATCGGGATCGGTCATAAAGGCGCCCTGGGCAAAATGCGTATGTGAGTCGATGATGCCAGGCATGACGAGCCCATCGCCATAGTCGCGCACCTCGGTATCGGGCCCGATAAAAGCGTCGAGGTACTTATCTTCGCCGCACGCAACAATTCTGTCACCCGCGACGGCAACGCCACCCTTGAACGGTGCCAGCCCGTCACCAGTGAACACAGCATTACTTTTGATGACTAAATCCGCTTTGTCCATATGAGCCTCCTCAGACGTTATAGGACAATGGATGACCGCCACGATACGGCGCTCCCAATCGGTGAGGGAGCATTTGTCGCTCCCTGCATGACACGTGCCTACGAGCGGTCGGGCGTCTGTCCAGCGCCCTACGCCCCGTGTCAACACCCATTGACGCACCTCCTGCACAAGCTGCCAAGATGGAAGCGGGCAAACGGACGGATTAAGCAGGTTTACACGTCTGAGCAGGTATTTTATTGTCAAAGTTTATTGTCGCTTCATTACGCCGAGTGGTCTGCGATACGCCGTCGGCCGAACCACTCCAGCCTTACGAGCGCCAGAATGTCTCAATCAAGTCGTCACGCGCCTTGACTTCGCTCTTTACATAGATGCGATGCAGGTGAGCCTTGACGGTACCCGGACTAATCACAAGTTCATTGGCAATATTTTGGACATCGAGTCCACGCAATACGAGTGTAAGCACTTCCTGTTCGCGCTTTGAAAGCCCATGCTCGTCCGAGAAAATCACAACTCGCGAGACAAGGTCCTCCCGTGCATCACGGCGCTCTGTCGCCACCTCTTCATCGGCACGAGGGTGACGCGAGAACACACGTAAGATATGGCTGAACTGTTTGAATAGCTGAACGGCTGCAGCCACAAACAATAAATTCTCTGAGATATTCCGCTCGCCCAGATACCATAAAAAGGCGCTCACCATCACGTTATCAACGTCAGGCGTGCAGAATAGGATCATATAGGTATCCTCGATAACCACCATCACGGTAAGCACGCAGGCTATGCGAAAGAACGTCCGAGAGCGCTCAAGATCGAGCCGCTCAGCCCTATTCTCCGTCTTGCGATAGCGAGCGTAAGCATATACCAAGCAGAATGCCATTCCCAAATCGCGCGCAAGCCAAAAAAGATATTGCTGAATCTGGCTCGCAAAGCCAGTACGAGGTACCAGGGCAAGCTGAAGCACGGCGATCGGTACGACATATGCGGCAACGCGCTTAACGGTTACCTCATCGTGTAAGCGAAACGTTACCCAAAGCCATACGCACGCAAGAATCGCCACACCCAGCGCGCAGCGCAGTAACGGATATTGAAGCGGCTCATTAAACGCCACCACATAGTCATATTTGAGCCGGTTGTACTCATCAAAGAAGATCACCGACATATCGAAGACATAGAGAAGGAAGCCCGCGGCCGCCACCAAACAATCGCGTCGACGAGTCATGAGCCATATTACGAGTGCAGTTGATGCCGTTACCAATCCAATGCCCATGACAAGAATCGTGTAGATAAAGAATGCGAAGCTCAAACTACCCTCATTCCGCGCACAACCAGCTTGATTCCGCAGTACGGTTATGGTAGAAACATCGACGAATACCAAGATCGAAAGGAGATGCCATGGCGCCGATTGCACCGCTCAAGATTATTGTCGCACCTGCCGCCAAGGCCATCGCCAAGATCGGTTCGACCATGACCTACGATGACGTTCCTTGCATCGTTGATGAGCGCAACGACAGCTGCCCTTACCTGGGACACGTCCCCTTCTTTGCGCCTAAGCTTTCCTCTTCACTCGACCAGCGCAACTGTTAGCATAACCTCCACGATTGCCGCAGTAATCCTCGCAGCAATTTATTAACTTGGAAGCAACCCCGGTTTTAGCCCCGTGCCGGTGGGCCAAGCCCCTCACGGTCAGCGTTTTCTATACACGCCAACGCCGGGATTGTCGACGCTGCGGCCGCGGCGCGATATGAGGCGCGAAACCTCGCCCAGCAACACGGCGATCACCACACCCATGAGAATGGGCAACTTTGCCATTTCGGCGGGCGAGCTATTGAGCGGCACAATCGTAGCGACAATCGAAAGCACAAGCTCCACCACGGGAATCGCAAGTGCCACCGCAAGCACCTTGCCCTCGAAGGGCGCTCGGAACACGCGCGGGCGATCGTCGTATTTGCGCAGGCGCCAAAACGCTGGGAACATCGGGATATAGCTCATGAGCAGAAAGACAACGTTCATCGAAAAGAATACCCAAAAAACGTCGGAACCCTCGCCCAGCGGAATCTGAAGCAGTAGTACCAGGCTGGCAAAACAACCGTTAATGATTGCCGAGCCATTGGGCATGCCGGTCTTCTTGGACACCAGAGCAAAGGGGCGCGGCATGTCGCCATGGCGCGCGGCATAGCTCGCCACGTTGTTGACGCCAAAGCTCCAGCAGATCATGTTGGCGAACAGCGTCACCAAAAAGGCCACGCCCACGACCATCGTCAGCGGGTGAGCGCGCCCCAACATGGCGGCGACCGCGTCCACAATGCCCGAATCGAGCGAAAGCTGCTCGGTGGGAACCGCGGCTCCAATGCCGATGCCGCAGATAATGTAGATTGCCGCAATGGCAACGCCACCAGCGATAACCGCCTTGGGGATATCGCGCGATGGGTTTTTCATCGTACTGGCAAAGGTCGCGACCACTTCGAAGCCCATAAAGTTGAATAGGATGATCGATAGGTACGTCAACGAATTGGTGTCGCCCAAGTCTGGAATGAAGGTCTTAAACGACATATCGTTGGCAAAGCCGTTATTGTAAGCAAACCAGATGCCGACGATTCCTACCACAGCTGTAATGAGTACTTTGATGACAGCGCCGCCATCCATGACCCAATCGGCCTCGGCAACCGGCTGCATCGCCATGACGGTGACACCCCACACAAAGGCAAGCTCGATGGCAATTCGGACCCCAAGCGAAAACTCGATGCCCCATACCGCATTGATAACACTGGGAAACATGCAGGCGATACTTGCCACCCACAGCGGAAAGTTAACCCAGTAGCACCAGGAACAACGGGCTCCCCAACGATCACCCAGGCCCAAGCGAACCCAATCGTACAGACCGCCCTCGGAATCGAACGCCGTACCCAGCTCGGCCACCACCAGGCCATAGGGAAGCAAAAACGTAATGATGAGGAAGATCCACCAGAAGAACTGCACGTTACCCATGGCAGATGCCGGAGCAGCCGCCTCGATGGTAAATACGACGCAGATAACCGAGAGGATGACCTCGAACAGGGAGAACTTTTTACCTGCCATGGCACACTCCCCCTACAGCAAAAAGGATGGCATCTGTACCGAAGGCGCAGCCCAAGGTAGGGTTACAGGCCGCGTCACCGGTGCAGGTGCCATCCCATAGAGAAGAGAGGATGCAATTGTTGGACCAACGCTCGCGGAACAGGCGGGTGAAGATGACGATACGCTGGTACAAAGATACTCCGATCAAAACGGCCGCGTATACGACCGGAAACTATCAACAATTGAATACGCGTCTGACCTGGGATATCCAAGCGAACAATTGGCCTAACCCGCAATAAATCCCAGGCCAGACGCGTATTCGATCAAAGAAAAAGGGCACTCCGATGTGGAGGCAACGGAGTGCCCGAAGAAAAGCCAGACGTTTACTCGGCGTGCTCAGGTGCGCCAGATTGGCGCGAACGAGGAGCGTAGCGTACTGACGCTACGTAAGCGACGAGTGAACGCCAAGGTGGCGTGCTTGAGTTACGCCGAGGGCTCCTGCTGCGTGATGCAGTGGATGTTGCCGCCGCCGTAGACGACCTGGTCGGACTGGACGCCGACGCACTTGTAGACGCCCTCGCCCCAGACCTCGTCGTAGATCTTCTGGAGCGTGTCGACGGCCAGCCGGTCGTTCTCGTCGCCGTACTGCGGGACGATGACGCCGTGGTTGGTGACCAGGTAGTTCATGTAGGAGGCGATCAGCGGCTCGTCGGGGACGCGCGGCTCGGCGTTCTCGTCGGCGTCGATGGTGTCGCAGGAGGCCTGGTCCATGTACAGCGGGTTCACGGGCATGCAGAGCTTGTAGACCTTAATCTTGCGGCCCTTGGCGTCGACGGCGTTGGAGAGGGTCTCGTAGGCGGCGTGGCACTGGTCGTAGAACGGGTAGTCGGGGTCGTCGGTCCAGATGCAGGCCATGACGCCCGGGGCGATGAAGGTGGCGACGTCGTCGATGTGGCCGTTGGTCTCCTCGGGGTCGATGCCCTCCTTGACCCAGATGACCTTCTCGACGCCCAGGTAGTCCTTGAGGTGCTCGTCCATGTAGGCGCGGAGCTCCTCGCTCCAGGGCTCGAACTTCTTGCGGTACTTGGGCCAGATGGACTCGGGGTCCTCTTCCTCCTCGAGCACCGCGGAGCAGGTGCGGCCCGGGGAGAGCAGGCACTGGTCGGTCACGACGAGGGTGCCCTCGCCGTCGACGGTGATGGAGCCGCCCTCGAGGATCATGTCGTCGGGGCGGTAGCGGCGGCAGCCGGAGAGCTCGGCCATCTTGAGGGCGATCTGCTCGTCCTTGTCCCACGGGAAGTACAGGCCGTCGACGAGGCCGCCGTAGGCGTTGAAGTGCCAGTGGTTGGCGCGCTTCCCGCCCTTGCCGTCGATGACGTAGGTGGCGGCGGTGTCGCGGAACCAGGCGTCGTCGGTGGTCATCTCGATGACGGTGACGTTCTCGTCGTCCTCGAAGACGGCCTTGCAGTTGGCGTAGTCGACCTGGTTGGCGCACATGTAGACCGGGGTGAACTCGGAGATGGCGCGGGCGATGGCGGCATACTGCCTCTGGGCGGGCTTGGCGCCGTGGGCCCAGGTGTCGGTGCGGTGGGGCCAGCCCATCCACACGCGGTCCTGCGGGGCGAACTCGGCGGGCATGAAGAAGCCGTCGGCCCTGGGGGTGGACTCGGACTCGGTGATCGTACGCATAAGATTTCCTCCAAATCGAACGATCGTTTGCCGCGGGCGGGCTGCCCGCAGCCTAAAACCAAGAGATGGCAGGCGCCCGTTCCCCGGCAAAGGTCGGGGCGCCCGGCGCCGGTTTTCACGGAGTCGCACCGGCGAGCGACGACGTAACCCGGTGCGCGGAGACAAAACGCACGAAGGATACGGAAGAGAGGTTGGGGTGGGCGGTGGTTACCGGAGCTATCGCTCGCACCCACCCCGGGGAATGGTTGAGTGACGAGGAGGGTCGGGGCCCCGAATCCGGGTGCCCTAGTTCTCCTCGGCCTCGGCGGCCTCCTCGGCGAGGCGCTGGGCAGCCAGCTCGGGGGTCAGACCCTTGTACTCTTCCTTGCGGCCCCTAGCGGAGACAACACGGACGACCTCGCCGATGAGCACGAGCACGATGAAGATGACGATCATCGGGACCTTGTCGCCGATTTCGGCGGCGGAGAACGGCACCAGCGTCGCGACGATGGCCAGGACCAGCTCGATGCAGGGGATGGCCAGCATGACCTTCATCATCGCGCCCTTGAACGGGAACGTGAAGATGCGCTCGCGGTTCGGGTCGTTCCTGCGAAGGTTGAGGAACGCCGGGAACATCGGGATGTAGGTGAGCAGCAGGAAGACGACGGAGGTGCCGAAGAGCATCCAGAAGACGCCGTTGGAGATGGCGTCGATGGGAACGAGCTGCAGGCACAGCACCAGGGAGGCGACGACGGCGTTGACCAGGTTGGCGCCGTTGGGCATGTCGTCCTCGGAGATCATCGAGGCGAAGACCTTGGGCATGTTGCCGTGCTCGGCGGCGTAGCGGGCGACGGAGTTGACGCCGAAGGACCAGGCGGCCATGTTGGCGAACAGGGTGATCAGGAAGGCGATGCAGATGACCTTGAAGAGCATGGAGTCGCCCACCATGGTCTGGACTGCGACGATCATGCCGTAGTCGGGGTCGATGGAGTCGGCCGGCACAGCGGCGCCGATGCCGAAGCCAGCGAACAGGTAGATGACGGCAATAGCCACGCCACCGACAATGATAGCCTTGGGAATATCGCGAGCGGGATCGGCCATGTCGTCGGTCATGGTGCAGATGACCTCGAAGCCCATGAAGTTAAAGATGATGATGGACAGGTAGCCGAGAGCGTTGGTGTTGGTGAGCTCGGGCAGGAAGGTGGCGGCGGACATGTCGTTCGCAAAACCGTTCTCCATGGCAAACCAGATGCCCAGAGCGCCGACGATAACGGCAACGGCGACCTTGATCAGGGCGCCGCCGTTGAGGACCCACTCGGAGTCGGCCGCCTTGGAGCGGCCCATGAGGTAGACGATCCACACGAAGGCAAGTTCGATAACCATCTTGGCGATCAGGTTGAACTCGACGCCGAAGACCATGCCCAGGATGTCGGGGAACATGGTTGCCAGCGAGGCGATCCACAGCGGGTAGTTAATCCAGTAGTAGTACGAGATGCGGGCGCCCCACTTGTCGCCCAGGCCATCGCGCACCCAGTCGTAAATGCCGCCCTCGCCGTCATAGGTGGTGCCGAGCTCGGCGACGACCATGCCGTAAGGAATCAGGAAGGTCAGGATCAGGAAGATCCACCAGAAGAACTGCTGGTTGCCGATGGCAGCAGCAGGTGCGGCGGCCTCGCAAACGAAGACGACGCAGATGATGGTCGAAATGACCGTAAAGAAGGAAAGCTTTTTCTTTCCGTCGCTCATGATGAGCTCCTTCGCTCAGTCTTGGACAGATCCGAGGCCCTAAGGCATTAAGGCAATTGCTTGGGCCTCGGTGAGCGGGCGGCAGGAGACGAGCATCCACCGCCCGCAAACGTGCTTTTAGAAGCCTTGAGGCTTAGAGCTGCTCGAGAGCCTCGAGAGCGGCGTGGAGCTCAGCCTTGGCGGAGTACTCGACACCCTCGTCGTTGAGCGGAGTGCGCTTGCCCAGGGCGGCAAGGAGAGCACGGATGGAGTGCTTGCGGTTCTCGGCCTCGACCCAGCACAGGGAGCGCTCGGGATCGTCCATGACCTCGTCGACGACTTCCTCGTTGCGGGTGGCCGGCAGGCAGTGCATGAACTTGGAGTTGGGGCCGGCGAAGTTCATCATGTCCATGGTGACCTGATACTTGGGATAGAACACGTCCATGTAGTTCTCGCCCGAGACCTCCTCGTCATACAGGCCATACCACACGTCGGTGTAGATGAAGTCGGCGCCCTTGATGCACTCGATGTCGTCGGAGATGACAACCGAGCCGCCGGAGACCTTGCAGTTCTCCTCGGCGATGGCCATCATCTGCTTACCGAACTCGGCGCGCTCCTCGACGGTGCCAACGTGCAGGCCGCCGTCGGGGATCTGGTGGCCCTTAGGTCCAAACTGGACAAACTTCATGCCGACCTTGGAGGCGATGAACATGAGGGAGACGCAGACCTGGGTGGCGTCGCCGATGAAGGCCAGGGTGCAGTCCTCGATCTTCTTGCCCTCGGGGAGGTTCTCGAGCATGGTCATGAGGTCGCCCATCTCCTGCGTGGGATGGTTGAACTCGGACATGCCGTTGATGACGGGCACAGCAGAGCCCTCGGCGAGGCCGACGACGTCCTTGTGACGGTCAACGCGAGCCATCATGATGTCGAGCAGCGAGCCCATAACGCGAGCGGTGTCGCCCAGGGACTCGTGACCGCCGAGCTGGATGGTGCCAGGGCCATAGAACTGAGCATGGCCGCCGAGGTCGGTCATAGCGGTCTCGAAGGAAAGACGAGTGCGGGTGGAGACCTGCTGGAAGATCATGCCTAGGCTCTTGTTGCGGAGCAGGTGCGGATAATAACCGTCAACCTTGATGGCCTTCTTCATTGCCAGGCCAAGATCCTCGATAGCCAGGATCTGCTCTTTGGTGAAGTCGTTGGTGTCGATGAAATCCTTAGGCAGCGCCATGTCGATTTCCTTTCCGCCGGTCTTGCCGACTATTACTATGAGGCGCTCGAACATCACGCCTCGTGTTGACAAGACCATCATTCACCCGTATGCAATTTTTACCTAGTTTATTCGGGATTAAAGACCGTTCATGGAGTTACACCCTCTCTAATCCAATATAAACCCGCAGGTCAAGAGTTTACAGGGGGTTTACCGTCTGGAACCGCGAACGGTATACGGCTATGCTGTATCTTGGCGTCTAATCCGCAATGGAACGACCGGCTGAGACATATATACCCCGGGAGATATAGCGGACTCCATAAGAGATCAAATGAGACAGGACGGTGACAGATGGACACGCTCATGTTCTTCTATACCCAAGCGATACTCGTAATCTGTATTGTGACGGCAGTGCTTTCGCTTGCCGCCTATGCCTCGTCCCGTCGACGCTTCTTTATCTATGGCAGTGGCGTTTTTATTTGCTACGCCATCGAGATGACCGAGATCTTCTTTTTTGAATACACGTTGCAAAACGAGAGCTTTCCGGCCAGCGACTATTACTCAATTACCATGCCTGTATTGCGGACCCTTGTGGCGACTGCTTCACAGACTTGTATTTGGCTGATTGCCATGGACTTGCTCGATAAGCATTCTAAGAAGTTGTTCGCCATCCCTGTCCTAACGTTTTTGCTGTGCGAGTCGCTGACTATCGTCGCAGTCCCCTCCGGCCCCATGCGTCAGTGGATCTACTACACGATGCGTCAGGTATTCCTTGTCTTTGTGGGACTGTATATCTTCTGGACGGCTCATAAGAGTACAGAGGTTGAGCTGAAGGCACGCGTTAACAACCAGCGAAAGCACCTGATTATCGGCGCTATTCTGGTCGGTTGCATCGTTGCCGAGGATTTCTACAACATCCTTGTCATCCCCATGAGTCTGGCACCCTCTTGGCTGCAGCTGTATCTATCCGAGCGCAACTTCAGCGAGAACGTCTTTGCGTGCTACTTTGCGATTCTGCTGATCATCTACGCCTACCACGTGCTTTCAATCCGCATGCAGGGGGCGCCCGAGGAAAAGAACGTCAGCGATCTTGATCGGCACATAGAAGAGCAGATGCCCTTCTATCGCAATGCCTATAGGCTCTCCAACCGCGAGGCCGAGGTTTTGCGTCTGGTTGTGTTGGGCAAGTCGAACCAAGAGATTGCTGACGAGCTATTCCTTGCTGTGGGCACCGTCAAGACCCACATCCACAACATCCTGGTCAAAACCGAGCAGCAAAACCGTACCACGCTCATCCTCCACTTTTGGAAAGGATGAAGTTACGCGGTTTACCAAACCGCGTAACGGCTCGACGCTGCAAACGCCCCTAAGCGGCAACCTGACGTTCAATCGTCGGTCGCGTACCGAAGTACGCTTCCCTCCTCTTTCACGTCACCTTGCTCGCTTAGGGGCGTTTTCGCTGACTTATGCTCAACCGGCGATTGTTTTGCTTTAGGTCGCCTATTCGCTGTAGCGGGTGGCGATGGCGGCTCGCACCATGCCGGTGCTCATGAGGTAGGTCACCAGGAAGTAGCCACCATAGGCTGCCAGGAAGATTGCACAGGTGAGGCCCACGGTGCCGCCGATGCTCATATTTCCGAAAATGCTCACCAGCTCGATGATCACCTTAAGTGCCACAAAGGAGTGCGCCAGGCCCACTGCCAGCGGGAACAGGAAGAATACCGCTTGCTGCGCCATCACCGAATGGCGAATCTGGCGGTCGTCGCAGCCGATCTGTGCCAGCACACGATAGCTGCGGCTGCCGTCGGCCACGTTGGAGAGTTGCTGGATCGACAGAATCGCCGCGCATGCAACGACCAATACAAAGCCGATGTAGATGGCTAGGTAGCTAATAAGACCGTTCATTTGCGCTGCTTGCGTGTACATCTCGGAGCGTGTGATGAAGGTTCCCCACGACCCCGGCTCCTTGCCGTCAACGAGCAGATTGTCGAGCACAGTGTATTTAATGCTCTCGTCTGCCTCGGTTGTATCCATCCCCTGTTTGTAGTTAACGAGCAGGCTACTGGAATACGGCTGCAGATTAAGTTGGGACAACAGCTCGTCGGCAACGACGACGGTACCCGGATTACTGCCCATCGACGAGTTGGCGATGGCCGCCGTATCTTCGTCCGACTTATCGGTTGCGGGCTTGAGCTCATGCCCGCCCAAGGTAAGGGCATGGCCGCCAGCCATATACTTGGTGTACATGTCGACCAGCTCGCCGCCCATATCACACGTGAGCAGATACTGGTCGTGACCGATGTGCACCGGCTCCTCGCCCATCATCTGACGCAGTTTGTTGTACTGACTCGCCGGCGTCACAAACAGACCCATCGCATCGGCATTGCTACCCCCGAACGCCTTGGGAAGCTTTTCGCCCATGGTCTTGCACATCTCGCTTGGAGTCACCGAAGGATCCGAGCCGCCAAGCGGGTAACTCAGATACGAATCAATCTGTACATGCTCACCGGCAACATCGGCGATATCGACCTTCTTGCCGGTCTCGTCGTTGTTGTCCGCCGACTTGCCCTTGCCGTGCCATGCGGGGTACAAATCGACCGTACTATCGGCCAGCACCATGCGATCAGCCTCAGACGGATTGACGTACTCTTTGTAGTAGTCGAGCGTATCGGGCGTGTAATAGACATACGTCTGAGACACATCAACAGGGTTATAGCGCTCCAGGTTTTCGTTCATCACGTTGGCAATCGACATACCGCACGTCACCGAGGTGATGGCCAAAAACAGGAGCATCGCGATGACGCCCATCGAAAAGCACACCGTGTTGACCTTGGCCGCAAGCTGGCGCACGGTAAACATGTTGAGGCCGCGCCAATACACGCCGCGCAGGCTCTGCAGCAGCTTGATGAGCATGCCCGAGAGTCCCCAGAACAGGGCAAAGGTGCCCACGGTAACCATAGCGGTCGTAATACCAAACTGGTTCATGGCCTCTTGCAGCTTGCTGTCCGTCGCGGTTAGCGGGAACCCATCACGTAGCAGACGGTAATAGGCCACGCCCACCAGCAACACGCCCACGGCAAAGATGGCAATCGCGATCCAGGGGTTGCGTGTCTTGATGCTCTCGTTGCGACGCTCGGCACCCATAAGCTCGATGAGCTTGGTACGACGCACGGCGCGAAGGTTCAGCAGTAGCGTGAGCACAAACATTACGAGCATGCAAGCAAGGGTCAGGTTGAACGCATGCACCGAGAAAAAGAAGTGGAAATTGGCGATCTGTGTCTTAAAGAGCGAGGCCGTAAAGAACGTCATGAGCTGGGAGAGTCCCACACCCAGCACAATGCCGGCGACAAAGGCGCCGACCGAGACAATCACCGTCTCGAGCGCCATGATCGTGGCGACGCGCCCGCGCCCCATGCCGAGCACCTGGTACAGGCCAAACTCCTTCTTGCGGCGTTTCATGATGAAGTTATTGGCATACACCATTAAAAAGGCCATGACACCGGCCAAAAAGTACGTCAGGTTGCCGAGCATGCTGCCCATAACCTGCGCCAAGCCCTTTTCATCGATGCCGGCGATGTCGACCTGCATCGAGATGGTGTTAAAAGCATAGAAGACCGTGACGCCCAGGGTGAGCGTCAAAAGGTAGACGAGGTAGTCGCGGCCGGCGCGGCGGACGTTACCCCAAGCGAGTTTACAGAGCATCGGAGCCCTCACCGCCCATCATGGCAACGACCTCCATGATGCGGTCGAAGAACTCTCGGCGGTCGGTGTCGCCGCGGCGCAGCTCGGTGAAGATCTTGCCGTCGCGAATAAACAGCACACGGCTCGTGTAGCTGGCGGCAAAGCTGTCATGCGTGACCATGAGCACGGTGGCGCGCAGGCGGCGATTGAGGGCCTCCAGGCTCTCGAGCAGCAGGCGGGCGCTCTTGGAATCGAGAGCGCCGGTGGGCTCGTCGGCCATAATCATGGTGGGGTCGGTAACGAGCGCGCGAGCCGCGGCAACGCGCTGCTGCTGACCGCCGGACATCTGGTAGGGGTACTTGTCGAGCACCTGGCTAATGGACAGGCGTGCGGCCACGTCCTGCACGCGGGTCGAGATCTCTGCCGAGCTTGTGCGGGCGATGGTGAGCGGCAGGGCGATGTTCTCGCGTGCCGTGAGCGTATCGAGCAGGTTGGAGTCCTGGAAGATAAAGCCGAGCTCCTCGCGGCGGAACTGCGAAAGCTTAGCCTGCTTCATGCGCGTCACGTCCTGCCCGTTGATGCGGATCGTGCCACTTGTGGCGCTATCGATGGTCGAAACGCAGTTGAGCAACGTCGACTTGCCCGAGCCCGAAGCGCCCATGATGCCAACAAATTCGCCGCGGTTGACGGTAAAGCTGACGTCGTTGAGCGCGCGGGTCACGTTGCCCAGCGCTCCATATACCTTTTCGAGATGCGCGACCTCCAGTACCGGGGTCGCCATGTGCGTGGTTTGCATACCGAGTCCTTTCTTGCGATTAGTCTACGGCATCTATAGTCGCAAGAAGCCGAGTCGGCTACCATCGATATGGCTTACGCTTGCCTTACCGTTGTGTAAGGTACGGGTAGCTAGCCTGCCACGTGTTGATATCGAGAGAGGACTCCTGTTGAAGACTGTTCATGTTGCCGCTGGGATCATTCGCAAGGAAGGATCCGACGAGCTACTGGCCGTGCAGCGCGGCTATGGCGACATGCAGGGACTTTGGGAGTTCCCCGGTGGCAAGCTCATGCGCGGCGAGACGCCCGAGGACGCCGTATGCCGCGAGCTCATGGAAGAGCTGCAGGTCAAAGTCACCAACCTGCGCGATTTCTTCACCGTCGAGTATGACTACCCCGATTTCCATCTCTCCATGGAGTGCTACTACTGCTCGCTCGCCGATGAATCCGATGAGCCGCAGAAGCACGACCGCCAACTCGATATCCGCTGGATTCCGCGCACCTCGCTTGCCACCGTTGAGTGGATGCCCGCCGACAAAGGGCTCATTGATGCCCTGATTGAGTTGAAGGAAGATCGGCTTGAGGCTAACGGCGCCAACGACACCGAGTCCACCACAGCCGACGAGCCCGTTACCAAGCCCAAGCGCAAAGCCAAGCGCCGCAGCAAAAAGCGCCCCAAGCCCGGCCTGCTGGACGGCATCGACACCTCGGACCTTTCCGCTGACGAGCGTGAGCTCGTGCGCCGTCGCGCCGCCATCAAAAAGTCCATGAAGGGCAACAAGCGCGCCAACACCAAGCCCGAGCTGCTCGTACGCCAGCGCCTGCGCGCAGCGGGCCTTACGGGCTATCGCTTGGAATGGAAGGTTCCCGGTAAGCCCGACATCGCCTTTCCCGGGCGCAAGATCGCCATTTTCGTCAACGGCTGCTTTTGGCACCGCTGCCCCAAGTGCAATCCGAGCCAGCCCAAGCGCAACGTTGAGTTTTGGGAGGCAAAGTTCCGTCGCAACGTCGAGCGCGACCGCGCTGCCGTGGCGGCACTCACTCAAATGGGCTGGACACCCATAACCATCTGGGAATGCGAGCTCAAAAAGGACCGCATCGACGCCACCATGGAAAAGGTCATCGAGCAGGTGCGGGCCGCAGAGCCGCAGCGCTAGGAACGAGCCGTCCACACGCCCCACACAGGCGAGCCACATCCGCGCCACAAACCTTAGAAAGCCCTTAAGCTCAAAACCTTTCACAAATGTTACTCGATAGCTTTTACCTGCGGTTTCATCGGAACGTCAAACCTCATTAAGCCTTTCTTTAGCGCTTCCTTATCTACGCTCGCGGCATAATACTGCCAACGCACGGGACCTAGCAGCATACCCCGAGCGCAATCTTTTGGTGGACATCGAGGAGGCCGCATAAGCATGCATTCTTCCAATGACGCAGCACAGCAGCCATCCCTAAATCATGCAAACCTTTTCTCCTTCCCCCCGACACAGAGAAACGGCCTCCTCGACTCCCCTACCACAAAAGCCAAACGCTCTGCAGACCAACACCTCAACCTGCAGACATCCTTCGAAAAACTCCAAGCCTCACTAGACCAGGCATTCCCCAACCAAGCCCGGGCATACTAATCCCCCATCAGCAAAGAAGCCCTAACGCCCCATCCTTTCCGCCCCAACGCCACAAGGGCGACGACCTCGAGCAGGTCAACCTGGGAGGGACGAGGGCTTAGTTCCCCAATCTTTCCGCAGGGGGCAAAAAGCCTCGCCGCACGAAGTGCGCAGCGAGGCTTTTTGCATGCCCGAGGACGATTGGGGAACTAAGCCCTCGTCCCTCCCCGGGATATGTAGCGAGTCGGAGTACCCTTGCTGTTACTCTGCTTTGCCCACAGAGTTGAGGTTGGTCATGCGGATCTTAACCAGCTCGGTGATCTCACGCATGCCCTCCTTGGCCGGCTTCTTGGGATCGAAGCAGGCAGGGTTCTCGGCCATGTAGGCCATGAAGCCCTTGGTGTAGGCCTGACGCAGCTCGGTGGCGTAGTTAACCTTGCAGATGCCGTTCTTCACAGCCTCGGCAACCTGCTCATCGGGCACACCAGAGGTGCCGTGCAGGACCAGCGGCACGTCGACGGCGTCGCGGATGGCCTTGACCACGGACTGCTCGATGTGCGGATCGCTCGTGTACACACCGTGGCTGGTGCCAACACCAATAGCGAGGGAGGTGCAGCCGGTACGCTCGACGAACTCCTTGGCCTCGGCAGGATCGGTGTAGGGGCTCTCGCCCTCAACCGCGGGACCGTCGTCCTCCTTGCCGCCAACCTTACCGAGCTCGGCCTCGACGGGCACGCCCATGGCGCGGCCAGCGTCGGCGACGGACTTGGTCAGGGCGATGTTGTCCTCAAAGGACTCGTGCGAACCGTCGATCATGACAGAGGTGTAGCCGGTGCGGAAAGCCTGCATGCAGCGGTCATAGCCATCGCCGTGATCGAGGTGCAGAGCGACGGGCACGGAAGCGCGCTCGGCGGCAGCCTTGACCATGCCGTAGAAGTAGTCCAGACCAGCGGTCTTGATGGTGCCCGGGGTGGTCTGCATGATGACGGGGGACTTGGTCTCCTCGGCAGCGGCCAGAACGGCCATAACAAACTCGAGGTTCTCGACGTTGAACGCGCCGACGGCGTAGTGGCCGGCCTGAGCGTCCTTGAGCATCTTTTCGGTGGTAACAAGTGCCATGAGCGTTTGCTCCTCTCCCTCGCCCGCATCTGGACATCGGGCGTACGTGTCCGCAAGGCGTTTTACCTTGCGTTTTACTGCGCTCATTGTATGAAATTCAGCGGCTTTGCATGTGCGAGATATTGAGCCCATGCAGGTCAATACAGTCGTTTTTGAAAAGTAAACGGAAGGAATTGGAGCCGAGTGGGCGTATTCGATATTGAATTTTGGGCGTTCAGCGTCTTTTTTTTATAGAAAAGATAAGTAATCGAAAGGTGTTTTCTTACTCAAAAAGAAAATGAACGAAAATAGACTCAACACAATTCCTGCAAATTTGGCCGAGAATGGAGCAGCTATGGCCCACGCAACAACCCGAGCCTTCGCCGATGAACGTCGTGCCGCCATCATGGAAATGCTTGAGCATAATGCCTCGGTGCAGGTAGCAGAAATCGCCCAGACCTTTGGCGTGTCCTCCGTTACCGCCCGCGCCGACCTGGATGCGCTCGCCGAAGCAGGCAAGCTGCGCCGCACGCATGGTGGCGCCGTATCGCTCCACAAGCGTCTGACTGTTTCCACGCAGGATCGCCGCATCAATGTCAACGTCGCCGCCAAGCAGGCCATCGCGCAAAGCGCCATCGAGCTCGTCAATGACGGCGACACGCTGCTCGTTGACTCGGGCACCACGGCGCTCGAGTTCGTCCGGCTCCTCGATCAGCGCGACGGCATCACCGTTATCACGGCCGATATTACCATCGCCGATTACATCGACGAAAGCATGCCCTCGGTCGATGTCGTCATGCTGGGCGGGGCGCTGCGCAAAGGTCATCGCTATCTGTACGGCCCACTTACCATGCAGGCGCTCCAAATGGTCCACGCCGATCTGGCCGTCATGTGCCCCGGCGCCTTTGTCTCCAGCTGCGGCTTTACGACCGACTTTCCCCAGATGGCCGAGACTAAAACGGCTATGATCGCCGCGGCCCATCAAAGCGTCGCCCTCATGGACGCCAGCAAGGTTAACGGACGCGGCATGTACCGCTTTGCCGAGCTGGCCGATGTCGACACCATCGTGATGGACCGTGACCCCGATCATGCCGTCGCCACCTCAATCGCCGAAATCGTCGACGACGCCCGCCCAAATCTCGTCATCGCCGGCGCTTAAACAAAAACCACCACAAAGGGGCCTGTCCCCTTTGTGGTGGTTGTGATGGTTGAGCGTCAAAAGTGAACGTGTCGCTACTTGGACAGCTCGTCGGCGAGGGCCTCGATCTGAGCGCGCGAGGCGTCGTTGAGCGAGCCCAACACGGTCACCTTGTTCTGCGCCAGGGTGATGTCCTTCATGCCCTCGAGCTCCTTGGTCATAACCTTGGCGGCAGCGGGCGCCCAGGAGCCGGCCTCGACGAGTGCCACCGTACGATTCTGATAGGCATGCTCGGCAAGCGTGTGAATAAAGGTGCTCATGAACGGGAAGATCTCGCCCTGATAGGTGATGGAGGCGAGCACCAGGCGGTCATAGCGGAACGCGTCCTCAACGGCCTCGGCCATATCGTCACGAGCCAAGTCAAAGACGGAGACCTTTTGGCCGCGGGCCTCGAGCGCAGATGCGAGCTCCTCGACGGCAGCCTTCAGATGCCCGTACACGCTCGCATAGGCAATCGTGATACCCTCGTCCTCGGGCTGATAGCTCGACCAGGTGTTATAGGTGTCGAGGTAGTAGCCCAGGTTCTCAGTCAGCACGGGGCCGTGGAGCGGGCAGATAATCTGGATGTCCAGGTCGGCGGCCTTCTTGAGGACGGCCTGCACGAACTTGCCGAACTTACCGACGATGCCAAAGTAGTAACGGCGCGCTTCGCAAGCCCAGCCCTCGGGATCCTCGATGTCGTTGGCGCCAAACTTGCCAAAACCGTCGGCACTAAAGAGCACCTTGTCGGTGGACTCGTAGGAGAAGAGCACCTCGGGCCAGTGAACATTGGGGGCACCGACAAAGGTTAGGCTGTGGCCGCCCAGGTCGAGCACGTCGCCATCTTTGACGACCATCTTGCGCTCGGGGAAGTCGGTGCCAAAGTAGTTGACCATCATACGGAAGGCGCCCATGCTGGCAACAATCTGCGCCTGGGGATAGCGCTCCATAAAGGCGGCGATGCCGGCGGAGTGATCGGGCTCCATGTGATGGACGATCAGGTAGTCGGGCGTGCGGCCATCGAGCACGGCCTCGAGGTTGCCGAGCCACTCGTCAACAAAACCGCCGTCGACTGAATCGGCGACAGCGATCTTTTCGCCCAAGATAACGTAGCTGTTGTATGCCATACCGTTCTCGGACACATCGTACTGGCCCTCGAACAGGTCAATGTCGTGATCGTTGACGCCAATGTAGCGGATATCCTTGGTGATCTCCATCAGGCAAAGCCTCCTAGATAGACAAAAGAACCCGTCTATCATAGCACTCGTCTTCATAGCCACGGCTATCTGCCAGCATCCTTATCGATTGTTATTGAGGCGGAATATATCGCCATTGACCTGCAAAAACTATGTGCGCGGAGCTGCCGTGGTATGTCGAACGATAAGCTGGCCGGGAATACGAATGGCAACGGTTTTGTCCGTTGCCCCCGCCTCGGGAACCGCATGCTCAAACACCTCGCGTCCACGCTGATGCAAATCGAATCGAACGGTCGTGAGCTCGTTGTGTGCCACAAAATCATCGAGCGAATCGTCGACGCCCACCACGCCCACGTCCTCGGGCACGCGCAGACCGCTATCGCGCAGCGCTGCAATCGCGCCATTTGCCATCTGGTCGTTTGCCGCGTAAATCGCCGTCATGGTGCGATCGTGCTCGGCCAGGTACCTGCCGGCCTCGTAGCCGCTGTTGGCAGACCAGTCGCCCTCGAGCGGCTCTGCCGGCTCGATGTGTTTACGCTCGAGTGCATCCTGCCAACCGGCGCGACGAAATTGCTCGTCGACCGAGAATGACGGGCCGCCAATATAGCGAATCTGCTCGTGCCCTAGCTCAAACAGGTGATCCATAAGCAATAGCGAGCAGCCGTAATGGTCGGAATCGACCGTGGTCACCCGCGGGTGCGCGTACATGGTAACGATGACCGTGCCAATGCCCGGCAGTGGATCAAACGTCTCAAAATCGGGCGCCATGCGACTCATACCGATGATGATGCCGTCCACCGGCAATGCGGCCATACGACGCGTGGCCTCGGCAAGCGAAAACTCCTCGGTCTTGGACATCTCGACCAGCGTGATGGCGCAATTATGCTCGCGAGCAGCGCTGGCGATGCCATCGATCATTGAGAGGTTGCCAAACTTGGTGACATCGTTGACGCACAGGCCGACCGAATGGTAACGGCCGTCGCGCAGCGAGCGACCGGCATAACTCGGACGAAAGCCGAGCTTTTGCATAGCGGCCTGCACGCGCTGGCGCGTCTGCTCGTTAACGTTGGGCAAGCCGTTGGCGACGCGCGAAACCGTCTGCTGCGAAACGCCGGCAGCGCGGGCGACGTCGGCCATGGAGACCGGACGCGAACTGGTATCGTTGGACGGGCGCCTTGCCACAGGATCACCTTCACCCTTGCGAGATCTGAATAGCGTGAATGCCGGCCCGGGCAGAAATACATCCCGCGCCGAGGCCCGCTATCGTCGGACGCATGTTAACGTACTCTACTTTTTCTATCTGCATCTCTTCTGCTTTATAAGTCCATACGGCAGTACCGTTCACGGCTGAATTTCTACCGATTACCAGATTCTCAAAAAGTGACAAGCGATGTGTTATGAGTACGTTAACATAGCCCGTAACGTGCGGTATTGTGAACACTTGGTTCATGCCGCTTCAAGTTGTTAACGTACTCATAACGACGCAAAACCCACCCGTGCGCGCCAAGGAAAGGACTCCCATGACCACTCCCGACGAAAAGACATTCGCCACGCTCACCAAGCTGTTTGAGGAGGAGTTTGGCCCCATCGGCGACCGCCAGGTGCTCTATGTGCACGCGCCCGGCCGTTCCGAGATCAGTGGCAACCACACCGACCACGAGGGCGGCCACGTTATCGCCGGCTCGCTTGATGTCGCCGTTGACGGCATTGCCGTAGCGACCGACACCAACAAGATTCGCGTCGCCGACGAGGGCTACCCCACCTTTGAGATCACGCTCGACACACTGGATATTCAAGCGTCCGAGAAGGGCACGTCCGCGAGCCTCGTCCGCGGCATGGCCCACGAAATCGCTGCTCTGGGCGTTGAGCCCCAGGGCTTCGACTTCGCCTTCACCTGCTCTGTCCCCTCGGGCGGCGGCCTTTCGAGCTCTGCTGCTGTCGAGGCGGCATACGGTCGCGCCATGGAGACGCTCTGGGGCGCACCCGCCATCGAGCCCGTCGCGCTCGCCCAGATGAGCCAGCGCACCGAGAACAACTACTATGGCAAGCCCTGCGGTCTGATGGACCAGGCCGCTGTGTGCCTGGGCGGCCTTGCCTACATGGACTTTGAGGACCAGGCTCAGCCTAAAACCCAGAAGATCGAGCTCAATTTTGAGGATCACGGCTACGCGCTCGTGCTCGTTAAGGTCGGCGCCGACCACGTGGCCGCCACCGATGACTACGCCGCCGTTCCGCGCGAAATGCAAGACGTCGCCGCCGAGTTTGGCAAGGCACGCCTGTGCGAGGTAAACGTGGCGGATTTTGACGCCAAGCTCCCCGAGCTGCGCGCCAAGCTGGGCGACCGTGCCTGCCTGCGCGCCGTTCACTACTGGTACGAGAACGGCCTGGTCGACAAGCGCTGGGCGGCCCTGAACGCCGGCGACATCGACCAGTTCCTGGTTCTGACGCGCGAGTCCGGCGCCAGCTCCGCCATGTACCTGCAGAATGTTGTTGCCAAACTGGGTGCCGAGCAGCCTTCCATGTACGCACTTGCTCTTGCCGAGCATGTGCTCGACGGCCGTGGCGCCGTTCGTATTCACGGCGGCGGCTTTGGCGGTACCATCCAGGCCTTCGTGCCGCTCGACCTGGTCGATACCTTCATCACCAAGATGAACAGCTGGCTGGGCGAGGGCTCTGCCCGTCACTACACCATCTCTGACAAGGGGGCTTACGCGGCATGGCTGTAATGACTGATGTGCGCGAGGCCGCGCAGGGCCTTATCGAATATGCCATCCATCGATCGATGATCGGCCAGGACGATCGCATCTGGGCATACAACACCATTCTGGAGTGCATCGGCGCCACAGGCCCCGCGCTCGACATGACCTGGGCGCTCAAGACCGAGAAGATTTCGCTCGTGCACCCCGATACACTCCCCGACTTTGACCTGGAGGGCACGCTTGCCGTGCTTTCCGAGGCCGCCGTTGCCAACGGTGCTGCCGAGGACACGGCGTCGGGCCGCGACCGTATTGCCATGCGCATCATGGGTGTGCTCATGCCGAGGCCTTCGGTTGTAAACGAGGAGTTCAACGGCCGCATGGGCGTCAACGAGCCCCGCGCCGCGACCGACTGGTTCTACGGCCTGTGCTGCGACGCCGGCTACGTGCGCCGTGCCGCCATCGCGCGCAACATCAAATGGAGCACCCCCACCAACTGGGGCGATCTTGAGATCACCATCAACCTGTCCAAGCCTGAGAAGGACCCGCGCGATATTGCCGCGGCCGGTGCCGCAAAGAACGCGGGCGAGAAGTACCCCGCCTGCCAGCTCTGCATCGAGAACGAGGGCTATCCCGGACGCTCTGCCGCAGCCGACGGCGGCGCTCACCCCGCCCGCCAGAACCTGCGCGTTATCCCCATTCAGCTCGACGGAGAGCGCTGGGGCTTCCAATACAGCCCGTATGCGTATTTTAACGAGCACTGCATTGCCATGAGCTCCGAGCATCGCCCGATGCACGTCGACCGCAAGGGGCTGACTTGCCTGCTCGATTTTGTGGACCTGTTCCCGCACTACTTTATTGGCTCCAACGCCGACCTGCCCATCGTGGGCGGCTCGATTCTGTCGCACGACCACTTCCAGGGCGGCGCGCACGAGTTCCCCATGATGCATGCCACCGAGGTCTCGCAGTTTGGCGTGCCCGGCTTTGACCAGGTCAGCGGTACCGTGTTGCAGTGGCCGCTCTCGGTGCTGCGCCTGCGCTCGCATGACCGCGCTCAGCTGCTCGACGCTGCCGAGAAGATTATCCTCGCCTGGCGCGAGTGGACCGATGAGTCCGTGGGCGTTATCGCGCACACAGCCGATGGCGTGGCGCACAACACCGTCACGCCCGTCATCCGCCGCGTCGACTCTCGCGGCAACGCCGGCGGCGAGATCTACGAGGCCTACCTGGCGCTTCGCTGCAATATCACGACCGACGAGCATCCGCTGGGCGTATTCCACCCGCATGCCGAGTACCACCACATTAAAAAGGAGAACATCGGCCTGATCGAGGTCATGGGCCTGGCCATTTTGCCGCCACGCCTGGTTCCCGAGCTTGGCGCTGTCCGCGAACACTTGCTAGCAGCCAAGGCCGATGCCAGCTACGACCTTGCCGGCGCGCTCGAGGGCGACGACCTTTGCCGCAGCCACGCCGCGTGGGCCGAGGACGTCTTTGCCCGCCGCGCCGACGAGCTTACGGCCGATAACGCCATCGACATCCTGCACGAGGAGGTCGGCGTGGTGTTTGGCCACGTGCTCGACAACGCCGGCGTCTTTAAGTGGGACGAAGCCGGCCGCGCCGCCCAACAGCGCTTTATCGACTCACTGTAGCATACAGGTTCGAGCCTCATCAGCGGCCACGACATAACCGCCCACACGACAACGGCGCCCGCCGGCAACATCGCCGACGGGCGCCGTTTTTGAGTGTAGTCATTGGGGTCATTCTTAAGGGGCGTTCTTAAACGACTAGTCATTAAAGAGCGTCCCCAATGACTACTTGCGACCAAGGCAACGCCGGTGTCTTGGCAACGACAGCGAAAACGCCCCTAAGCGAGCAAGGTGACGTGAAAGAGGAGGGCATTGACCTTTTGGTCATGCCCGACGATTGAACGTCAGATTGCCGCTTAGGGGCGTTTGCAGCGTCGCGCCGTTACGCGGTTTGGTAAAACCGCGTAACCCTACAGTTCAGTCACGACAACACTGTTATAGATCTCGTCCCAGCGGTCCATGACCAGGTGGCCAGTCTTGGGATCCATGGCGTTGAGCTTGCCGCAGGTATTGGCGGTCTTGAGCACCGTGACGTCGTCGGTACCAGCAGCAATCGCATGCGCAAAGCCGGCGATGGTCGAGTCGCCGGAACCCGTCGCGTTTACAGCCGCAATCGCGGGCGTCTTGGCGCGGAACGCACGACCCTCATGGAAGCCCACCGAACCAGCAGCGCCCATCGAAACGACAACCCAGGGAATACCGGCAAAGCGGTCATCGGCGGCAAGCGCCTCGCGCAGGGCATCGACATCATCGGTCGTAAAGGACGTACCCAGCAGGCCGTTAATCTCGGTCAGGTTGGGCTTTACCAGCTCAGGCTTAGCGTCGGACTCCAGCGCGGCCTCCAGCGATGCACCCGAAGTGTCGAGCAGCACCTTGGCGCCCGCCTCCTCGGCGATCTTGACGAGCTCGGCATAGTAGCCGGCATCGACGCCGCGCGGCAGCGAGCCCGAAAGCGTCACAACGTCCGTCTTCGCTGCAAGCTCGGCGAACTTTGCCGTAAAGGCCTCGAGCTCGACAGGCGCAATCTGCGGACCGCTCTCCAGCAGCTCGGTCTGATTGCCCTCGTGCAGGATATTCAGGCAGATGCGCGTCTCGCCGGCAATGGGCACAAAGTCGTTCTTGACGCCATCGGCATCCATGAGCTCGGCCATATAGGCACCCAAGTGGCCGCCGAGCAGACCGGTCGCGAGCACGTCGTCGCCCAGCTGCAGCAGCACGCGGCTCACGTTGAGGCCCTTGCCGCCAGCGGTCTTTTCGGGCGTCACACGGTTAACATCGTCGATGATTAACTTGTCGAGCTGATAGCGCGTATCAATCGACGGGTTCATGGTAACGGTCAGAATCATATTGAACTCCTGTTTCCGGGGCACGACACGCGCGGCCCCAAACATGCGATAGCTCGTTAAAGGATCTCGATCTCAAAGCCGCGGGTAACGGTCTCCCCCGGCTTGGCCACCAGGCAGCCGCGCTTGTGCTCCAGAATATCGTCCTCGTCGGAGCAGGTGGACAGGCCGCCCCACGGTTCCACGGCCACAAAGTCACCCTCGGGCTTGCTCCACACAATCAGGTACGGCATATCGGGGAACGTCAGTCGCACGCCCTTGTCCTCGGTCTTCTTGGTCAGCGTGACCACGCGGCTCTCGAGCACGTCAAAGATGGTCTCCGCGAAGTCAAAGAGTTCGTGGGTCAGCGGCAGGTCATGGCCAACCATCGGGTTCTTGCTGCGATGCTCAACGTCAATCAGGCCCGTCGAGGGAACGGCAGTACAGAGCTCGGCGGCCTCGCGCTGCTCAAAACGGAGCTCGTAGTCGTCATAGGACTCACCTTCGTCGAGCGGGCACTTAAAGCCAGGGTGACCGCCCACAAAGAACGGCATGTCCTCGGTGCCCTCATTGGTCACCTCGTACGACACAGCCACCTTTTCCGCATCGATCGTGTAACGAGCAACGATCTTAAACGGATACGGGTACTGCTCGAGCAACTCGGCATGGTCGGAAGAGCTTAGGCTCAGCGCGACCATGTTGTCGCTCTGTTCCTCGAGCTTCCACTCCTGTTTGCGCGCAAAGCCGTGGCGGGCGAGCTTTACCTCGCGGCCACCCATGGTCGTTGCGTGACCGTCACGAAGGCCACCGCAGATCGGGAAACAAATGGGCGCCTGCCCCGACCAGACCGCCGGATCACCCTGCCACAAGTACTCACGGCCGTTGGCCGCAATAGAAGTGAACGACCCGCCCGCCGTGCTCAGTGCTACGCGGATAGAACCGTTATCAAGAACAAACTCCATAGGAGCCTTCCCTTTCTTACAACAGCCCGCCAAGTCAATAGGGCTGATAGAAAACCGGCCCGCGCCCCCTCACAGAAACGCGAGCCGTCAACGGACTAGTTAATTACGCCGGATACCCGCTAATCATGGTACTCGCCGCGGTCCCACTTCTCCAGGAACTCGTCAAAGAAGTGCGGGTCAGCCTGAGCCTCGGCGTCGGCCTTGTTGCAGGCATCGATCTTGGCGATCAGGGCATCGTGCTCGGGAGTCTTCTCGTAGGGCTCCTCCAGGAAGGCAAGCATGATATCGGCCATCAGGAACTCGCCGGTGATCTTGCCGCCAAAGCCCACGATGTTGGCGTTGAGCTCGCGACGGGCATACAGGGCAGAGGTCATGTCGCGAACCAGGGCGCAACGGGCGCCGGGAACCTTGTTGACGGCGTTGGTGATGCCGATGCCGGTGCCGCACAGGGCCACGCCAAAGTCGGCCTTGCCGCTGGCAACAGCCTCGCCCACGGCCTTACCGTAGATGGGATAGTGCGTACGGGTGTGGCTGTAGGTGCCGCAGTCGAGCACCTTGTAGCCAGCCTGCTCCAGGCGGTCGGCCAGGTAGATCTTCTCGTCCGTAACGATATGGTCGCAACCGATTGCGATGGTCTTCTTCATCAGAACGTCCTTTCGTCTGAATTCACAAGTTGAGGTAGAAGTTCGAGTTCTCGGTGGCTCTCGTTAGGCCATCTTGTTGAGCATGTCGACACGGATCTGGTGACGGCCGCCGGCGTACTGGGCGCGCAGGAACTCGCGGGCGATCTTCTTGGCAACCTCGGTGCCCACAACGCCCGGGCCCATGGTGACCATGCGCGAGCCGTTGTGCTCGCGGGTCATGTAGGCGGAACGCTCGTCGGAAATGTTGGCGACGACCATGCCCTTGATCTTGACGGCGGCCATATAGGAGCCGACGCCGTACTTATCGAATGCGAAGCCCTGGGAATCCTTGTGCTCCAGCAGGTCCTTGGCAACGGCGGTCGCGGAATCGACAAAGTCCGCGGCAGGGGTCTCGGAATAGTCGACGACCTCGTGACCGTCGGCGATGAGCATCTCCTTGATGGACTCCTTCATCGACATACCGTCGGCATCGGAAGCGATAACAACCCTCA
Organism: uncultured Collinsella sp.; assembly: GCA_902469665.1. Taxonomy (GTDB): domain Bacteria; phylum Actinomycetota; class Coriobacteriia; order Coriobacteriales; family Coriobacteriaceae; genus Collinsella. The sequence goes on along the minus strand of CABRDE010000011.1, from coordinate 1,614 downwards.
TGACATCCTCCTTGAGAGATACGCAGGTGCGTAGTTCCTGTTTGGAAGTGTTGAATCGCGTTCAGGTCCGGGCATCTGAATGTGCGGTTCTTCACTGTTCATGTTTATTTGAACACATTCGAACAGTAACTGCAACAATTATTTGTTTGTCTTTGTTCTTTTTTGAACAACTACCGTTCACAGGTGATTGCTGACCGTTTGGGCCGGGCGCGGACGTAGCGACCGTGTGTTCAACAAACAAAAGGGCGGCCAAGAACGTGTCTCGGCCGCCCTTCGGCGGTATTCCCCGGTATATACAGCTGTTTTAGCTACTCGGACTGCCCGCCCTTTTTGGCGTGTTTGGAAGGAGCGCTCAAGAAACGACCCGTCAAATAGTTCGCCGGGCCGGAAATATCGATCCCCAGCAGTACGTGTCCCAGCCACAGAAACGCCACGAGCACCAGCAGCGGGATAACGCACGAAGTCACGATCATCACGATGACGCCTTCAATCAGATCGGTCACCTGCCGCACGATCTCATCGGTCATCTGCTTGGCGCCGCTGGTCACCGACGTAACAAGGCTCGATGCCCCATCAGTCAACTGCTCGAGCACGTTTTTGGACGCCGTGGTCTCGGATTTTTTCTTGTTCGATTTTGAGCTGGTCTCGGCTGACTTGTCCGTGGTGTCGGCCGCATCCGCAGCGTCCGCAGCCTTTTGCTCAGCTTGCTCAATACTTACGCGATACGTTTCATCGACCTTTTGCGACACCCATACGCTCGCGGGCACGAGCGCCATGCCGATCACGGCAACCACCAGTACGCGTGTCGCCACACGGCGCAGAACAGCGCTCGTGCTCCAGCGCCCGTGAATGCCGAGCGACACCGCAAAGAGCACCAACGCAAACGGGATTAAGATGCCCAAGCCAACCGACCACAAAATCGTGAGCAAATATTTCTCTAGGTATAGCACGGCAAGCACGATACCAAGGTTGCCTGAAAGCTGTGCGAGCTGCTCGGCAACCGGCGTTCCCGTATCACCCGGCAGCGCGGTAATGCCCGCAGACAGCGCCACGCACGAGGTCGTGAGCGCCAGTACGTTACCTTTCTTTTGATCGATGACCTCGATGGTGGAGTCCCAAGTTTTGGTATCGGCGAAATGCGGACGAGCTACAAAGCCCGACAGCAGCGCCAGTACTACGAGCGCAACGATAAAGCCAATCTGCAGCTTTTTGTTTGCGCACACGACATCGGACAGGCTGGGCTGCAGCTCGGTTACCGTCGTGTGCTCGGTTATCTGGACAGGACGCCCATGAGCCATCTCGTGCGCGCCTCTTTTTTGTATTGACCCGTTATCCGGCATTTGGATACCTCCTCAGTCCGGCGTTTAATGCGAAAGGAAGTATACCCACCGAGTAAAAAACCGAACGGGAGGACAACGGTGCGCACCAAGACTGTCCCCAATGCCTAGTCGTTTAAGAACGTCCCCAATGACTATCTCGGGATGAGTTGCGGGGAGGAGGACAGAAAAAGCCCTGCCGCGGGTGAACTGCCTCCCATTTCTTGGACATGAGAAATGGGAGGCTTTCTTTATGCGCGTTGATTTGAGGGTGAAGCATGATGTCGAGGCCAGGAAG
>CABRDE010000010.1:0-3518 GCA_902469665.1 uncultured Collinsella sp. | reverse complement strand
CTTCGTCAAGACGATGAGGGGGCTGTCCGACCGCGTCGCCGACCCCGAGGACAAACTCGAGCAGGTCACCGTGGTCGACGACCAGCTGGGACGCCTGACCTTCACGCGCGACATGGCCGGGGCCATCTTCCACGTGCTGGACGCGAAGGCTCCCTACGGCACCTATGACTGCACCGGCTCCGGCGCCGTCAAGTCCTGGGCCGATATCGCCCGCGCCGTCTTCGAGGCCGCCAACGGCAACGGCGAGAAGGTCGTGCCGGTTTCGACCGCCGACTACTACGCGAGCGCCGCCGGTCCCGTCGCACCGCGCCCGGTCCACTCCGCTCTCGACCTGTCCAGGCTCGAGTCGGTCGGCTTCCACATGCCCGACTGGGAGGAAGAGCTGGGGGAGTACCTCAAGACGCTCTAGCCGCTATTAACTTTTCGAGAGTAAAAGCCGCCGCTTGTTAACGGTGGCTTTTCTTGTTGGTGGCTATCTGCGCAGTGGTGCCAATAGTATTCTGCGGAAGATCTACCTCTCGCTTGTCTCGGTGGCGGACTTGCCGGGCTGGTCATCGTAGGCGTATTTGCTGTACACGTTGACCTCCCACTGCTTTTTTTCGACCTTTGCCACAGAATCCAGGATGAATCCGGTTGCAAGGCTCAGGCCGCACAGGAACATAAACGACGCGGCGAGCATGGCGGTGGGGAAGCGCGGAACGAGGCCGGTCTGGAAATACTCGACAACGATGGGCGTGCCCAGGGCGAGGCCGATCACCGCAAACAGAAGCGCAACCAGGCTGAAGAACTTCAGCGGGCGGTAGTCCTTGAACAGCGTGCCGATCATCGTAACGACTTTAATGCCGTCGCTCACGGTATTGAGCTTGGACTCGGAGCCTTCCGGACGGTCGCGGTACTCGATGGGTACATCTTTGATGCGCCAGCGGTGGTCGACGGCGTGAATCGAGAGCTCGGTTTCAATCTGAAAGCCCTCGGAAAGCACGGGGAAGGTTTTAACGAACGGGCGGCTCATGGCGCGGTAGCCGGTCATGACGTCATCGAAGCTGTAACCATAGATCCACTTGATCATGGCGCGGACCAAATTGTTGCCAAAGCCGTGGAAGGCACGCTTGTTTTCCTCGGCGTAGGTGCCGTTGGAAAGGCGATCGCCTACGGTCATATCGGCCGTGCCGTTGAGGATGGGCTCGCAGAGGGCTTTGGCCGCCTCGGCGGGGTAGGTGTCGTCTCCGTCGACCATCAGGTAGCAATCGGCGTCGATATCGCGAAACATCTGGCGGCACACGTTGCCCTTTCCCTGACGGGGCTCAAAGCGGACTGTGGCGCCGTGCTCGGTGGCGATGCGTGAGGTATCGTCCGACGAGTTGTTGTCATAGACATAGACCGTCGCCTGCGGAAGCTCGCGGTGAAAGTCGTCGATGACTTTGCCGATCGTGAGCGCTTCGTTGTAGCAGGGGATGATGACGGCGATGGAATCAGAATTCACTCAATGCTCCTTATACATTCAATCCTTTGAAAGTATAGCCGTTTGGGCTTGGCATCCTAAGATGTGGGTTAGTTCTCCAGTTTTGTTGCGCGAATCGTTTGCATGGCCGTCGGGTCTATACTGTTCGTTTGTCAACGATTACGAGTAAAGGAGTTGCATCCGTGTCGGATCAGACAAAGCAACAAGAAACTCGCAGTCTGCCTGCGACGTTTGCTAAGAACGAATTTGAGAAGGACGCGTTTATCCTTCGTCAGCTGGTTACCAAGGATTTTAAGATCAAGTATCGCCGTAGCGTTCTGGGCGTCGCATGGTCGGTGCTCAACCCGCTGCTGATGATGATCGTCATGGCCATCGTGTTCTCGACGATTTTCGCCCAGGGCCGCAATGGCTCAATTACGCCCGATATGTACCCGCTGTACTTGATCGTGGGTAACGTCACCTTTGCCGTCATGTCCGAGTCCACGAACCAGGCCCTGACGTCGATCGTGGGTGCTGCCCCGCTGCTCAAGAAGGTTAAGGTGCACCGCTGGGTCTTCCCAGTACAGAAGGTGCTCTTCTCGCTGGTTAACTTTGCCTTCTCGCTGGTCGCCGTTGCCATCGTTATGCTGTGGTTCCACGTTATGCCTTCTTGGCACCTGATTCTGTTGCCGGTCTGCCTACTGCTGCTTATGTGCTTCTGCATGGGCCTGGGCATGATGCTCTCCGCCCTCACGGTCTTCTTCCGCGATGTCATGCATCTGTGGAGCGTCGTCATTACGGCGTGGACTTACATCACGCCTATTTTCTGGACGACCGACTTCGTTGCGCAAATGCCGCATCTCGTGCGCATTCTGGTCTATGCGAACCCCATGTATAACTACCTGCAGTTTATGCGCGATATCTTCCTGTTCCAGACTACGCCCTCGCTTATGACGTTTGGTATGTGCGTCGCTTGGGCGGTTCTTGCGCTTGTTATTGGCTACACCGTGTTCCATAAGTCCGAGCGCAAGTTCATCCTCTACATCTAAGGAGTGCTGTGATGACTGAATCTGTTGTTGATTACAGCGAGCAGCCTCTGGCTGTCGAGGTCGACGACGTCACCATGATCTTTAACATGGCGTCCGAGTCGCTGACCAACCTCAAGGAGTACTTCATTAAGCTTGCCAAGCACGAGCTGTTCTTTGAGGAGTTTAGAGCGCTTAAGCACATCTCGTTCGATATTCATCGCGGCGAGGTTGTGGGTCTTGTTGGCACCAATGGTTCCGGCAAGTCTACGATGCTCAAGATCATCGCTGGCGTGCTTGAGCCCAGTGAGGGCAGCGTTAAGGTGCACGGTAACATCGCGCCGTTGATTGAGCTTGGTGCCGGCTTTGACCCCGAGCTGACCGCCCGCGAGAACATCTATCTGAACGGCGCCCTGCTCGGCTATACCAAGGAGTTCATCGACGCCAACTTTGACGGCATTATCGAGTTCGCTGAGCTGCAGAACTTTGTCGATATGCCGCTTAAGAACTTCTCCTCGGGCATGGTGGCGCGTATCGCCTTTGCAATCGCGACGATTACCGAGCCCGATATTCTGATCGTTGACGAGACGCTGTCCGTCGGTGATGTGTTCTTCCAGCAAAAGTGTGAGGCCCGCATCCAGCACTTTATCCAGAGCGGTGACGTGACGGTTCTGTTCGTTTCGCACTCCATGGAGCAGGTTGAGCGCATCTGCCAGCGCGCCGTTTGGATTGAGAAGGGTGACCTTCGCATGGACGGCCCAGTCGATGAGGTCTGCAAGGCGTATCGCGAGCAGTTCAACTAGGTTATAATTACTTGCGCCTAACAGGCTTGCGCTTGCTTGGGCGTGCGGTTATTTGCTCCATTAGCTCAGTTGGATAGAGCAGGGGACTTCTAATCCCAAGGTCGACGGTTCGAATCCGCCATGGAGCACCATCGTTTATTAAGCCCGGACCGCTAGTGAACTGCGCCCCAAATCTTGGACGCCCTAAATAGCGACTAGGCCGCGAGGGCCTGATTCCGGAACTCCTCCGGGGTCAGGCCCTTCAATCTT
>CABRDE010000009.1:0-34598 GCA_902469665.1 uncultured Collinsella sp. | reverse complement strand
TATGGCACTTCAACATCATTGTCGCAGCCCCGACCCGCGGTCACGAGCGGGGGCTCCTATCTTTTTAGTGCCCTCGGATTGGGTCATAGTGTCTGAGCGATGCCTCATTCCAGGATGGCAAGACCGTTGGCGAGGGTCATTTCCGCCTTGCCGACAGCAGCAACGCGCTCAACGCGACAGCTTCGGGCCATGCGTTTGCCATTGAATACGTGGATGTCGACGCCCTGGGCAACGAGACCGTTACGGGGCTGCAGGGCTCTGTGCCCATCGATATCGATCCACGCGCGCTGACGCCCCATTTTGAGGGACTCGAAGGCCTTAAGGCCGGCGAAGACGTGCGCGCCAAGATTGCGGCATCACTCGAGGGCAAGCTCGAAACCGATGCCTGCACGGCCCAGCTCGAGTTTGTGCACGACGCGAACGGCGCTCCGGGCACAGCAATGGCCGAGGGCGAAACATTTGCCGCAGGAACGTACTGGGTGCGCGTGAACGGTCTCTTGGGCAACGCGGCGCAGAACTACACGCTCGCCAGCGACGGAGCCGCAAGCTTTACCGTAGCGGCCTCGGACAGTGCTGCCGGCGCCGGCACCGGCAGCGGCACGGGTTCCAACGCAGGCAGCGCTGATAAGAACGGTAAGGGCAACAAGGGCAAGGGCTCGGGCGGAAAGCTCGCCGACACGGGCGACAGCTCTGGCGTTGCCGCCGGGCTCGCTGCCGCCGCCGTGGCGACAACGGTCGCCGGCGCGGCGATGCTTGCCAGTGACGGTGAAAACAACGAGGACGTTGTCGAATAGGCAAGCCGGCCTTTTAGACACATCGACTCAATCGGGGGCGCAGAACACCGTTCTGTGCCCCCGATTTTTACCTTGGCCCGAACGCCGCTATCGGCTACATCACCATGTTCAGCGCGTTAACAAACTCCTGGGCCTTCGCACGGCTGTTCAGGCTAAAGACGCAAGCGGTCAACAGACGATTGCGCAGAAAAACATCGCGGCCTTTGATTCTATTGACGCCCGTAATGTCCTTAAGATAAACAATCTCGGTGTGCTTGCCGCCAAAAGTGCCCTTCTTGAGTACCTCAATGCGGTTAGGGTAGATCTTGACGTCTTTATACCTACCCGAACCTTTGTCCTGGAATAGCAGCGTGTTGTTGTCCATACGCGTCACTCCCGTGGGGTTCGCTAAAACTGCCTCTATGGTCACATTTTAGTCGCCGCAAACCCTTTTCGCGGTCGCGCACGGAGCACCAAATCGTGTCCGCACGAGCAAATAAACTGATACCACAAGGAATATAAGCCGCTATCCAAGGACGGCGAAGTGAGACAAAGGGTTAGCAATAGCTAAGATTTAAGTCTAAAACCCTTAGAAAGTGCTAATATATAGTTATTGAAAGAGGCTAAGATGCAGAGACGCGAATTGATCCGCATCCTCGAAGAAGCCGACTTCATCTCGAAAGGAGGCACTAATCACGAGAAGTTCGTCAAAGGAGATAAACTCGTGCTCGTGAAACGCCACCGAGAGATTGAGGATCAAATTGCCAAAAGAATCCTAAGGCAGGCAGGACTTCGATAGCTCATCCTCATCACATTTCGCATCGCTTTTTAGAGGAGGTCTTACATGGTTTACGTATGGGAATTTGAGTTCTTTGATTCGGACGGCATGGTCGATGCCGTGCCATGTGGCTCGCTGGGCGGAGGAGGAACGTTTGGCTCCGACCTAAACGACGCTGTCGAAAGCGCCGCCGATTTTCTCGCATGTATGGTCGACGATCACCTTATGGGCGGCGTCGATCTTCCCGAGCCGGACTTTGGACACCAGCCACAACACGGCGGCAAGATTATCGCCGTGGCCGTCAGCCGCGAGCTCGGCGACATCCCCGCCGTCACCGCGGCGGACACCGCTCGCATGCTTGGCGTTAGCACGGCAAGGGTATCGCAGCTGATAAATGCTGGGCTGTTGGATTCTTGGAAGGACGGCACCAAGCGCATGGTGTCCAAAGCTTCCATCGAGGCACGACTCGCCGACGCTCCAAAGGCAGGGCGCCCGAAAGAGGTCTCTATTGTTGTATAAGGCGAGGATACTGCGCACTTTTATTCCACACGACGTTTTCAGCCTGGCTTAAACAAGTTCAATAGCAGAATACAAATCCAGCCATCGTGTCTAGTTACGAAAGGTTTTTTCCTTTTCTGCGGCAAACTCTTCCTCGGTAAGTACTCCACTATCACGCAGCGTTGCAAGTCTCTCAAGCCTTGTAACTACATCACCACTATCCGCCAGCGTCTCAATAGTCTGTGAAACCTGCGGATACTGCTCGAGCTCCTTCGATAGGGCATCGACTATCTCGGCAATATTCTTTGCATTTTTGCCCCCGTTTAATACGTTTGTCCTGACCTTAGATGATGAGTTGACAGTAACGCCAGATCCGCCTTCAACTGGAACAACCGAAATACTGATATTTTCACCCCAGGACCAAAGGCTCATACCAATCTCAGCTGCAACTGTTCTTGTTGTGGGCGATGCGCTATCAACTTTTACTTTAGGCAGCTTTTCCATAGCTGCCTTCAAGGCATTAAACGTGTCGTCAGGAGAATACGGCACCTGAATCTGAAGCTGCTGATCCGCAAAACCCATAATCCGGCCTCCGCTTCTACAAGATTAAGGCTATCGGCAATGTTAGCACGTTCCCAGCACTTTTAAATTCATCTAATGACCTTGTGGTGCAGCCCGACACCCCAGCACTACTCCCCTACTTCCCAAATAGCGCACCCAGCAGACCGCGGCGTTTGGGCTTCTCCTCTCGGTAGGAACCCTCGGCTGCGGCCGCAACCTGTCGCGGCTGCTCGCCGCCTCCACGGCGTACGATCTGGTATAGGAACGGCGATTTAACGTATTTGACCTCGATGGGCGTGGCGTGCACGGTGCTTTCGCTCGACAGCATCACGTTGGGATTGAGCGGTGCCACCACATGCGTCTCGCGCTTGTCACTAAACACCACCGCAGCCGCGCGGCCCGTCTGGCCGTTCACGGCGATGCGCGCCTGTTCGCCATCGCGACTATCCGAGGCAGGACGATCGACAAAGTACACCGGCACCATAACCAAGCCGTCCTTGTGCTTGCGGGCCTTGCGCGCCCACGTGCGGATGCTCTTTTTATTGAACCCCAGCACCGCCTCGGCGTCGTTGCCCGCAACGTCGAGCGCCAACTTATCAATAACCACCTGGTCCTTGGTAGACGCATCGACGGAGACAACGCGAAAGTCACCTTCCTGCATGGCCGGGTCAAACGGCCCAACCTTGGCAAAGTCCCACGGCTCCAAAATGCCCATGAGGCGAACGTCCAGGTAGCTTGCCCTGGGATATGCCCAGTCGAGCACCTCGTAGTACACCAAGGTCTCCTTGCTCAGGCCCTTGCCCGGGAAGGACGCCATCATGCGCAGGTCCGCCAGCGCCATGTGGAAATAGAAGAGCATCATGTCGTTTTGGATCGCATCTTCCACGTCGTGCCCGGCAAAGGCGTCGGGGTACTGGCGCACCAGCTGCAGCGCGTTGGCACATGCCTGCTGCGGCGAGATTTCGCAGGGAATGCCCTGCTCCGGCACATACTCCGCACCCACGCCCATGGTCAGACGTTTGCTGAAGGTACCGGGCTTGAGCAGGTCGGCAATGCCGATCTTGTTGCCGCAGGACGGGCACTCAAACACGCGCTGCGTTGACTCGCCCTCAAAGGACGCTCCGCAGAAGGGGCAAGGAATGCTCACATGCGTGGCCTCTTGGAACTCCTGCGCCGTGCCGCAATCCTCCCACAGCAGATGTTCCAGGACCGACTGATTGCGCCAGTGCGAATTGAAGAAATACCAGTCCGGGTCCTCCGGGCGCTCGAGCTGCGACACATGGGTGAGCTTGAGCAGTCCATCCACCACCGTCAACGGCGTATGGCGAATGCCCAAAGCGCTCTTGGGCTCTCCGGCGTCCGCCCGCCACGGAATGACCGCACCGCAATAAGCGCACTCAAAGCTGCGCTTAGCTTGGTGCGAGTACATAGGGCCGCCGCAGTTTTGACATTTAATGGCAAACATCTCGTCCATGGAAACGTCCTCCTTTGCACAGGGGCTGTCGGCATTAAGTATGTCGATCAAACAGGCACATGCCCATACCCATGTGGCCCAAAATGGACCACCCAGGCAGACGAGAAGGCTCGCTCGTTAGCACCGGCAGACTATTGCTGCATTTTCTGAGCATCGGTGCACGGCGCCCCCGCGCGAGCTACACTATCCCCTTAAACATGATTGTGAGGACGACCGCTATGCTATTTGTAAATCGGCTGGTACATACGCTTGTTCCCGGCAGCGAGGACGAGCCGGTCGATGCATCTTGCCGCACCAACGCGGGTTTTGCCGCAAGCCTCATCTGCATTGGCCTCAACATCACCCTGTGCCTGGCCAAGGGCATCGCGGGCCTGCTCGCCGGTTCCGTCTCCCTCATCGCCGACGCTTTCAACAACCTCTCCGATGCCTCGAGCAACATCGTGAGCCTGCTCGGGTTCCGCCTTGCCAGCCGCCCGGCAGACGAGGGCCACCCTTACGGCCACGGCCGCTACGAGTACCTGGCTGGTCTGTTTGTCGCCGTCCTGGTTTGTGCCGTCGGCATCAACCTAATCCTCGAGTCGATCACCAAGATCATCAAGCCCTCGCCCACCGTGTATTCGGCGCTCTCCATGGCTGCCCTTGTTCTGTCCATGCTTGTCAAATTCTGGATGGCAGCGTTCAACCGCACGCTGGGCGATCGCATCGACTCCGAAACGCTCATCGCCACGGCGCAGGACTCCAAAAACGACGTCATCACCTCGGGCTCGGTCTTGGTGGCGGCGCTTATTTCGCAGACGACCGGCTTTGATCTCGATGGCTGGGCAGGCCTGGGTGTGGGCATCTTCATCTGCATCAGCGGCCTGGGCCTGGTGCGCGACGCCATCAGCCCGTTGCTGGGGCAAGCGCCCGACCCCAAGCTCGTCCAGGCAATCCGCGACAAGATCATGTCCTATCCGCAGGTCTTGGGCACACACGACCTCATGGTGCACGACTACGGCCCCGGTCGTCAGTTTGCCAGCGCCCACGTGGAGATGCCCGGCGAGGGCGACGCGTTTGAGCACCACGAGATTCTGGACACCATCGAGCACGACATCAAGCGCCAGATGGGCATTGGTATCACGCTGCACTGCGACCCCATCGCGACAACCGGCGATGACTTGCGCGGCTGGGTCAAGCGCGGCGTCATGCAGATCGATCCCGCGCTCTCCATCCACGACCTGCACGAGCACGACGGGTTCGTTTCGTTTGACCTGGTGCGTCCCGACGGCTTTGACATATCCGACGAGGAGCTGCTGGAGCTCGTCACGCGCATCGTGCACGAGCGCCGACCCGATGCCTCATGCGTCGTCACGTTTGATTCGGGCTTTAGCTCGCCCGACCGTCCGGCCGAGCAGCTGTAGCCCACTTAACAGCTAGTTTCCCTGCGCGCCCGAGATGCCGTTTTGCAGGGCGTTCCAGGCATCCGTCGCCATGCCGCCCAAGTTCTGCGCGATATCGCCCAGATTTTGTGCCGTATCGCCCAGCTCTTGCGCCTTGTCTCCCAACTCCTGTGCCTTGTTGCTCAAGTCCTCCAGCGTATTGGAGCTCGAGCTGTCGGCACCGCTTTGGCCGCCGGACGAGTTGCCATAGCTGTTCTTGTGCGTGAGCTGAATCTCCAGGTTGCCGTTGTCGTTATAGTAGGCATTCGTAACAACCCAGTTGGAATCGATGACGGGCGTTGAGCCATCGTCGGTCAGGATCACGGCGTTCGAAAGGTCGGCTCCGCGCGACTTGAGGAGCTTCTTGGCGTTGGACCAGTACTGTCCCGGGATATCGCTCAGGTCGACGGTGCCAGACGAGGCGGACTCGGTTTGCTCGGCAGCGGTATCGACCGTTGAACTCCCTCGCTTGTTGAGCATGCCCGACACGATGGCAAACACAACCGACAGCGCAAAGAAGATCGCCAGCACGATGAGGATCTTCTTGATCACGCTCGACGAACGCGACGGCTCCTTCTCCTCGTCCTCGCCATATTGCGGAATCGACTTGGGGTACTCGCGATACGGCTCGCACGACTCGTAGCGAGGCTGCGCCGTGCGAGGCATATACGTCGTCTGCTGAGGCTGCGGAATGGGATTCTGCGGCAGGCTGTCATAGGAATTCGGCGTCGAGGCAGCATAAGAATCCTGCGGCGCGTAATCAAACGGATCCGGAGCTGCGTTGCCATAGGGGCCTTGCGAAGATGCAGCGTAAGGATCCTGCGCCGTGTCGCCATAGCCCATAACCCGGGTGGGCTCGGCAGAAGGCTGCGTCGCGGCGGGGTCGGTATAACCGGGGTTGGGAACAACGCGGGTCGCATCGGCGCTATCGCCAGCCTGCGCGGAACCGTAGCCGCCCATCACGGTTGTCTTGTCCTGATCCATGCAACGATTCCTTTCCGTCGCGCGTGAGCCTCAAGTTATCCATGCATTCTACCCGCGCAAAAGCCTATGATGGGCAGAGTCCGTCGGTATCTACAAGACATGCGCGGGCCTAAGGATCAAAAAGCCCCGCCGGGCCTTGTGGGCACGGCGGGGCGGACAAGCAGCTATGGACAGCAGACTTAGAACAGGCCGGTGATGTTGCCGTCGTTGTCGACGTCGATGTTTTCGGCCGCGGGCACCTTGGGCAGACCAGGCATGGTCAGAACGCTGCCGGTCAGCGCGACCACAAAGTGGGCACCGGCGGAAACCTTGAGCTCGCGCACGGTGATGCGGAAGCCCTCGGGAGCGCCCAGCGCCTTGGCGTTGTCGCTAAAGCTGTACTGCGTCTTGGCGACGCACACCGGCAGGTTGCCAAAACCGTTCTCGCGCAGCTCGGCAAGCTGACGCTTGGCAGCCGGCGTAAAGTCGACGCCGTCGGCGCGGTAAACCTTGGTAGCAACGGCCTCGAGGGCATCGGCAACATCGGCGCCGTCCTCGTAGGCAAACTTGAGCTCGCTCGGCTGTTCAATCAGGCGCATGACCTCATCGGCCAGCTCGAGCGCGCCCTCGCCGCCCTTGGCCCAGACCTCGGAAAGCTTAACGTTAACGCCGAGCTTCTGGCACTCGGACTCGATGAGGGCGAGTTCAGCCTCGGTATCGGTCGGGAAGCGGTTAATGGCGACCACGCAGGGCAGACCGTAGACGTTCTGGATGTTGTCGACGTGACGGAGCAGGTTGGGCATACCGGCCTTGAGCGCCTCGAGGTTCTCCTCGTTGAGATCGGCCTTGGCAACGCCGCCGTTGTACTTAAGTGCACGGGCGGTGGCGACAATCACGACGGCGCTGGGGCGAACGCCCGTCATGCGGCACTTGATGTCGAGAAACTTCTCGGCACCCAAATCGGCGCCAAAGCCTGCCTCGGTAATGGCGACATCGCCAAAGCGCATAGCCATGCGCGTAGCCATGATGGAGTTGCAGCCGTGGGCGATGTTGGCGAAGGGGCCGCCGTGGACAAACGCGGGCGTACCCTCGAGCGTCTGCACCAGGTTGGGCTTGAGCGCATCCTTAAGCAGCGCAGCCATGGCGCCCTGAGCCTTGAGGTCGCGGGCGCGGACGGGCTCGTCGGCATAGCTGTAGCCGACGACGATCTCGCCCAAGCGCTCCTTGAGGTCGTTGATACTCGTGGACAGGCACAAGATCGCCATGACCTCGGAGGCAACGGTGATATCGAAGCCGTCCTCGCGCGGCACGCCCTGAGCCTTGCCGCCAATGCCGTCGATAACGTGGCGCAGCTGGCGGTCGTTCATGTCGACAACGCGCTTCCAGGTGATGCGCTTAACGTCGATACCGAGCTGGTTGCCCTGCTGAATATGGTTGTCAAGCATGGCGGCCAGCAGGTTATTGGCGGCACCGATAGCGTGGAAGTCGCCGGTAAAGTGCAGGTTGATATCCTCCATGGGGATGACCTGGGCCCAACCGCCGCCGGCGGCACCGCCCTTTACGCCAAAGACGGGGCCGAGCGAAGGCTCGCGCAGGGCCACAGCGCTCTTGACGCCGCGACGACGCAGGCCGTCGGCCAGACCGATGGTCGTGGTGGTCTTGCCTTCGCCAGCGGGCGTGGGGTTGATGGCGGTCACGAGGACGAGCTTGGCCTGGTGATTGGTCGGCTCGTTGAGCAGCGAATAGTCGACCTTAGCCTTGTCGAAGCCGTACGGAATCAGGTGCTTTACGTCGACACCGGCGTTCTTAGCCACCTCGGTAATGGGCAGCGGCGTGACGGAACGTGCGATTTCGATGTCAGTAGGCATGGGCGGTCCTTTCGTTACCGGATGAGAAAAAGACCAATTCAGCATAGCACGGGCGCGCAATAGTAAAACACCCGTAACCGATGAATGGCGATATGTTTATCCAATGCTCAGCGATAGCCTACAGACCAGCCAAAACAAACCCGCCTCTAAACGGCTGGCTCGATGCCCAAGTGTTCAAAGGTGCGAAGCGTTGCCTGACGGCCCTGGGGCGTGCGAATCATCAAGCCGCACTGCAGCAGATAGGGTTCGTAGACATCTTCGAGCGTACCCGGGTCCTCGCCCACCGCGCTGGCAAGGGTCGTCAGGCCTACGGCACGGCCGGAGAACGTCTTGGCAAGCGTCTCCAAGATACGAATGTCCATCCAGTCCAGACCAAGCTCATCGATCTCGAAGAACTCGAGCGCCTGACGGCAAATATCAAGCTCAATAGGCCCGTTGCCGCGTACCTGCGCATAGTCGCGCACACGCTTGAGCAGACGGTTGGCCAAGCGCGGCGTACCACGCGAGCGCGAGCCGATCTCGAGCGCGCTGGGATGGTCGATCGTCACGCCCAGGATAGTCGCCGAGCGCGTCACAATCTGAGCGAGCTCCTCGACCGTGTAGTAGTCCAGGCGATACGAAATGCCAAAGCGATCGCGCAGCGGGCCGGTCAGCATACCCGAGCGGGTCGTTGCCGCCACCAGCGTAAACTTGGGGATATCTAGGCGAATCGAACGTGCGGCCGGGCCTTTGCCGATCACGATATCAAGCGCAAAGTCCTCCATCGCGGGATACAGGACCTCCTCGACCAAGCGGTTAAGGCGGTGGATCTCGTCGATAAACAGCACGTCACCCGGCTGCAAGTTAGTCAGGATGGCCGCCAGATCACCGGTACGCGCAATAGCAGGGCCGCTCGTCGTCTTGATCTGAGCGCCCAGTTCGTTGGCGATAACCGTGGCCAGCGTGGTCTTGCCCAAGCCCGGAGGGCCCGAGAAAATCACGTGGTCAAGCGTCTCGCCACGGCTCTGCGCCGCCTCGATCAGCACGCGAAGGCTCTGCTTGATATGCTCCTGACCGCAGTAGTCGTCCAGGCGTTGGGGACGCAGGGTACGGTCGACATCGAGGTCTTCGGGCGTTAGCTCCGAGCCCACCATGCGCTCACCGTGCGCCATGGATGCCGCCGGCGAGTTGCCGGGCGTCGACCACAAGTCCTGAGAGTCATCGGCTTCCCACATCACGCATCCATTCCGAGTCGCTTAAGCGCCGCGCCGAGCAGGTCCTCGACACGCAAATCCTGCCCATCATACCCGCTCAGGGCAACCTCGGTCTCCTGCGGGCTAAAGCCCATGGAAAGGAGTGCCGCGCGGGCGTCATCGATTGCCGAGGGAGCGGCGGCGGGGACCGGCATCGCAGCCTGACCGGGGATTACGTCGACCGGAACAAAGCCCTTGTCCTTGGCAAAGGTACTCTTGAGCTCCAAGATGAGGCGCTGGGCGGTCTTTTTGCCCACACCGGGAACCTTGGCCATGCCCTTGTCGTCCTCGGCCATCACCAGGGAATACAGCTGTCCCACGGTATAGGTGGAAAGCACGGCAAGCGCCAGACGCGGGCCGACGCCCGAGACGGAAACGAGTCGATCGAACATCGTGCGCTCGTCCTTGGAAGCAAAGCCAAAAAGCGTCATGGCGTCCTCGCGCACCTGCATACGGGTATAGAGGCGAACCTCGCCGCCGGGCGTAGGCAGCGTGGCGGCAGTGCTGCCCGAAATACCGAGCTCAAAGCCCACGCCCGATACATCGACGACGGCCGAGCTCATCGTGGCCTCGACAAGCGTTCCATGGAGCTGGGAGATCATCAGTATCCGGTTCCTCTCTGTTGATAGAACTCGCCGCCGGTAAGCGCCCGGGTACGGCTTAGGTTAACGTGACAGATGGCGCAAGCCAGGGCATCGGCGGCATGGTCTGGGTGCGGGTCGTGATCGAGCTGTGTGAGCGTACGAACCATATACGCGACCTGCCGTTTGTCCGCGGCGCCGGTGCCCACAACAGCCTGCTTAATCTGCATGGGCGTATACTCGCCAATCTCGAGCGCGCACTCCGAAAGCGCCACGAGCGCGGCACCGCGGGCATGCGCCGTGGGGATGGCCGAGCGAACGTTAGCGCCAAAGTAGATGCTCTCGATAGCCGCGGTATCGGGACGGTAGCGTTCGACGACGCCCTTGAGGTCGCGGGCGATATGCGACAGGCGCACTGCGAGCGGGCTGCCCGCGCTGGTCTCGATACAACCGTAGGCACGGCAGCGAACCTCGCCACGCCGCTCCTCGATAATCCCCCAACCCGTATGGGCCAAACCAGGGTCGATACCCAAGACAACCAAGCCGACCTCCCCTCACCACAAGCACAGCGCGAGACAGGGTCCCGCGCACTATTCACGAACGTCTGTTCTAGAATAACACAACAGGGCCAAGGTGCTTAGTTGAAGTATCGGGGTTGGAAGCAAATCCTACCCCATAGTTAGTTCTGCGAGAAGAACGGGAACTGTCGGGGGTCAACCGGCGGATGCGGCATCGGCGTGCCCTGGGGCCCACCCTGCGGTCCGCCCTGGCCGCCCATCATTTTTTCGATGGCGTCCTGGACCTCACCCTCAAACTTTTTCATGCCCTCATGCAAACGACGCTGACCGTCCTCGGAGCGCAGCTCTTCCATCTGCTCGGGCGAAATACCCAACAGCTCGCCCAATATGCCCATCATCTCGCCGCGCATACGGTCGCTCGTGTCGTCGTCGGCAAAGCGGCGCACCTCGGCGCGTGCCAGCGAATCAGCCGTCATGCGTTCCTTGCCGTTGAGTCCCAGATCGGACCACGCAAGCATGTACGGCCAGGCGCGCTCGACAAACGAACGGGCCGAAACGATCGGCACCGTCGGTAGCATGCGACGAACAGCCTCACCCTGGCGCACAAGCATCAGCAGCAGCGAGCAGGCCTCGGGCTTGGCGGCGGCCATCGGGATGTCGTCAAAGGGACGGTTGCGGTCCACGTGCGACTCAAGCGCACCGTCGACCTCGCCCGGCTCAAGCCCGCCAAGCAGCTGCGCCGCGCGATCGAGCATATCAACCGGACCGGCGAGCGTCGAGAGCGCCTGCGCCAGCACGCGATCCATGCAATCCTCCACCGCGTTGAGCGTCACGAGCTCTTGGGGCACCACGGCCGAGGCGCGGTTGCGCACGCGTGCCACAAACTCGAGCGTCGACAGATACACATCGCCAAAGGGCGCAAAGTCGCCCTGGTAGCCGCCGGACAGTGCGGGCGCCGCCAGCGCGTACTCGGTCTTGGAAAGCGGGCTCAGCGCCATGGCGCCCAGCTCGAGCGCCGTATCCTCGAGCATCAGGCCCAGCGCACGCGAACGCAGGCGTTCGGCATCGCCCGCCGACACGTCGCGGTCGAGCACGCGCGCCGCATCTGGCGCATCGCGCTCGACGGTGCGGATGTGCAGGCGCTCGGCGATTGAGCGCACAGCAGAACAACGGGCGGCCTCAGCCTCCTCCTGCGCCGGCGTAAAGATGCGATTGCGGTCCAACACCAGGCCGATCACGTTGCGTGAGCCCAATGCATCGACAGCCAGCGCCGCAAGCAAAGACGACGGCAGATCGCCCTCGAGCGCCACCACGGCACGCGAGGCGCCGCGGGCGCGGGCATTGTCGCGCACGGCAAGCACCAGCGCCTGCCATAGCCACTCCTCGGAGCGAAACTGGGGCAGCTCATGGTCCTCCAGGGCATCGAGCATCACGCCGCGCTGAATCTCCTGAACCAGCAGGCTCTCTTCAAAACACGGCGCCTGGGCCACCACGCGCCCGCAGTCGTCGAGTACAAACGACCCGCCGGTATACACCGACTCGTCATAGGCGCCGACCGGCGCCATGCAGGCAAACCACACGCTGCGCTTGGAGGCGATCTTGCGGTAGGCACCGCTGTGCACGGCGGCGACGGCGGCGGTCTCGCGATCGGTCACGTCAAACGCGTTGAACTGGAAATAGGCAATGAGGTCGACGCCGGTCGGCAGCATCTCGAGCTCGCGGTCCAGGTCAAACACCACGGCGATACGCACGCCGTCCACGTCAAACACCGGAGGCGCCCAACGCGCGTCGTTGCTCTCGCCACGCTGCAGGGCAATACTTGCGCGCGCAGGCACCACGCGACCATCCTTAAGCATCATGTAGTCGAGCAGGGGCTGGCCCTCAAACGAAACCGCCGCGGGCACGATGCAGATCATGTCGAGCTCTTGGATGCGCTCGGCAACGCCCGTCAGGCCCGTCAGCATATCGTGCTCAAAATCGGCGGCGCCCACCAGGCTGCCCGGCATGGCACCCATAAAGAGCGGGGCCGGAACGCACAGCACGCGCGCGCCGCGCTCATGAGCCAGGCGAGCCTGGTCCTCGATGCGGCCGCAAATGCCCTCAATGTCACCCAGGCGCATATCGATCTGTGCAAGTGCGAGCTTCATGGCCAAGCCCTTCCCGTCGTAAACCATCGTTGTCGTAGTAAAAGCGCCGGCCGCATAATGCAGCCGGCGCTCGCATGTGCATATGCTAGCTATGATACCCCGAGCGGGGGCGCGCTCCTAGAACGTCGCGGACCACAGCCCATGCAGGTTGCAGTAGGCATAGACGGTACCGGTCTTGGAGCCGCCAGCGAAAAACGTCGTGGGCTTCATGCCGGGCTCAAGGTAATGGACCTCCAGGCGGCCCTCGGCCTCAAGCGCGATCCACTCGATATAGTGCTCGGGCAGCATGGGATGCTCGGTCGAGCCCACACGTGCGCGAATGACGTGGCCGTCGCGCTCAATCTCGACAACAGGCACATGCTTCTCGTGCGCCGCATCCTCGGTGTTCGCCGTCAGCTCCGTGCAGCCGGCAGGGGTTGCAACGCCGTCGCCAAGGGCGGCAACGAGCTTGCCGTCGGAGTCCTTAAAGAATTTCGCCATGATGTTCTCCTTTGCTGATGTGCCAATATTCCTGATGCTTCTTATGCCCAAAGGCAGGCGAACCATCCCCGGCATGGCAAATGAACACATAACGAGCGAGGCTAGCGACCGTCGCCGCCCAGCAGCGCCAGAACATCTTCGCGCGTAAACAGTGCCGACGAGATACCGTCGCCGCCGAGCACGCTGTTGACCAGATCGCGCTTGGACTCCTGCATCTGCATAATGCGTTCCTCGATCGTGTCCTTGGCGATGAGTTTGTACACGGTCACGGTGTGCTGCTGGCCAATACGGTGGGCACGGTCGGTCGCTTGGTCCTGCGCCGCCACGTTCCACCACGGGTCGTAGTGGATGACCACGTCGGCAGCCGTCAAATTAAGGCCCACGCCGCCCGCCTTGAGCGAAATCAAGAACACCGGCACCTCGCCCGCCTGGAACTGCACAACCATCTTGGCGCGACTCTCCTTGGACGATGCACCCGTGAGCTTAAGGAAGGCGATGTCCTCCTTGGCCAGGCGCTTGCCGATGATATCGAGCATGCCCGTAAACTGGCTGAACAGCAAGATGCGGTGACTGCCGTCGAGTGCTCCGTGGACGAGCTCCATGCACGTATCGAGTTTGGCGCTTCCCGCCTTGTAGTCCGCATAGTGCAGATGCGGGTCGCAGCAGATCTGACGCAGCTTGGTGAGCTCGGCAAGCACCTTGAGTTTATCTTTCTTAAACTCCCCGGCCTCGCGGTGCTGCACCTGCTGGGCGATGCGGTCCTGGTTGGCCAGGTAGAGCTTGCGCTGCTCGCCGGTAAGCTGCGCCATCACCGTATCCTCGATCTTCTCGGGCAGGTCGGCCACCACGTCTTCCTTGACGCGACGCAGCACAAACGGCGATACGAGCGCCTGCAGACGAGCGGCACTATCGCCCTCGGCATGCTCGACGGGACTTTCAAAGCGCTTGGCAAATGAGTCGCGCGTACCCAGAAGGCCCGGCATCAAAAAGTCGAAGATGCTCCAGAGCTCGGACAGGCGGTTTTCGATGGGCGTTCCCGTCAAGGCAAAGCGCACGCCGGCCGGCAGGCGCTTTGCGGCACGCGCCACCTGGGTGAGCGGGTTTTTAATGTACTGGGCCTCATCGAGCACCACGCGGGCAAAATCCCGCTCGACGTACTCGTCGATATCGCGCCGCATAAGGTCATACGACGTTACAACCACGTTATGCTCGGACACGCCGGCGATCTGCACGCGACGCTGCGCCTTGGCGCCCACGATGGCGCACACATCAAGCGAGGGGGCAAAGCGCTCCAGCTCGGCGGTCCAGTTGTACACAAGCGACGCGGGACATACCACGAGCGTGGGCTTGGTGTCCCCCGCCTCCACGCGCGCCAGAATGTGCGCGATCATCTGCAGTGTTTTGCCCAGGCCCATATCGTCGGCCAAGATGCCACCGAGGCCTAGGTGCTCGAGCGAGCCGAGCCACTGGTAGCCGTCGACCTGATAGCCACGCAGCGTGGCCTTGAGCGAGACCGGCACCGTAAAGTCCATCTTGCCGAGCGTATCCAAGCGCTCGACGGTGCGACGGAATGCGGCGTCGCGATCGGCTTCGAGCGCGGGCGTGCGCGCGAGCATACTATCGACAAAAAGGGTGCTCGACGCGGGAAGCGACACGCCGTCGAGCAGGTCAACGGCGTCGACGCCCAAGTCCCCTGCAAGGCCAAACGCGGCACGAGCGCCCTCGTCCAGGCGCACGATATCGCCGGACGTAAGACGCGCGAACGTCTGGTGGCGCTTATACGAATCGAGATAGATGGCAAGGTCGGCCGCCGAAAGCCCGCTCGCGCCCAGTTCGACGTCGAGCAGGTTACTCTTGACGGTCGCACGCACCGAAAGCTTGGGCGCAGGACGGACCGAGATCTGGCGCAGGCGGTCGCTGAGCAGGACCTCGCCCAGCTCGGACAGGGCAGACAGGCCCTCGGTCAGCAAGTGGAACAGGCTCTCGTCATCGCGTTCCTCAAACGCCAGGCCGCCCTCGTAGAAATCGAAATAGAGGGCCGCCGTGTCCATAACGCGAAACTCCGCCACCGTATCGCGGGGCGGAACGCCGGGGCGTTGTTCTTCGAAGGGACTGCCCGGAGCACCAAGACTAAAGAGATCTGCCGACCAATCGCCGTAGGTCACCGTAATCTTGCAGGTCACAAGACCATCGTCGACGCCGATCGCCATGGCAAAGCTCGGCTCGGGCGCCACGGTATCGAGCGCAGCGGGCGCGGTCAGGTCGGTGTAGTCGCGCAAGATGGGCAGTGCCATGCGGCAGAACTCGCCCACCTGGTCGGCGGCGATATGGACCGGTGTGCGGCAGGGCAACAAGTGCGATAGGAACGGCGCCGCATGTTGGGCAAATGCCATGTCGGTACGGCGCGCGCGGCGCGTATCGACCAGATAGGCTGCGTCACCAGCGACAAAGCAGTACGTATCGGCCGGCAGGCGCAAGTCGTAGCTGCCTCCCGCCGCCGATGCAATCTTGGCGGCAAGGAGCGGCGGGCACTTAGCCGGGACTTCGCCCTCCCCCTGCGGCGACGGCTCGACCACCACCTCGTAGGCGCGATGCGTCGTCGTCCCCCGCGACCAAGCAGGCTCAAAGGACATGGTCCTGCCGCGCAGCAGGTCCAGCACGGACACGATGGAATGCTCGGATACCGGCAACTGACGCTCGGCGACAAAGCCGCTGCGGGCAAAGTCATACGATGCCGAGCGCGAACTCGTGATGTCGCTCAGGTAGGCGACCGTCATTGCGACAAAGTCGAGCAGCTTTGTCGACACGCCATCGAAAGCCTCGGGCACATGGACAAACGTAAGCTTCTTGCCATAGGAGAACGTACCGCCGCGCACATAAGCATCGGCCATGCCGTCGATATCCTTAACCACGTAGGACACCGAACCGCAGCGAATGCGAAACTCGAGCGCCCAGTTAAAGCGATCGGCAAACAACGGGTTGTAGTACGGCACCAGCGAGGGCTCCAGCACCGCTTTGGGCGCATCGGGGTCGATGGTGCCGGCGAGCTTGCGACGCATGGCTACGAGCTC
Source organism: uncultured Collinsella sp. (assembly GCA_902469665.1). Lineage (GTDB taxonomy): Bacteria > Actinomycetota > Coriobacteriia > Coriobacteriales > Coriobacteriaceae > Collinsella. Next base: position 18,236 of record CABRDE010000009.1, on the reverse strand, counting down.
GTCCATGCGCGCGTCCGAAAGATCGGAAAGCGCCGCCACAAGGCTCGGGCTCGTGGGGACGGGCGCCGGGAAGGGAAAGTTGGGGTTGACCGCAGATGCGGTGGGCGCGGGGCGCGTGGGCTGCTTGGACTGTGCGGGCGGTGCTGTAAACGTGCGGACCGGTGTGCGCAGACCCTCGACGGGCTCGGCGCCGCTGGCATCCAGATACGCCAACGCCGTGGCGATGGCGTGCTTGCACATGCCGGAATAGCGGAAGGCGGCCGGGCAATCGCAGTCGTAGTCGATAACCTCGTGCTCGTCCATATCGAGCGCCACGTGCGTCTTATACAGGTCGCCGCGCGAGCCGCGCACCGAACCCTCGATGTTCACGTTTTTGGAGAAGCGCGAGCCGGAGTCCTCAAACGACAGCACGGCGCCGTTGAGCATGAGCGAGCGCCCCTTCATAAAGGTACTGCTGAGCGCCGCCTCTTTCCGGAGCGCCTGCGCAAACGTCCCCTGTGCCATCACTTCCTCCAATCCACCCACCGGATGATTTTTCTGGGACGGGGATTAAAAAATCATTTTAGATCACCGTCACGCGGCCTTGGTTGCCGACGATGGCCTTTGCCTCTGCCAACAGCGGAATCGAGCGTGCGTTGACCTTGGCCGGCACCTCGGCACGCAGCACGCGCCCGTCCACCTGCTCGATAAAGATCTCCACGCGGTCGCCGCCCGGGTTGGCGGTAAGCACCGTGGCAAGACGCGCCATATTGCCCTGACTAAAGCGGCTGTTGGGCACCATAACCTCAAACACCTTGGGCTTGTTGTTCTCCTCGTTGAGCTCCAGCGGCACGATCTCCTGCGCGATGATCTGGTCGCCGCGGTCCGAGCGCTCGAGCTTGCCCTTAATGCGCACAAACGCATCGGACAGCTGCGCGCCGGTCTCGGGATCGACCTCGCCGTACAGGTACCCCTCGGCCTCCTTGTAGGTCTTGGGGAACACCACGACCGTGGCCTCGCCTTCCATGTCCTCGAGCTGCACAATGCCCATGGGGTCGCCGTTTTTGGTCACGCGCTTGGACACGCTCGAGACCATGCCGGCCCACCACAGTGCCTTGCCCTCGGGAATCTCCTGGTTGATGGTACCGCCCGTGGGGTTTTGCACCTCGTAGCCGGTGTCGATCTGCGAGAACGAGAAGTCGCGCGCCTTGGCTAGCGCATACTCAAACGGGCGCAGCGGGTGGTCCGAGACATAGATGCCCAGAACCTCCTTCTCCTGGCTCAGCTTAAGGTGGCGGTCCCACTCCTGGCCGTCCGGATCGGGCACGCTCACCTCAAAGCCCGAGCCCTCAACATCGCCGAACATGTCGAAGAACGACGTCTGGCCGCTCGCGCGATCCTTTTGGCGCTTCACGGCGGCATCGATGATGTTCTCGGGGTTGTTCTTGTCCACAAAGTGCATCATCTGGCGGCGCGGATACCCCGTGGAGTCAAAGGCGCCTGCCTTGATGAGCGATTCGATCACGCGGCGGTTTGCCTGGCTCGAGTCCACACGCTCGACAAAGTCGTGCAGTGTCTTAAACGGACCGCCCGCCTCGCGCTCGGCGATAATCGCCTGCGCCACGCCGGTGCCCACGCCGCGGATGCCGGCCAAACCAAAGCGCACGCCCTCCTTGGTGGCCGTGAACTCGGTACCGGACTCGTTGACATCTGGCGACAGCACGGGGATGCCGTCGTGACGGCATGCCGAGACGTAGTGAACGATCTTGTCGGTCTTGCCCGTGTAGGACGTCAGAACGGCCGCCATGTACTCGTGCGGATAGTGCGCCTTGAGCCACGCTGTCTGCATAACCAAGATGGCGTAGCCGGCGGAGTGCGACTTGTTAAAGGCGTAAGATGCGAACTCGAGAACATCGTCCCAAATCTTCTGGGCGACTTCGCGCGTGTAGTTGTTCTTGATGGCGCCGTTCATCCAGTGGTCGTAGGTGGTCTCGTCCGAGCCATCCTCCCAGTGCAGCACCGTCGACGTGAGCAGCTTAATCTTTTTCTTAGCCACGGGCTTACGGATACGCGAGTCCGATTCTCCCTTGGAGAAGCCGCACATCTCGACGGAGATGAGCATAACCTGCTCCTGGTAGACCATGGTGCCGTAGGTTTCGCCCAGGATGTCGTCCAGACGGTCATCGTAGGAGACGGCCGGCTCCTTACCGTTCATACGGTTGATGTAGGACGAGACCATGCCGGCGCCCAACGGGCCCGGGCGGTACAGGGCGATCAATGCCACGACGTGTTTGTACTCGGTGGGCTTCATGTTCTTGATCGTGGCCGTCATGCCGGCGGACTCGACCTGGAAGACGCCGGCGGTGTGGCCGGAGCCCATGAGCTTAAAGATCTCGGGATCGTCAAAGGGGATCTCTTCCTCTTTGATGTCGATGCCGAAGTTCTTTTTGATGTTGGCCTTGGCCTTAGAGATAACCGTCAGCGTGCGCAGGCCCAGGAAGTCCATCTTGAGCAGGCCCATGTCGGCAACGGTATGGCCCTCGTACTGGGTAATCTCGACGCCGCCCTTGGTATCGAGCTTGGTGGGCACATGCTCGTTGACGGGATCGCGGCAGATCAGAACGGCGCACGCGTGCACACCCTCGCCACGGGTGAGGCCCTCGATCGAGAGCGCCGTGTCGATGATGCGGCGGGCGTCGTCATCCTTTTTATAGGCCTCGGCAAAGTCGGGGTTAAACAGATCCTCTTTGCCGGGTTGCTTGTCGAGCACCTGCTTGAGCTTGACCTTGGGGTCGCTCGAGACCATCTTGGACAGGCGCTGGCCCATGTAGACCGGGTAGTCCAGGACGCGCGCGGCGTCGTTGATGGCCTGCTTGGCCTTAATGGTCGAGTAGGTGATGACGTGGGTGACCTTCTCGGGGCCATAGAGCTGGCGAACGTGCTCCACGACCTCGAGGCGCCGCTCATCGTCGAAGTCCATATCGATATCGGGCATCTCGGTACGCTGCGGGGACAGGAACCTCTCGAACATCAGGCCGTTCTCGAGCGGGTCGAACGCGGTGATGTTCATGGCGTAGGCGACGATAGCGCCGGCGGCCGAGCCACGGCCGGGGCCGACGCCGATGCCGTTGTCCTTGGCCCATTGCACGTACTCGGCGACGATCAAGAAGTAGGCGGCAAATCCCTTGTCGCAGATGACTTTGTATTCGTACTCAAAGCGTTCTTTGATGTTGACGCCACCGATCTCACGCGTGGCCCAGTCGTCGCCGTAGTGCTGACGCAGGCCCTTCTCGCACTCACGGCGAAACTGGCTCTCGTGCGTCTCGCCGGGGTCGAGCAACGGGAAGCGCGGCAGGATGATGGAGTCCCAGTCCAGCTCAACGTAGCACTTGTCGGCGATCTCGAGCGTGTTGTCGCAGGCCTCGGGGCAATACGGGAACATCGCCCGCATCTCCTCCTCGGTCTTCATGTAAAACTCCGAGCCGGTCATGCGCATGCGGTTGGGGTCGTCGACCTTGGCGTTCATGCCGATGCACATGATGACGTCCTGCACGGGCGCGTCCTCGCGGCGCAGGTAGTGGAAGTCGTTGGTGGCGATGACCTTGACGCCCACCTGCTTGGCGATGTCGATGAGCGTGCGGTCCATCTGCTCGTCGGTCAGGCCGTTGTCGGTGGTGATGCCGTGTTCCTGGATCTCGATGTAGAAGTCGCCGGGCTCGAAGGTGTCACGGAAGGTCTCGGCCCACTTGATGGCGCCTTCCATGTCGCCGCGGTCGATGTATTTGGGGATGATGCCCGCGATGCAGGCGCTCGTGCAGATCATGCCCTTGGCGTGGCGGCGCAGGTTGTCGAGCGTCACGCGCGGCTTGTAGTAAAAGCCCTGCACGGCGGCCTCGGAAACCGTCTGCATCAGGTTGACGTAGCCCTCCTGGTCCTTGGCCAGAAGGATCATGTGGTAAAGCTCGGGCTTATGGTCGCGGGCGAGTGTCTCGTCCGGCGTAAAGTAAACCTCGCAGCCAAAGATGGGCTTGATGACCAGGGGCGGCTTGAGCTCGTCGATGTTGCCCTTCTCGTCCCACATGGCCATGTCTTTCACATACTGGGCATGCTCGCGCGGGTTTTCCTCGGGATCGGGCTCCACCAGCTCGTCGCGGCGGTCCTTTTCCAAGAAGGCCTTGTCGTGGCTCCAGGTTTTATACTCGGGCGTGTTGTGATTGACGGCGTCGCAGGCCAGCGCCAGGTCGGGCACGCCATACATGTAGCCGTGGTCGGTAATGGCCACGGCGGGCATGCCAAGCTCAACGGCACGGTTGACCATATCCTGGATACGGGTTGCGCCGTCGAGCATGGAGAAGACAGTGTGGTTGTGCAGATGGACGAATGCCATGTGATGAGCTCCGATGCGGGTTCGTGTTCTGACTGAACGATTTTACCCCACGGCACGGACAGCACCCGAACCTAGCCAAACCCACACGGCTCCTCTTGAGTTGCGGTGAAATAGTTCCCGCTTGGGCCACCTGGGGCCGCAATACAGGAACTATTCCACCGCAAGTTATCTGAGGGCTAGAGGTTGTAGGTGACTACTTGGGGTTCGGCGGGTTCGACGAAGATGGCGGGGTTCGCTTGCTCCACGCGAACGAACTTGACGGTCACGGCCTCAAAGCCCGCCTTGTGCAGAACATCAGCGTAGACGCGCGCCTGCAGGGCGTGCTTCTCGAGCAGCTGGTCCGGCGTCTCATCCGGCGTGCCACCCGTCTTGTAATCGATGACCAGTGCGCGCGACGGATCGGCCGGGTCGGTTGCCAAGACATCGATGGCGCCCTCGGCATAGGCGCCGTAGCGGGCGATATCCTCGTCCTCGCAGCCCAGCGAGAAGAACGGCACCTCGGCACGGATGCACGGCCACGCGAGCAGCTCGGCACGAACCGACGACTTGAGCCAGCGATCCAGAGCGACATCGAAGCGCTCGCGCTGTTCCGGCGTCAGGCGCCACAAGCGAGCCAGGGCGTCGGCACGCTCAGCGGGCAGCGCATCGGCACCCATCTCGATGAGCCACTGGCAGGCGGCATGGAACGCCGAGCCCAGCGCCATGGGGTTGCCGGCGGACTCAACGGCGGCCACGTCTGCATCCGTCATCTCGGAACCATCCGACTCCGCATCATCGCCGGACTCGTCCATGGGAACATGAGCCTCGGCGGCACGGTCTTCCGTCTCGGCATGGAGCGCCGCGGCGATCGACGAATAGCTGTACGAATCACGCGCCGGGAACGGACACACGCCCATGCGCACGCCCGCCGCCTGGGGATACACAAGCTCAAACGAATCGGGCTTGGGGTCGGCAGGACCGGGCACGGTTGAGTGCGCAGCATTATCGGCGACATCGGTTTCGCCACGAACGAGCCTGCCCTCGGCATCCAGCGAAGCGTTGGCCTCAAACGCTTGCTCGCCAAACGTAAAGTCCGCCAGCGAGATGAGCTCGTAGTCGCCCGGCTTGGAGCTGTCGAACACCAAACGGTCGCTATCGAGCTGCGGCATACCCAGAGCATCCGTCGGCAGAATGCGGCGCAGGACATCGTAGGTCAGATCGGTCTCGACGTCGAAGGTCGGCGCCGTCACCTTTCCGCGGCTCACGCCGGCGTCCATCGCCAAAATGACCAGCTCACGCGCTCGCGTCATGGCGACATAGAGCAGACGAGCCCGCTCCTCAAGCGAAAGCTGCAGGTCGTCGTTGCGCAGGCGGGCAAATGCCTCGGCGGGAGAGCCCGTCGCGCATACGTCCTCCATAAGCTCTGGCGGCAACCACAGCGACGTGCCCTTGCCCTTAAACGCATGCTCAAACTGCTTTTTGACGTCGTCGCCCTTCACAAAGGTACCGTCGGCAAGCTTAACGCCGTCGAAGCGTGCCGGCAGTGCCACGACCTGCGCTCCGCCCTCGACGCGACCCATCTGTGCCGCACCGGACGATTTGCGCACGCCAAAACACTCGGCAACCGCTACGACCGGATACTCCAGACCCTTGGACGCATGCACGGTCATGATGCGCACCGCGCCGTCGCCCTCCTCGTTGAGCGCGCCCGGAGCCTCCTTGCCCGCCAAGAAGCGGTCGAAGGCGAGCGCAATGGAGCGCGGAGAATTGCCGAGCTCGGTCTCTGCCTCGGCCACGGCGTCGAGCGCCTTGAGCACGTTGGCGGCAATGGCCTTCCCCTCGGGGCCGCGCTGCGCCAGACGCACGAACCAGCCGGAGGCATTGACCACGTCGCGCGCGACGGCGGCGAACGAATCACGCCCCACGCGACGCAGTGCATAGCGCAGCACCTCGCGGGCGCGCGTTACGAGTGGCAAGCCCTGCAAGCCTGGCACATCGGAATCGCTCATGATGCCCGCATCGATGTTGCGACGCGACGTCTCGCCCGTCTGCTCGTCGAGCTTGGTCGCCAGCGCCAGGAACTCCTGGGCGCCGAGTGCAAACATCGGCGAGGCCAACAGCGGCATAAGACCCTGCGCCGTATCGGCCGGATTGGCAAGTGCGCACACCAGGGCACGCACCGTCTGCACCTCGGCTGCCTGGGCAAAGACCGAGCCGCCTGCGATCACGCAGTCGAGCCCTTGGTCGCGGAAGGCCTGCGCATAGACATCGGCGTTGGTCATGCGGCCCAGCAGCAGGACCATGCTGCCTTGGGGCTGCCCCGCTTTGACGAGCGCTTGGAACCGCTCCGCAATCGCGCGAGCTTTCGCCTGCGTTCGCTCCTGTGTGTTGCCACCGACAACGAAAAGCGCCTGGCGGCGCGAAGCCTTTGCCTTGAGCTTGTCCTCGCGATCGTCACTCGGCTCAAGATCCAAGAACCCCTGCATCAAACCACCGGTATCGCCGTCAAAGACGCGCGCTACGTAGCGCAGCACCTCGTCGTGACTGCGGAAGTTGCGTACAAGCTTAACGAGCTCGCCGGCGGGGGCATCGGATGCGACAGCCGTCTCGGGCGCAGCAGAGGAGCCCACCTTGCGCTCTTGGCGACGGAACACCTCAACCTCGGCGCCACGGAAGCGGTAGATCGACTGCTGCGCATCGCCCACGGTGCACAGCGCGCGCTCCCCCGCGCCCGTCAGGTAACGGATCAAATCGACCTGCATCTGATCGGTATCCTGGAACTCATCGATCATGACCATCTTAAAGCGGCCCTCGTAGGCGGCTCGGATGGCAGGATAATCGCGCAGCGCCTCGTATGCCATGCGCAACAGATCGTTATTGTCGAGTGCAGACTGGTCAGCCTTGAGCGCACGGTATTCCGCCTCTACGGCACGGGCAAGCCCCGTCAGCGCATCAAGTGCCGGGCCACCGCAAGCCAGCACAATATTGACGAACGTGTCGGCAGCCTCTGCCTTGAGCAGCTCGACATTCTCTTTTGGGAACATCTTACTCGCGCGCGGCATACTGCACGCCATCATAAGCCGCGCCACATCTGCCATGGTCTTGCCGCTCGCCTCGAACGCGTCGATGGCCTCGAGCGCCACCTGCGCCTTTTCGGTCGCCGCCTTGCTCGCGCCGAGCGCCGCGCGATAGGCGTCTGCCAGGGCCGAGGTATCGGCACAGCCACGAACCACGCACACGTCGTCCATGCCGCCCGGCAGCTGGCTCGACAGCTCCAATAGGTTGCGCACCAGACCTTTGATGGTGGTGCCGCTGCCAAAGGGACCGCCCTCACCCGCCATGGGATACCAGGCATAGAGTGCTTTGAGCGAAGCCGCGAGCTCGGGAGCGGCATCGGGCGCTGTCGCGCGGCCCAGCACATGCTCGACAGCCTGATCCATAAGCTCATCGGTATCGGTAAGCACCGTGAACTCGGGATCGATGCCCAGTTCCAACGCATGCGCGCGCAGGATACGCGAGCACATGCCGTGGATGGTCGAGATCCAAGCGTCGTCGACCGTCAGAGTCTCTTCGTCCATACCCTCTTCGATAAGCGCACGGCGCACACGGTCGCGAATCTCGGCCGCGGCGTCTTTGGTAAAGGTAATGGCGAGCACCTGGTCCAGATGCTCGACAAACGGACCGGATTCGGGCGAGAGCGCGTAGACGATGCGGCGCGTAAGGGTAAAGGTCTTGCCCGAGCCGGCACCTGCCGAGACAAACAGCGGGCGGTCGAGCGTTTTGACGACTTGCAGCTGTTGCGGCATCAAAGTCGAAAGATCCATGGTCTACACGTCCCTCCTTACAAACGTTCCTTCGTGGTTATACGAGCAGCGCGCATGCGCGGCTTGAGCCGACGTCGGGTCGACGGCGGTAATGTTGCCTGCCTCGAGCTCGCACAGGCGCTCGGCGATGCCGGCCTCCACGCGGTCGAGCAGCGCATCGAAGTCCATGTTGCCGCCCTCGCCCGGAAAGCCCTTCTTGAGGCCCGGGATGCGACCGTCGCCGCGCTCTTCCTCGAGCAACTCGGCACTTGCGGCACCACGCAGCGCGGGCTTGCCGCCCTTGGTCGAAAAGTAGAGCGCAGCGCGGGTATCTAGGCCCAGCGCCCGACGCATGGCCTGCGCGTAGATGAGTGTCTGGGTATGCGGCGGCAGCCAGCGCGGGTCGTCAGCGGGCACCGCACCCGTCTTCTCGTCGAACACCGTGGGGTCGGCAAGCTTATACTCCTCGACGCCCGAGCGATGTTTGTAGTCGATCACCACGGCACGGTTCTCGGCATCCACGTCCACGCGGTCGATGCGCCCACCGAGCGGCCAACCGGCATACTCGACCTGGAGCTCGTTGAACGCGAACTCCAGATAGCGCGGCGCGAAGGGCGCGAGCGCCTCGGACTCGTAGGCGAGCACACCTTCCAGCTGCGGCAGAATCTCGGCCACCTGACGTTCCTCCACCGGGGAAAGTGGCACGAGCGGACCCTCAGTACCGCGCTTGCCGGCGTGCTCGGCCAACGTCTCGTCAAAGACCTCGTGTAGCAGCTCCTGTGCACGCGGCAGGTTCTCGGGCGTCACGCGCTCCATGCCCTCTTGGGGCAGACGGGCATGTAAGTGCTCCAGCACGTCATGGACAAAGTTGCCCTTCTCCATGTTGCCAAAGCCCGCATCGATGGACTGGGGCTTGACGCGATACGATACGAACCAGCACAGCGGGCAGGTAGAATAGGCCTCGATCTGCGAGGCGGACGTCAGGCGCGGCACGAGCGGCGCGTCCTCGCCCTCGCCATCGCGACGGCGCAGGACCAAATACGGCACGGCCTCGGCACTCAGATGCTGAGGGGCTTCACAGGTCACGCGCTCGCGCTTGAGACCTTCGCCTGCCGCGGGATCGAAGTCCCTTACGATATCGCCCTCACCCACGCACGTCGCCTTGTCGGCGCCAGCGACCTTAGCGTTGCCAGTGGCCTTAGCGTCGTCAGCGGCCTTGTCGGTGTCAGTGGCCTTAGCGTCGTCAGCGGCCTTGGCGTGCGCACGCAACTCGGTCCACACGGCCGCCGGATAGCACTCGCGCGCCTGACGATCATGGGTCACACGGGCGAGCGTAACCGGACCACGCGACGCTTGCATCGCGTGACCAAAGCGCACGCGCAGCAGGGCCGCGGGCTCAAGCGTCACGCCCTCGCGACCAAGGCTCGCCGTCAGCGTAGCCAGCGGTCCCTCCTCGTGCGAGAGTGGATAGCTGTTCAGATCGACATCGGCAAACAGCACGGCATCGTAGCTGCCGGGGCGCAGAGCCGCCGCGTCGGCAAGCGAAGCAAAACGAACCTGGGCACGTGGCGCACGGTCAACCTCGTGGGTCTCGTAATCGTAGGCGGTGCTACGCTTGTCCACCCTGGTGCGAATGCCATCGAGCACGGGCACGGTCGCGACCTGCGACACGTCGAGCGCGCGGGCGCCGTTCATAAGGATGTCGATGGCGTGGCGCAGCAGGGCTACCTCCGCCTGGCGACGGGCCTGGCCATCCAAGCTGCCCAGCGAACGATCGGGCAACGCCTCGGCAACGGCAAGCATGGCCTTAAGCGCCGTCACGGGCTTGTCACGCCACAGCGCCTGGAACACGTCCGAGACCACACACGGTACGTTCTTAAACCAGTTATCGTCGCTCGCCGCCTTGCGCGCGCCCCTCACCTGGCCCTGAACGCTCTGTAGCAGGCTCTTTACGCCCGCGGTAGTCTTGCTGCGCGAGAGACGCATATTCTTATCGAAGGTACGGGCATTGACGGCATCAGCGCCCGAAAGCGGACTGTAGATCCAGTCGGTAAGCTCCGGCGCGGGCCACCACTCGGTCTTTGACGCCATGCCCTCATCGGCGGCCTTCATGCGCTCGATCAGGCCGGCAAGCGCCGCAAACTGCCTGCCCGCAATGGATTGGGAAAACGCCGTGAACTCAACTGTCTCGGAAGCAATATGACGAGCCGCCAGACGAGAGGCGAGCTCACCGAACAGCTGGGGTGCCCGGGCAGAAACAACGAGCACGCGCACGGGGTCGGCGGGCGTTGCCGTAGCTTTATCGGCCTTGGACTCCTTGTGCACTTTCACCAACTTATCGATGGCGTCCGCATAGACATGAGCACGGGCATGGGGGCCGGCGACCTCAATAAAGGTAGGCTGGGCGGCGGTCCCGCAAGCGTCATCAGACGCGACGGCGTCCTCCCCCAGCAACGTGACCTCAAACAGCACACCGCGGGCATCAAATGCCGTGGCAAGCTCCTCGCGCATCGCCGCCTGCTCGCGGGCAAGCAGCACGACGACCTCTCCCCCATTGTTCGCCGCGGAAGACAGCAGCTCGAGCAGGCCGTGCGTAAACGACGTGACACCGCGCACGCATACGGCGCGGGCGCACGCCGGCAGGTTATCGGCCAGGGCACCGGCCATAATGTCAGCTGCCTCGCAGGGCTCGACCATATCTCGACGGTCCAAACCGCCCGCGTAGGCACGCAAAAGTTCGAACACGCGAGCCTCGGCATCGCTTTTTGGCTCAGGCTGGCAATTGTTGCCACCGCATCGCTCGGCCGTCGTCCCCGCCACACCCGGCAGCACATCGCGGGCCATGCGAGCAAGCATGCGCACCGTGCCCTGGCTGCGCGAAAGCGGCTGCAGGTCGGCATCGTCGAGACGCGTGACCATGTCCGAGAGCAGCATCTGGCGCTGCAGGTTGTCGACGAAACCGCGCCCGTCGCCCAAAAGCCCCCAAATCGAGCGAAGCCACGATGTAGGCGTCTTGTAGTCGATACCCAGCGAAACGCCGGCTTCCGCCGCATCATGACGGCACAGGTCGAGCTCGGCAAACGTAGGTGCCAGCAACACGGCACGCCCGTGGCGGGCAATAAGGTCGGCAAGCAACGTCGACTCGGCATCGCTCAAATCCGTGCCGGCATTGGTGGTATAGATTCGAACAGGCATGGTCCTCCGCTCAAACTGTTCGCAATAATCAATGCATCCATCCTACCCGCCCAAGCGGACAGATTTGCCCCACGCCAACAGATTTGATCCCCTGGGGACGGAGGAAAACGGATCACCGAGGAGGTCAGTCTAACCCGGTGATCCGTTTTCCTCCGTCCCCAGGGGATCAAAAAACCGCCCCACGGAGGGACGGCTCTTCGTAATTCATTGTTGTCGCTGGCCTACTCGCCATCCTCCAGTTTAATGAGGATCTTGCGGTAGCCACCGTACTCGCCGTTGAGCGCCTTGGATACACGGCTCACCGTGGTGGACGAAGCGCCGGTACGCGCCTGAACCTCGACATAGGGCTCGCCCTCGTCCAGGTAACGCGCGACTTGCAGACGCTGCGATAGATCGCAAATCTCACGCGGCGTGCAGATATCGGTCAAAAACGCTTGGATATCTTTCTCGTCGTCCAAAAGGCTAAATGCGTGGACCAGCTGCTTGACATCAGGCTTGTCAAACATGTTCTCGATATTCATCGATCACCGCCAAACCCGCCAAAAGGCATCGAAGTTGATACTGACATCGGGCATCGTTCGCCCGTTCTATGCAATAGGGCAACGCCTGTGGCTTTTGCCCGTAGCAGTTTAGCACACCACCAAACTAAAGCGACAAGACTCTCTGCCTGCGGCACATTTTCTAGGACGAACGCCGTTTTGAAACCGAATGCGCACGCAAGCTCCACGAATATCTGAGACAATGGGCGGCCGAACAGGGCCGAGCCCGCGCATCTATCCGAGTTGCAAAGGTATGTGCCCCTCACGCCCCCTCACCACGCCATGCGCAAGAAAGGATTCCCACCATGCGCTTTTTGCTCAACTGGCTTTTGACCTCAATCGCCATCGCGATAGCAACGTTTCTCGTCCCCGGCATTCAGCCCTTCGGCATGGCCGACGCCTGGGCCTGCTTTGCCTTCGTGGGACTGTTCCTCAACATCGTCGACTCGCTCGTCAAGCCGTTCCTGACGGTCATCTCGCTGCCGCTCACTATTATCACGCTTGGTATTTTTCAGCTCGTAGTCAACAGCTTTATGCTCGAGCTGGCCAGCTACCTGTCGGTCAATCTGCTGGGCGCGGGTATCTCCATTGCCAGCTTTGAATCGGCCTTTATGGGCAGCATCGTGGTATCCATTATGCGCAGCATTCTCGACAGCATCGCAAGGAGCTAAAGCGACCGGATACGGACCGCCACAACACGCCAAAACGAAGGCCGTCCATCGCAACGATGGGCGGCCTTGTCATTTGCCAAGCCTCAGAGGGCAAGAAAATCGACCATTTCTACCCCGTCCCCAAATGGCAGGTGCGGCTAGATGACGTAGTCGTAGCCCTCGTTGGGGGCGACGAGCGTATCGAGCGTCACGCCGTCGAGGTAGTCGTTAATGAGCTTGTCCAGGTTCTTCCACACGTCGAGCGTGGGGCACTCGTCCGAACGCGAGCAGCCCTTGCAGTCGCCGTCCAGGCATGCGACCGGTGCCAGGCTGCCTTCGGTCAGGCGCAAGATCTCGCCCACCGTGTACTGCTCGGGCGGGCGCGTGAGCACGTAGCCGCCGCCCTTGCCGCGCATGCCCGAGAGCATATTGGCGCGGACGAGCGTAGCCAAAATGTTCTCCAGATATTTCTCCGAAATCCCCTGGCGCGCGGCGATCTCTTTGAGGGGAATGCGGCCTGCCGCCTGGTGCTCGGCCAGGTCGACCATAACGCGCAGGGCATATCTGCCCTTTGTGGAAACCAACATATATATTGCTGCCTTTCGGTCTTTTAATTCGTAGAAATTCTAGCCGAAAAATTGGTTTTGAAAATACCTATTCCCGTCAAGCTGGTTAATCGACTCGTAATAATCTTCTATTTCCTATTGCATTACTAGGCTTTAGTGCCTACTATGCTTGCCAACAGCAAACGAACAACCTATAAGGTTTGTGGGTTTCGCTGTTACACACACCGTAAAACCACACGGTATCCAGTCATTTGAACACTTTGGAGGTTCACCATGAGCAATGTTTACACGTCCATCGATCAGCTTATCGGCCACACTCCGCTTCTGGAGCTCACTCACTTTGAGGCCGATGAAGACCTCAAGGCCCGCGTGCTCGTCAAGCTGGAATACTTCAACCCCGCCGGGTCCGTCAAAGACCGCGTCGCCAAGAACATGATCGACGAGGCTGAGAAGGCCGGCAAGCTCGTGCGCGGCGGCGACTACACCATCATCGAGCCCACGAGTGGCAACACCGGCGTCGGCATCGCCTCGGTGGCGGCGGCTCGCGGCTACAAGGTGATCATCACCATGCCCGAGACCATGTCCGTCGAGCGCCGCAAACTTATGCAGGCATACGGCGCACAGCTCGTGCTCACCGACGGCTCCAAGGGCATGAAGGGCGCCATCGCCAAGGCCGAGGAACTGCAGAAGGAGACACCCAACAGCATTATCGCCGGCCAGTTTGTAAACCCCGCCAACCCCGCCATCCACAAGGCCACGACCGGCCCCGAGATCTGGGATGACACCGACGGCAAGGTCGACATCTTCGTCGCCGGCGTTGGCACCGGCGGCACCGTGACCGGCGTGGGCGAGTTCCTCAAGGAGCAGAACCCCGAGATTCAGGTCGTCGCCGTTGAGCCCGCCACCTCCCCGGTGCTCTCTAAGGGCCAGGCCGGCCCGCACAAGATCCAGGGCATCGGCGCCGGCTTTGTGCCCGACGTCCTCGACACCCAGATCTATGACGAAATCATCCCCGTCGAGAACGACGACGCCTTTGCGACCGGCCGCGCCGTGGGCCACAAGGAGGGCGTGCTCGTGGGCATTTCGTCCGGCGCCGCCGTGTGGGCCGCACTGCAGTTGGCCAAGCGCCCCGAGAACGAGGGCAAGACCATCGTGGCCCTGCTCGCCGATACCGGTGAGCGCTACCTGTCCACGGCACTCTTCCAGGACTAGGGCCTGTCGCCCATAGGTTGAGCCCAGGACGAACCGGTCTCCTCTCTCCCGGCAGTCTGAGCCCATCCCATCAGGGCGCCCCACGAGTCGTCCGAACTTGCTACAATGTCTGCGGCGCGGAACCAGCCTCCCGCGCCGCTTTTCTTTTTTGGCCACATGCCACCAAGGAGAACCTCCCCATGCACAACAAGCGCGTGCTCGTCGCCATGAGTGGCGGCGTCGATTCCAGCGTGACTGCCTACCTGCTCAAGCGCCAGGGCTACGAATGCGTCGGTGCCACCATGCGCCTCACCTGTCCCGCGCCCGATCCCGTCACGGGCATGAGCAAAGTCGACCGCGACATCGCCGATGCAAAGGCCGTCGCCGAGCGCCTGGGGATACCCCACCACGTGCTCGACCTGCAGCAGACCTTCGACCGCAACGTTATCGAGCGCTTCGTGACTGCCTATCAAGAGGGACTGACGCCCAACCCGTGCATCATCTGCAACCGCCATATTAAGTTTGGCGCGCTGCTCGATGCAGCGCTGGATATGGGCTGCGACTACATCGCCACAGGCCATTACGCCAAAACAAGCCAGGCGACAGACGGCACCTGGCAGCTACATCGCGGCGAAGATCCCAAAAAGGACCAAAGCTACTTTTTGTATTCGCTCACACAAGAGCGCCTGGCACGCACGATCTTTCCGCTGGCCGGACTGGACAAAGAGCGCGACGTTCGCCGCATTGCCGCCGAGCAGGGCTTCATCAACGCCAAGAAGGCCGAGAGCGAGGATATCTGCTTTATCGCGGATGGCGATTATGCGGGCTATATCGAGCGCCGCTGCGGACATGCCGCCGAGCCGGGCGATATTGTATGGCGCGACGGCAGCGTGGTCGGACGCCATAACGGCGCGCTGCGCTATACCATCGGCCAGCGCAAGGGCTTGGGCGTCGCGATGGCGCATCCCGTGTACGTAACGGGCGTCGATGCCGCCAACAACATTGTGCATCTGGGCGAGGCCGAGGACCTGACGGCCACAGCGCTCACGGCCAACGACTGGATCTGGAGCGCCCCTGCCGACCGCATGGAGGCAGAGCTCGATGCCGACAGCATTCACGTGGGCGCCAAGTACCGCTACCGTCAAAAGGACCAGGCAGCAACCCTTACATGTGGCGAAGACGGGCAAATGCTGCTAACTTTTGACGAGCCACAGCGAGCCATCGCCCCCGGCCAGGCAGTCGTTGCCTACCGCGGCGACGTCGTCCTAGGCGGCGGCACCGTGACCGGCGCACTTAAGTAGCCGCGGGTTTATCGCCGCACGTGTCGAATTACCTCAACAGCGGCACCAACCTCGATTACGCGACGCTCGAGGCCGCGGCGAATGGCCTCGAGTCGACCCTCCGCCGTCGCCCATTCGCTCTGCGAAAGAATCTCGATCGCCTCATCAACAAATCCGTTGAGTCGTGATGAATCGAACCAATCGAGTGAGTCCGCAAGCGCCAGCTGGACGGAAGGGTCGGGCCCAAACGGCTTAGCGGAAAACCCAAACTCCCCAGCTGCGAGCACGGCAGTTGGTACGTTGTACCACAGGCAGTTGCCGCTATCGAACAGCGGAGCAGGCCTTATCTCCAGGGTGTCGACATTGCGGATGATGCCGAAGTTTCGCCAATGGCGGTCGCTGTTGGCCAAAAGGGCATCGCAGACAATCATCTGCGACATAGACCTTCTCACGGCGACCTCATCGACACCATGCTTACCAAGAAAGCGGCAGTACCGGTCGTACGTCGAGCCTCCTCGCTGGCCGCCAAGGGCGTTCTTAACGTAAACAGCCGGAACGTATTCCTCGCGGCCGTCAAGAAAATCCTCACACAGGCACACGGGGCCATTGAACATCCGCTCAACCGTATAGGGAACAAACTCGCCCTCCGACAGCAAGCGACGATGTAGAGCCGTTGCAACCGCCTCGTTAAAGGGACGCTGATCGTCCATCCCGCAACCTTTAGCCAAAACGCGAATGCCGTTTCGGATCATCCACGATTTAGGGAGCTCGCCCTCGGACGTGTTGTCCGGATTTTTAAGACCGATGCCTTCCAGCCAACCCGAACGCTCTTCGGGCGCCGATCGCTCAAAATCATTCTCGAAGTAATTGAGGTTTCGCCATTCGAGCCCGTCGCATTCTGCCGGTCGCAGCCAATAACAATCCGAAAGTGATAGGCCCAGGCACCGAACCGGAACCTCGATGCCACTGGCAATTCCCAGTTCACGATAGCGCGAGACGAGCCCGGGGCGGACGTCAGGCACCGACCGATGGCTCCACCACACGTTGAGCTCCCGCTTATTCACCGTTGGAGAAGAGCTCGAGCACGTGCCAAACGGCATTCGTTGCGCATCGAGTACCTCGGCGATTTCAAAAGGAAACTCACGCGTCGGATCAAATGAGACATGCGCGACCTCATGGTCGGCGGACATCAGCGTAAACTTGCGCCCCACATCGGCCGCAGGACGGCGTCCACGTTTGCGGACCTTTTGATAAGCGACCGCAGAATTGTACTCGACCATCTTCCGGCCGCCCACAATACCGCACACAAGCGTCCCCGATGCGGCAAGTTGCGATATGCGGGCTTTCGTAACGCCCAACAGGCGGGCGGCATCACCCATAGACAAGTACTCAAACGTATCCATACACCGCATCACCTCGTTAAGCAATTAACACGTTTAAGTTAATAGATTACATACATCATAATACTAAACATCCTAAAGCGAAATAAGGCCCGAGAAATCGGGCCTTAGCGATCGGTCAGCCGAGTCGCAAGCTGCTCCCCTAGCGTTGTACGTAGGCGCGAACCAGCTCGTAGGTGTTGCGCACGCCGTCCATGTGGCTGCGCTCGTAGTTGTGGCTCGCGTACACGCCGGGGCCGATCAGACCATGGCGAATGTCGTAGCCGGCCGAGAGCGTGGCCTCGACGTCCGAACCGTAATGCGGGTACACGTCGATGGCGTAATCGAGCTCAAGCTCGCGCGCGATATTGGACAGTGTGGTCACCAGATCGTAGTTGTAGGGGCCACCCGAATCCTTGGCGCAGATCGACACCATGCGCTCGGTGCAGCCCAGGTCATCGCCCACGCAACCCATGTCAACGCTAATCATCTCGCGCGTGTCGGCCGGCACGAAGGCGCCGCCGTGGCCGACCTCCTCGTACACGGTAAAGAGCAGCGACACCTTGCGCGAAAGCGTCACCTCGCCGTCAGCAACGGCACGGGCCAGCCCCAGCAGAATCGACGCCGACAGCTTGTCATCCAGGAAGCGGCTCTTGATGTAGCCGCTCTCCGTCACCGTGGTACGCGGATCCATAGCGATGATGTCGCCGGTCTGAATGCCCAGCTCAAGCACATCGTCCTTGCTGTCGACATTCTCATCGAGCAGGATTTCCATGTTCTTCTCGATGGTCTTGACCGGCTCGTCGGCCACGTGCGCCGAAGGCTCGGTATTGAGGACCACACCCGTGTACACATTGCCGTCACGCGTGTAGACGGTGCAGTTCTCGCCATCGGCCGTAGGCCACTGATGCCCACCAAGCGTCGTGGGACGCAGGCGACCATTGTCCTTAATGGAGCGCACCATGGCGCCAAGGGTATCGACATGGCTCGCCAACACGAGCGGCTCGCCCTCGCCACCAAGCTCAACCAGCACGTTGCCCTTATTGGAACGCTCAGGGCCAAAGCCCATATCGCGCAACGTTTCCATCAGATAATCAGTCGCCGCACGGGTATAGCCCGTAGGCGAAGCAATCGAGGTAAGCGCCTTCAACTGGTCAGTAATATAGGAGAGCGTAGAATCCATCTTGGACACCAAAGTCACCCTTTCATATCGAATTAAACCCACAGCAACAATACCACCGCGAACCATCTTCTTACCTAGCGAGATGACCCTCGAGCTCCCCAGAAC